>CAWIJM010000018.1:0-9438 GCA_963836445.1 uncultured Actinomycetes bacterium
GGCATCCGGGTGATGTCGCGCCCGTTGAAGACGACCCGACCTTCATCGGACCGCAGAAGACCGAGCAGGCAGTTGAAGAACGTCGTCTTCCCGGCGCCGTTCGGACCGATCAGCCCGACCGGCTCGCCGGGCTCGACCGTGATCGACACGTCGTCGACGCGGTAATACCCGAGAACCGCTTACAGACGCCCGACGACTCGAGCAGGCTCACGGCTGCGCCCTCGGGTTCCCCGCCCTCGCCGTTGCAACAGTGGCCGGCGTTCGTCGCGCCGTGACGACGGCGTCACCGTGCGCGCCGGGCGGCGGGGTCCTCCCGCAGGCGTAGAAAGCGTTGCACCGCATCAAGCGACCGCCGCTTGTTGTACTCGACGATGCCCTCGGGATGGCACACGTAGGTGATCGCACCCAAGCCGAACAGGATGAACTGGTAGGCGGGCGAGAGGCCGAGCGCCTTGAGGATCTCGGGCACGAAGGCGATCGCGAGCCCTGCCCGAGGACTCGAGCAGGCTCACGGCTGCGCCCCCGGGTTCCCCGCCCTCGCCGTTGCAACAGTGGGCGGCGATGGTCGCGCCGTGACGACGGCGTCACCTTGCCCGCCCGGTGGCGGAGTCCTCACGCGTCAGGAAGCGCTGCACGGCATCCAGCGACTTCCGCTTGTTGAACTCGACGATGCCCTCGGGATGCCACGCGTAGGTGATAGCGCCCAGGCCGAACAGGATGAACTGATACGCGGGCGAGAGGCCGAGCGCTTTGAGAATCTCGGGCACGAATGCGAACGCCAGCCCCGCTTGCACCGCGCCTTCGACCGTTCGTGCGCCCAGGGTCACGACGATAACGAGCCACAGCAAACCAAAGAGGGCTTGGAAGTTCGCGGTGTAGTTGGCTTGGTTCTCTTGGATCGCAGGAGGCCGCCGCCGAGCCCGGCGATGCCGGCGGAGAGCGCGAAAGCGAGGATCTCGGGCGCGCGCCGGGTTAATGCCGATCGACGGTCGCGGCGGTCTCGCTGCCGCGCAGCGCGTCGAGGTATCTCCCGGTCGTTCCCTTTCTCACGAGGATCACGACGATCGCTACTATCACCAAGAGCCCGAGGGCGAGGAAGAGGAACGCGTCGGTCCCCGTCGAAACATCGTCGGGCGGGGCACCTTCGTCGGCAGGACGCCGCCGCTCACCCAGTCGAGGGGCACGAAGATGCTCTCGAACATGAACGCGAACGCAAGCGTGGCGAGGGCAAGGAAGATGCCGCCGAGCCGCAACGCCGGGACCGCCAGCAGCACGCCCACGAGCGGCGGCCATCACCGCGCCGATGACCATGGTCAGGAGCACCGGCATGCCGAAGCGCTCGCGAGTTGCGCGGTGCCGAACGCAGCCGACGGCCGCGAACGACGCCTGGCACAGCGAGATCTGGCCCGCCATGCCGGTGATCACGGTGATCGACAGGAAGATCAACGAGAAGATCACGGCCTTCGTGATGATCAGCAGCCAGAAGCTGCTCACGACGAACAACGCGACGTACAGGCCGATGGCGATGACCACCGCGCCGAGCACCCACGTGGCGTACGTGAGGGCGCGCATGCGTCTGGCGGCGGCGAGGCCCGGCGGCGGGGGTCGACACCCGACAGCGGGTCGACGATCTCGCTGCGCTGGCGCAAGCCCGGGCCAGAACAGCAGCAGCAGGAACAGCACCACGAACGGCAGCGACGGGCGGAGCCCGTTGGCGAGGATGCTGTCGCTCGGCAGGTAGCCGCCGAGGACGCCCTGGGCGACGCCGAGCAGGATCCCGCCGAGGAACGCGAGCGGGATGCTGGTCGAGCCGACCGAATGCGGCGGCGGCGATCGCCGCGATCAGCAGGATCGTGAAGTTCGGCGCCGCCAGCTGGGCGAACAGCGGCGCGAGCAGCACGCCGGCGAGGCCCGGCGAAGGTGCTCGACAGCATCCACGAGAAAGCGCTCACCCGGTCGGCGTTGATCCCGGCCAGCTCGGTCATGCGCGGGCTCTCGACCACGGCCCGCATCTGGAGCCCGATCGTCGTCTAGCGGAACAGCACGGTGAGGACCAGCACGGCGGCGACCGTCGAGATGATCGTCGCGACCTGGTTGCCGTCGAGGACGTAGTCGCCGAAGTGGTAGTAGGCGAACGGGTTCGGCCAGATCGTCGGCGGGTTGAACACCGAGCTCTGGAGGAAGTCGAAGTCCGGGAGGAGCTTGACGATCTCCGGGATCGCGATGAGCAGGCCGAGCGACGTGACGAGCTTGGCGATCGCCGGGGCCGTGCGCAGGTGCCGGAACAGGGCGCGCTCGAGGATCAAGCCCGACGAGCGGCGCCACGATGAACACCGCCAGGATGAACGCCGGGAGGAGCGGCCAGTCGTGGTTCGTGACGGTGTTGTAGAAGACCGCCGCCGACACGAACGCCTGCGCGCCGAACGCGAGGTTGAACACACCCGAGGTCTTGTACGTCAGGACCAGCCCGACGGCGACGAGCGCGAAGACGCATCCGAACGGGATCCCGAGGATGACGTAGTTGAGGAAGTCGCTCACTCGGGCCGGCTCCCGTTCGGGCTCGGCACGGCCGAGCCCACCGTCACGCCTTGACGGTGGGCTGCGACTGCAACTTGTCGGGCAATGGGTTCAGCCTGGAGGCAGACGAACGGCTTGCCCGGCTGACCGAACGACGGCACGAACTTGCCGTTCTCGATCTTCGACATCGACGGTGCACCCCTCGGGCTGCTCGCCCTGGTGCGCACGCTCCAGTCGATGCCGCCGAGGAGCCCGTGGGCGGTGAAGTTCTTCTCCGCGTTGATCGCGTCGACGACCTTCTGGCGGGTGAAGTCGGGCCCGGCCTCCCGAGCCCGGTCACGAACTGGTCGGCGTTGATCCAGCCCGCCATCGAGTTCTCGTTCTGCTCGTAGCCGTCCTTCTTCATCCACTTCTGGAAGTCCTTCAGGCCCTTGGGCTTCTGCTTGACCTCGAACGGCGTGAAGAAGGTCAGCACGTACGACCCCTGGAAGAACGGGGCGTTCTCCTCGATGAACTTCTGGTTGTAGGCGTTCGGCAGGTACTGCTTCGCGTTCAAGCCCTGCTTCTTCATCTCCTTGGCGAGCGTCAGCGTCCCGTTGTTGTCCATGCAGGTCGTCACGAAGTCGACGCCCTTGTCCTTCATCTGCTGGACGTCGTTGCTCAGGTCGGTGACACCGAAGGCGAGGCTCGTGTCGGGGAACTCGATCTTCGCCGACGGGTACTTGTCGAACGAGGCCTGGAGGCCCTTGGCGCAGTCCGCCGACTGTCGGGACGCTGTAGGCGAGCACGCCGACCTTCTTCGCCTTGACCTTCTTGGCGAGCCACGGGCACGAGCTGGCGCCGGGCAGGTGAAGCAGAGGTACGAGCCCTTCTCGCCGAACAGGTTCGGCGGCCCCGGCGCCTGCTCCGAGCCCCACTCGGCGTTGATGTTCCAGCCGAAGGTCGGGATGCCGGACTGGCCGAGGAGGTCGGCGCCGGTGAACAGGAGCACCGAGACCGGCAGCACGGCGAAGACGTTGTCCTCGGAGAGCAGCCCCTGCACTTCTTGGCGGTTGTTGCCGAGCTGGTCGTCGCGCTCGGAAGACGAGCTTCAGCTTGCGGCCGTAGATGCCCTTGTCCTTCGAGGCGTTGACCATGTCGAAGTACGCCTGGACGCCGTTGAAGGACGAGGCGTAGTCGCCGCCGAGCGGGTTGGTCTTCGAGACCACGCCGCCGACGTTGATCTCGGTCTGCGTGACGCCGGGCTGGTCCACCGGCGGGAACTGCTGGCTGGGTGTGTCGGCCCCGGCCGAGGCCGGCACCACCGCCGCCAGCACTCCGGCAGCAACCACGAGACTCGCGAGCCCCGCTACCGCACGACGACCACGCATCGGGAACCCCCCAGAACACCAAGGCGAATCGAAAGTTTGCTAACTCTAACGTCAGGTTACGCGGGGGACCACCGGCTGTCCTGGCAGGGCTGATCGTGCGCGAGGATTCCCCCGTGCCACACACGCTCGTGACCTTCCACGCCCATCCCGACGACGAGGCCATCGCCACCGCCGGAGTGATGGCGAAGGCAGCGGCCGAAGGGCATCGCGTGGTCCTCGTCGTCGCGACGAAGGGCGAGCACGCCGGCTTCGGTCAAGACGTGCTCGAGCCCGGCGAGCTGATGTCGGAACGGCGGGAGCACGAGACACAGCGGGCCGCCGAGATCCTCGGGGTGGCCCGCGTCGAGTTCCTCGGTTACGTCGACTCGGGAATGATGGGGACACCCGAGAACGACGCCGACGGCTCGTTCTGGACCGCGGACACCGACGAGGCGGCGCAGCGCCTGGCGAAGATCCTCGGCGAGGAGCGCGCCGACGTGCTCACGATCTACGACGATCATGGCGGTTACGGGCACCCCGATCACATCCAGGTGCACCGCGTCGGCGCCCGCGCCGCCGAGCTCGCCGGCACACCGATCGTGTACGAGTCGACGATGAACCGCGATCACATCTACCGCTTGGTGAAGGAGCGCGTCGCCGCCGGCGACACGGAGATTCCCGGCGACATCGACCCCGACGATCTGCCCGATCCGAACGACAACACCTTCGGCTCACCGGAGTCGGTGATCACGACCACCGTCGACGTCCGCGGCTTTCTCGACGTCAAGCGGGCCGCGATGGTCGCGCACGGGAGCCAGATTCAAGAGTCGTCGTTCTTCCTCAAGATGCCAGCCGACGCATTCCGTGAAGGGTTCGGCTACGAATGGTTCATCCGCCGCGGCGCGCCGCCGGGAACCCACGAGGACGACCTCTTCGCACCGTTGCGCTGACGAGGTCGCGCCGGATCGCTATTGGTCGTGCGCGGCCTTCAGCAGCTCGGACAGGGCGTCGGGGACCGCGGCCGCGATCGCTCCGATGTTCGGCACGATCTCGCGACAGCCGATCAGCCCGAAGCCCACCGAGTCGAGGTAGCTCAGCACCGTGACGTTGAGCCCGGTCCCGGCCAGCAGCGGACCGAGGGGGAAGAGGCTGACGAGGCGGGCGCCGGCGCAGTAGAGGGGGAACGACGGCCCGGGGACGTTGGAGACGATCAGGTTGATGATCGGCGGGTGCCGGCCTTCGAGGAGCCGCTCGTACAGCCGCATGCCGCGTGAGAACAGCATCGGCGCCGCGACCTCGGCCCATTCGTGCAGGGTGTTGCCGCCGATGTCCTCGTGCACCTGCTTGGCGCCGCTCATGACGTCCCGGGCCGCGAAGAGGCGGTCCACCGGGTCGTCGAGCTGGGTGGCGAGCGTCGCGAACATCGCCGAGACCCGGTTGCCCATCACGCCCCGCTCGTCCTGCGTCCGAACCGACGCGGGGATGGCCGCGAGCAGCGCCTTGTCGGGCACGCGTCCGCGCATCTCGAGATAGCGCCGGAGCGCTCCTGCGCACACGGCCAGGACGACGTCGTTCACCGTGACGCCGAACGCCTCCTTGACCTCCTTCACGTCGGCGAGCGGCACCGACGTGAACGCCACGCGCCGGTGCGGGGTCAGGACACCGTTCAGCGGGCTCGCCGGCGCCGTCAACGGCACACCGGCGCTCACAGGCTCGGAGCGGAGTCGCTGCACCACGCGCACGGCCGAGCGCGTGAGGTTGCGGACGGCGCGGTACGCGCGGAGCGGCTGGCGCGCGATCGAGGTCACCGCCCCCACCAGCAGCTCGGCGTCGGACGGCACCCGTTCCGGCGCCGGCTCGTGCTCGGGCGGAGGCTTGGGCGCCGGGTGGCGCTCGAGGTCGAAGATCTCGGTCATCAGGTCGACACCCATCACGCCGTCGATGGCGGCGTGGTGCATCTTGGCGATGATCCCGACGTAGCCGTGCTCGAGACCCTCGACGACCCACAGCTCCCACAGTGGGCGGCGGCGGTCGAGCGGGCGCCCGGCGATCTCGGCCGTCAGCTCGGCGAGCTCGTCGAGGCTGCCGGGAGCCGGCAGCGCGGCCCGCCGGACGTGGTAGTCGAGATCGAAGTCGGGATCCTCGATCCACACCGGGTGGTGCACGCCGAACGGGACCTCGACCACGCGTCGGCGGAACGGCTCGAGGCGCGGGAGCCGGTCGGCGATGAGCTTCCGCATCGTCTCGACCGTGAAGCCGCCGGGAACGTCGGAGGGGTCGACGACCATCGTCGCCATCACGTGCATGTGCGTCGACGGGGTTTCGAGCGCGAGAAAGGCGGCGTCGAGTCCGGTCAGCCGCTGCATTCGCAATCCGATCGAAGGTCCGTGCACGCGCAGCGTACGAGGGCGGGCCGTGGTCCTCAAGGGGCCGGCGACGCGGCACAATGAGTGGATGGGTTGGGCCTATCTCGCCGTGAGCCTCGTGGGTGCGTGGTTCACGTTCAACGCCTACCGGCCGACGCGCCGCTGGCAGCTCCTCACCCTGAGCTTCTTCGCCGGGTGGTTCACGTCCGAGCTGGCCGTGTTCCACATCGCCTGGCAGATCGTCGCGACCGTCCTGTTCGTCTGGCTCGGCGCGCTGGAGTCGTGGGCGGGGATCGTCGGGCTCGTCATCACGCTGGCGTCGTGGGCCGGTCTGCTCGGGCTCCAGCTGGTGTCCGGCCGGTCGGCGCGGGTCATGGAGGACGCGCTGCGCGAGGGGCTGGGGCCGGACTACCGCTCCGAGATCGCGCCCGGTCTCGCCGAGCGCCTGGCGCGCCGGGCGTCACGGCGACACCTCCTGCTCCCCTTCTATCTCCGCGACCGTCGCGTCGAGCGCGTCAAGAACATCCAGTACGCGCCGGGCGGCGGCCGGCGTCACCTCCTCGACGTCTGGCGGCCCAAGGGCGGCGCGCACCGCGCCCCGGTCCTCCTCCAGTTGCACGGCGGCGCCTGGATGGTCGGCGACAAGGGTCAGCAAGCCCTCCCGCTCATGCTGCACCTCGCCGCCGAGGGCTGGGTGAGCGTGGCCGCCAACTACCGGCTCAGCCCGCGCGTGTCGATTCCCGATCAGCTCGTCGACTGCAAGCTGGCGCTGCGTTGGATCCGTGAGCACATCGGCGAGTACGGGGGCGATCCCGACTTCGTCGTCGTGACCGGCGGCTCGGCCGGCGGCCACCTCGCCGCGCTCCTCGCCCTCACGCCCAACGTCCCCGAGTTTCAGCACGGCTTCGAAGACGTCGACACATCGGTCACGGCGTGCGTGCCGTTCTACGGGGTGTACGACCTCGCCGAGGTATTCGACCCCAGGGACCGCGCCAGTCCGCGCGGAGAGCGCATCGGCCACTGGTTCGCGCGCCGGGTCGCCGGCGCGACCGTGGAGGAGGACCGGGACCGGTTCGTGAAGTACTCGCCGATCTCGCACGTCGGCCCGCACGCGCCTCCCTTCTTCGTGATCCACGGCACGAGCGACAACCTCGTTCCCGTGGAGCAAGCGCGCCGCTTCGTCGCCGCCCTCCGCGACGCATCACGCAAACCGGTGCTGTACGCCGAGATCCCCGGCGCGTCACACGCCTTCGAGGTGTTCCATTCGGTCCGGACCGAGAACGTCGTGAACGGCGTCGACCGCTTCCTCGCCTGGTTGCACAGCGCGCACCAGGCGCGGCGGCCGGACGTGCCCGCAGACCCCGTGCGACCACGCGGCTCAGCGGCGGCGGCGGCGACGCGTGATCGGCGGTAACCGAAACCCGCGTCAGCGATCGGTCGGACGACCACATCGCGTACGGAGCGACGGTGAGGGCGGCGAGGTGGATCAGCACCGAGTCGTAGTTCACGCGCCACCCGTTGAAGTCGATCCATGCCTGGTCGAGATCGGACTTCAGCGGCACGCCCGCGGCGGCTAACTGGCGACAGGCGTCGTCGAACTCCTCCCGGGCGATGCTCGTCTGGTCGGTCTGTTGCGGATCCGGATCGTACGGAATGCTGAAGAAGTCGGCGATCGCGCGCAGCGCCGAGTAGCCGGCGCGAACGCACAGCGCCGCCTGCGGTGACCACGCGATGTCGATCGTCGAGTTCGACAGCGCCGCCGCATCCAGGACCACGCCCGACCCGGTCACCCAGGAACGATCGTTCCTCGGTGAACGGAAGAACACCAACGCCGCCTGCGAGGTGTGCGTCTCCTCGATCTCCGCGAACCACTCCTGGAATCGCTCCCACACCTCGTTGAGGCGGTGCAGCTCGTCGATGCGCGAGGTACGGATCAGGAAGTCGAGTGCCGACGGAGGGGTGCCGGCCCGCGCCGAGAGCAGGGCCACGAGCACCTCACGTCGCGAGAACGCGTTGTAGATGGACGGGAGGTACGCGATAAACAGGGCGAGCACTCCGAGGCCGAACATGGCATCGAAGAACGCCAGGACGCTTGTAGGCAGGTCGCCGCGGACGCACGAAACCGAGCGTCAAGAGCGACGAGCCACTCTCCACGAAGGCGGTGCGCCAGCTCGACACGCCCAGCGCGTGGAACATCATCGTGAATCCGCCGAGGATCATCGTGAGCCAGATGACAGGCAGAAGCAGCAGTGTGAACGGCGCGTACAGCGCCAGGACGCGGTCGCGACTCTCGTACGTCTTGCACCGCGCTGCGATCAGGGCGAAGACGCGGCGAGAGGTCAGCCAGACACACTCGAGAGCGGGACGACAGAGCCTCTCGGGAGGACCAACGTCCGCACCGCGGCATCGATCACGAGGACGACGAGCGCGACGCCGGCCGCGAACCACAGGATCTTCACCGCGAGCATCCACCTGGTCAGTCCCCGGTCCCGGTCGCATTCGCCGCTGCCGCTTGAGATCGCCTCGACGCCGCTTGCCCTCGAGCCGGCGGCGCCGCCCCGCCGCGCTCGGCGCCGTCGCCCGACGGGCCCGCGGGGTGCGAAGCGCGTCGGCGAGCCGCTCACGGAGCCGGGACAAGGCCAGCTCCCGGTTGCGGGCCTGGGACCTCGTGTCCGCTGCGACCACCCGCACCACCGGACCGATCCGCTCCAGCAACCGGGCGCGCTGCGACGGTGAGAGCGACGGTGACCCGGCGACGTCGAAGCGCACCTCGACGCGCGTGTTGGAGGTGTTCGCGTGCTGGCCCCCGGGCCCACCCGAGCCCGAGAAGCGCCAATCCAACTCGTCGAGCGGGATCGCGCACGTGCCCGTCACCCGGAGCCACCGCACGCCGGGCACGGTACCCGCCGCACCCCCGCGACACGGCCCGAAAGCCCACGTCAGCGGGCTGTCAGCCTCGCGACCTATGCTCGGCCGCGGTTGACATCGGGGCGGTTGCACCTAGAGTGTCGGCCGTCACACTCGACTGGCCGGTCAAGCCGGCCGGGGCCTGCTGCGGGTCGGGCGGGGGGAGCTGGCCCCGAGGGATATTGGGGGGCGAGAAGTGCGCGAATCGCACCGACACGTGACGCGCAAGCGGTGGCTCCGGAGCGTGGCCGCGGGAACCGTGGTGGCGCTGACGGTCGCTTGGGGCGGCCTGGCGACGT
>CAWIJM010000019.1:0-40024 GCA_963836445.1 uncultured Actinomycetes bacterium
GTATGGGCGAAAGGCCGACGAGTTCAACCGTAAACGAGTTTCGATGCAGAGCGTCGACAAGCCTCACAAGCGCGCGCCAGTCCGGCAGCGGGGGAGAGGGCGAGCCGGTCGAGAAGCTCGCGTCGCTCGACGGACTGCAGCGCGCGGGCGAGCTCACCGAGGGCGAGTTCACCGCTGCGAAGCAGCGCCTTCTCGGGGAATAGCGCTTCGGAACGACAGCACGAGGATCTCGATGCTGACGACCAGGACCCACGCCGGGAACAGGAGTTCGATCCAGGGAAGCGATCTCGCGACGAAGAGCAGGACAGGCCGATCGCGAAACCAGTCAGCGCGAGCCAGCGACGGAAGAGCTTGAGGCGCAGACCGATCATGGAGGTCGAGATCGCGAAGACGGCCGCCATCCGGATCGCGTAATTGGTCACGAGGCTGTTGACGGTCGGGCGGGCGAACTGCGACACGTCGATTGGCACCGACCCGTCGCGCCGGCCTGCCTCCGACGCGATGCCGCCGGCGAACGCGGTCGACACGAAGAGCATCGCCACGAACAGCAGGCCTGTTCCAAGGAAGTTCGTCGCGAAGAACTTGTCCTCGCGGTCGCCTATCTGCGAGCTCAGCACTCCCATGAACCACAGGAACGCCAGTCCACAGAACGGCACGAGGTAGTGGGCGGTGTGCAGGGCGCCGCGCTGTGAAGAGTTGGTGAGCCAGCTGCGGGCGTCATCCGGGTCTGCCGGCAGGGAGAGGCGAATCAGCACGAGCACGCTACCGAAGAGTATTGCGAACACGATCCCGGCAACTGCGGCGGCGCGCGGTGTGCGTAAGGCCGAGAGGGCGGGTTGCGCGTCGGCCGCCATTGGACATCAGGTCCGCTGCTGGTCGATGTTCGGCGGGAGCACCGAGGCGTAGCTGTCGTCGCCGGCGCTCGCCCGGCGCACGGTGAACGCGCGCTCCTCCCGGTGTCGGCCGAGCAGCGCGCCGCTCCATCGAATGAGCGCTCCGAAGCGGTTACGGAAGCCGGTGAGGAATACGAGGTGCACGGCGAGCCACATCAGCCAACCCGCGAAGCCGCTGAGACGGATGCGCTTGAACTCGACGACGGCGCGGAAGCGACCGATCGTCGCCATGCTGCCGAGGTCGACGTATTTGAAGTGAACCGCGCGGTCGTCGCCTCGCAGCCGGTGGCGGATCGTGCGGCCCGCGAACAGACCTTGTTGCATGGCGACCTCGGCGACGCCGGGGAGATGATCGAGGCTCATCATGTCGCCGATGGTGAACACCTCCGGGTGACCGGGCAGGGTGCAGTCGGGCAGCACGGCCACCCGGCCGGCGCGGTCGACCTCTGCTCCGGACGCGTCCCCGAGCCTCTTCGCCAGCGGCGACGCCGCCACGCCGGCCGCCCAGATGACCGTGTGCGCGTGGATGCGGTCGGTGCCGTCCGGGGTTTTCACGTCGATGCCCTGGAAGTCGACGTTCGTGGCGCGCAGGCCCATGCGCAGCTCCACGCCCATGTGCTCCAGCTCCTTGCGGCCCTTGCCGGAGAGGTTGTCGCCGAAGCTGGCGAGGGGCTCCTTCCCCCCGTCGACCAGGAGGACCTTGGCGGTGGAGGGGTCGATCGTCCGGAAGTTGTGGTGGAGCGACCGCTCGGCCAGCTCCCGGATCTGACCCGCGAGCTCACACCCGGTCGGGCCCGCGCCCACCACCACGAACGTGAGCCAGCGCCGCTTCTCCTCGGGGTCGTCCTCGAGCTCGGCGAGCTCGAACGCGCCGAAGATCCGCCGTCGCAGCTCGAGTGCATCGTCGATCGTCTTCATACCGGGGGCGAAGTGCTCGAACTGGTCATTGCCGAAGTAGGAGGTACGCCCGCCGGCGGCGACGATGAGGCTGTCGTATGGGATCTCCTTCCGCTCGCCGACGGGATCGATCGCCCTGACGACGCGCCTGTCGAGGTCGAAGCCGGTGACCTCGGCGAGCTCGACCCGGCAGTTGCGGGTGTTCCTCGTCACGTCACGCAGCGCGGGGCCGATCTGGCCCTCCGAGAGGATGCCGGTGGAGACCTGGTACAGGAGCGGCTGGAAGAGGTGGTAGTTGTGCCGGTCGACGAGCGTGACGTCGACGGGTGCCATAGCGAGGGCCTTGGTCGCAAAGAGCCCGCCGAATCCGCCGCCGACGATCACGACGCGGTGGCGCGACGCCGACGACCCGGCTTCCACGCCCTCGTCGAGCCGGCTGCGCTGATCGAGGTACCAGAGCAGCAGCAGCGTCGGGATCACCGTGACGGCGAAGAGGATGAACGCGACCAGGAGCCACAGGAGCACGGAGCTGGGCGCCGCGGCTTGATCGATCGTCAACGTCGTCGGAAACACGTACGGATACTGTGCGACGCCCCAGCCGAGGAGCACCGAGAGCACAGTGGCGCCGGCGAGCACGCGTACTCGACGGCCGCCGTACTGCCGCCACAGCGCGCCCAGAGCCGCGAGCCCGAAGACGGCCGACGCGATCAGGAAGGGAAGACCTTCGTGCGTGAGGCCGCGATAGATGTACGGCGAGTCGTTGCGCAGCACGAAGAGGCCGACGAGCGCCGCGATCCCGGCCAGCAGACCGATCACGAACGCCCGGATCCGGAAATACGACCCCATCACCTCGTCGTAGTAGCGATTGGCGTCGGCGACGAGGAAGGTCGCCGCGATGAACGCCGAGATCAGCACCCCGAAGATCCCGACAGTGATCGACGTGGAGTTGAGCCAGCTCGCCCACAAGCTGCCCTCGGTGTTCCCAGGGGGCACGCGGCCCGATGCGATGCCGCCGAGGGCGGCGCCGAGCATGAACGGCGTGATGACCGACGAGATCCCGAACGCCGCCGTGAGAACACGTTTTCGTCCCGCCCTCTGGGCCACCTTGCGGAACGCGAAGCCGGCGCCGCGAACGACGATGCCCACGCCGGCGAGGATGATCGGTACGTACAGCGTTCGCATGATGGACCCCCACGCGGAGGGGAACGCGGTCCAGCACACGATGGCGGCGAAGATGAGCCAGACGTTGTTGGCCTCCCAGACTGGGGCCATGGCGTGGTCGATGAGGCCACGGGGCCGTTCGCCGCGGCGCGTGCCGCCGGCGGAGAGATCCCAGAACCCGGCGCCGTAGTCGGCGCCGCCGAAGATCGAGTACATGATGACGCAAAACCAGAGGATGCACGCGGCTACGACCGCCATCAGACACCGACCTTCTCATCCGCCGGTTTCTCGGCGCCCTCCTCACCAAGGCGCAGCGGTCCACGCGGCCCGTAGGGAACGTCGGAGTCGGCGAACTCGTCCCGATCGCGCCACCGCCGGGCCATGACCCGGAGCGCAGTGATCAATCCCACCGCGACGAGCAGGTACAGCACGACGATGAGCGCGAAGGAGATCCAGATGCCGCCGTGGTCGGTGACCGCGTCCTTGGTGCGCAACACGTTGTACACGATCCATGGTTGTCGACCGACTTCCGTGACGATCCAGCCCGCCTCGATCGTGACGAGCAGCGCGACACCGGACACTGCTGCGCACCGCAGGAACCAGCGCGTCTTCGGGAGGCGTCTCCGGCGCCACCACACGAAGCCGAACCAGAGGGCGAGCAATGCGAGGGCCGAAGCGGTCAACACCATGACGTCGAACGCCAGGTGCACGATGTTCACCGGCGGCCGGTCGTCGGGTTTGACCGTGTTGAGACCCTTGATCTCGGTGTCGGCGCTTCCGCCGGTGAGGAAGGAGGCGAGGTTGGGGATGTTGATCGAGTACTCGATGCTGGCGTCGTCGTCCTGACCGTTGCCCGGAAGGTAGCCGAAGAGGGCTTCGGGCTCGTGGTTCCCGGACTGCTGAACTCCCTCGATCGCCGCGAACTTCACCGGCTGCTCCCGGATCACCATCCGGGTGATCTGGTCGCCGACGAGCAGCTGCACCGGCGTGAGGATCGCCGCGATCGTGAACGGGATCAGGAAACCGAGGCGGTGGTAGCGGTCGTTGCGGCCCCGCAGCATGCCGACCGCGTACACGCTGGCGACGAGGAAGCCCGCTCCGAGATAGGCAGCGATGATCATGTGGGCGAATTCCCACGGGAAGGCGGGCGTGAAGATCGCCGACCCGACATCGATGTTCTTGGGAAGCCCGTCGGATCCGAGTGTGAAGCCCTGCGGGGTGTTCAGCCACGAGTTGGCGGCGACGATGCTGGCAGCGCCGAGCATCGACACGAACGGGATCGGCACTCCCGTCCAGAGGTGCGCTCGGGGGCTGAGCCGGTCCCAGCCGTAGATATAGATGGCGATGAGGATCGCCTCGAGGAAGAACGCGCTCGCCTCGATGTTGAACCCCAAGCCGAACACGTCGCCGAACTTGCCCATGAGGCCGGGCCAGAGGAGCCCGAGCTCGAACGACAGCACCGTGCCGGTGATCGCGCCGACGGCGAAGGTCACCGCCATGACCTTCGACCAGCGACGGGCCAGGAGCAGCGCGACTTCGTCGCGCTTGCGCACGCCCCGCCAGTTCGCGATGAGTGTGATTGCCGGGAGCGCCACGCCGAGTGGCACCAACAGGATGTGAAAACCCAGCGTGAAGGCCATCATCTCGCGTGCCGCGAGCAGGTTGGACGACGCCTCCGACGCGAGAACCCAGATGCCCACGTTCTCGCTACTTCATCCGCTCGAGCAGGTGATCACCCACCCGTAGGGCGTTGGCGATGATCGTGAGCGTCGGGTTCACCGCGCCGATCGATACGAAGAAGCTCGAGTCGACGACGTAGAGGTTGTCGAGCTCGTGAGCCTTGCAATCGAGGTCGAGCACCGACGACGCGGGATCGCCGCCGAACCTCGCGGTGCCCGACTGGTGTGCCGTGGCCGAGATGGCCATGCCCTCGTGGAGGTACACGTTTCGCCGGTGCGTGCCCTCCTCGAAGCCGAGGTCGCTCAGCATGGACTCGAACTTCTTCCGCAGCCGCTTCAGCGGCTCCATGTTGTTCTCGTCGGCGAGCGTGAGTCGTGGCGTGCCGTCGTCGTCGATCGTGAGCCGGTTGTCGGGCAGGGGCAGATCCTCGGCCGACAGCCAGAAGTCGACGCCGTGCAGCGCGATCTCGTCGAGCGACGCCTCGGGTGTGAGCTTGGCGCCCCACTTCACCCGGCGCGGTGCCATCGCCCGCAGCTGGATGCCGTCCGACTTGCCGAGCATCTGGATACCGCCGAACGGGTAGTCCCAGCCGTCACCCTTCAGGTACCACTCGTTGAGTGTGAGCGTCTTCTGGAACCGCGTGGGGTTCGGCTCGCGCGAGATCGCCATCAGGGCCAGGTTGTTGTGGCGCATGTAGTTGCGGCCCACCTGGTCGGAGCCGTTGGCGAGCCCCTTGGGATGTTGGTCGTTCGCCGACCGCAACAGGAGCAGCGCCGAGTTCAATGCGCCGCACGACACGACGACGACATCTCCCGAGAACCGCGCCTCGGAGCCGTCGCCCATCGTCGCGACCACCGCCGTCACCTGGCGGCCGGAGGCATCCGTCTCGAGCCGGTCGACCCTCGCATTGGTGACGAGCTCGAGGTTCGGGTGCGAGGCAAGCGCGGGATCGACGCACACGACCTGCGAATCCGCTTTCCCGTCCACCACGCACGGGAAACCGTCCAGCCGGTCGCACCGGATGCACCGACTCCCGTGTGCGGCGTCGCCGTGGGCGTCCTGGTCGAGGAGGACGCCGACGGGCAGGTGCGACGGATGCAAGCCGAGCTTCAGGAGGTCGTCGTGCAGCTGCTGGATGCGCGGCTCGTGCTGGACGGCCGGGTACGGGAAGTCGCTGCTGCGGGGGCCGTCGGTCGGGTCCTCGCCCGCGGCGCCGTGGACGTAGTAGAGGCGTTCGGCGTCCGCGTACCAGGGCTCGTAGTCCTGGTAGGAGAGCGGCCACGCGGGGGAGATGCCGCCGTGGTGCTTGATCTCCCCGAAGTCCTCGGGACGCAGACGAAACAGCGCGGCACCGTAGAACTTCGTGTTGCCGCCGACGTAGTAGTTCTGCTCGGGGGTGAACTCGTCGCCCTTCCGGTCGTGCCACTCCTCGTCGGTCGTGTACTTCCCACGGAGGAAGACCGCCGTCGGTGTCCCAGTTGTCGCGCTCGCGCGGGAGGTAGCCGCCCCGTTCGAGCAGCAGGATGCGCTTGCCGGACGGCGCCAGCTTCCAGGCGAGCGTCCCTCCGCCTGCCCCGCTGCCGATGATGACGACGTCGTAGTGCTCGTTGGTCGGCATGGCGGCGCCCTCCTACAGGCCCGGGCTGGTCTGCATGAGGCCGCCGTCGGTGAAGACGGTGGTCGCCGTCACGTAGCTGGCCTCGTCGTCGGCGAGGAACGCGACGACGTTGCCGATCTCCTCGGGCTTCGCCATGCGTCCGAGCGGGATGGCAGCGTCGAGCGTCTTCATCTTCCCGGGATCCTGCATCGTCGAGACGTTGATCGGGCGTCTCGACCGCTCCGGGCCCCACGCCCACGACCTGGATGTTGTGGGGCCCGAGCTCGACACCGGCCGTGCGGGTGAGCATCCGCATCCCACCCTTGGACAGGCAATACGGCGCGTTGCCCGGCATCGGCCAGTCCTCGTGGACGGAGCTGACGTTGATGATCCGCCCGCCGCCGCCCTGGGCGATCATCTGCTTGGCGGCGAGCTGGGTGCCGAAGAAGGCGCTCTTCAGGTTGATCGCCAGGACCTTCTCGTACTGGTCCTCGGTGGTGTCGAGCACCGAGGTCCGGGTCTCCACGCCGGCGTTGTTGACCATCACGTCGAGCCGGCCGAAGTCCTTGACGGCCCTGTCGACCAGCCGCTGGAGGTCCTCGACCTTGCTCACGTCGGCCTTGACGCCGGTCGCCTGGTCGCCGAGCGCCTCGATCTCGTGCTCGAGCTCCTCGGTGGCGTGCTCCTGGGCGACGTAGTCGATGACGATGTTGGCCTTGCGCCGGGCCAGGGCCAGCGCGATCGCCTTGCCGATGCCGCTGTTGCCCCCGGTGACGATGGCAACCTTTCCCTCGAGCGACATCGCTGCCCCCTTGCCGAAAGCTGATGTCGGAGGTCGGGCTGATTCTGCGACCGATCGGCGTCGGTGTCGTCAATCCCCCTGGGTGATTCGGGGCGCCGGATCACCCCAAGCGGGTGATGACAGCCCGCCGCCGGCCCCGCAGAGTCGGGCGAGCCGGCCGCACGAGGGAGACCACGATGTCGACACTATCCCCCCATCGCGGATCACGGACTGATCGGCGATCTCCAGACGGCGGCGCTCGTCGCCACCGACGGCACCATCGACTGGTTCTGCTGCCCGCGCTTCGATTCCCCGAGCGTCTTCGCGTCGCTGCTCGACCACGAGAAGGGCGGTCGACTTCACGCTGCACCCGGTCGACGCCGACTGTGTCAGCAAGCAGATGTACCTGCCCGACACCGCCGTCCTCGTGACCCGCTTCTTGTCGGAGAAGGGCGTCGTCGAGGTGATCGACTTCATGCCGATCGAGAAGCCGGGCGTCGCGACCGACCACCACCGCCTGGCCCGCGCCGTTCGCGGCGTCCGGGGAGAGCTGGACTTCGAGGCGCGCATCCAGCCGAGATTCGACTACGGGCGCGAGTCCCACAAGACGCAGGTCAACGGCACGCAACGCGGTGTTCGAGGCGCCGTCGATGACGCTCCACCTCACCGGCACGATCCCGCTCGAGCAGGACAAGGGCAGACGTCCGCGTCGCGGTTCACCGTGCGCGCCGGCGACTTCACGGGCGTCGATCCTCGAGTCGGCGCGAGAAGAGCGAGATCGGCCACGGCGAGATGGTCCAGGTGTTCGACGACACGGTCGAGTTCTGGAAGGCTGGCTGCACAAGTCGACGTACCGGGGTCGGTGGCGGGAGGCGGTCGGCAGGTCCGCGATGACGCTCAAGCTCATGACCTACGCGCCGACCGGCGCCCTGGTCGCCGCGCCCACCGCCGGGCTCCCGGAGCAGGTCGGAGGCGAGCGCAACTGGGACTACCGGTACACCTGGGTCCGCGACGCGTCGTTCTCCGTCTACGCGCTGCTCGGGCTCGGGTACACCGAGGAGGCCATGGCGCTTCGCCGTCTGGCTCCGGAACACGTTGGAGCAGACTGCCGAAGCCGGCGGTCTTCCCGCTCAAGCTGATGTACCGCGTCGACGGCAGCTGCGACCTCGCCGAGGAGACCCTCGACCACTTCGAGGGCTACCGGGGCTCGAGCCCGGTGCGGATCGGGAACGGCGCCGCGGATCAGCTCCAGCTCGACATCTACGGCGAGGCGATGGACTCGATCCTCTTCACCGACCGAGCCGGGCTGGCGCGTCGGCGACCGGGGCTGGAACGACATCGTCCGGATGATCGACTGGTTGTGCGAGCACTGGGACCAGCCCGACGAGGGGATCTGGGAGACACGCGGGGGGTCGCAAGTCGTTCACCTACAGCCGCGTGCATGGAGTGGGTCGCGTTCGACCGCGCCATCCGGATGGCGATCGACCACGGTCGGCCGGCGGACCTCGAGCGTTGGAGGACGGAGCGGGACGAGATCTACCGCTGGGTCCAGACGAAGGGCTGGAACGACTCCATGAAGGCCTTCGTGCAGTACGAGGGCAGCGACGTGCTCGATGCCTCGCTGCTGCTCATGCCGCTCATCGGTTTCGTCTCGCCGTTCGACGAGAAGTGGCAGTCGACGTTGACGGCGATGGACAAGGTGCTCGTCTCGGACAGCCTCGTCTACCGCTACGACCCGAAGGCGTCACCCGACGGGCTTGCAGGGATCCGAAGGCACGTTCTCGCTGTGCACCTTCTCTCTACGTCGACGCCCTTGCGAGGTCGGGCCGCCTCGACGAGGCGCGGCTGGTGTTCGAGAAGATGCTCACGTACGCCAACCACGTCGGGTCTGTTCGCCGAGGAGATCGGCCTCACCGGTGAGCAGCTCGGGAACTTCCCGCAGGCGTTCACGCACCTGGCGCTGATCAACGCGGCCCTCAACCTCAACTACCAGCTCGACCACGGCGCCGGCCGCGTGAACGTCGTCGACGCCTAGGCCTGCCGGCATGACCGAAGCGGTCAGCCGCCCGCCCGCGGCGCTGCGCAGAGTGCTCGTTCCGCTCGCGCTCGCGCAGTTCATCTGCAGCTTCGCCGGCTCGAACATGAACGTGATGATCACCGACATCAGCACGGACCTGGACACGTCGGTCCAGGGCGTCCAGGTCGCCATCACGCTCTTCCTGCTGGTCATGGCGGCGCTCATGATCCCCGGCGGGAAGCTGACCGACCGTTGGGGCCGCAAGCGGTGCTTCCAGCTCGGTCTGCTCATCTACGGGATCGGCGCGCTCGATGAGCGCCGTTTCTCCCGGCCTCGGCGTGCTCATCCTCGGGAACTCGATCTTCGAAGGTGTCGGCACCGCCTTGCTCATCCCGCCCGTGTACATCCTCACGACGATGCTCTTCACGGACGTGACCTCGCGTGCCGCGCGCCTTCGGCTTGATCAGCGGGATGGGAGGCGTCGGCGCCGCCGCCGGGCCGCTGATCGGCGGCCTCATCACCACGGCCATCAGCTGGCGAGCGGCGTTCGTGTTCCAGGCGCTGGTCATCGTCGTGATTTTCGTGCTCGGC
The DNA here is from genome assembly GCA_963836445.1 of uncultured Actinomycetes bacterium. Taxonomy (GTDB): domain Bacteria; phylum Actinomycetota; class Acidimicrobiia; order IMCC26256; family JACDBD01; genus JALZAA01. Next base: position 9,618 of record CAWIJM010000019.1, read on the forward strand.
CGCCGCATCGAAGATCCGGTGGCGCCGGATCCGACCCACCCCTTCGACACCGTCGGCGCGATCCTGTCCGCCGTCGGCCTCGTCATCCTGGTGATGGGCATCCTCGCGGCGGACAACAACCTCCTGCTCACGCTGATCCTGCTCGCCGTTGCAGCCCTGGTCCTCGCCGGGTTCTTCGTCCATGTCCGCGCCATGGAGCGCGACCACAAGGAACCCCTGCTGTCGACCGGGCTGTTCCGAAACCGGACGTCGAACCTCGCCCTCGTCACGCAGAACGTTCAGTGGCTCGTGCTGCTCGGCACCTCGTTCACCGTGTCCGCCTATCTGCAAGTGGTTCGCGGATACAACGCGATCGAGACCGGTGCGATCTTCACGGCCGCCACCGCCGGCATCCTGGTCTCGTCGCTCGCGGCCGAACGGCTTGCCAAGAAGTACGAGCAGCGGACGCTGATCATGGCCGGTTTCGTCGTCACGATCGCCGGGATCGCCGTGCTGCTCGCGCTGGTGGCCGGGTCGCCCAGCGTGTGGGCCTTCGCGCCCTGGTCTGCTGCTCATCGGGCTCGGCGTCGGCGTGATGCTGACCCCATCGGTCAACGTCGTGCAGTCGGCGTTCCCCGAGAACCTCCAGGGCGAGATCAGCGGACTGTCACGGAGCGTGTCGAACCTCGGCTCGTCGCTCGGCACCGCGATCGCGGGCACGATTCTCGTGGCGGGCCTGACCACCCACGCGTACGGCGCCGCGATGATCGTCCTCGGGGCGATCGGCCTCGTCGGCCTCGCGGCCGCGGTCTTCCTCCCGGCGGCCCGGTCCCGGACCGTCGACGCCTGACGCGCTACGAGATACGCGCCCGCACCTTCCGCCAGCGCCACGCGAGCTCCATGACCCCCCAGAGCACCAGAATGACCAACCAGAACGGCGCGCCCACGAGCGGCTTCTGGCCGAGGTTCGCGATCTTGCCTGCCTCGGGCATGTACTGGCCCCTTTCTCGATCGTTTCGACGTTAGCCGCCTCTTGATGTGACGGGGCGCGCCGTGTCCTCGTCGACGTACTCGGCGAGCAACTCCTGCTCCTTGTCCTTCTTCGGGAAGAAGAAGTACACGAGCGCGAAGCCGAGCAGGATGGCGACGATGCCGGCGACGTAGGCCCAGTCGGCGCCGTCGACGAACGACGACTGGGCGCCGGCGATGATCTGCTTGGCGTACTGCGGCTCCAGCTTGGCGATGGTCTCGGCGCCGGCGAAGGACTGTTCCAGCTGGGCTTCCGTCTTGTCGCTGATCTGGTTGCCGTTCGGCGAGGCCGCGATGGCGCTCGCGACCGCCGCCGCGTAGCCGGCGGTCAAGAGCGCGCCGAGGATCGATTGCATGATGGCGCCGCCGAGGTCGCGTTGGAGGTCGGCGGTGCCCGAGGCCATGCCGGCGCGCTTCACCGGCACCGACCCGGTGAGCGAGTGCGACGCCGGCGTCCCGGCGAAGCCGACGCCGATGCCGACGAACCCGTAGGCGAGACCGACCTCCCAGTACGGCGTGCCCTGGTCCCAGAGGGCATACATCGTGAGGAAGCCGAGCAGCACGAAGACATACCCCAACAACAGCGTGAACCGGGCACCCCTCGCCTCGACGAGCTTCGCCGACCTGGGCGCGACGAGAACCATGAGGAAGACGGCGGGGAGGATGGCGGCGCCGGCCTCCAGCGTCGAGTAGCCGAGCACGTTCTGCAGGAACTGCTGACCGATGAACATGGCGGCCATGAGCGAGCCGAACACGATGATGCCGGCGCACGCGGCGACCCAGAAGATGCGGCGTGCCGCGACGTGCAGGTCGTACAGCGGATTCCGGGCGCGGCGCTGCCGGATGAAGAACGCGATCCCGGCCGCGAGAGCGACCGCTCCGAGCCCGATCGCAATCGTTCCCTCGTTCGGGACCGAGGCGAAGTTGATCGAGACGATGAGGGCGCCGACGAAAACCGCCGACACGATGCCGCCGAGGTTGTCGACCGAGTCGCTCGTCTCGTTGACGTGACTCGGGACGAGCACGACCGCCAGCACGAGGGCGACTGCGGCGAGCGGCAGAGTCACGAGGAACACCGAGCCCCACCAGAACTTCTCCAGGAGACCGCCGGCGACGAGGGGGCCGAGCGCCGACAGTCCGCCGCCGATCGCGGACCACAAGGCGATCGCCTTCGTGCGCGCCGGTCCTGCCCACAGCGCCGTGATGAGCGCCAGCGTCGTCGGGTACGCCATGCCGGCCGAGACGCCGCCGACGATGCGAGCGAAGATGAGGAAGCCGTCGGACGGCGCATACGCAGCCGCGATGGACGCCGGGATCGACAGCGAGACCCCCAGGACGAGCATCATCTTGCGCCCGTAGCGGTCGCCCAGCGCGCCCAGGTACAGCACCGAGGCGGCGAGGCCGAGCGAGTAGCCGACGGCGACGAGGTCCAGCGTGGTCTGCGACGAGTCGAACGCGATGCCGATGTCGGGCAGCGCCACGTTGGCGACCGCGAGGTTCAGGTTGGCGACCGCTGCGACCAGGATGAGTGCGAGGAGGACGAGCGGGCCGCGTTCCGGCGCAGTGGAAGTCTCAGCGGCACTCGTCGCCCTGCCGGGCGCTTCGGTGCGAGCCATCTACTCGTCCAGCAGGCCGAGCCCGCGCGCCTGTTCGACGGCCTCGGCGCGCGAGCTCACGCCCAGCTTTCGGTACGCGGCGATCGCCTGGGTCTTCACCGTGTTGCGTGAGACGATCAGCTCCTCGGCGATCGCCTCGAAGCTCAAGTGGGTGGGCAGGTAGCGGAGCACGCGCATCTCGGCGGGCGTCAGCGGCGTGGCGGCCAACCCGACCGGGACGGTGGATGCGTCGGTCATCCGTTCGACCTCGGTCAGAAGATCCGGGAGCACTCCCGCGTCCGGATACCTCGCGATGATGCGATGGGCCTCGCGGACGAGCATCCGTGACGTGCTGACATCACCCAGCAGCAAGGTGGCGCGCGCCAACGAGAGCCCGGCGTCGGCGATCAGACCGGCGCCGATTCCGGTGAGCTTCTCCAGCAGCCACAGTCCGTGCTTCGACGCGGTTCGCGCTTCGGACGTCTCACCCTGGCGGGCATGCGACAACGCGGCCGCGGCGTAGACGAGCGCCATGGCCGGCCGCTCGCCGAGGACGTACCGGTCGATCTCGCGCATCGCCCGGTCGACGAGTGAGGCCGCTTCGGCCATTGCGCCGTCGTCGATGGCGAGGAGCGCGAGGTGTGCAAGGCAGTGCACGTGGATGGAGGGATGCAGCACGCCGGACAGGCGGGCGCCGTCTTCCAAGGCGGTCGCGGGCGAGCTGCGGCTCCCCGAGCAGCCGGAGCGCGCTGCCTTCGACGAACCGCGCGATCGGGCGGAACGGACTGTCGGGTCGGTCGAGCTCGAACGCGAGCGCGGCGTCGTCTCGCGCACGCGTGAGGCCGTCGTGGCCGCCGAGGGCGTGCAGCAGCAGGACGGCGGAACGCAGCGGCGTGCCGTCGGGCAAGCACCTCGGCGTCGTCCGTGCTCGGCGAGGGACGCCCAGTGGCCGATGCTCGCCGTGTCACCCGCTGTCAGCGACCACCAGGCGGCCGCGAGCGCGAGCGGAGGATGCGCCGCCACCTCGTCGGGCGTGAACGGCTCGAGCCACCGCGTCACCGTGGCGGTGCGGCCTCGACTCAGGTACCCGGGGGCGTTGCACCAGATCAGAGCGGACATGCGGTCGATGTCGCCCTCGGCCCGCGCGTGGCGGAGTGCGGCGTCGATGTCGCCGTGCCGTTCCCACCAAATGCTCGCTCGTGCGTGCAGCGCCGACTTGATCGACGGGTCGAGGCGATCGAGCTCGCCACCGAGCATGTCCCGGAAGAGGTGGTGGTAGCGGTACCACTCACCTCGCCGGTCGAGCGGGACGAGGAACAGGTTCGAAGCGTTGATCTCCTCGAGCATTCGATCCGAATCGGTGCGCTCGAGAACGTCGTCGCACACCCGTGCCGACAGGCGATCGAGCACCGAGGACCGAACCAGGAACTCCCGGAGCTCTCCGGGAAACGTTCGAAGCGCCTCGTCGCGCAAGTAGTCGGCGACCAGGCGGTCGTGCCCGGCGAAACGCTCGGCGGCGGCGGCAGGGTTCTCGGATTCGCGCAGCGCGATCGCAGCGAGATAGAGACCGGCCGGCCAGCCTTCGATCTGGACGACGAGGGACTCGAGCGGCCGGCCGTCGAGCTCCACGCCCGCCTGCTCGAGGAGTCTCTGCGCTTCCGGCTCGCTCATCGCCAGGCTGTCGGCCCCGATGCGGAGGAGCTCACCGTTCGCGCGCGCATGCGCGGGAGCGAGAGGGGAGGGTCACTCCGACCGGCGAGCACGAGCTGCGAGCCGGGCGGCATCTGGTCCGCCAGCAGCTCGAGCACGGCGACCGATCCGGACGAGTGCAACAGGTGGACGTCGTCGAGCACGAGCACGAACGGCAACGACCGGTTGGCGAGCACGTTGCCGAGACGGGGCAGGCGAATGCTGACGAGGTCGGCCTCCGACATCGCCAACGCCGCGAACGTCTGCGGGTCGAGCGCCTCGATCGTGTCGAGCGCGAGCGCGAGGTACGCGAGGAACGCCGAAGGGTCGTTGTCCTCCTCGGTCACCGTCAGCCAGGCGAAGGGCTGCTCGGCCCCGGCCGTGAGTTGGCTCACGAGGGTCGTCTTGCCGTACCCGGGAGGTGCAACGACCAGCGCGACGGTCGCGTCGCTGGCGTCGAGCGCGTCAGTCAAGTCCCGGGCGAGGCACGACGCCGGGCCGAAGCTCGGGCCTCCGCAACTTGATCTCGCTCGGGACGAAACGGAGGGCTCCTTCGAGCAAGCCCTCCTTCGATACGCCGGATCCCGGCGCGCCTCGCATATCTAACGCGTCCTGCCACCACGACAGCGTGCCCGTTCTGCGCGCGTGGAGTAAAGGGCAGAGGGGCCCGGAATCGTGAATTCTCGGTGCTTTTACTCCGACGGAAGAAGCTGAAGTTGCTCGAGCAGTGCGACTTCGTCCCAGTATTGGCGGAAAGCCCGAATGCGGTCACCCTCGAAGTCGGCGACCGTCACGCCGCGCAGCGTGAACCGTCCGCCGCTGGGTTCGATCACGACCTCTTCGTCGACGACCAGTGGCCCGGAGTGCGTCGCGGTCGCGATCCACTCGACGCACGCTTGGTCGGCACCGACGTCGAGTGGCGTGACCTCGAGGTCGATGTCGGAGAACGCCTCCTGGCGGTCCTCGAGCTCGACCGCCAACTCGGCGGCCGACGACACGGTCATCACCGGCGACCAACCTTGTACGTCGTCGGCGTAGAGGTCACGGACGACCCGGCTGTCGCCCGCGACGGTCGCTTCGATTGCCTGCACCAACACCGCAGCCCGATCAGCACTCGATCCCATCACGCCTCCTTTGCCCGCAACCGACGCTCACATCCCCAGCAGCTTCGACTTCGCCGCCGAGAACTCCTCGTCGTTCAGCGCACCCGACTCGTGCAGCTTGGCCAACCGCTCCAGCTCGGCCGTCGAGTCCGCCGGTGCCGGTGCGGCGGGCGCCGGCGCTGCCTGCGGGGGTGGGGCCTGCGTCTGTGCGTAGGCGGCCTGGGCCTGGTCGTTGTACTGGTTCTGCTGCGTGCGACGCTGACCCGCCTTGTACGCAACCGTCGCCGTCGCCGCTCCCGCCGCGACTCGCATCAGCGGACGCCGCGGTCGAAACATCATGCCCATTGCTGCCTCCTGGTGCTGGGTGGGCTTCTCTCCGGACGATACGGAGGGGCCCGGGTGTGGGTCATCATCCGCAACGGATGAAGGGGGCGGCTCCCGCGGCCGCATCCATTCTCGGCCGCAGGCAGGCGGGAGCCCTCACTACCCTCTCGTAGACCACACCTTCGGCAACCGAAGAGGGGACGGCGCCGAGAGGAGCAACGTCATGGGGGAGCAACTCGTCGGAACGGTGACCCACTACTTCGGCAAGCCCCACGTCGCCATCGTGGACATCACCGCCGGAGAGCTGCGCGTGGGCGACACGATTCGGGTCGCCGGCGCGCATTCGAACTTCACGCAGGAGGTCGGGTCGATGGAGCTCGAGCACGTGCCCGTCGAGGCCGCGAAGGTCGGGGACAGCGTGGGGATCCAGGTGTCCGAGCGGGCGCGGGAGCACGACGACGTCTTCCGTGTGACCGGCGACTGAAAGGCGTTCACTCCCGCCGATGGCCGAACCCGAGATCGACATCGAGTCGATCGTCGAGGAGACGATCGAGTTCGTGACGGTACGGCCCGACGGCGACGGCTGGGTCGGCGACGCACCGGACTGGTTCGGCGAGCGCTTGTTCGGCGGGTTCGTGCTCTCCCAATCCGTACATGCGGTGACGCGCACTGCTCCGGACGGCGCGCGCCTCCACTCCCTGCACGGGTACTTCTTGCGACCGGTCTTCGCCGGGAAGCAGCTCTCGTACCGCGTCGCGCCACTCAGGGAAGGGCGCACGTTCGTGATGCGACAACTCGAGGCCGTGCAGGACGGCGAACCCGTCTTCGCGATGATGTGCTCGTTCACGGCCGACACCGACTGGCTACGAGTACGAGCTCCCGATCGACCGCGACGTCCCCGCCCCCGACGAGCTGCCCGCGTCCACGGGACCCGGGCCATGGTCGGCTGCGCACCTCGGCCCGACGCCGCCCGCGCCCGACGGCACGCGAGCGTCGACGCATCGCGCGTGGTCCCGCATCCCGGTCGTGTTGCCTGACGACCCTCATCTCCACGCCGCGCTCATCGCGTTCGTCACCGACATCACCGGGACCGGAGGCCGGCCTCTCCAGCTCGAGGGCGACGTCACGGGCATGGTGAGCATCGATCACGCGGCTTGGTTCCACCGTCCCTTGCGAGCCGACGAGTGGCTCTTCTACGACGTCCACTCGCTCGTCAACACCGGGGGCCGCGGCGTGCTGCGCGGAACGATCTACGGCCCCGATCGCCACGTTGCCGTCTCCGTCGCCCAGGAGATGCTCCTGCGGCCCTACGGTTAGGCCCGTGGCCAACGCCAAGGACATGGCAGCGCGGATGGTGACCGGGTTCCACCGAGCCGTCTTCCGGATGAGCAACGGCCGGCTCGGGAACCGTGGATTCGGCATGCCGGTGCTCGAGCTGACGACGACCGGGCGCAGGACCGGCAAGCGCCGGACGACGATGCTCACCTCGCCGGTACAGGACGGCGCCAAGGTCGTGCTCGTCGCCTCCTACGGCGGTGACGACCGGCATCCCACCTGGTTCCTCAACCTCCGGGAGGACCCGAACGTCGAGATCACGATGAACGGCCAGACCCGGCCCATGCAGGCGCGGATCGCCTCGCCCGAGAAGAAGGCTGAGCTCTGGCCGCGCGTCGTGGCCGCGTACAAGGGCTACGCGCAGTACCAGGAGCGCACGGACCGCGAGATTCCGCTGGTCATCCTCGAGCCGTAGACGCGTGCCCGAGGGCGAGCTTGCGGGACACGCCCAGGTGGGCGAGGGCCGGGAGGCCGACATCTTCGCCTGGGACGATGGAACAGTTCTGCGCCTGCTGCGCCGATCGAGCGATCCGACGCGAGTCGAGCGCGAAGCGGCGGCGATGCGCGCCGCCGCAGACGGTGGGGTCGACGTCCCGAAGGTGTACGGCACGACGATGGTGGAAGGGCACGCCGGGCTGATCATGGACCGCGTCGACGGGCCCGACCTCATCGCGCTGATGGGGCGGCGGCCATGGGCGGTGCCACGGGTCGCTCGCATCCTCGGGCGTGCGCAGGCTCGCATGCACGACGTGGTCGCACCCGACAACCTGCCGAGCCTCCGCGACCTGGTGCGGAGGAAGATCGAGCATCGCCGCCGACCTTCCCGCCGAGCTCGCCGACTTCGCGCTGAAGAAGCTGGACGCCCTGCCGGACGGTGATCGCCTCTGTCACGGCGACTTTCATCCCGGCAACGTCCTGCTGGGCCCGGACGGGCCGGCGGTCATCGACTGGACCGACGCCACCCGCGGTGATCCCGCTGCCGATCTGGCGCGCACCCGTCTGCTGCTTCGCCAGGGAGCGGTGCCGGAACACATGCCCGCCTTGATCCGGGGCATGCACGCGATCGGTCGCGGGGCGTTCTTCCGGCTCTCTTTGCGTGCGTACGCGCGAGAACGTCCCATCGACGACGACCTCGTCGATCGCTGGGAGGTCGTTCGGGTCGCCGACCGGGTCATGGAGGGCATCGACGCCGAGCAACCTGTCCTCCTCGACCAACTCGAACGTCTCGCCAACGAGTCGGCGTAAACCTCAGCGTTCCCGGAGCCAGCCTCGAAGAGTTGTCAGAAACGGCTCGCGCCCGTGCCGTTCCCGCCACGGCTCGTGTCCGCAGCGCGGGATACCGACGTACTCGAGCTGCGGGATGTAGGGGAGGAGCGTGTCCCGAATCATGGACCCGGGATGCGGGTCGTCGTCGCCGTGGAGCATCAACACCGGCGACTCGATCGCATCGAACGACTGCGGCTCGAGGCCCGCCGCCTGACGTCGTAGGACATCCCGCCACGTCTCGTCGTGGCCGACGACGTCCGCACGGAGCGGCGGCCCCGTCTCGGGCAGGAGGTCGACGGCTTGCACCTCGGCGGCGAACGCCCCTCGACGCGCCAGGACCTCGTCCCGCTCTGGCCGGCCGCGCGCTCGCTCCATCGCGATCCGGAGCTCGTTGCCTCGAGCCCGCCCGACATCGCCGAGCTTCGCCTCGAAGCGTCGTTCGTACTCGGCTCGACTCGCCGTGTCGTACGTGCCGCAGCCGACGAGCACCAACGCTCGCACCGCCGCCGGGTACCTCGCCGCGTACGACAATCCGAGCATGGCACCCCAGGAGTGGCCGACGATCGTCGCCGGATCGGGCGCGATGTCGCGCAGGTCGGCGACGTGGCGATCCACGGTCAGCGGCACTTCACCGCTGCGACGCTGCAGCGGTTCCCACGCCTCGAAGCCGGGTGCCAGCACCGCCGCGAGCCCGGCGACCGAGCCGGGGGCGCCCGGACCCCCGTGCAGCACGACGACCGGACCGTCCGACCCGGCGTGCTTGCGGACCTGAATCGGTTCCACGCCCTGCAGTTTCGTCCGCGGATGCGCCCTACGCTCGGAACTGTGGAAGCGGAGACGCAGTACGCGCGCAGCGGTGATGCGCACATCGCGTACCAGGTGCTCGGTGACAGCGGCCCCGACCTGCTCTACCTGTCGTCGGGGACGATCTCGATCGGGTCGATCGACGACGAGCCGGGGTTCGCCCGCTTCCACGGTGACCTGGCGTCGTTTGCCCGTCTGATCCGCATGGACCTGCGCGGGGTGGGGTTGTCGGACCCCATCGACCCGTCGACCCCGCCGTCACTCGAGCAGTGGGTGGGCGACACGCTGGCCGTGCTCGACGCCGCCGGCTCGGAGCGGGCCGCGTTGTGTGGCGCCGACGACGGGGCGCTGGTGGCGATGCTCACGGCGGCGACGCATCCGGACAGAACCGCCGCGCTGATCCTGCTGAACGCCTATGCGCGTCTCCGCCGGGACGTGGACTATCCGCACGGCCTCCCGGATCACATGGTCGAGCGCTTCGCCGACACGGTCTACGACGACGAGAACGCCGGATCGTTCGTCGACCTCGAGCTGTTCATCCCGCAGTTCGCGTCCGACGCTCGGTTCCGGCAGTGGTGGCGGCGCGCCGGCAACCGCGGTGCGAGTCCTGCGACCGCCCAGGCGATTGCGCGCACGCGGTTCCAGAGCGATCTACGCCCGGTACTGCCCGCCATCCAGGCGCCGACACTGATCATCCACCGCAAGGAGAATCGTGCCGCGCGGGTCGGCCACGGCCGGTACCTCGCCGAGCACATCGCGGGGCGCGGTACGTGGAGCTTCCGGGCGACGAGCACATCCCGTACGTCGGCGACAGCGACGCGATCGTCGCCGAGATCGAGGAGTTCCTCACCGGAATGCGTCACGTCGACGTCGACCGTGTGCTGGCCACGATCTTGTTCTGCGACATCGTCCGCTCTACCGACCTGGTGAGCGAGCTCGGTGACCGCCGCTGGCGCGACCTGCTCGACGCCTACTACGCCGTGATCCGCCGGCAGCTCGCCGCGTTCGCCGGACGCGAGGTCAAGACGATGGGCGACGGGATCCTCGCGACGTTCGACGGACCGGCGCGGGCGATCCGCTGCGGCCTCGCCATCCGGGACGGCGCCCGCCAGTTGGGCTTGGACGTGCGCGTCGGGCTGCACACCGGCGAGGTCGAGGTAATGGGTGATGACATCGGCGGGCTGGCCGTCCACATCGGCGAGCGCGTCAGCGCCACCGCCACCGCCGGAGAGGTGCTGGCCTCGCGCACGGTGGTGGACCTCGTCGCCGGATCGGGTATCACGTTCGAGGACCGCGGCGAGCACGAGCTGAAGGGCGTTCCCGACCGCTGGCAGCTCTTCGCGGTCACGCCGTGAGGAGAGAGGAGGCAACTGCGCATGGGCACTGACGCGCACGAGCAGGCCGTGATCGACGCGGTCCCGAAGAAGTTGTTCATCGGGGGAGACTGGCGCCCGGCGGCGTCGGGCAAGACCTTCGCGGTCGAGGACCCGGCCACGGGTGCGCCTCTGTGTGACGTGGCCGACGGCGACGCCACCGACGCCACTGCTGCGCTCGACGCCGCCGCGTCCGCGCAGGAGGCCTGGGCGGCGCATCCGCCTCGGGAACGAGGCGAGATCCTTCGCCGCACCTACGAGCTGCTCACCGAGCGCACCGACGAGCTGGCGCTCCTGATGACCCTCGAGATGGGCAAGCCTCTCGACGACTCGCGCGGCGAGATCAAATACGCCGCTGAGTTCTTCCGCTGGTTCTCGGAGGAGGCGGTGCGTATCGACGGCCGTTATACGGTCGAGCCCGGCGGCAGCGGACGGCTGCTCATCCTGCGCCAGGCCGTCGGCCCGTGCCTGTTCATCACACCATGGAACTTCCCGACCGCGATGGGCACACGCAAGATCGGTCCGGCGGTCGCGGCGGGCTGCACGATGGTCGTCAAGCCGGCCGCGCTCACCCCGCTGTCGATGCTCGCACTGGCGCAGATCGTCACCGAGGCGGGCCTGCCGCCGGGGGTACTGAACATCGTGACGTCGAAGCGCGCCGGCGCGACGACCGGTCCGCTGCTCGAGGACCCTCGGCTCCGAAAGCTGTCCTTCACGGGCTCCACCGAGGTCGGTCGACAGTTGATCGCGGCGTCGGCGCCCCAGGTGCTGCGGGTCTCGATGGAGCTCGGTGGCAACGCGCCTTTCCTCGTCTTCGAGGACGCCGACCTCGACGCCGCCGTCGACGGTGCGGTCCTGGCCAAGATGCGCAACATCGGCGAGGCGTGCACGGCTGCCAATCGGTTCCATGTGCACGAGTCGATTGCCGACGAGTTCGCGGCCCGACTCGCCGAGCGCTTCGGCGGCATGCGCGTCGGTCGCGGCACGGAGCCGGACGTCCAGGTGGGCCCGCTCATCGAGGCGAAGCAGCGCGACAAGGTCGTCGAGCTCGTCGACGACGCCCGTGATCGCGGGGCGAAGCCACTCGTCGGCGGCGAGGCGCTCGACGGGCCCGGCTACTTCTACGCACCCACGGTGCTGCGGGACGTGCCGTCCGACGCGAGGGTGTTGCGCGAGGAGATCTTCGGCCCGGTGGCGCCGATCGCGACGTTCACGTCGGACGACGAGGCACTGCGGGCCGCCAACGACACCGAGTACGGCCTCGTGTCGTACGCGTACACGCATGACCTCGACCGTGCGTTCCGGGTGATCGAAGGCCTCGAAACAGGCATGGTGGGGCTCAACCGCGGGCTCGTCTCGAACCCGGCCGGGCCCTTCGGGGGCGTCAAGCAGTCGGGGTTCGGACGCGAAGGCGGGCACGAGGGCATCAACGAGTACCTCGAGGTCAAGTACGTGGCGGCGCAACTCGGCGGGTAGGTTGCCCGTCGAGAGCGGCGAAAGCAGCCGAGCCATCGCGATCGGAGGAGTGGGCATGGCCGGGTCGAGCGCAACACTGCACGAGTCCCCCGAGAAGCTGGGGCCGGAGAGGATCGACCGCCACCGGGCGACCGTCTCGATCATGGAGGAGCTCGAGGCGATCGACTGGTACGACCAGCGCGCCGCCGCCAGTGACGACGACGAGCTCCGTGCGGTGCTCGAGCACAACCGGGACGACGAGAAGGAGCACGCGGCCATGGCGCTCGAATGGCTGCGCCGCCGCGACCCCGCCCTCGACGAGCAGCTGCGCAAGTACCTGTTCACCGAAGGCTCGATCGCCGCGAAGGAAGACGAAGCCGCCGCAGGCGACGATGCCGGTTCCGGCTCGCTCGGCATCGGCGACCTGCGCACGGAGGTGACCCCGTGAACCATCTGCTGCGCGAGCTCGCTCCCGTGTCGGGCGAAGCATGGGGCGCGATCGACGAAGAGGCGGCGCGCACGCTGCGTCACTTCTTGGCTGCCCGCAAGGTGGTTGACTTCTCCGGTCCGCACGGCTGGGCGCACTCGGCCGAGACGCTCGGGCGCGTCGAGGCGGTCGGCGTTGCGCCGGCCGGGGTCGACGCCGCGATCCGGCGCATGCAGCCGCTCGCCGAGCTCCGCACGCCGTTCGAGCTCTCCCGCCGCGAGCTCGAGGCCATCGACCGTGGGTCGCGCGACTACGACCTCCAGGTCGTGATCGACGCGGCCAAGCAGGCCGCGATGGCGGAGGACGCCGCCGTGTTCCATGGCTACGACGCAGCGGGCATCGCGGGGATCAGCGAGAGCACACCGCACTCGCCGATCCAGATCAGCGATGACTACAACCAGTATCCGGGAACCGTCGCCCGCGCCGTGGCGATGCTGCAAGCCGCCGGCATCGCGGGGCCGTATGCGATCGCGCTGGGCCCACGGTGCTACACGGGTGTCATCGAGACGACCGAGCGCGGCGGGTACCCGGTGCTCGAGCACATCCGCCTGATCCTGGGTGGCCCGGTCGTGTGGGCGCCGGCAGTGGACGGCGCCGTCGTCGTGAGCCTGCGGGGCGGCGACTTCGAGTTGACGTGCGGCCAGGACTTCTCGATCGGGTATCTCGACCACGACGCCGAGAGCGTGCGCCTGTACCTCGAGGAGAGCATGACGTTCCGGGCGCTCAGCCCCGATGCCGGCGTCGCGCTCGTCTACTCGTGACGGAATTCTGATGTGGCGACGCCCCGTACGCATCGGCATCTACGTCCTCATCGGGTTCGTCATCGGTTCCCTCATCCTCGGCACGATCAAGGGCAACCCGTTCTTCACGAACCTCACGTACGGGTTGTGGACGGGCGCGCTCGCAGGAGCCATCGTGGGGATCCTGGTGTTCGGGGTGCTCGCCGTGCGCCGGCGCTCGTAGCACGCGGGTTACAGAGAGCGGCCTCGGGTCGCTCTCCTGGATGGCGTGGAAGACGTCGGGACCGATCGGCAGCGGCGCGCACCCGTGGGTCTGCTCGCACACGCCGTCGAAGCGCGCCGACGCCCCCTGATGGCAGCTGGCGCAGTTGCCGCCGAAGCGGTTGACGACGTCCGACGTCCCTCGCTTCTCGATCACGCTCCCGCTGGGCGAGACGGAGAGGAAGAAGAACTCCCAGTCACGTGTCGAAGGGCTGAACCCCTTCTCGCGCTTCACCATCGCCTCCTGTGGAACGAGCTGGACGACGGTCCCGACGGGGTACTCGCCGCCGCGGGGTGAGTTGGCGACGGCCAGCGCCTCATCGAGGTGGCCGAGCCGGTTGTCGATGTAAAAGTTCCGGACCTGCGTCATGGTGTGGAGGTTGCGGAAGTCGCCCGCATGGGCGACGAAGTCCTCGCGTGACGGGGGGCTTCGGCGGAGCGGGGCGCCGAGTCGCCGCCGCTACATGCGCTGATGGCGAGCGTCACGGCCACGGCGAGTGCTGCCGCCGGCAGCCACGTCGCGAGCACGCGCCGGATCGTGATTCGCACCGCTGCCTCCTGTTGTCGGCCTCGGTGCTACGTACGGTCGGAGCAGGCGACGGGATTGCGGCTGCGCTCAGCGTCCGAAGTCCTCGGTGGCGTAGAGGTCGCCCCCGTTGCACGCCACACCGATGCCGATGACGCTGAAGTTCCCGAGGATGTTCGCACGGTGGAGGTCTGAGTTCATCCACGCCTGGTGCATCTGTCCCGCGGAGATCCCGCACCCGCCGTGGATGATGTTCTCGCCCAGGCCGTTGAAGCCGCCCCACGCAGGGTCCTGGAGGATCGCGCCGAGGTTCTGGTGCGAGTAGTCGCCGGTACCGGCCATGTAGTTGCTCCAGTCTTGGGCGAGCCCGCCGAGCTGGTCATGCCATCCGACCCCACCGAGCCCGTTGGCGGCCCGTTCGTTGTTCACGAGGTAGTAGAGCTCCTGGGCCTGCGGGTGCGCGCTGCCGAACGGCAGCTGGGGGGCGGAACCCCCGCCCTTGATCGGTGCGCACGCGGCGAGGACGACGATCGCAGCGGTCGCGGCCAGGAGTGCGGTACGGCGTATCCAGCGCATACCTGGCTATCGGCGCGTTGCCGGTGTGACTGAAGTGGATCAGGAATGCCTCGTGTAGGAAGGGGATTGGCCCCGCCTCAGGGCCCTACTCCGGGCCGAGAAAGGGGCGAAATCGGTCCAGCAGGCCGTCGACGCCCGCGCCGTGGAGCGTCATCCCGCCGTCGACGACGATGTTCTGCCCGGTCACGAAACGGGCGAGATCGGAGCTGAGGAAGACGACGACGTCGGCGATGTCCTCGGGGGTGCCTACCCGGGCGAGCGGTGTCTTCGCCGCCATGTGCTCGCCCATGCCGTCCATCGTGAGCAGGACGTCGGTGAGCCCGGTGTGGATCATCCCCGGCGACACCGCGTTGGCCCTGATGGTCGGCGCATACTCGTGCGCGGCATTGGCGGTGAGCGCCACGACACCCGCCTTGGCGGCCGAATAGGGCGCCTCGCCGGCCGACGGACGGGTCCCGCTGATCGACGCAGTGCTCACGATGCTGCCACCACCGCCCGCCAGCAGGTGGGGCGCGGTCGCCTTGATGCCATGGAACACGCCGCCCAGATTGAGGCGGACGATGCGATCCCATTCCTCGACCGGCCAGTCGTGCACCTGCGAAAGGTTGCTCGCGCCCGCGTTGTTGAACACGGTGCTGATCCCGTCGAGCTTGGCAGCGGCGTCGTCGACGGCGGCACGCAGCGCGTCGTAGTCGGTCACGTCGACTTCGTACGCGAGCCCTCCGATCTCCTTCGCGACGTGCTCGGCGGCGTCACCGTTGATGTCGACGACCGCGACGCGTGCACCTTCCTCGGTCATGCGCCGGCAGGTCGCCCGTCCGATGCCCGACCCGCCGCCGGTGACGATCGCCGTCCGGCTGTCGAGGAGCCCCATCTACGCCCTCCTGGATGAGCCCGCATCGTACGCGACGCGCTGCAACGCGCCGCGCTGGTGGCTCCGCGGTCGACCAAGATGGAACGACATGTGGAGGGCGACGATCAAGGGCATCTTTGCCCGCAAGCTGCGGCTTGCGCTGACGACACTCGCCGTCCTCCTCGGCGTCGCGTTCGTGAGCGGCACATACGTGCTGACCGACACCATGGAACGGTCGTTCGATCAGATCTTCCGACGAACCGTGACCGACGTCGACCTCGTCGTGCGAGCGCGTGATCCGTACACGGGCGGTGGCTCACAACGGACCCGCATCCCGGATTCGACGCTGGCACGCATTCGCGACGTCGACGGCGTCGCGACCGCCGACGCGACGACGTTCGGGTACGCGCAGCTCGTCGGCCGCGACGGCGACTCGATCCAGAACGGGCTCGCGCCGACCATCGGGCTTTCGTGGCCGGAGTCGGGCGCGGGCCCGCTCGAGCTCGCGAACGACGGGAAGAGCCGCGCCCCGCGGCGACCGTGAGGTGCTCGTCGACGAGGGCACGGCACAGGCGAACGGCTTGAAGGTCGGTGATCGGGTCCGAGTGCTACTGCAGGGCCCGGCCGAGCAGTTCCGGATCGTGGGCCTCTTCGGCCTCAAGGGCCAAGCCGACCTTGGCGGCGTCACCGTCACCGCCTTCGACCTTCCGACGTCCGAGCGCGTGCTCGCCTCGCCGGGCGTGATCGACGCCGTCTACGTCACCACCGATCCCGGGATCACGGCGGGAGCGGCGTCGAGCAACCTCCAGACTGCGCTCGGCCCGAGCTTCGAGGTCGTGTCGGCGGCGAAGCTGGCCGACGAGCGCGCCGAGCCCGTCCGCCAGGGCGTCGGCAACCTCCGCGTGGCGCTGGTCGGGTTCGCGGCGATCGGGCTCGTCGTCGGCTCGTTCATCATCTTCAACACGTTCGCGATCCTCATCGCGCAACGCACGCGCGAGCTCGGCTTGCTGCGCGCCCTCGGCGCCAGCCGATCACAGGTGCTGTGGTCGGTCGTGCTCGAGGCCGCGATCGTGGGGGTCGTTGCGGCCGGGCTGGGCCTCGCGGCCGGGGTCGGCATCGCGCGCGATCCTGTTGCGCGCGGTCGGCTTCTCCCGGATCGGTCTCGGCGCGCCCGAGACCGAGCCGGTGCTCTTGAGCCGGACGGTGATCGCGGCGGTGCTCGTCGGCGTCGTCGTCACGGTCGGCGCGTCGCTCATCCCCGCCGTTCGCGCGGCGAGGACGTCTCCGGTGGAGGCGATCAACGAGCTCCCGCGCGGGGGATTGGCGCCACTGCGCCGGCGCGCCGCCATCGGGCTGCTCATCACGGTTGCCGGTATCGGGGCGCTGTGGCTCGGCTTCCAGGTGGACGCCACGCAACTTGCGCGGCGCGTGCAGGTCGTCGCGGTCGGCGCGCTCCTCGTGTTCTTCGGCGTGGTGATGCTCGTCGCCGCGCTTGCGCGTCCGATGGCGCGCGTCATCGGATGGTTCCTGTCGCGAGGCGGCGTCACCGGCCGCCTCGCGCAAGGCAACGCGATGCGGAACCCGCGCCGCACCGCGGCGACGTCGGCGGCGCTCGTCGTCGGGCTGAGCCTCGTGTGCCTCGTCGCGATCGTCTCCGCCTCGGTGAAGTCGTCGATCCGAACCGGGGTGCAGCGGGGAGTCCGTGCCGACTACATCCTCAGCGCCCAGGGGCTCACAGGGTTCTCGCCCCAGGTGAGCGAGCGGATCGCGTCGCTCCCGGCCGTGCAGGCGACCACCGGCCTCCGGCTCGGCCGGGTGCGGGTCGGAGACCGCCAGCAGCTGGTGGTCGCCGTCGACCCGGCCGTGCTCGATCGCGTCCTCGACCTCGATATCAGTGCCGGCGGCGCGCAGGGACTGGCGACGGGCGGCATGCTGCTGTCGCAGGACGAGGCCGAGCACTACGGCGTCGGGCCCGGGGACCGGCTCCAAGTCATCTACCCGCTCTCGGGCCCGGCGGAGGTGCCGATCTCCGGGGTGTACGCGCGCAAGCAGTTCACGGGCGCGTACCCCGTGCCGTTCGGTGTCGTTTCGATTGCGAGCGAGGAGCAGAACTTCGGCGGCGTCCAGCAAGACTCGCTCGTCTACGTCAAGGCGAAGCCGGGCGAGAGCGCGGCGGCGCGCCGCCAGATCGAAGACGCCGTCGGCGGCGACTTCCCGAACGTCCAGATCGACTCGCGCTCGGAGTTCCAGGACATGCAGGAAGGCACCGTCGACCAGTTCGTCGCCGGTCTCGTCGCCTTGCTCGTGCTGTCGGAGATCATCGCCGTGCTCGGCATCATCAACACGCTGCTCTTGTCGGTCTATGAGCGGACGCGGGAGCTGGGCCTGCTGCGGGTGGTCGGCATGTCGCGGGTCCAGGTGCGGCGGATGGTGCGGGGCGAGTCGATCATCATCGCCGTCATCGGCTGCATCGTCGGGCTGGGGCTCGGGATCTTCTGGGGATGGGCGTTCACGACGGCGTTGCGCGAGCAAGGGCTCGACCAGTTCGACGTGCCGCCGCTGCAGATCGCCGTGTTCCTCGTGTTCTCGGTGATCGCCGGCATGGTCGCGGCGTGGCTGCCGGCGTGGCGGGCGTCCCGCCTCGACGTGCTCGAGGCGATCGCCGAGGGCGTGACCGACGTCAGGAAGACCCGGGGGTGGGTGTCCCGTCCGCGGCCGCGGCCGTCCGCCCGACGAACTCGATCGCGGCGAGGTAGACGAGCAAGAGCAGCGCGAGCACCAACAGGCTGAGAGGCGTGGGCTGGTTCAGGTAGAAGAGCACCAAGAGCGCCACGATCACGCCAGCGATGCGGAGCGCCACCTTGTGTGCGCCGACCCAGACGCCGACCGGGCCCGCGTCCCATCCCGCCTCGTCGGCCCTGCGTCCCAGACCGCCGATCACATCGTGTGAGCCCCGACGGATCCGTACCGCGACGCGTGACGGGCCGGAGAGGAACGCGGCGAGCGCCACGATGATCCCCAGCAGGGCGATCACGCGGATGCCGTTGCGGAGGTTCCGCACGAGGATGTCGAAGGCGGCAGCCGCCGCATCGTGATTCTCAGCAATGCCGAGATACGCGGCTCTTCCCAACGCAAGCAGCCCGGCCATGATCGCCATCGCGATGACGACCCCGATTCCCCACCTGATGAGGCTGCGCCGCCGGTTGCCGGAGAGAATCAGGGCCACGCCGAGAAAGACGAAGACCAGCACAACGAGCACGATCCGCAGCTGGTCGAGCAGATGCACGGCGCCGCGAGCCTTCTCGAGCTGCTCGGCGTCGAACAAGGTGACCTGGAGGTTCTTCTGGTCCTTGGCGAGGCTGTCGAACACGGTGACGCCGCGCTCGTCGAGCCGTTTGATGACCTCGTCGATGATCGCCGAGAGGTTGAGGACGACCTCGCCGTCCTTGACAGTGACGTTCTTGCCCTCGCCGGTCAGGGCCTCGACGACGGCTTCGTGCGCGCGTCGATTGGCGTTCTCCCAGACCGTCGCGAACTGGTCGCTGGCGAGCACGCGCGTCGGCAGCCTGCCGCGTGAAGGTCTCGACGCCCGAACTGATCGGGCCGGCGAGAAACGAGGCGCGCTCCGGAAGGACCTCCTTCGCCTCCGCTTCGACGTCGACCTCCCGGAACAGTCGTGTCGTCAAACGGTCGGCGACCAAGTTCGTGATTGCCTCGTTCCTGGCCAAGGGCGCGACCGTGTCGACGTACCTGTCGGTGTCGAGGACGAGGTTGCGGACCCAGACCGACAGGCCGGCGAGCGGCACGAAGACCACGCTGAGGACCACGAGGAACCCGACGAGAAATCGACGCCAGAAGCGGCAGCCGCTTCTTGCCTTCCGCGGGCTGGTGTTCCCGTCGGTGGAGTCCCGGCAGTCGTCGTTTCCGTAGCCGTTGATTCTGCAGCCGGCGTGGCGTCGGTCATGTGGTGCCTGCCTCTTCGTTCTCGTTCCGCTCCCAGAGCGTTGCGTTGAGTATCACACCTGCGACGAAAAGGCGACCGATGAGGAAGAGCGAGAGCAGGATCGCGGCCGCGACACCGAGGGCGCCGTAGGTCTCGGACGAGGTCGAAATCCGGTACGAGATGAAATACACGTTGACGAGATGGATCGCCTGCAGGCCGAGGCCGATGGCGATTGCACCGGGGAGAAGGGCGGTCCAATGCACGGGCGGCCGGGGGAGGATCCACAGCACCAGGAACGCGAGCCATACGTATGCGATGCCGATCAGGACGGTGGCGATCACGCCGGGCCCCGGAGACTCGTGCCGGATGGCGGTGGCGACGAAGGTGACCGTGAAGAACGCCGCGATGACCCCGAGGGAACCCAGGACGGCGAGCGGCTTGCGTCCGAGCGGCCCGACGGGGACGCCCCACGCCAGTGCGCTCACGGCCCGGAACGCCTTGAGCGCGCCGAGGCTCGCCAGGTACAGGGCCGGGATCCCGATGAGGAGCACGATGAACCGGGCGTGCTCCGCATCGGCGGCGGCTTCCGAGACGGACTTGGAGGCCAGCCCGACGACCCCGAGGTTGTCGGCGAGGTCCGACGGGTTGTCGTGATCCGATGCCTCGAGGAATCCCAGGACTCCGACGATCAAGAGCGTGAAGGGGAGCAACCAGAGGAAGAGCCGGTACGCGAGAGCCCCTGCGAGCAGGAAGCCGGCACGGTCTCGATCACGCTCGTACGCGCTGAGCGTCGCATCCACGCTGCGCACACGCGGCCGCCGTTCCTCCACCGCCGCCCACGCCGCGTCCGCCCGGCGCCTCGCCGTCGAGACCAAGCCCTTGACCCTGCCGTTACTGCTCAACGCTCCATGTTCGCGGAGATCGGCGTCGGGGAAGTGGAACCCACCCGATACCATCGTCGCCTCACCGGGCGGTTAGCTCAGGGGGAGAGCACTTCCTTGACGCGGAAGGGGTCAGAGGTTCAAATCCTCTACCGCCCACCACATCAGGCCGACTTGCGCTTCAGGCGCACGTGCACGGCGGCGGGTGAGCTGACGAGCTCGACGCACTCGTAGCTCCCGGCCGCGTTGCCGAGATCGTCGAAGAGCCGCTCCCCGCCGCCGAGGAAGATCGGCGCGATCGCCACGTGCAGCTCATCGAGGAGGCGCGCCCGGAGGAACTGCCGGATCGTGCTCGCCCCACCGGCGATCAAGATGTCTTTGCCGCCCGCGGTCTCCCGCGCTCGCTCGAGCGCCGCCTCGATGCCGCCGTCGACGAAGTGGAAAGTCGTGCCGCCCTGCATCGGGATGGCTGGATGGGGGTGGTGGGTGAGCACGTACGTCGGGTGGTGGTACGGCGGCTCGTCTCCCCACCAGCCGGACCACTCCTCATCGCCCCAGGGTCCTCGGATCGGACCGAACATGTTGCGCCCCATGATCGTGGCGCCGATCCCGTCGTGGCCCCTGGCCGCGAAATCGTCGTCGACGCCGGTTTCGCCGCCGTCCATGCCGAGCACCAACCGGCGGCCGGTGCGCGTTGCCAACATCCATTCGTGGAGACTCTCGCCGCCGATGCCGAGCGGTTCATCGAGGCTCTGATCGGGTCCGGCCCCGTACCCTTCGAGCGAGATCGAGAAATTGCTTACGCGGACTTTCGACATCGGAGCCTCCTCGTCTGGGAAGTAGACGCATCCCGTCGGACCTTCTCATCGGTACGTCGGAGCGGACGAGGCGTCCTCGACATCATCCCGGGTAGAACGCGGCAAGCACGAAGACCGCCGCCCCCACGCCCGTCGTGCCGACGACGACCGGGAGCAGGTCGCGCCGCGTCGCCACCGGACGTTCCGGTAGGGCTCGTGAGCGGCGCCGCGCCTCGTACGCACCCATGGCCCACGTGAATCCGCCGAGCACGAGGATCACGATGCCCACGACGTGCCGTGCCGACAAACCGGCCGGCGGGAAGCCGCGGGCCACGGCGGCGCCGCACGCCAGCAGCGCCAGCCCGCTCCGGTTCCACGCCAGGTCGGTGCGCTCGGCCGCGAGCCCCGGGTCCGGCGGTCGGCGCGGGGGCTCGCTCATCTCCCGCTGAACACGACGAGGATCCCACCGATGAGCGCACAGAGAGCAACGACGACGGCCACGATGCGAGGCAAGTACGACGTCGGCAGCGGCTCCTCGAGGCGCATGGCACGCTCGTTCTTCTGCCACTGCCAGTAGCTCTTCATCGCCATCACGACGCCCACCGCGATGAGCGGAAGGCCGATGAGGCGCCGGCCACCCGCGAAGTCGAACTCCGGCAGGAGCTGCGTGATCGCGAGGCCGGCCGTCATGAGGCCGAGCGCGGTGCGGATCCAGACCAGGAATGTCCGCTCGTTCGCGAACGAGAAGCGGGCGTCCGGCTCCTTGCCCACAGATTCGGCGTGGCGTTCCGGTCGACCCACGTCGGCTATGGGACCGCACGGCGAACCCGTGGTGCAAGACCGCGGGTTCGCCGCGCAGTCAGAAACTGCTCGCTGTGTGCGTCAGGCCGTGTCGGGCTCGCCGTAGACCACCAGGCCGTACACCACCAGGGTGGCCAGGAACATCACGACGAGCGACGTGACCGGGAACACGAAGATCCACAACATGTTCGTCACGACCGCGATCGACGCCAGGATGATGCCGGTCCACCGCGCCCACTGCGCCCGGTAGAAGACCCCGATCCCCGCGAGCACCAGGACGATGCCCAGGATCAAGTAGAACCAGCCCCAACCACCCAGCTTGTCGGCGTACAAGAGCCCGTTGATCTTGGTGTCGGCGCGGTCGAGGGCCCACAGGCCGTCGACGACGTCGAGCAGACCGACGATGATCAGCATCACACCGGAGAAGGCGATCCAGCCGCTGCCTTCTTTCCTGGTCTGCATTGTCGCCATTTGCCGCCCTCCGTATCGAGGCCGCGCCGTCACAAGCCCGTTGCCGCGATGCGACGCAATGCCACGCTTTTCGTAACCCAGGCCGCGGGGCGTTACAAGCACCTGACTGTGGATAACCGACGGGGTCCCTCCCGAAGGGGAAGGGCGTAACCTGTGGAGAACAAAGCGGTGGGAGGAACGCCTTCGTGTTCATCGACGGGTTCGTGCATCAGATCCCGGACATCGATCCGGCGGAGACGAGCGAGTGGCTCGACTCGCTGGACTCGGTCGTCGACGTCCGCGGAAAGGCGCGTGCTCGCTACCTGCTGACCCGGCTCATGGAACGGGCGCGGGAGCAGGGTGTCGGGGTGCCGTCGACGGTCTCGACGCCGTACATCAACACGATCCCGCCCGAGCAGGAGCCGTGGTTCCCCGGCGACGAGCACCTCGAGCGCCGCATCCGGGCGTTCATCCGGTGGAACGCGGTCGTGATGGTCGCCAGGGCCAACCGCCGGTTCGAGGGCCTCGGCGGCCATTTGTCGACGTACGCGTCGGCCGCCGCCCTGTACGAGGTCGGCTTCAACCACTTCTTCCGGGGCAAGGGCGACGGCGGCTTCGGCGACCAGGTCTTCATGCAGGGCCACGCCGCTCCCGGCATCTACGCCCGGGCGTTCCTCGAGGGCCGGATGACCGAGGCCGACCTCGACCGGTTCCGTCAGGAGATCGGCGGCGGACTGCCGAGCTACCCGCACCCGCGGCGGCTGCCCGACTTCTGGGAGTTCCCGACGGTGTCGATGGGGTTGGGCCCGATCAACGCGATCGCCCAGGCGCGTTTCAACCGCTATCTGATCGACCACGAGCTCGCCGACACGAGCAAGGCGAAGGTGTGGTGCTTCGTCGGCGACGGCGAGATGGACGAGCCCGAGAGCACGAACGGTCTGTCGATCGCCGCCCGGGAGAGCCTCGACAACCTCATCTTCGTCGTGAACTGCAACCTCCAGCGCCTCGACGGTCCCGTGCGCGGCAACGGCAAGATCATCCAGGAGCTGGAGGCGATCTTCCGCGGCGCGGGGTGGAACGTCATCAAGGTCGTGTGGGGCCGCGAGTGGGACGACCTCCTCGCGCGTGACTCCGACGGCGTGCTCGTCAACAAGATGAACACCACCGTCGACGGCGAGTTCCAGAAGTACGCGGTCGAGTCGGGCGCGTACATCCGGGAGCACTTCTTCGGTCCCGACCCGCGCCTGCGCAAGATGGTCGAACACCTCTCGGACGACGAGCTGCGGAAGCTGTCGCGCGGTGGTCACGACTACCGGAAGCTGTACGCGGCGTACAAGGCCGCGTCGGAGCACGAGGGAACGCCCACGGTCATTCTCGCCAAGACGATCAAGGGCTGGACCCTCGGACCCGATTTCGAGGCCCGCAACGCGACGCACCAGATCAAGAAGATGACCGAGGAGGAGCTCAAGACCTTCCGGGACCGTCTCTTCCTCGAAATTCCCGACGAGGTGCTCGAGGGTGACGCGATGCCGCCGTACTACCACCCGGGCATCGGCTCGCCCGAGCACGACTACATGATGGCGAGGCGGCGCTCACTCGACGGTTTCCTGCCGCTGCGTGTCGTCCGGCCCAACGTGCTCCCGCCGCCGACAGAGCGCGCGTTCTCCGAGCTTCTCACCGGCAGCGGCGACAAGGTGCAGGCGTCGACGACCACCGCTTTCGCACGGCTGATCCGGAAGCTGCTCGCCGAGCCCGAGTGGGGGAAGCGGATCGTGCCGATCATCCCCGACGAGGCGCGCACGTTCGGCCTGGACGGCTTGTTCCGCGATATCAAGATCTACTCACCGCTCGGGCAGCAGTACGAGCCCGTCGACGCCGGGCTCCTCCTCAGCTACCGCGAAGCGAAGGAGGGCAGGATCCTGGAGGAAGGGATCACCGAGGCCGGCTCGATGGCCTCTGCCACTGCGGTCGGCACGAGCTACGCCACATGGGGCGAGCCGATGATCCCGTTCTACATCTTCTATTCGATGTTCGGCTTCCAACGGGTGGGTGACCTCATCTGGAGCTTCGGTGACCAGCGCGGTCGCGGCTTTCTACTCGGCGCGACCGCCGGTCGCACCACGCTCACGGGCGAGGGTTTGCAGCACTGTGACGGGCAGAGCCACGTGCTCGCCTCGACCGTGCCGAACTGCCGCGCCTACGACCCGGCGTTCGCGTACGAGATGGCGGTGATCGTCCGGGACGGCATCAAGCGCATGTACGGCGACGAGCCCGAGGACTGCTTCTACTACCTCACGCTGTACAACGAGAACTACACGATGCCGCTCATGCCCGAAGGCGTCGAAGACGGCATCCTGCGCGGCCTCTACCGGTACCGGGGCGTCCGGGGTGAGCGGCGTCACCGCGTGCAGATCCTGGCGAGCGGCACGGCTGTGCGCAGCGCGGTGATTGCGCAGCAGTTCCTTCTCGACGAGCACGACGTGGCCGCCGACGTGTGGAGCGCGCCGAGCTACAAGCTGCTCCGCGAAGATGCGCTGTCGGTCGAGCGGTGGAACCGCCTGCACCCGACCGAACCGCGCGTACGCCGTACGTGACCGAGCAGCTCGGGTCAACCGAGGGACCGATCGTCGCGGTCACAGACTTCATGAAGGCCGTGCCGGACCAGGTGGCGCGGTTCGTTCCGCAGCCGTTCGTCTCACTCGGCACCGACGGTTACGGCTTCTCGGACACGCGGGAAGCACTGCGCCGGCACTTCGAGGTCGACGCAGCCCACATCGTCATCGCGACGCTGAGCTCGCTCGCGCGCCAGGGCGACGTGAAGGACGAGGCGGTCGCGGAAGCCATCCACCGGTACGGGATCGACCCCGAGACGGTCGATCCCAGGCTCGCCTAGGGCGACTCAGCTCGCCCGGCGGCCCCCGTCGGCGCCGCTGCGGCGCTCGTCGATGGCGAGCGGGTCGTCGGCATCCCAGTCCTCGCCGTGCTCATCGTCGTCGTCGTCCCAGCCCTTGTCGTCGTCGACGGTGCCTTCCTCGACGTCGGCCAGCGAGGCGCTGCCCTCCGAGAACAGATCGTCGTCGAAGCCCTGCTTGAGCTCGCGGGCCTCGCGGAACCGCCGGGCACGTCCTTTTCTGGGCACTTCGTCACCTACCTAGCGGCGCCGGTGCGGGCGGGCCCGGCCGGCGCGTCAAGCGCCCCGGAACCGGCGGCGGCCGGCCCCGGCAAGGGGTCTTGGACCCACCATTCTGCCGCAGAATCTGCCGGTCGTGTGCGCAATCTTCGGGGTGCGTTCCGGGCAAACGGCCCTGCTGGGCGCCGGGACGCCCCGGATATCCTCGTCGGCCCGGGCGCTTAGCTCAGCGGGAGAGCGCTGCCTTCACACGGCAGAGGTCACTGGTTCGAAACCAGTAGCGCCCACGGTAAACCGGCTGGTCAGAGCCTCGGATGCGGAGACCGGCTCGGCGATGAGGGCGACATGCTCCCGCGGTGCTGCAAACGGGCGTCGCGCTTGACCGCTACGTCTACGGCGCGAAGCGCTCGCAGCGAGCCAGTCGCAAACCCGGGTAGCCGTGCGGCCCGCGACAACCTCGATGAGCTGCGCGGGGCCGTCACCGCCGAGCGCGACGACCACGTGCACCACTGCTGAAGATGCTGCGGGCCATGCTGGACGATCAGGGTCTCCTCCAGCCGAGCGTGTCGAACTGCCCGACCCGCTCGACGTCCGCGTTCAACGACGCTTCGCCGTAGGCGACGACCGCGTCGTTGATCGTGTGCCAGTCGCAGCCGCGCTCACCGGCGACCTCGTTCACCGTTCGATCGAGGCGACCGACCCTGCACTGTCGCCCACCGTGCCCCGTGATCAGTATCGCCGCGCGTGCCGTCGTGCTGCGATCATCGACGATCGTCGACGACCGGGTCGCACATACCGCTTCGCGGCAACACCGGCGCTGTGAGTGCACGAGACCACCGCCGTGTTCGACCTCGGCCGCATGCTGCTCCGATGAATTCACGGACGGCGCGTCGTCTAATAGGCCAGAGGCACGCAGCAGCGATTGGAAGAAGCGCGATGGCAATCGACTACCGACCCTTCGTGTCTTACGGCGGCAACTGTCGTGACGCGTTCACCCGCTACAAGGAGATCCTCGGTGGCGACCTCGCACTCCTTACGCTCGCGGACGTGCCGTCGGAGGAGCCGGTGCCGCCGGAGCAGGCGGATCTCATCATCCACGCCGCCCTGACCACCGACGGTGCCTACGTGATGGGCTCGGACGACCCGACAGGCAAGTTCACACGGATCCAAGGCATGAGCGTGAGCGTCTCGGTCGACGATGCGGACGAGGCGCGTCGCGTGTTCGACGCGCTGGCCGACGGAGGACAGGTCACCGCGCCGTTGACGAAGACCTTCTTCTCACCGGCATTCGGCATGTGCGTCGACCGCTTCGACGTGCCGTGGATGATCGTCGCGGCATCGTCCGAGACGCAATGACCTACCGCGCCTTCGCTACGCGTGTCGTCGCGCGGCCTTGGTCAGTCCTCGCAAGATCAGCGCGACCTTCGCTGCCGCGATCCGCGACGCGCCAGCTCGGCTGCTCGGTTCTAATGACGTCCGTCGCCGGCTGCCATCGTGGCCGCGAGCTGGGCACGATTCTTCACCCCGAGCTTCCCGAGGATGTTCGAGACATGTCGCTCGACCGTCTTGCGCGACAGGAACAGCGTGCGCGCGATGTCCGGGTTGCTGGCGCCACTCGCGATGAGGTTCGCGACTCCCCCTCGCGGTCGCTCAGCACAGAGAGGTCACCGCTCGATCGTGTGCGGGGCCCGCGTCGCCACGTCCGGATGCCCAGTTGACGCAGGAGCTGGTCGACATGGGCTCGCTCGGTCGCAGCCCCCACTTCCTCGGCGATCGCCGAGGCGTCCCTCAGGATCGTCTCCGCTCCGGCCGTGTCGCCCTCGGCCGCGTTCACGTGCCGCGAGGCTCGTGCGCGCCCAGATCGATTCGATGCCCATCCCCAGTCCGTCCGCCCTGTCGACGGCTTCTTGAAGCGAGGCACCATCCCCGCGCCCGCAGCGGCGAGGGCCGATCGGGCCCGTAGGTGGTCCCACGCTTGAAGGTCGCCCCGCGGCGGCGTGTGCTCCGCCTCCTCGAACCAGCGCACAGCCTCGGCTACGTCGCCGATGCGCGCCAGCGATTCAGTGGCCGCCCTGATGAACTCGAGGCCGCATCGGGTGCATCGCGCGTCCGCCATATCCCGCCGGCCGGCGGCGATCCGCGCGGTGCACCTCGTCGGCGCTCGCGGTTCCGTCGAGCCGCGAGCGCCAGCGCGCGATGGCCTGATGGAGCGGGATGCGATGATGAGGATCCCGTTCGTCCTCGCACAGTGCCTGAAGGCCGGCGAGTGCGGCGCCATGGTCGCCGGCGGAGATCGTGGCGAAGAGCCGCCACATCCGCGTGAGCATGGCTGGCCGCGAAGGCTCGCCGATGCGCTCCGCGAGCGCATCACATTCCTCGGCTACCTCCTGAGCCTCGATCAGGCGGCCGCGAAGGTACCTCGTCTGGGTGAGCCACGACCCGACGTCGAGGGCGATCCCGGGAAGGAAAGCGCGGCGCGCCTCCAGCCAGGCCGTTGCGAGCTGCTCTTCGGCTTCGGCGAGGCGTCCCAGGTGGGTGAGGGCCGAGCCACGCCGGAGGCTCGCCTGCAGCGATGCCTCGATGCCGGCTCCGGCTGCAACCCGTGTCAACTCCTCTACCAGCGGCAGGACGTCCTCCGGCTCGTTCGCCTGCATCGCGTCCACGCAGGCGAGGACGAGGGTGCGTTGGTACGCGCTCTGGAAGCGCGGGTCGAGTGTCTCCGTCGGACCGGTCGTATCGGCGAGGGCGCGCGCGCCATCGAGCGCGGCGATCGTGACGCTCCCCGATTCCTGCGGGCGGTGCTCAGCCACCGCGTGATCGTTGCGTCCGCAGCCTGGAGCTCCAAGAGCAGAACCGGGTCGTCGCTGCCGGCGCGGCGAGCGCGCTCGAGGTGGCGCGCGCTTCATCGGTCCGCTCGAGCTGCTGAGCCGCTTCGGATGCACCCAGCCAGCGCGCGCGCGATCACGCGGCTCATCCAGCGTGTCTGCGATGCGTGCCCAACGCTCCATCGCAAGCCCCTGCTGACCGAGCTCCGCGGCCAAGGATGCGAGTTCGCCTTGTAGCTCGCGGTCCTGCGGCGTGTCGGCCGGCACCGAGTCGATGAGAGCGGCAATCGAACGTAGCCCGTCGAGGCCCACCAGTCTCCGCATCGGTGACCGTACGATCCGGAAGGTGAGTGGCAGGTGGTCCAGTCCCGCTCGATTCTTGGCTTCCGAAGCCCTCAGCAGCAGCGTCACGTTCTCGCCCGCGATGCGCTCCAGCCAGGACGCGACCCGAGCGTTGATGTCGCGGCGCCGTTCGTCCGGGAGATCGGTCTCCACGGCTGCTCTCACGAGATCGTGGGCGATCCGGAACGCGGCTCCCTCGTCCACGCCCAAGCCCGCTGCCACGAGCTCCACCCGCGCCGCCGTGAGCCGATCCTCCGGCCAGCCTCGGATGGCGATGAGATCCTCGACCGGCGCCTGCCGCCCGAGCACCGCGATCGTTTCCAGAAGCACCGCCGCATCAGTGCCCGCCGTCGAGAGCCGGTCGGCGACGATGCGCGCGACATCAGCGTCGACGTTCCGGGTCCCGGCGAGGAGCTCGCACCAGAAGGGAGAGCCGCCGGACCGGTCGGCGACCGCCGCTGCGGTCCGAGGATCCAACGCCGGGTTCACCGCGATCGCGAGCGCCACTGTCGAGTGATGGTCCAGCGGTCCGAGCATCACCCGTGTCAAACAGTCGCCGAGTAGTCGCTCCAAGGACGTGGCGAGCGCGCTCACGATTGTGGACCGCCGACCGCCAACGACGAGCGCCAGCGGATCACCATCGGCCTTTGCCCCACGCATCAGGTAATGGATGAGCGCCGTGGATCGCTCATCAGACCATTGGAAGTCGTCGATCGTGATCAGGAGTGAGTCGCCGACACCGGCCGCGCGATGGGCCGCCTCGAACACGGACGACCAGTCGGGCCGTGGGCCGCCCGGCTGCGGCGCGAGCATCGGGTCCAGGATCTGCCCAGCGGCGCTCGAGGAGCGCGGCGAGCGCACGGGTCAGGTCGTGGCCGAGGGAGAAGGGCAGGCTCATCTCCGGCTCGTACGCGGAGACCGCAACCCGATCGGCTCGAAGATTCCTCGAGGCCTCGTCGATCAGCCTGCTCTTTCCGATCGGGCTCGCCGTCCACGACCACGGCGGTCGGGCGCCGCTCGCGGCGCGCCCGAGCCAAAGTGTCGCGAACCAGTTCGAGCTCGTGCAGGCGCCCGAAGAACTCGGCCATGCCCGCCACATTACGTGTACCTCGTTCCGGCTGGATTCGAGGGACCTCCCTCATGATACGAGCCGGCGGTCCTTATTGTCCTTCTCACCCATGCGGTCCGGGCAACGGGCCCGGGCCGGAGGAAGGAAGAAGCAAATGCATGCACAGGTGATCACGTTCGGGCTGAGCGGCATCACGGAGGAGCAGTACCGCGAGGCTGTCCGGGGCGGACGCTCAGACGTTCGCGAATATGCCCGGCCTCCTCGTGAAGATCTGGCTCCGAGACCCGGAGACGAACACGTACGGAGGTCTGTACCTCTGGGCCGATCAGGAGACCTACGAGCGCTACATCAAGGGTGAGGTCTTCAACGCGATCAAGAACAACCAGCACCTGGAGAACGTCGAGTCCCGCGATTTCGGTGTCTTCGACGATCTATCCTCGATCACCATGCCAAGCTGCGCGTGGACGTGCGAGCTACGTGGTTCGAGGATGACGACCGGGATCTCGCGGGTGGTCTGCAAGTCGTAGCCGCACTGCAAGATGCGGAGAAGACGCTGCATGCTGCCCGCCGGGCAGGGTGGGACCGGGGAGCTAAAGCCGCGGTCTTCGAAGCCTTGAACACCAGGTTGAGCAACTGCGGCGGGCGGCTAGCAGGAAACAAGCCGACATCCTCGGACGTGAGGACAACGAGCGGGTAATAGCGGTTTCCTATGACAACCTCTCGCGGACGAGCTTCGGTGTCGTTCCGCAGGATTTAGCTCAGGCTCGGCAGCGC
>CAWIJM010000020.1:0-34608 GCA_963836445.1 uncultured Actinomycetes bacterium
CCCCGAGCTTCCCGAGGATGTTCGAGACATGTCGCTCGACCGTCTTGCGCGAACAGGAACAGCGTGCGCGCGATGTCCGGGCTGCTGGCGCCACTCGCGACCAGGTTCGCGATTTTCCCCCTCGCGGTCGCTCAGCACAGAGAGGTCACCGCTCGATCGTGTGCGGGGCCCGTGTCGCCACGTCCGGATGCCCAGTTGACGCAGGAGCTGGTCGACATGGGCTGGCTCGGTCGCAGCCCCCACTTCCTCGGCGATCGCCGAGGCGTCCCTCAGGATCGTCTCCGCTCCGGCCGTGTCGCCCTCGGCCGCGTCATATGCGGTGAGGCTCGTGCGCGCCCAGATCGATTCGACGCCCATCCCCAGTCCGTCCGCCCTGTCGACGGCTTCTTGAAGCGAGGCACCATCCCCGCGCCCCGCAGCGGCGAGGGCCGATCGGGCCCGTAGGTGGTCCCACGCTTGAAGGTCGCCCCGCGGCGGCGTGTGCTCCGCCTCCTCGAACCAGCGCACAGCCTCGGCTACGTCGCCGATGCGCGCCAGCGATTCAGTGGCCGCCCTGATGAACTCGAGGCCGCATCGGGTGCATCGCGCGTCCGCCATATCCCGCCGGCCGGCGGCGATCCGCGCGTGCACCTCGTCGGCGCTCGCGGTTCCGTCGAGCCGCGAGCGCCAGCGCGCGATGGCCTGATGGAGCGGGATGCGATGATGAGGATCCCGTTCGTCCTCGCACAGTGCCTGAAGGCCGGCGAGTGCGGCGCCATGGTCGCCGGCGGAGATCGTGGCGAAGAGCCGCCACATCCGCGGAGCATGGCTGGCCGCGAAGGCTCGCCGATGCGCTCCGCGAGCGCATCACATTCCTCGGCTACCTCCTGAGCCTCGATCAGGCGGCCGCGAAGGTACCTCGTCTGGGTGAGCCACGACCCGACGTCGAGGGCGATCCCGGGAAGGAAAGCGCGGCGCGCCTCCAGCCAGGCCGTTGCGAGCTGCTCTTCGGCTTCGGCGAGGCGTCCCAGGTGGGTGAGGGCCGAGCCACGCCGGAGGCTCGCCTGCAGCGATGCCTCGATGCCGGCTCCGGCTGCAACCCGTGTCAACTCCTCTACCAGCGGCAGGACGTCCTCCGGCTCGTTCGCCTGCATCGCGTCCACGCAGGCGAGGACGAGGGTGCGTTGGTACGCGCTCTGGAAGCGGGGCTCGAGTGTCTCCGTCGGACCGGTCGTATCGGCGAGGGCGCGGGCGCCATTGAGCGCGGCGATTGTGACGCTCCCCGATTCCTGCGGGCGGTGCTCGAGCCACCGTGTGATTGTTGCGTCCGCAGCCTGGAGCTCCAAGAGCAGAACCGGGTCGTCGCTGCCGGCGCGGCGAGCGCGCTCGAGGTCCGCGCGCGCTTCATCGGTCCGCTCGAGCTGCTGAGCCGCTTCGGATGCACCCAGCCAGGCGCGCGCGTGATCACGCGGCTCATCCAGCGTGTCTGCGATGCGTGCCCAACGCTCCATCGCAAGCCCCTGCTGACCGAGCTCCGCGGCCAAGGATGCGAGTTCGCCTTGTAGCTCGCGCTCCTGCGGCGTGTCGGCCGGCACCGAGTCGATGAGAGCGGCAATCGAACGTAGCCCGTCGAGGCCCACCAGTCTCCGCATCGGTGACCGTACGATCCGGAAGGTGAGTGGCAGGTGGTCCAGTCCCGCTCGATTCTTGGCTTCCGACGCCCTCAGCAGCAGCGTCACGTTCTCGCCCGCGATGCGCTCCAGCCAGGACGCGACCCGAGCGTTGATGTCGCGGCGCCGTTCGTCCGGGAGATCGGTCTCCACGGCTGCTCTCACGAGATCGTGGGCGATCCGGAACGCGGCTCCCTCGTCCACGCCCAAGCCCGCTGCCACGAGCTCCACCCGCGCCGCCGTGAGCCGATCCTCCGGCCAGCCTCGGATGGCGATGAGATCCTCGACCGGCGCCTGCCGCCCGAGCACCGCGATCGTTTCCAGAAGCACCGCCGCATCAGTGCCCGCCGTCGAGAGCCGGTCGGCGACGATGCGCGCGACATCCAGCGTCGACGTTCCGGGTCCCGGCGAGGAGCTCGCACCAGAAGGGAGAGCCGCCGGACCGGTCGGCGACCGCCGCTGCGGTCCGAGGATCCAACGCCGGGTTCACCGCGATCGTGAGCGCCACTGTCGAGTGATGGTCCAGCGGTCCGAGCATCACCCCGTCAAACAGTCGCCGAGTAGTCGCTCCAAGGACGTGGCGAGCGTGCTCACGATTGTGGACCGCCGACCGCCAACGACGAGCGCCAGCGGATCACCATCGGCCTTTGCCCCACGCATCAGGTAATGGATGAGCGCCGTGGATCGCTCATCAGACCATTGGAAGTCGTCGATCGTGATCAGGAGTGAGTCGCCGACACCGGCCGCGCGATGGGCCGCCTCGAACACGGACGACCAGTCGGGCCGCGGGCCGCCCGGCTGCGGCGCGAGCATCGGGTCCAGGATCTGCCCAGCGGCGCGCGAGGAGCGCGCGAGCGCACGGGTCAGGTCGTGGCCGAGGGAGAAGGGCAGGCTCATCTCCGGCTCGTACGCAGAGACCGCAACCCGATCGGCCCGAAGATTCCTCGAGGCCTCGTCGATCAGCCTGCTCTTGCCGACTCCGGGCTCGCCCTCCACGACCACGGCGGTCGGGCGCCGCTCGCGGCGCGCCCGACCCAAAGCGCCGCGAACCAGTTCGAGCTCGTGCGCGCGCCCGAAGAACTCGGCCATGCCCGCCCCAATACCTCGTTCCGGCTGGATTCGAGGGACCTCCCTCATGATACGAGCCGGCCGCATCCTTATCGTCCTTCTCACCGATGCGGTCCGGCAACGGGCCCGGGCCGGAGGAAGGGAGAAGCAAATGCATGCACAGGTGGTCACGTTCGGGCTGAGCGACATCACGGAGGAGCAGTACCGCGAGGCTGTCGGGGCGGACGCTCAGACGTTCGCGAACATGCCCGGCCTCCTCGCGAAGGTCTGGCTCCGAAACCCGGAGACGAACACGTACGGAGGTCTGTACCTCTGGGCCGATCAGGAGACCTACGAGCGCTACATCAAGGGCGAGGTCTTCAACGCGATCAAGAACAACCAGCACCTGGAGAACGTCGAGTCCCGCGATTTCGGTGTCTTCGACGATCTATCCTCGATCACAATGCCGAAGCTGCGCGTGGACGTGCGAGCTACGCGGGTTCGAGGATGACGACCGGGATCTCGCGGGTGGTCTGCAAGTCGTAGCCGCACTGCAAGATGCGGAGAAGACGCTGCATGCTGCCCGCCGGGCAGGGTGGGACCGGGGAGCTAAAGCCGCGGTCTTCGAAGCCTTGAACACCAGGTTGAGCAACTGCGGCGGGCGGCTAGCAGGAAACAAGCCGACATCCTCGGACGTGAGGACAACGAGCGGGTAATAGCGGTTTCCTATGACAACCTCTCGCGGATGAGCTTCGGTGTCGTTCCGCAGGATTTAGCTCAGGCTCGGCAGCGCAATGTCGTCATGCTGGAGCGTAGAGACCAGGTTGCCAATCCGGTGCCGGGCCCGATGACTCGCGAGCTCGCGCAAGCTTCGAGAGCCGGGACATGTCGCCAAGCAGCAAGTCGGCGATTTCAGCGAGGCAGCCGACACCTCCAGCTCGCCGGCGACGATGAAGTCGAGCAGCCTGCGGGTGTCGACGCCCAGTAGGGGAGCGGCCAGCGCAGGAGTCCGGCGGCGATAGCCATGTCGAGAACCTATTCCCCGGCCTCCCGTGTTGGCAGGAGAGATGACGGCAACGAAAGGGCAAAGGCCCGTTTGGTAATGGATTTGGTAATGAACGCGCTGTCAGCAGTTGTTTTCCTTGACATCAGCTGGACGGCGTCGGCGACCTGACGAGCCCAAACGCGACTGCCCGACACCCCTTGTACAACCCCGATCGCTTTCACACGGCAGAGGTCACTGGTTCGAAACCAGTAGCGCCCACCAGTACGACGGCCCGCTCAGAGGGGTTGGCCGAGGCGGCAGGCCGGTCGAGGACCTCCGGCTGAGCTCGGGCCGACGCTCAGCCTGGCTACCGGTTGTTTGCCTTGCCTTCGACGACCTCGACGAACCGATCGATCCCGGTGCTCACCATCCGCTTGATCACGAAGGAGACGATAGCGGCGGTGAACTTTCGAGGTTGGAAACTGACCGTCCACGACAGCTGCGTTGCGTCGCCGCGACCGCGGAGCTCGATGACGCCGCGGTAGCCACGGGCGGGAACCCCGGAGAGGCCCTTGTAGCTCATTTGCCGTTCGGGCTCGAAGCCCGTGATCTCCTCTCGGATCGTCCCGTGCCACGACTTGAGCGCGCGGATGGTGCCGACGCCGTTCGGAACGTCGGTGCCAGGCCGTTCGATGCCGACCGTTCTCGCGCCCGCCCATTTCGTCATTCCCGGGTAATCCGCGAGCACGCTCCAGACGATCGCCGGTGGCGCTGCCACTGCCTTGACGATGTGGAAGGTCCGCATGAGTTTCCTGCGTTCGCCGGTCTGGCCGCCGCGCCCGCGGATCCGCTAGTCCTTGATGAACCAGCCACGAACCTGCGCTTCGTGGTCGACATACTTCTGACCCGACACGTCGACGACGACCTTGTCGATCGTTCCGCCCGTGAATGAGAACGGCGCCGTGTAGTCGGGAGTGACCGCCGACACGCTGTCGCGCCCGACGCAGATGCCGTCGCCGACCTCGTTGAACGGGCCCGGTTGGGTGACGATGTTGCCCTTGCCGACGGCCTGGTCGTCCATGTAGAGGGTGACGGTCCCCTTGAACCCGGGCATCGCCGGGTCGTCGTTCTGGCCCGCCGCGACGAACTCGGCCGAGACGACGTGCTTTCCCTGAGTGATGTCTCGGTCCGCGGCGACGTGCTGCAGGTTGGTGCCGACCCAGTTGAAGGCGTAGTGCAGGCGACGGTCCTTGACGTAGAGGCTGTGGCCGCCCGCCACGCCGCCGTGCGCGTACAAGACGCCCTCGGCGTCGGCCGAGTCGACCGCGACACCGGCCGCGATCGTGTAGGAGCGGCCGACGATCGAGACGCCAGCCACCTCGGGCACATCAGCGGCGCCGGGGAAGTACGCGTACTGCTGGCGATCGGGCCCGGGCTTGGGCCGGTCGGCGAGGATCTGCTCGAGCGCAGCTGCGGTCGTCGAGCGGCAAGCCGTTGTAGATGCCCGCGTAGTAGAACCAGAGCTCCTGTAAGGACGCCAGCCGCTCGGGCTCCTGATCGGCGATGTTCTTGGCCTGCGCGCGGTCCTCGTCGAGGTGGTAGAGCTCCCACACGTCCTTGTCGAAGTTTCCCCAGCCCGAGATGGGTGGGTGCAGCGACGAGGCAAGCCAGCCCTGGTGGTAGATGGAGCGCTGGCCGAGCATCGCGAAGAACTGCGTCTCCTTGCCGGGCACCTTCGGGTCGGTCAACGAAGCGGCGAAGCTCTCACCTTCGATGGGACTCTGCGGGTAGCCCTTGATCACGTCCGGGGGCTCGATGCCCACCAGCTCGTAGATCGTCGGAACGACGTCGACGGCGTGGACGTACTGGTGCCGCACCTCCTTCTGCGGCGCGATCTTGGCGGGCCAGGCAACCATGCACATGTCGGCGACACCACCCTCGTAGCCCGCCCAGCGCTTCCAGTACGGGAACGGCGTGTCGAAGGCCCACGCCCAGCCGGTGTTGTAGTGGTTGTACGCGGCGGGGGTCCCGAGCTCGTCGATGTGCGGGATCACGAGGTCCGTCGTGTCGGCGAGCCCGTTGAAGAAACGCCACTCGTTGAAGCTGCCGTTCGGGCCACCCTCGCCGCTCGCGCCGTTGTCGGACATCAGGATGATGATCGTGTTGTCGAGCTCGCCCGACTCCTCGAGGTAGTCGAGGACGCGGCCCATGCGGTCGTCGTAGTACGCGATGTAGCCCGCATATACCTCGGCCATGCGTGCGAACAGCCGCTGTTCGTCGTGGCTGGTCTCGTCCCACGGCCGCACGGTGTCGAGCGGCGGCCACGGCTTGCCATCGGGGGATGTCGCTTTCAGCCCACCGTGCGGGTTGATCGCCGAGAGCTCCGTGTTCTCGGGCAGGATGCCGAGCTCCTTCTGGCGCTGCAGGATCCCGGGCCGGATGGCCTCGTACCCGGCATCGAACTTGCCCTTGTACTTGTCGGCCCACTCCTTGGGCACGCCGTGC
Organism: uncultured Actinomycetes bacterium; assembly: GCA_963836445.1. Classification (GTDB taxonomy): domain Bacteria; phylum Actinomycetota; class Acidimicrobiia; order IMCC26256; family JACDBD01; genus JALZAA01. The sequence continues at coordinate 6,187 of CAWIJM010000020.1, forward strand.
GGCGCGTGCCCGGCGGCGGGCGCGAGGTACAAGAAGAAGGGCTTGTCGGGATCGATGGCCTTGGCGTCGCGGATGAACTCGATCGCCTTGTCGGCCATGTCGTCGGCGAAGTGGTAGCCCTCCTCGGGCGTCGCCGGCGGGTCGATCTGGTGGTTGTCGTAGACGAGGTCCGGGTACCAGGAGTTCGTCTCGCCGCCGAGCCATCCGTAGAACCGCTCGAACCCACGACCGAGCGGCCACCTGCCCTTGAAGGCGGCCAGGTTGCACTCGTCGCCCGGTGTCAGGTGCCACTTGCCGATGCAATACGTGTTGTAGCCGTGCTCGGCGAGCACCTCCGAGACGAACCCGTTCTCGAACGGGATGCGAGTGGAGATCCCCGGGAAGCCGCTGGCGAACTCGGCGACAGTGGCCATCCCGCTCGTGGTGGCATTGCGGCCGGTGAGCAGCGATGCGCGTGTCGGCGAGCACAGCGCGGTCGTGTGGAAGTTGGAGTACCGAACGCCCAGGTCGGCGATGCGCTGTGTCGTGGGGGTCTCGACCGGCCCACCGTACGCTTCCATCGTGGCGAAACCGACGTCATCCCATGCGATCAACAGGATGTTCGGCGCGCCCTCGGGCGCCTTCGGCGCCAGGTACGGATCCCAATCCGGTTCGGAGTCGCGGATGTCGAGTTCGATCCTGCCGTTGAACTTCTTCGCCATTTCGGGGCTCCTCGTCGGCTCTGGTCGATGGGGTTGCTACCTCGTGGGCACGGTGTGATCGTCGAGCGGTAGGGCTCCGCCTTCGGCAGCTTCTCGCTCTTCCTCGTCGGGGAGGCCCCGAACCAGGCCGATGAGCATCACGGCGATGGACGCCCCGATGAGGGGTCCGAAGACATACACCCACCAGCCGGTGAAGTCGATGCCGACGATGTCGGGTCCGAGCGTGCGTGCCGGGTTCATCGACGCGCCGCTGATGGGGCTGGCGAACAGGCCGAGCAGCGCGATCGTTGCGCCGACCGCGATGGCGGCGTTGTGGCCGATGCTGCGATATCCGGTCGCGGTGTTGAGGATGACCGTGACGAGAATCGTCGTGAGGACGATCTCCATCACCAACGACTTCCAGTCGCCGCCAGGTTTGTCGATGGGGTAATTGCCGCCGGCGGAGACGTGGCTGAACATGAGCTGCAAGAACCACGCGGCGAGAACCGCGCCCGCGAATTGCGCCGCGATGTAGGGCAGCGCCCAGGACGCTCGGAAGACCCTGCGACCCGTAAACGCGACCGTCACGGCGGGATTGATGTGAAGGCCGGAGAGCGGGCCCCACGCGTAGATCAAGGCCATCACGAGCGCGCCCGGCGCGACCACCGCCGCGGTCCGGGAGATCGGGTTGCCACCGGCGTAGCGGTTGATGACCCCGGCACCGGCTGCCACCGTCACGAGCAGGGCCGTGCCGAGGAACTCGATGATGCAGCGTGTCCATAGCGGCCGCTGCTTGAGCGTGTCCTCTTCGAATCGGATCAAGTAGCGGCGACCGATCGCGTCGGTCCGTGCCCGATCAGTTGCTTCAATCGTGTCGGACATGCCCTGCTCCTAGGCTCGCAGCACCACTCCTGCCGAATCGCTACCCCAGCCCATCATCGGATGAGTCAAAGGCGACGTCATCACGCCATCGGCATGATGACGCTCAGGGAAAGCACCGGATACTGCGGATTGGCGTAAGTGGCGACCTTTGATCCCAGAAGATCACTGGGGCGTCTCAGTGTCGTCGAACGGGGGTCAGACGTTCTCGTGTGCTTGCAGTCTCCCGGCGCGGATCGCGTCGGAGAGCGCCTTATAGTCCCGCTCGTTCTGGTCCGCGTAGCGCTCGCAGAAGTCGGTGATCGATTGGTCGAACCGGTCCTTCTTCCCGAGGTACGCGGCGATCGCGATCGGGTCTCCTGATCGGGCGTGCGCTCGCGCGAGCGTCTGCCCACAGATGCGCGCGTAGAACTCGAGGCCGTCGGGCGACATCACCTCGACGACAGCCGAGCCCTTCATGTCGCGCAGCTGGCGCCAGTACAGATAGCGGTTGGCCTCTTTGCCCTTCGTCCAGCCGAGGAAGATGTCGCTCGCGGCCTGCATCTTTCGTTGTCCCTGGACCACTCTCTCGCCGGGCTGCCGGTAACGACTCTTTGGCAGATGGTCCTCCAGCACCGAGGCTGTCGCCTCCTTGACCTGTAGGAACAACGGGTCCTGTTGATCGCGACCCTGGAGCAGGACGATGAACGCCCTCGTGCCGACGCTGCCAACACCCACGACCTTGCGGGCCATGTCGACCACTTCGAATCGTTCCAACAAGTGGCGCCGATCATCCTGCAAGGTGGCCCGATAGTCGTCGGAACTGCTCGTGGATAATGCGCTCCATCTCTTCAGACGAGATACCAAGACGCCCGACCAGGTCGCGGAGAGGGACGACGATCGGTGGCTGGCTCACGATGCGGTACTGGTCATCTACTCGCTCGGCCAGTTTCGACAGCGCCTGCAGGCTGTCGTGCGTGTGCGCCTTCGCATCGGTCTTCTCGGCTCTCTTCTCGAGCCGTTTCGCCGTGCTGTTCTTCTCTGTGCGTTTCAGTGAACGAGCGGCGTTCTTGACCGCGCTCAACAGGACTTCTTCCGACAGGCGCGCGTACCAGATGTCCATCGTGCGCATCCCGGCGAAACCAGCCATTGCTTCTCGGTAGGCGGCCACCGACGACGAGCGTGGCGGCGCGCGGATCGGCCTTGGTGAAGCCGTTGTTCCGTGCTGCGATCGTGAAGCTTGCCGCCATGCGTTTCACGTCGTACTCGAATGGCCCGGGGAGCGTCTCGTCGAAATCGTTCAGGTCGAAGAGCAGCGTTCGCTCAGGTGATGCGAATACACCGAAATTGGAGAGATGAGCATCGCCGCAGAGTTGGACGTTCAGGCCGGCCGTCGGCGTCTCTTCGAGATCAGCGGCCATGATCTTTGCCGCGCCTCGGTAGAACGTGAATGGGGAGACCACCATGCGCCCGTGGCGAACTGGCACGAGATCGGGCTCACGGGTGGCGTTCTGCTCCTCGATCAACGCGACCGGGTCGGGGCGATCCGTCGCCGGTTCCCATCCTGCATGGCCCGACGGACCAACCTGCTTGCGTGCCGCTTTACCTCGGGCCTTTCGTTCATCGACATTCGGGTGCGCGACCTTGCTCACGGCATACCGCCCGTGCGCGCGCGACCCAGTGCGCGAAATGGGCAGCCAAAATCACAGACCTTGCCAAAGTTCCGCTCGCCGCCCAAGATGCTCATAACGGACCTCCCCGAACGCGCCTCTGCAAGCAGTCTCGGCATGAGATGCCGATGCTGCATCGCCTCATCGGCATGATTGTCTCTGATCCAGCAGTCGAACTATGACGGCTGGAGCGCCGGCAGTTGTTACGCTCGTAGCGGAATCTGCAGGGATTTCCGGGGCAGGACGCGTCGGAGCCCGCGCGTTGTGCCTGTTCGCTGAAGAAGGCGGCGAATGCGAGGGTGCCCGTGATCATTGACCAGACCGCACGGGCTGCTGAGCCGCCACCGAAGCGTGAGCCCCCGCCGTCTGCCGGGCCGGGCTTCGAGCTCCTGGAATCAAAGTTGCGGGGTCCAATTCAGCGACGAGCATCCGTTCCTCGAAAGGGGCTCGTCCGCCGCCTGGCCGCTTCGCGAGATGCGCCGATTGTGGCGGTCTTCGCCGGGCCGGGATACGGCAAGACGACGCTCGTCGCCCAGTGGGCAGATGCGGAACAGCGGCCCTTCGCGTGGGTGTCTCTCGACGAACGCGACAACGACCCCGTGGTGCTCCTGACGTACATCGCGGCGGCGCTGGATCGAGTCGAGCCAATTCCTCCTGCTGTGTTCGAAGCTCTCTCGAGTCCGGGAGCCGGGATCGAAACCGTGATGGTCCCGCGCCTGGCGGCCGCGTTGTCGATGATGACGATCCCGTTGGTGCTTGCGCTCGACGACGTGCACGTACTCGGGGACCGGGCGTGCCTTGACGCGATCGCCACGCTCATCGCACACCTCCCCGCGGGATCCCAGATCGTCCTCACCGGCCGAGTCGAACCGGACCTTCCTTTGGCTCGTCTGCGGGCGCAACGCGAAGCGTTGGACATCGGCGGCGTCGACCTCGCGTTCGAGACGGGAGAGGCAGATGTCCTGCTGCGAGCGACCGGCGTGCAACTTCCCGAGCCCGACGTCGTCGCCCTCGTAGAGCGCACCGAGGGATGGCCAATCGGTCTGTACGTCGGGGCATTGTCGATGGAAGCCGGTGGCGACTCCCTGGCCACCGCGGCGATAGCAGGACACGACGCCGTGGTGGCGGACTACCTCAGGTCCGAGCTCTTGGATCGCCAACCGCCGAAGATCGCCGCGTTCCTGACGCGGACGTCCGTACTCGACGAGATGTGCGGTTCCATTTGTGACGCGGTGCTGGGAGAGACGGGGTCGGGTCGGACCCTCGAAGCGATCGCGCGACAGAACCTCCTCGTGACACCGCTCGATCGGCGGAAAGAGTGGTTTCGATACCATCACCTGTTCCGCGACTTGCTGCTTTCTGATCTCACGCGTCGCGAGCCCGAAGTCGCCTCAGGGCTTCGTCGACGCGCCGCCCAATGGTGCGAAGCGAACGGCCAGCCGGAGGCGGCGCTCGATTACGCGCAGGCCGCCGGCGATGCCGACCACGCCGCGCGGCTCTTCGCCTCGGTCGGCATCCTGGCGTATGGCAGTGGACGCGTCGCGACGCTCAAGCGATGGGTCGACTGGTTCGAGCAAGGCGGTTCGATCGACCGGTATCCCGTGGTTGCGTTGATCAGCGCCTTTGCTCTGGCCTTGGTCGGGGAGGCAGAGCGCGCCGTCCGTTTGACGCCAGCAGTCGACGGCGCGTGGCACGGTGAGCAGCTCGCTGATGGCGTGACCCCCGTTGAAGCTTTCGCGGCGCTCTATGGCACGGCCGTGTGCCGCGAGGGCATGGAGTGCATGAGCCTCGACGCCCGGCGCGCTCTCGAGTTGACTCCGGAAGCCAGTCCCTTCAGGAGCAATGCACTGCTGTTGTCCGGGGTAACGAACCTCCTGGCGGGAGACGACAGCGCGGCAGATGCCGACTTCGCCGACGCGGCTGAGGTCGGGAGCCGTCTGGGTGTTGCGGAGGCCGTGCCTGCTGCGTTGGCCGAGCGGGCGATCGTCGCCTTCGCTCGGGGCGACTGGTCGTCGGCCGAGACGCTCGCGCCCCAGGCACGTTCTGAGGTACGAGCGCGTCGCCTCGACGACTACCCGTCGAGTGCGCTCGCCTACGCGGTGTCAGCCCGTGTCGCCCTTCACCGCGGAGAGTTGGAGGTCGCGATCAGCGACCTCGTTCGTACCCAGCGATTGCGACCGCAGCTCACGCACGCCATCCCGTGGCTCTCCGTGCAGGTACGGCTCGAGCTCGCTCATGCGTATCTCGTGCTCGCGGACCCCGCCGGCGCCCGAACGGTGCTCCGAGAGATCGACGGGATCCTTCGACATCGCCCGGATCTCGGCGTGCTGGTGCGACGCGTGGAGGATGTCAAGGCAAATGTGGAGGACATGCGCGTGACGGCGCCCGGGATGTCAACGCTCACCTCGGCCGAGCTGCGAGTGCTTCCATTCCTGGCTACCCACCTCACGCTGCCGGAGATCGGCGAGCGTCTCTTCCTGTCTCGCCACACGGTCAAATCGCAAGCGATCTCGGCGTACCGAAAGCTGGGCGTCTCGACGCGTGGCGAAGCCGTAGAGCGCGCACGACAGCTTGGTCTGCTCGAGGCCCAGACCTAAGCCGGTCGGCGGTTTCATGCCGACGGGGCGATGCGAGCGTCGCCCGATCGTGTCGAAGTAGGAGCTGTCGGCATGAAAGGCCTGGCGAGAGGACTCGCGGTGGCGGAACAGGAGCGCAGGCTTCGAGGCCTGGCGTTGAACGACGAGACCGTCTTGGCACCGCTGCTCGGTGCTCCCTTCGAGGCTGACGAGCATTCCGGGCTGAATGCGAAGACGTGCGCCCTCGTGCGCCTTGCGGCGGTCGTCGTACTCGGGGCGCCACCGGTGACGTACCAGTGGGCGACTCAGGTCGCTCTGGCCGCCGGCGCCACCGATGACGAGATCGTCGGGACGCTGATCGCGGTCGCACCAGTCCCGGGCGTGACGCGCGCCGTGTCGGCGGCGCCGGAGCTCGCCATCGCCTTGGGGTACGACGTCGACGAAGCGCTGGAGCCTGGTTCCGCGACGCCTTCCCGAGACGTCTGAATGCAAATCAGCGCCGACAGTCGCCGAGTGATCGTGACAACGGCGATTCATCCAGTTGGCGTGATGCAGCTCGCCCTTCTCCGCGTCAACGTCGTCAGGGAAGGACTTCGAAGCGGCGTATGGATCGCAGTCGGCAGGACACTTGCAGAAAGGTGCCGTCATGGCTGACACTCAGGTCGACGAGCTCGGACCCGTCGATTACATCGTGGTCGAGTTCCCGGGCAGCAAGTTCAGCGCCGAGATCGCGCCTGCACTTCGCGACCTCGTCGAGCGTGGTCTTGTTCGGGTGCTGGACCTTCTCGTCCTGAAGAAGGACGAGGACGGGACGATCGAAGCCTTCGAGCTCTCTGACTTCGAGGACACCGAGATCGGAGAGTTGCGCCGTCACGAGGGCGAGCTTGCGATGTTGTTGTCCGAGGACGACGTGAACGCGGTCGCCGCCGCGATCGACCCCGGAACTACCGCCGGGGTGTTGGTCTGGGAGAACTCCTGGGCGGCCCCGTTCGCGAGCGCTGTCCGGCATTCCGGCGGTCAGCTCGTCGCGAGCGGCCGGATCCCGATCCAGGCCCTCGCCGCCGCCATCGAGGCGGACGAGGCCAACGACATCGAAGGAGCATGACCATGCCACTTGCAGCACGGCGTATGCGCCGGGCGGCCGTGATCGGGCCCGCGCCGGTGGCTCGAACGGCAGCAACCGTCGGCACCGCCGCGGTGGTAGCTCACGGAGTGAACCGCCGCATGGATCGTCGAGAGATGCGGCGGGACCGCCGCCGCTGACGCGAGAGAGCCTTCGCGATGTCCAGCCTTTCGACGGGCGCGCTGATAGTCATCTTCATCGCCTGCGCGATCGCAATATGGGTAGCGGGTGTTCGGATCGCGTCGGCCACCGACGAGCTCGACGATCACTTCGGCCTCGGCGAGGCGCTCGGGGGCATGATCCTGCTGTCGATCGTGGGAGGCCTCCCCGAGCTTGCCATCACAATCTCGGCCGCCGTAGGCGGCAACCTCGGTCTCGCCGCCGGCAATCTCATCGGGGGCGTCGCCATGCAGACCTTCGTGCTGGTGATCGCCGACCGGTTCATGCGCGGGAATCGACCCCTGTCGGCCGCGGCAAACTCGTTGGTGCCCGCCCTCGAGGGCCTGCTCGTGATCGCCGTAGTGGCCGTCACGATGATGAGCGCCGTCCTCCCCGCGAGCGCCAAGATCGGAAGCGTCGGGATCGGCGCGATCTTCATTGTCGTCATCTGGCTCATCGGGATGCGCGTGCTGGCCAAGGTCCGCGACCGACCCGATCTGGCGTTTGCCTCGGTGAGTGGTGCGTCCGATACCCCGGCGCAACCGCAGACCAGCACGCCGGCGAAGACCGGGAGCGCGACTCGACCGCTCGTCGCCTTCGGCCTGGCGGCACTCGTCACGCTCGTTGCCGGGGTGTTCATCGAGCAAAGCAGCAACGCGCTCGCCGACGACTGGGGCCTGAACGGCGTGCTGTTCGGCGCCACGATCCTGGCTGCCGCGACTGCGCTGCCCGAGCTCAGCACGGGGATCAGCGGGGTGCGCATGCAGCGCTACACGCTGGTCTTCGGCGACATGTTCGGCGGCAACGCCTTCCAGCTCACCCTGTTCCTCCTCGCAGACCTCATCGCGGGTCAGCCGGTACTGCCTTCCGAGGGGAAATCGAACGCGTTCATCGCCGGCACGGGCCTCGTGATGACTCTCATCTTCGTCGTCGGAATCGTCCTCAGACCGCAACGGCGCCACTTCGGACTGGGAGCGGACTCCTGGGTCGTCCTCGTTGCGTATGGATTCGGCCTTTGGGGTCTTTACGTCGTGTCATCGTGAGGCGGATCATGCTGTTCGGGCGATGCGCGGTCCTGGGCAAGTCCTTACGGTCCGGGAAAGATACATAGTCCACCGTCAGGAGAATCCGTGCTCGCGTATGACTACCCACTGCTCGGCGTGTTCTGGACCCTGGTCCTCGCGTCGTTGTTCTTCGTCGTGATCTTCACGATCGTCTGGGCGCTGTTCGACAACTTCCGTCGCAAGGACCACGGCGGCTGGGCGAAAGCCATCTGGTTCTTGTTCATTCTCTTCCTGCCCCTGTTCGGGGTGTTCGTCTATCTCATCGCTCGCCCCGCTGACGTGGACGCTCTGGAGGGACAACCGCAATACCGGTGACATACGACGTCCCCGCCGGTGCCGGCGGGGACGTCGATCCGGCGGCAGGTCCTGTCGGCCGCGCTGATAGATCGTTCTTCAGTCCGCTCGGCTCCGCAGGCGGTGCAGAACGAGCGCCGTCCGGCCGCGCTGCTGGCAATCTGGTACGAGAACCGACGTTGAATACTGGAGACATGTGCGCGGTACGCCGGGAGTGACAGCTGAGGGACGCGGCGGGTGAGCATGGATATCGAAGAGTTCTACGATCAGGACCCGCGGCGGCGAGCTTCGGACGAGATCGAGTTCGGTCGGGAGTGGTCCGAGAATGGCCTGCGATTCGAGGTTTCTTGGATCGCTGACACCGGCGAGGTGTACGTGATGGCGGAGCCAACTAGCCGGCACGAGATCTCTACCGAGTCGGTGACCGTTGAGGTCTTGGGCGTCATCCAAGGGCGAGACGCCATCAATTCCACAATGGAAGGATGGCGCGAGGCGATGGCGAAGCCCAACGGCCTCGGATGGGTGCGCGGACGCGTCGCCGGGGGATCGGAGCCGGGGATCTGAGCCCACGGCCCGCGAACCGATCGAGCACATAGCGGCACCTCGGGTGCCGTGAGAGGGTGGTGCGATCGGCGGGGAGGATGCGGCTATGCGTCCAGAGCGGACGTACCTCGATCGCTCTGCGTCAGGTTCGTGGGATACCGAGCTGCGGCAGATCAAGTTCCGTCAGTCGCGCGGGCCGTCTCCGCCTGGTCGGGCGTCGCTGCCCAGCTCGCGAGGAGGTTCAGGGCCTCTTCGGATTCGAGCCGGGCTCGGCGGTGTACGTCAGGATGGTGAGACCGGTATCGGCCCGGAGCTCCGCGAGCCAGAGAGAGCAGCCCGTGACGTGCGGGTAGCGTCACCCTGACGCATTCGACATCGTGCGTTGTCGGATGATCCTGCAGCACCAGGCTGACGCGACAGGGCGATCGCTGCGATGGCACATCACGTGCGGGTAGGCGGGGTGGTCGTCGCGCACGAGATCGCGCGGCAATTGACTGGTGTGAGCGCCGAGCGGCCAAAAGCACCGCGAAGAACGCGGCAAGCAGGGGCGTCAAGCCGAGCGTGTCGGCGAATGGGCGGACCCCGCCAGCGCAGGACCTCTGCCCCTTGGCGCGAGGCAGGCCGCTCGGGGAGCATGGGTCCACGGCAGAACGGAGCAGCGATGAAGGCACTCGTGTATCACGGGCCTGGGAGCAAGTCGTGGGAGGACGTCGCCAAGCCCGAGATCGGCGCCGACACGGACGCGATCGTGCGCGTGGACGCGGTCACGATCTGCGGCACCGACCTGCACATCTTGAAGGGCGACGTACCCGAGGTCACGGACGGGCGCATCCTGGGCCACGAGGCCGTCGGGACCGTCGAGGCGGTCGGCGCGGGCGTGAAGCACGTCATGCCGGGTGACCGCGTGCTCGTGTCCTGCATCAGCGCTTGCGGCGCGTGTCGCTTTTGCCGTGAGGGCCGCTACGGGCAATGCCTGGGTGGCGGCGGCTGGGTCCTCGGGCACCTGATCGACGGGACGCAGTCCGAGTATGTGCGCGTCCCATTCGCTGACACGTCGACGTACCCGGTGCCCGACGGCGTGAGCGACGAAGCCATGCTCATGCTGGCGGACATCCTGCCCACGGGCTACGAGTGCGGCGTGCTGAACGGCCGTGTGCAGCCCGGCGATGTCGTTGCCGTGGTCGGCGCCGGCCCGATTGGGCTCTCGGCGATCATGGGCTCGCGCCTCTACAGTCCGTCGCACGTCGTCGCCATCGACCTCGCAGACAGCCGGTTGGAGGCCGCCAAGCAGTTTGGCGCCGACGTCGTTGTCAACAACGGGCGGGAGGATCCTCGTGCCGCCATCGACGACCTCACGAACGAGTTGGGCGCGGACGTCGCCATGGAGGCGGTGGGTGTTCCGACGACGTTCGAGCTCGCGGCAACACTCATCCGCCCCGGCGGCCGAGTCGCGAACATCGGCGTCCACGGCGAACCGTCGACATTGCACCTCGAGGACCTTTGGATCCGCGACGTGACGATCACCACCGGGCTCGTTGACACTTACTCGACGCCGACACTCGTGCAGCTGCTCCAGGGACACCAGATCGACGCCGGTCGCTTCGTGACCCACCACTTCCAGCTCGACGAGTTCATGGACGCGTACGACGTCTTCACCCGCGCCGGCGAGACGGGCGCGCTCAAAGTCGTGTTGGCGCGCGCAACGTGAAACCGAAGTGACCATGCAACTCAAAGAAGTCCACGTCCAGGCCCTGCCCCTGGAGCGGCTGTCGTCACTGATAGGGCCGGCGCGTATGCAGCGGTTCGCCAAGGCTGCTCAAGCCTCCCGCGACGCGCTCTCGGGCCGTGCCCTCGTGAACGTCAACTCGACCGCGACCGGCGGTGGGGTCGCCGAGATGCTTCGGACGCTTCTCGCGTATATCGCGCGGCGTCGGTATCGACACACGATGGTTCGTCATCAACGGCGACCCCGGTTTCTTCGCGATCGCCAAACGCGTCCACAACCACCTCTATGGAGCAGCTGGGGACGGCGGGTCCCTTGGCGCCGGCGAGCGCGCGTATTACGAGGAGATCCTGCGCGCGAACGCCGCCGAATTGGCCAGCTGGGTGCGGCCACGGGACGTCGTGCTGCTCCACGACCCGCAGGCGGCGGGTCTGGCGCCTCACCTCGCGCGCGCTGGAGCCACCGTCGTGTGGCGCTGCCACGTAGGCGCGGACACCGCGAACGACTACGTCGAGCGAGCGTGGGCCTTCCTGCGTCCCTACCTCGGCGACGTCGACGCCTACGTGTTCTCGCGGGCGGCGTACGCGCCTCCGTGGGCGGACGCCGAGCGGGTGTTCGTGATCCCTCCGTCGATCGACCCGTTCGCGCCCAAGAACGAGGAGATGGAGCCCGAGGAGGTCGAGGCGGTGCTGCGCTACGTCGGGCTCCTCGGGGGCGGCGGCCCTCCGCCCCGCACCGGGTTCACCCACGCAGACGGGTCACCGGGGCGGGTCAACCGGCACGCCGACGTGCTCCAGACCGGCCCAGCCCCACCGGCCGATGCCCCGCTGGTTGCTCAGGTATCCCGATGGGACCGCATGAAGGACATGGCCGGTGTGATGACCGCGTTCGCCGACCACGTCGTCGGGACCAGCGAGGCTCATCTCCTGCTCGCCGGACCGGTTGTCACCGGTGTCGCCGACGATCCGGAAGGCGCCGAGACGCTCGAGGAATGCGACGCGGTGTGGCGCGACCTGACCCACGGGCAGCGCACTCGGATCCACCTCGCGTGCCTTCCGATGCGCGACTGCGACGAGAACGCGGTCATCGTCAACGCGATCCAGCGCCACGCCGCAATCGTGACGCAAAAGAGCATCGCGGAGGGCTTCGGCCTCACCGTGGCCGAAGCGATGTGGAAGTCGAGGCCGATCGTCGCCTCCGCGGTCGGAGGCATCGTGGACCAGATCACCTCTGGCGCGGACGGGCTCCTCGTCGACGACCCTCGGGACCTGGACGGGTTCGGGCGGGCCATACGGCGCCTGCTCGACGACCCGCCCTACGCCGCGCAGCTGGGCGCCAATGCACGCACGCGAGTGCAGGCGGAGTTCCTCGGGGACCGCCATCTCGAGCAGTGGGCCCAACTGTTCACGAAGCTCGACGAGGCACGCGGCTTGTGAATCAGTCGGCGGTTGCGCTCTCGTCGACGTCGGCCTCGTGCTCTTCACGAACTCATGCGGATCCCGCCCTCTCGGTGTTGCCCGCCGCGCCGAGCTACCACTCGTCATGGTCCCGGCGGCAAGCAGTCCGGGGGGATGGATCGGCGAGTGCACAACCTCGTACGTGACGCGCGTCGGAACCATGGCGTAGACGAGGACGGCGTCGGAGTTCGAGGACGCGTACTATTCCATCGGACGTCGAGCTCGGAGACTCGCGCGATGAGACGCTTGATGGTCGGTACCGACCGTTCGGTGAGCGGCCAGGTGGCGGTCGCGTGGGCGGCGGGTGTCGCCCAGGCGACCGATGCCGACCTTGTCGTGGCTTCGGCGTGGAAGCCGTCGCAAGCCGAGCTGCCACCCGAGACTTATGAACGACTCCACGCGGAGGCGCGCCGGAACCTCGACGACGAATGCTCCGTCGCCCGAGAAGCGGGAATCCAGTACGAGGCCCGGATTCTCGAAGGCGATCCTCGAAGCGTGCTCCTCGACGCCGCCGAGCGCGACGACGTCGACCTTCTGGTGACCGGTACGCACGGGACCGGAAGTCATCCGCACGCATTGCACCTGGGGAGCGTTGCTCATTATCTCGCCGATCACACCACCCGGGTGCTCGCCACCGTCCCGGCTTCGGCGCGCTAGGTGTGGCCCGCACGGGTACTCGTGCGTGTCGACGGCTCCGAAGGCAGCGCTCACGCCCTCGAGTGGTGTCGCGACCTCGCACGACCACTTGCATCCGAGGTGATCGCCGCCCACGCTTCTGAACCATTCCGGGAGCGCACAGGTCCATCGGACTCCGCTGCCCAGGACACAGGTGGACGCGAGCAGGTCGAGGGATGGATTGCGCCACTGCACGAGGCGGGCATTCCCACTCGTGCGCTCGTGCTCCACAAGGAGCCGGTTCCGGCACTGACCGAAGCGGGGATCCGGGAACAGGTAGCCCTTGTCGTGGTCGGCACCCGCGGGTTGGGCGGCGTCTCGGGCCTACGGCTCGGTACGACCGCGCTCAGGGTGTTGCACCAAAGCGGCCTCCCTGTGGTGTTGGTTCCCCCCGAGGCACCCTTGCCCCGAAGGAACAGCGCGTAGGACGTCACCGCGGATCGGGCAGTTTGGTGCATAACGCAACCTGATCGCGCGGCGATGCTGCATGAACAGCTTCAGTACTACCGTGCTCGCGCGGCCGAATGCGTTCCGCCAAGGCCGCTCACCCAGTAGCGCGCGACAGCTGCGTCCGGCTCGACCTCGCGACGTTCTGCAGAGCCAACTGCTAAGCCGTCTGAGCATTCCCAACACTGGAGACACGCCGTGACCGACGACTTCACCGACCAGAAACCGTGACCGAACGAGTACGCGTCCCCCGCGATCTTTCCGACGACTACACCGAGGAGATGGCGGCAGCGCGTCGTCGTTTCGTCGCCGAGCACACCGGCGCTGTCGTCGACCACGTCGGGCACTACTCGATCGACCCGGCGGTCATCAGCGGCAACGGCGAGAACTTCTTCGGCGTCGCCCAGGTGCCCATCGGCGTCGCCGGACCGCTTCGCATCAACGGCGAGGACGCCTCAGGTGAGTTCTTGGTTCCGCTGGCCACGACCGAGGGCACGCTGATCGCCAGTTACAGCCGGGGCATGCGGTTGCTGACCGAGAGCGGCGGGGTGAGGACCGCCGTTGTCGAGGACTACATGCAACGCGCCCCGCGTTCGTATGCGGCGACGCCGTCGCCGCCCGCGACCTCGGCCGTTGGGTCGGTGAGCACTTCGACCAGATCAAGAAGGCGGCCGAGTCGACCACCAGCGTCGGTCAGCTCGCGTACATCGGCCAATACCAGGTCGGCCCGATTCGGTACCTCCGGTTCAATTACCGAACCGGCGACGCCGCCGGGCAGAACATGACCGGCAAGGCGACGCTCGCCGCGTGCACGTGGATCGAGGAGAACTACCCGGAGCGGCTCGAGTACATGCTCTCGGGCAACGTCGACACCGACAAGAAGCACTCCGGCATCAATATGCTGCTGACACGGGGGAAGCGCGTGGTGGCCGAGGCCGTGATCAAGAACGACGTTCTCAAGAGCGTCATGGGCGTCGAGGGGCACGAGCTGTTCTTCGCCCGGCAGATCTCCAATGTCGGATCGTTCCTCGGCGGCAACGCCAACAACGGCGCCCACTACGCCAACGGCCTCACCGCGATCTTCATCGCCACCGGTCAGGACGTCGCCAACATCTCGGAGTCCCACGCCGGCGTCACCTATACCCAGTTGCTCGACAACGGTGACTACTACTGGTCCGTGACGCTGACCTCGTTGATCGTGGCAACGCACGGCGGGGGTACCGGGCTGCCAACCCAGCGGGAGTGCCTCGAGATGCTGGGCTGTTACGGCACCGGGAAGGTTCGGAAATTCGCGGAGGTTTGTGCGGCCACCGTCCTGGCCGGCGAGACGTCACTCAGCAGCGCCGTGCTCCACGGCGACTGGGTATCGAGCCACGACCGTCTCGGCCGCAACCCGGCGTGACGATGACCGTCTTCTGGGAGGTGGGAGCGATGAGGGAGCAACGCTGATGCAGGCCCGGGTATGGGGCTGCCGCGGTTCGCTGGCGGTCTCGGGACCTGAGACGGTCCGCTACGGCGGAAACACGTCCTGTGTCGAAGTGCGCCTCGACAGCGGCCCGACGCTCGTGCTCGACGCCGGGACCGGCATACGCGCCCTCGGCGTCGCGATCGACAAGGATCCGGTCGACGAGTTGCACGTCCTGTTGACGCACCTGCACCTCGACCATCTCCAGGGGTTGGGCTTCTTCCGTCCACTGTTCCGACCGGGCGCCGACGTGCACATCTGGGGACCGGCATCGCCCGGACAGAGCCTCGCCGCCCGCATCGCCATGTACCTGTCGCCGCCGCTGTTCCCGGTGCACTTGGCTGACGTCCCGGCTCATGTCACGTTCCATGACGCCCCGATGGAAGCGGTGACGATCGGCTCGGGCACGATTCGAGCCGGCACGGTCGCGCACCAAGGACCCACCGTGGGGTATCGAATCGAGGAGAACGGGCGGACGCTCGTGTACATCCCGGACCACGAGCCGTCAATCGGCGTTCACCTCCCGGATGAGCCGCTGGTGCTGACAGATGGCGGCGACGTCGCGCACGACGCCGACGTGTTGTTCCACGACGCCCAATACCGTGACGACGAGTACGCGCAGCACATCGGGTGGGGTCACTCGTGTACCGAGCACGTCATGGGCTTTGCTCACGAGGCCGCAGCCCAGGCGCTCGTGCTCTTCCACCACGACCCGTACCACACCGACGACGAGCTTGACACTTTGCTTGCCGCCGCCCGCCGGCGCTGGGACGGCACCCACGAACAGATCTGTCTCGCCCACGAAGGCATGACGGTCACTCTCGACCAGGACGGCGTGCGGTTCGCAGACTGACTCCTAGGTGGCAAGCGCCGTCGAGCAGCGCGGCGAGCGCGGTCAGGCGCGTGGGGCCGTCCACGAACCCGGCGGCGCTCCGGTGTCATGCGTCTGCTAGCTTCCGCGAATTCATCGGGGAGGGAAGCAATGGCCAACGAAGACGAGTACCGAGCCAAGGCCCACGAAGCGCTCGACAAGCTCTGGGCGCAGATCGACGAGCTCAAGAAGGAGGCCAGCGAGGCGTCGGGGGAGGCCCGTGAGCGGTTCGACAAGGCGATCGACGCCCTGAAGAAGCGCCAGGCGGAAGCCAAGTCCAAGCTGGACCAAGGCGCCGACGCCACCGGCGACGCGTGGAAGAAGGCCGCCAAGCAGGTCGAGGATGCCGTCGACGATCTCGGCGACTCCTTCTCGACCCTGGCCGACGAGATCGACGCCAGCCTGCGTTCAGCGGGGGCTGCGGCGAAAGCCGGCCAGCAGGCGTTCCTGACCGAGTGGAAGAAGCAGCGGGAAGAGCGGAAGAAGCTCCTCGACACGGCATGATCGGGCGCCGCGAGCGTGCCGTCCGCTGCACCCGACGTTCAGGACGGGCGGCCGGGGAGCAAGACCTGGTCGTGCTCGCCCCCGAGGTCGAGGACCTCCTCGAAGGCTTCGCGCAGGCAGTCCATGAGGACCTCGGGATCGGGAACCGCGCCGGTGTCGGCGTTCACGCCGATCTCGCAGATGTCGCAGTACGAGAGCAGCGTGACGTTCACGGCGGCGCCGATCGTCGGGCCGAAGGCGTAGAAGCGCTCCAGTCGCGCGCCGCCCATGAAGAGCGGCATCGGCAGGCCGGGGACGTTGCTGGCGACGAAGTCGACGTGCTTGAGCATCCCGCCGACGAACCCCGAGGGGAACAGGTTGAGCGTTCCCGCGATCGCGTCCGTCATGGGGATCGAAGACTCGGCCCGTGCCTCGCCGGTCGATTCGTGGATGGCGTGCATCCGTTCGACGGGGTCGACGATGCCCACCGGGATCATGAAGCGCATGAGCGTGATGCGATTGCCTCCGGCCGCGTCGGTCTCGTGGCGGGTGCTGATCGGCAGCGTGAGTCGTAGCTCCTCGCAGCTTGTCCCGTGGCGCTCGTGGTAGAGCCGGAGCCCTCCGGCGACCGAACCCACGAACGCGTCGTTGAGGGTGCCGGCGGCGGCTTTGGCGGCGCGTTTCAGGCCGTCAAGCGGCACGTCCAGCACGTCGAAGTGCCGGCCGAGCTTCCGCGCGGTCATGAGCGGAGACCGCGTGTCGGTGACGGGGCGCACGGTCCTCGCCACCGAACCGGCCGTTCCGAGCACGCGCTTCGCCGTGTCGATCGGATGACGCACTCCGCGCCTGACGTCCTCCGGCACCGATGCCGCACGACTGCGCGCGAAGCCCGCCAATCGACGCAGCCGGTAGCCGAACGCGTCGACGGCGATGCCGGGGCCGGAGAGGTGTTCTGCCTCGGGGGCCTCGGGCATCGGCCCCGGGTCGGAAGCCTCGGGCCCGAGGTCGAACAGGGTCGCCGCGATCTGCATGCCGCCGATCCCGTCCGTGAGCGAGTGATGAAGCTTCAGTACAACGGCCGCCCTCCCGTCTTCGAGTCCTGAGGCCACCGTCCACTCCCACAGCGGCCGGGCGCGGTCGAAGCCCGCCGTGCCCGTGATGCGGGCAAGGTCGAGCACGGCCGCCAGCGTCTTCGGGGACGGCACCTCGATGGTGCGGAGATGCCACGAGAGATCGAAGTCGGGGTCAACCGTCCACCGGGGCGGTGCGAGCCGCAGCGGCGCTTCGACGATGCGGTGGCGAAGACCGGGCACGGTGCGGCTCGCCCGCTCGGCCTTGTCACGCAATAGCTCGGCGTCCGGACCGCGGTCGAAGACGAGCACGACCACCACCGTCGAGCGCAGCAACGGGTCGCGCTCCATGTACCAGCTGAACGCGTCGCTGGCTCGCATGTGCGCGTCGAGGCTCTCGACCATCACCAGTTCTCCCTCACGGAACGGTATGCCCGGCGCCGGAGAACGGCCAGTGTGCGAACCGCCGGGAGCTGATCCACAGCTCAGGCGGACGAGCAGGACCCCGACCAGCCAGGTCCTCGACGCGCGTCCACCAAGTCCCTGGGTGGATCACCCAACGGAGGCCGAGCGATTTCCCGAGGCCGATCAATGGAAGCCCTATCGCCGGGTGCGCTGTCCTGCGGCGGGCGAGACTGTGCGGACGACCAGTTGGCGAACTCGCGACCTGCTTCCGGCCTGAACGCCTGTTGAGTCGTCGTTATCGAGGTCAAAGCTGGATTCGACCGCTGTCCGGAGCGAGGAAGATGTAGCGGATGGCGCTGTACACGATCATTC
Organism: uncultured Actinomycetes bacterium; assembly: GCA_963836445.1. Classification (GTDB taxonomy): domain Bacteria; phylum Actinomycetota; class Acidimicrobiia; order IMCC26256; family JACDBD01; genus JALZAA01. The sequence goes on from CAWIJM010000020.1 coordinate 24,122, forward strand.
CAGGACGGTCGCGAGTTTGGATCGATGCGCGTTCGAGCGTGCATCCGATTCACTCCACGACTGATGGCCTAGAGGGGTTCGTCGACCTCGACGCAGATGGCGACGCAGTCGTGGGCCCGCACCCGACTGCCCAGGTGTCGTTCCCGGTCAACCGACTGTCGTCGGGGAACCGGTTCGAGGATCGCGAGCTCCAGAAGCGGATCGACGCACGGCGATACCCGACCATCAGCGGCGTGCTCACGGGCGTGGTACCGGGCGCAGAAGATGGCCGCTTCCTTGTCCGCGGCGACGTCACCTTCCGGGCCGTGACCCGATCCGTCGAGGACTACATGACGCTGACCGTGGTCGACGACCACACGATCCGGCTCGAGGGTGAGTCGACCTTCGACGTCCGTGACTTCGGCATGGAACCACCCCGGATCCTGATGCTGCGCGTGGAGCCCGACGTGAAGGTCCGGGTTGAGATCGTTGCCGAACGAGAAGTGTCGCGGTCTCAGATTGGCGGGTCGACATCAGTAGGGCGAGTGCCCTCGCCGCCTACAAGCCGAGCACGAGGCGGCTGAGCCGGTCCTTGATCTGGGTCGGCGTGAGCCGTGACCACAGCGAGATGGCGGCGGCGTCGTAGCCCACGAGGTAACGCGGACGTGTGAACCCGCTCAGCGTGCCGGCGATGACCTTGGCGACCTGACCCGGGGCACCCATGATCGGCTGCGCGAGCCGAGTGCCCTGGAGCGTCCGGTGGTACGCGGTGTCGTACCGGGACCCCGCGCGCTTCTGGACCTCTCGTTCCGTCTCCTCCCAGATGCCGGTCCGGAAGCCGCCCGGTTCGACCAGGACGACGCGGATGCCGGAGTCGGCCACCTCCATGCGCATCGCGTCGGTCAACGCCTCGAGCGCGTGCTTCGCACCCTGGTACCAACCGGTGAGGGGCGTTGTCACCCGCCCGTAGATCGATGACACGTTGACGATGCGACCTTCACGGCGCTCGCGCATCTGCGGAATCGCGAGCCGGGCGAGACGCATCGGTGCGAGGACCATCGTCCTGATGGCAGCAAGCGCTTCGTCGTCAGTGACGTCCTCGATCGCGCCGGTGATCGAGTACCCGGCGTTGTTGACGACCGCATACGGCCGGTAGCGGTCGACGAGCTCCGCGGCGGCGGCTGCGTCGGTCACGTCGAAGATCGCAGTCTCGACCTCGACATCCGCCTCACGGGCCGCGGCCGCCACCACGTTCGCCTTCGACTGGGATCGGACGGTGCCGACGGTGCGGTAGCCGCGGCGGGCGACCTCGAGCACCGTCGCCAGGCCGATGCCCGAGTTCGCCCCCGTCGTCAGCACGGTCTGGTCGCGCCGCTCGGTCATGCCGCCATCATGGCCGATCGCGGCGCGCGCCGAGCCCGACGGCGCGGCCAACCGGAGAGGTGGCTACTTCTCGGAGCCGCCGATGTCGATCGCCCCTCCACCGCCTCCGGCGATGTCGATCTTCCGGGGGCGCGCTTGCTGCGACACCGGGATCGTGATCGTTAGCACGCCGTTGTCGTAGCTGGCCTTCACGCCGCCGGTGTCGAGGTTCTCGCCCAGGTAGAGCTGGCGGCTGAACCGGGCATGGGGTCGTTCGCACAGCACGACCTCGGCGTCGCCGTGGCGGGCCGGGCGCTCGCCGGTGATCGAGAGCATGTTGCGCTCGACGGTGATGTCCAGTTTCGACGGATCGACACCCGGCACGTCGACTTCGACGATGAACTCGTCACCCTTGCGGTACACGTCGACCGGGAGCGCGAGTGACCGGCCGCCGCCCTCGCCGTACCCGGATCGCCCGAGGAGACGATCCATCGTCGAGAACGGGTCGAATCCCGACACTGTCATGGTGAGTCTCCTTTCTCTTGGAGATCACAAATCCCCGTGATGGTGCTGGTCCTCTCGCGGATTGTCGCGCCGTGTGTCAACCCACACGTTCTCGACGGACTACTCCTCGGGACGGGTGACGAGCACCGGGCACGGTGCGGAGTTGAGGACACCCATGGTGACGCTCCCCAATGCCACGCGAGCCAGCCCACCGCGGGTGTGCGTGGTCATCGCGAGCAACGCCGCCGGCGCCTCCTCCGCCAGGTCAACGAGCGCGCCGGCTGGATGCGTGCTGCGCAAGAGCACGGGGTGCGCGGCGACGCCGTCGCACTCAACCTGCTCGGCCACCGCTCCGAGCACAATGTCGGGATGGGCGGCACCTTCGACGTCGAGAGGATGGCCGACGAACACGACTTCGATGTCGCGATGCAAGGCTCGGGCCCATTCGCATGCGTGCGGGACGACGGACATAGACGCGTCGGTGCCGTCGACACAGATCACCACACGGCCCGCGGCCTGCAGGGACTCGGTCCGGCACCGCGGCCCGGCAAGCACGACGGGCACATCCGACTGACTCACGACGCCTTCGGCGACGCTGCCGATCATCGCCCACCGGAACCGGCCGCGGCCGTGGGTCGTCATGCACACCATTCGGTCGGGACCGCCCCGAGCGGCGGCGGTGATGGCGGCGATCGGCGCCGGGCCGTCGGCGACAATCGTGTCGAGGATCCGTGCCGACGTTTCGGTCGCGACCTGCCGCAGGTACGTCGCGGCCGCGTCCCGGTCGTCTTGTTCTTCCCAGGTCGCCGTGACCAGCACGAGATCGGCGTCGAGCTGCTCAGCGAGCGTGCTGGCAACCGGAAGGATTTGTTCGGCGAAGCGAGAGCCGTCGAGCGGCACGACGAGTGTCTTCGGGATCGGCATCGGCCGGCTACGCGGGCGCTGGCTCGACGGTCGCGGGGCGCGCCCGGTGCTCGGCGCCGACGAGCGCGCTCAACATCGTCCGATGGTCCGCCCGTTCCCGGCCGGCGGACTAGGGCCGATGGTCCCCGAACTCACGGCGTCCGTCCCTAGACGAGGTCGAGCTTGACGTCGACGATGTTGTCCTTGCTGCAGTCGAGCGTCCCCTTCTCCTTCGGCGACACACGCACGAACTTGCCGTTCTTCACCTGCATCAGCACAAAGCAGCCGTTGTTCACGTGGCCGCCGACGTCGGTCGGGCCGAGCATCCCGCCGGCGGTGAAGTCGTGGACCTTGGCGGCTTCCTCCAGGAAGGCGGCGCGGGTCAGGCCGTTGCCGCCGTCGGCCTCGGCGAGCCGGTCGGCGACCTCTTGGAAGAACAAGCCGGCTGCCCACGCCTGGGCCCCGAACGCACTCGCCTTCTCCTTGCCCCCGACAGAGCGCAGGTAGTCGGCGATCGAGCGGTTGGACTTGGCCTCCTCGAACGGGATGAACGGAATCGCCGTGTACTGGCCTTCGACGTCGGTTCCGCCTTCGCGCAGGAACCGCTCGTCGTAGCACTGCAGCGTGCAGTCCCAGACCTTCACCGAGGTCGCGCCCTGCACCTTCGCCTCCCGCCGAAGGAGTAGCGTGCTCTTGTAGTCGGAACCACTCAGCGCGTAGGTGCTGCCGTCCTGCTTGATCGCCTGCACGAACGGCGTGTAGTCGCTCTGGATGGCCGTTCCGAGCACGTTGAACTGACTGTCCTCCTTGATCCCCACCTTCCGGGCCCCCTCGAAGATCGGCAACGACACGTTCGCGGTCGCCTTCAGGTCGGACGGCACCAGCCAGATCCCGTGGAGACCTTTGTTGTGCTTCACGTGGTAGCGGGCGTAGCCCTGCCCCGTGTGATACGTCTGCGGATGGTCGTCCTTCGTCGCACAGTCGAGCCCGACCGCGATCACCGGGAACGACACCGGGGAGCACAGGTGGTTCACCTCGGTCTGCAACAGCGGTACATCGGGCAGACCCGTCGAGCGGCCTGCCTTGTCGACACAGCCGACCATCGGCTCGACATTGTTGAGGAACAACGCGGTCGTGCCGACGATCGCGAAGTCCTCCTGGCAGGCCTTGATGAGCGCGTTGCGGGCTTCGTCCGCGCTCAGGCGCGAGTCGATGAAGTCGACCTGCACCCTGCGGCCGGCGACACCGCCGTGCGCGTTGACGAATTTGGCGAAGGCCCGGACGCCGTCGACCGACCCGGAGAAGAGGCCGGGCCGAGCCGGGTTGTCGACGTCGGCGATGACCGCGATGCGGATCGTCCTCGCGGTGACGCCGATCTCGCTCTCCCCGGCCGGCTGCGACTGCGCACCAGCCTCCGCCGGCGCCAATGCCGCGGCCAGTACGACGGCGGCGACAACGGCGCGAAACGTGCGAAGGGGGCGGAGCTCACCCACGAGCACGCAGCGAGTCTCGGAGGGCTTCGAGTGAGTGCTTCATACCCTCGACGAAGGTATCCAGGTCCGGGCAGAGTTGCCGGTCGGCCACCACCGTGATGTTGAACTGGTCCGCGTACGACAGGGCGCCGACCCCGATGGTGAGGTTGGCGGTGATGGGGACCAGCGGGAAGAGCTCGCGTACCGGGGCGCCTGCGAACGAGAGGGGCACTGGCGGTCCGGGGACGTCGGCGACGTACGCGTTCATGACCCGCTGATGGGGCATGTAGCGGAGAAACGCGCGCTGGACGACGATGCTCCCGAAGAGGTCGCCGGCCGGCGGCCGCGTCTTCGTCTTCCTCTCGGCGCTCTCGGCAGCGATGCGCGCGAGAAGACGGATCTCGTCGGGCTCGTCGATCGGCAACGGCACGACCATCCCGGCGTCGACGTTCCCCCGGGCTTCACCGGCCTGCTTCTGATGCAGCGACACCGGGACGAAGGCGCGGAGGACGAGACCTTCGACGCGCTCCCGGCGGCTCCGGAGCAGGGCGCGGTAGCCCCTGGCCACGGCGGTCAACAGCACGTCGTTGATCTTGGCGTGGTGGGTGTGTGCGATCCGTCTGACGACCTCGAGGTCGCTGCGGATGATCGCCAGTCTGCGATCCGACCCGATCGGGCGGTTGACGCTCGTCTTGGGCGCGCTTCCCTCCGCGAACATCTCGCGCAGCGCCGGTATTGCTCCTTGCACGCGCCGCAGTGTGGCGATCGGATGGGCGAGGGCGCTGAGGGCGCGCTCCACGCCGTGGCGTCGCCGGTGGAGGTTGTCCGCGAACAGGTCGCTCCTCGATGGCATCGGGGCCGGCGTCCACGGTGGTGGGGCCATCTCGGGCGGCTCGGGCTCAGCGTCGACGAACGCGCCGAGCGTCGCGACCCCGGCGACGCCGTCGGCGATGGCGTGGTGCATCTTCATGAACAGCCCGACGCGACCGTCGGGCAGGCCGGGGAGGAACCACATCCCCCACAGCGGTCGCGAGCGCGGCAGCGGGCGGCGACGGAGCGTCTCGCATGCGCGCAGCACTTCGGCGTCGCCGCCCGGAGGCTCGACCGGGAACTCATCGACGTGGTCGCCGATGTCGAACGAGGGTGCGTCGACCCACAGCGGCCACCCGAGCCCGACGCCCGGCAGACACAGGAGCTGGCGGAAGCGGGGCACGAGGTGCAGCCGCCGTCCGATGTGGTCCCGGACCGCGTCGATCCGGACGCGACCGCTGGCGTCGAGCAGGCGATGACCATCGAGGATCGCCAGGCCGCCGATGTCCTGCGGCCAGCCCCTGGCTTCGGGCCAGACGAGCATGAGATCGGCGGCCGTGAGGCGTTCGATGTCGGACCGCACGACGCTCATCACGTCAGCGCAGCCGCTTGTTGCATGCTCTCAACCCTCTGCTTGATCCCGAGCATCATCTTGCGCTGCATCACGAATTGCACGGGCGCCTGCAGCCGAGCCATCAGCGAGCTCCCTCGCGACCTGATGACGAGTCGACACCTGTGATCGTCGACCGGCTCCGCGATGAACGCCCACGTGCTCGAGGCACGACCGGCGAGCAAGTCCTCGTCGGTGTCCCGCACACCTCCGAGGACAAGGGCATGCCCCGGATCCACGAACGCGACGGGGTTGAAGGGCGCGTAGCGCGCCATCCTCACGACTCGATCTCCGACCTTCAGCGGAACCTGCAGCTCTGGCATGACGCGGTCGGTGCTGTGCACCCCGCAACCGACGAGGTTCTCGAGCCAGTCGTAGCTGTAGAGCCCGCCCCGGCCTTGCCCGAGTTGCACGAGCCATGGCCAAACCTCCCGAGCAGGTCGGTGGATCGTGACGGCGTTGGTCCACGTGAACTTCGGCCGATCGACGAGGCCGTCGGCCGGCCAGACCGCCCGCAATTCCGCCTCGGTGGCTCCCCACTGCGTGGCCGCATGCCGCATGCGTCTGACGAAAGCGCAGGCCAGCGCCGCGAGCACGACGACGACGGCCAACACAGCTGATCGCCTCGGTCGTGGACGCGTCCGGGGAAAGAATCGCACGCCCATATTGCACCCTCCGGTCGGGAAGCGCAGTCGTCACACAGTTGCACCATTGAGGGTAGGGAAGTCGCCATCGAAGGCCGGGTCTGGGAGGATCGGGGCGAGCGCGGGGGGAAGCATGAAGGAGCTTGTGTACCACCGGCATCTCCTGCCGGTGGCAGAGCGGTACGCCGACAAGGTCGCCTTCTCCGACGGCCCGTACCAGGCGACCTATGCCGAGCACGTCGAGCGGGTGCTTGCGCCTGGGGGACGCGCTGCAGAGCGAGCTCGGGCTCGGTCGCGGCGACCACTTCGCCGTCATGGCCCTGAACAGCCACGAGTTCCTCGAGCTGTACCACGCCGCCTTCCTCGGCGCCGGGATCGTGAACCCGCTGAACCTCCGGTTGGCGCCCGCCGAGCTCGACTTCATCCTGCCGCGACTCCGAGACGAAAGTGTGCTTCACCGACGCCGCGTTCGCGCCACTTGTCGACACGGTCGGCAAGGAAGCCGGGATCGAACGGGTCGTCCTGATCGGCGAGGGCGACGTCCCGCACGATCTCCGCTACGAGGAGCTCGTCGGCGCCGGGCGGGCGGTCGTCCCCGAGGAGCCCGACGAGGAGGATCCCGTGATCCTCATGTACACGGGCGGCACGACCGGTCTCCCGAAGGGCGTGCTGCTCGATCAGCGAGCGGAGATGCTGAACATGTACCACGTCGCGCTCCGCTGGGGGCTCGACGAGAACTTCGTCTACCTGCATCAGACGCCGATGTTCCACGCCGCCTCGATGGGCGGCATCCTCGGGATCCCCGCCTGCGGCGGCTCGTCGACGTTCGTGCCGATCTTCGAGCCGAAGGCGGTGCTGGAGAACATCGAGACACACGGCGTGACGATGACGGTGATGGTGCCGACGATGATCGCCATGCTCCTCGCGCACCCCGACTTCGAGACCGAGCGGATGCGGTCCCTCGAGGTGCTCACCTACGGCGCGTCGCCGATGCCCCGCGCCCTGCTCGACCGGCTGCTCGAGCTGTTCCCCGACCTCGACGTGTACCAGGGCTACGGCATGACCGAGTCGTCGGCGGTGCTCACGGCGCTCGGGCCCGACGACCACCGCGCCGGCGGTGAGCTGTTGCGTTCCGCCGGCCGGCCGCTCGCCGGGGTCGTGCTGAGCATCCAGGACGGTGAGGGCAACGCGCTCCCCCCGGGTGAGACGGGAGAGGTGTGCGCCCGCGCCGGCAACTTCATGCGGGAGTACTGGAAGCGGCCCAAGGAGACGGCCGAGGCGTTCCGCGGCGGCTGGTACCACACCGGCGACGCCGGGTACCTGGACGCGCGGGGCTATCTCTACCTCGTCGATCGGGTCAAGGACATGATCGTCACCGGCGGCGAGAACGTGTACTCGGTCGAGGTCGAGAACGCGCTCGCCTCGCATCCGGCGGTCTCGGAGGTCGCCGTCATCGGGATCCCGCATGACGTCTGGGGTGAGGCGGTCCACGCCGTCGTCGTGCTCAACGCCGACGCCACCGCGACCGAAGACGAGCTCCAGGCGCACGCCCACGAGCGGATCGCGGCCTTCAAGGTGCCCAAGTCGCTCGAGTTCCGCACCGAGCCGCTGCCACTGTCGGGCGCGCTGAAGGTGCTCAAGCGCGACCTGCGCGCCCCGTATTGGGGGGACAAGGAGCGAAGCGTCCACTGAGACCCCTTCGCGCGCGCTACCGAATGTCGGGTCATCGCGTGAGACCGTGGAGCTCGGGCTTGGCGTCGCGCTGCATGAGCAGGTGCACGACGTCGGCAGGGGAGAGCTCCCCGGCCAGCACCGCGCCGACCTTCTCCGAGATCGGCATCTCGACGCCGAGCCGGCGCGCCAAGCCCAGGACGGCGGGCGTCGTCCCCACGCCCTTCCGCCACCATTCGCATCGGCTCCAGGATCTCCCGGAGTGGCCGACCCTTGCCGAGCTCCTCGCCGACATGACGGTTGCGGCTGTGTGGGCTGCTGCACGTCGCGATCAGGTCGCCGTTCCCGGCGAGGCCCAGGAAGGTCAACGGCTTGCCGCCCAGCGCGACGCCGAGCCGAGTGAGCTCCGCGAGGCCGCGGGTGATGAGCGCGGCCTTGGTGTTCCAGCCATAGCCGAGGCCGTCGCCGATCCCGGCCGCAATGGCGAGGACGTTCTTCACCGCGCCGCCGACCTCACAGCCGACGACGTCGGGGTTCGTGTACACGCGTAGCGAGTCGTTCATCAACAACTGCTGGAGTCGCTCTGCCCGCGCGACGTCACGGCTCGCGATGACGGTCGCAGACGGCTCGCCGGCCATGACCTCGCGGGCAATATTGGGACCCGACAACACGCAGACTCGACTCGGATCGCGCCCCAACACCTCGTCGAGCACCTCGGTCATCCGACGGCATGTTCCCGTCTCGATGCCCTTGGACACGGTCACGAGATCGACGTCGCGTGGCACGAACGGGCGCGCAGTCTCGATGACGGTTCGGAAATGCTGCGACGGAACCGCGACGAGAACTACCTCAGTGTCGCGGAGAGCCGTCTCGAGATCGCTCGTGGCCCGCAGGTCGGGCGAAAGCGCGAACCCCGGGAGGAACACTGGATTCTCATGATTGTGCGATACGGCGTCGACGACCTCAGGCTCGCGTGCCCACAGCAGCGTCTCGTGCCGGGCCGACACGAGCGACGCCAGCGTCGTACCCCATGAGCCCGCTCCGAGCACCGTGACTCTCAAGCGTCACGATCCTTCCCTCGAAGGCGCTCGCGACGCGAGCCGAGCCGCGAGCTCGGCGCCCCATTGCCGGGCGCGAGCCGCCTCGTCGGGCTCGAGGCGCGAATCCTTGGTGACCAGGAAGCTTTCGGGATCGGCGACCAAGGTGCATCGGTGCTGGCGGAGCTTCCGTGCGATCTTCTTCGAAGCACGTCCCGTGAGCGCGGCCGGCGCGTCGATGCGGGTGTCGAAGGCGGCTGCCCGCATGTCGAGGTTCCCGAGCGACTCCAGCAGCTCGCGAACTCCGGGCCCTTCGGCCTCGGGCTCGATGGTCAACCCGCTCTCCGGCTTCTCGGCCGCGTCGGCCGCCGCGGTGCGGGTACGTGGCCGGCTCATGCCGTGCACGTGGGTTGGTCCCCCGACGACGAGAAGGTCGGCGCCGTCCGCGAGGGTGGCGGCGGCCTCGGCGACCGGGACGACCGCAACCTGCGCCGACTCCCCGAGCCCGTCGCCGATCGCCTGCGCCACCAGATGGGTGTTGCCGTACATCGACTCGTAGACGACCACGGCTCTCATTCTCTGATCCTCCTGTTGGTCCCTCGTCCACCTTGACCCTACGGACGAGGCGTCGGAGACCCCAGGGGCCGAGGTCACAACGGCGCGGGCCGGAGGTCCCGAGCGCTCAGGGGACGTGCCCGTCGGGCCAGACCTCCTCGCCCGGGGGTACCCGCAGGGAGGACAGCACCGACACCGCCAGCACGATTGCGCGTGCTGCGCCCGATGGACGCGATGGTCGTACCCACGATCTCGCGCCGACGACCGCTACCTTCATCTGCTACCGCTACGGCGAGGGCCGTCGGCCACCGGGCCGAGCGGTACGTCGATCGTCTCGCCCGGTCGTACCGACGCGCGGGTGCCGTTGACGTCGACATTGATCGGCTCGCCCTCGGCGAGATCCACTCCGACGCGGGCCGTCTCGGTCGTGAACTCGAGGTGCACGAGGTGGCCTCGGTAGCGGACGCTGAAGCCGAGAGAGTCGAGCTCCACCGGCAGCACCGGGTGCAGGTGCAGCCCGTCATCTCGGAGCTCCAGGCCCGGATAGCACCGGTGCAGGATGTCGATCGTGCCGGCCATGGCGCCCAGGTGTATCCCCTCCTTGGTGGTCCCGCCTTGGATGTCGTTGGCGTCGCTGTACAGGGCCTCGAGGAAGAACTGCCACGATTGGTGGCGGTGGCTGCGAGCGTTGATCCACGAGTGCACGACTCGGCTGAGCGTGGAGCCGTACGCGGTGCGTGACTCGTAGTACTCGATGTTGCGCGGGATGAGCTCGTCGTCGTAGTGATACCCGAGGCGATCGAGGAGCTCGGCCAGCTCCGATGCCGGCAGGAGGTAGAAGAGCATCATCACGTCGGCCTGCTTCGTCAGCTTGTAGCGGTTCGGCGTGTCGCCCTCGGCCTCGAGGATCCGGTCGAGCCGCTGGATGTCCCCGTACTTG
>CAWIJM010000021.1:0-283756 GCA_963836445.1 uncultured Actinomycetes bacterium
CCCCCTGGCCGTAGAGGTCGCCGTCGAAGTCGAGCACGTACGCCTCGACGAGGACGTCGCCGTCCTCGTAGAAGGTGGGTCGCGTCCCGACCGAGATCGCAGCCGGGCGCTCGACGCCGTCCTCGGCGACGAACGTCCCTGCGTAGACACCGTCGGCGGGGAGGCAGATCCGTTCCGGCACGGTCAGGTTGGCAGTCGGAAATCCGAGGTGCTCGGCACCGCGTTGGTCGCCTCGCTCCACCACCCCGCGCACCTCGTGCGGCCGGCCGAGCAGGCGCGCGGCCTCGGCGACGTCACCCTTGGCCAGCAGCTCACGGATTCTGGTCGACGAGTACGGCACACCGGTGGCGTCGCCCTCGACCGCGACCAGGCCGAGGCCGAGCACTTCAAACCCGAACTCGGCCCCCATGCGCTCGAGCAACGGCACGTTGCCGCCGCGGCGGTGTCCGAAGTGGAAGTCGGCCCCGACGACCACCAACCGAGCACCGACCCGGTCGACGAGCACCTCGCGCACGAAGTCTTCCGCCGCTTCCTTGCTGCGTGTCTCGTCGAACGTGAGCACCCAGCACAGGTCGAGATCTCCGGTGGCGTCGAGGAGCTCGAGGCGCTGTTCCAACGTCGTCAGGAGTCGAGGCGCGGATTCGGGTCGGACGACTTCGGCGGGATGGCGATCGAACGTGACCAGCGCCGCCTCGAGCCCGCGCACGTCTGCAAGCTCGCGCACGAGGCGCAGCACGGCTTGGTGACCGAGGTGCACGCCGTCGTACGCGCCGATGGTGACGACGGCGCCGGCCGTCCGCGCCTCGGCCAGGGCCGCGTCGTTGCTGCCCGTGACGACGCGCACGGGTCAGGTCGCCTCGACCGGTGCGAGGACCACGGCCGGTTTGACCGCGGCCCGCCGCCGCTCGTACACCGCCAGCAACTCGCCGGCGGGCCCGAGGACCGCGAACGGGCCGGGTCCCGCGTCCGCGCCGGCGAACACGGCGGCCGGGAACGTGACACCGTGTGCCACGGCGCGCGCCTGCTCGGCGTCGATGCTGACCTGTTCGAGGTCGCGCATGGCGACAGCGGGTGACAGCACGGCCGAGTCGGGATTCTTTTCGATGTCGGCGAGCGTACGGGCCTCGTCGAGCGTGAACGAACCGACATGCAGGCGGCGGAGCTCGCCGAGGTGCGCGACGCCGCCGAGGCGTGCGCCGATGTCGGCGGCCAGCGACCGCACGTAGGTGCCGCTGCTGCATTCGACCAGGACGGTGGCGGCAGGGTACGGGCCCGGCTCGAACGCTTCGACCTCGATCCGGTCGACGCGCACGCGGCGCGGCGCGCGCTCGACCTCCTCGCCGCGCCGGGCGAGCTCGTGAAGCCGCCGCCCGCCGACCTTCACGGCCGACACCATCGGCGGCAGCTGCTCGATCTCACCGAGGAACGCCGGCACGACCGCTTCGATCTCTCCCTGGTCGATCGGCATCGGACGCCGGTCGACGACCTCACCCGACGCGTCGAGGGTCGTCGTCGACACCCCGAAGACGATGGTCGCCCGGTACCCCTTGCCGGTGTCCTGCAGGAAGCGCAACAGCCGCGTTACGCGCCCCAGCCCGACGAGGAGGACGCCGGTCGCGTCGGGATCGAGTGTCCCGGCGTGGCCGACCCGACGTTGCCGGTAGACCTTGCGGAGCTTTGCCACCACGTCGTGTGAGGTCCATGCCGCGGGCTTGTCGACGACGACCAAGCCGTTCGTGGCCGCGAAGGGTCGGTCAGCGCGCAATCGGAAGCTTGTGCTCGATTCGCCCCACGACCGTGTCGACGCTGTCGTCGGAGCTGAAGCCGGCCGCGAACCGATGGCCGCCGCCGCCCTCGCCCTCGGCGATGCTGCGGACGTCGACCTCGCCGAGGGACCGGAGGCTCACGCGGACGGTGCCGTCGACCTCTTCCTTGACGACACACGTGACTTCGGCCTCGGCCGTGCGGCGCAGGATGTCGATGAGGCCTTCGACCTCTTCGATCGTGACCTGATGCTTGGCGAGGTCGCTCTGGGTCACGGCGGTCCAGACGAAGCGCCGCTCGGGGACGAGGTGGGCGTGGCTGAGCGCGTCGCCGAGAAGCTTGAGGTACGCGAACCGGTGCTCCTCGAAGAGGGTGCGGCTCAGGCGCGACACCGGGACGTCGTGTTGCAAGAGCTCGCGCGCCATGCTGAACACGGCGGGTGTCGTGGTGTCGTACTGGAACCGTCCGGTGTCGCAGACGAGCGCGGCGTACAGGCACACTGCTGCGTCGCGGTTGAGTGGCAGGCCGAGCATGCGAACGAGCCGGTAGACGAGCGATCCGCTTGCGGCCGCGTTCGGGTCGACCACGTTGATCGAGCCGTACCGGTCGTTCGAGATGTGATGGTCGATGACGATGAGCTCGTCCGCGGCCTTGGCCGACGGCTCGAGGTCGCCGAGCCGGCCCAGCGAGCCGCAGTCGAACGTGACCATGACCGCGGGATCACTGGGGAACTCGTGCGGGGGTGTGAGCTGGTCGAGACCGGGAAGCTCGCGGTAGTGGGGCGCGACCACGAACGGGGTCGGGAACGACGCAACACACTCCGTGCCGGACCCGCGCAAGGCGTGGAACAGGCCGAGCATCGATCCCAACGCGTCGCCGTCGGGGCTGACGTGGCACGCGAGCGCCACGACGGGCGCACCCCGAATCGCGTCAACGGCGCGATCGAGTGCCTCGATCGACCTCCGTCGCGCTGGGCTGCGTCATTGCTCCTCCTGCCGGTGGAGCTCCCTGATGATGTCCTCGACTCGCTGTCCGGTCGTAATCGCGGGATCCTCACGGAACGACAGCCGGGGAAGGTACTTGAGCCGAACCTGGTGACCGAGCACCGCTCGCAAGTGCGACCCGGCGTGATGCAGCGCCTTCGACGTCGCCTCGTGCTGCTCATCCGGGCCGAGCACGGAATAGTAGACGGTGGCCTGCCGCAGATCGGGGCTGACCTCGACCCCCGTGAGCGTCACGAACCCCAGCCGCGGGTCGGACAGCCGCTCGAGCTCCTCGGCGAGCGTCTCCAGGACGACCTCGTTGACGCGCGCCGTCCGCGGGTACCGGCGGGGCGGTTGGCCCTGGCGAGCCACGTCAGCTGTCCTCCGGCTCGAGGTAGGCAGTAGAGACATCCAACAGTTCGACATCGGCAGCGGCCGCAACGTAACGCTCGACTTGCTCGAGCACCTGCCGGAGGTGCCCGTCGCTCTCCGCCACCACGGCGACGGCGATCGCCGCCCGCTGCCACTGGTCCTGGTGGTCGACCTCCGCCACCGACAGCCGGTACTTGTGGCGGATCCCGTCGACGATCGGGCGCACGGCCCCCCGCTTCGCCTTCAGCGACCGGCTCTCCGGCACGTGGAGATCGAAGCAGACCGCGGCAGCATGCACGACTCCATTGTGGCGGGCCGGCGTGGAGAGGTGAGCGTCCGGCAGGCGGGGGCGGCGGTCAGGGCGGGACGAGGTCGCGGGCACCGTTCTGGCCGTTCACCGTCCACCCGGCGTAGGTCTTCAGGCGGTGGTGGTGTGAGCAGAGCCGCCACAGGTTGTCGAGCTCGGTACAGCCGTGTTCTGCGAGCGGGATCACGTGGTCGATCTCGAGGAACTGGTCGTTCGCGCATGCCTCGACGCCACAGGTCGGGTAGCGGGCCTCGACGGCCCGGCGAAGCTTGGTCGGGATCGTCCGTTTCGGCGATGACACGGCGGTGATGTCGTCGCCGTCGCGCACGAGGACCGCGACCGCGGCGTCGTCGAGCATGGCCCGGGCCGTGGTCACCGGCACCGGCCCGACTCGCTCGATCTCGCAGCGCTCGCCCCGCTTGGCGTGCCCCCGGGAGAGCGCGGCGCTGTCGACCGTCACGCGTACCTCGACCGGCTTGCACGGACCTTCGCTCGCCAACGCCACGAGCGCATCGGCCGCGTAGGCGCCGCGGGGCTCCCGCCGGCCTGCGCGACGCGCATCGCCGAAGATCCGGTCGGTGTGCGCTTTCCACGCCGAGCTGAATCGGGCTCCGGCGTCCGGCGCCAGTCGCGCCTCGATGCGGTACGCGCCGTCGGGATCGGTCCACTCGTGTGCGCGGCGATTCGCATGAAGCCGACGCGCCCACGCCCGGTCGTCGGCCTCGGCACCGGCGCGCACCTCCCGACATCGATCGCGCAACCCCTTCACGCTCGTCGAGCCGGCGGCCTCGAGGAGCTCAGACTCCGCGGACGGGTCCGACACGGCGGTCGACGTGATCTCCGCCGCTTGCACGTCCGAGAGCTGCCCGGAACGGAACGCGGCGTCGGTTTCAGGCAACTGTTCGAGCGCCCGTGCCGTCTCGAGCGTGCGAGCCGCCGCCCCGACGGTCGCCCCCGTGGCATCTGCCACCCAGTGGGCGGCGCTCCGGTGCCCGCCCCCGCGCCAGACCTTCGTCTCCTCGACGCGGCGCGCCAAGCGGGACTTGATCGCCGCGGACAGCCGCTCGGCGCGGGCGGCGTCGTTGAAGAGCTCCGCGGCGTGCCGGCCTTCGAGTGCGCGTGGGATCAGCTCCTGAGAAATCTGCTCGAGCTGTCCGAGCACCTGCGCGAACACGCTTCCCCCTCGGGGTGGACACCGACCGGGGAAGCAGCCCTGACTCTATCGAACGTATGTTCGGCTGTCAAGCCCCGCGTTCGGGAACGAGCAGGCCGCGGACCTCTTGCACCGGATAGTCCTCGCTCGAGCGGAGCACGGCGACGCCCATCGGTGTCGGACGAGGCGGCAGGCCGGGGCCGGTGAGGACGAAGTCGGCGCCCCACCGGGCAGTGGCGACGATGCGGTACTCGCCCTTCGTCTCGTAGACGTAGCGGGCTGCCGGGTCCGACTCAGAGCCGGCGCGGCTCGCCCTGGCGGTTCGGCCCTCCCCCATCTCGAAGACGACGTCCTGGATGCGAGCGGTGCCGGTGACGGTCCACGGCCCGATGCTCGTGCTCACCTGGAGCTCTTCCGGACCCTCGTACCAGAGCCAGGTGTCGAGGCCGGTGAGACCGGTCGGGCGGGGGTTGACGCCGATCTTGGGCGGCGGGATCTGACGGAGCGCGGCGCGCCAGATCTCCCCGATGCTCGGCACCGGCGGCAGCGCAGGCGGCGCGGGAACGCTGCCGTCGGGGTTCAGCGCGACGCAATGGATGTCCTGACTGATGATGGCGCCCGAGAGGTCCTGCACGAGCAGCGTGTACGGCCAACCCGGTTGACCGAAGCCGGCATCGCAACCCGGCGAGCGCCCGGCGACGAGGCCGCCCGGGATCCACGTGTACTTGTACGGCGGCGGCCCGTTCGGATCACCGGCGCTGACATTGCCGGACCCACCGTCCTGCCCCGGAGCGATGATGCCGACGAGGATCGTGTCGCCGCAACGAGCCGCCACCGACTGGTCGGTTCACCCGTGGTCTCCGCCCAGCAGCTACGGCCGTACCGGCAGCGAACACCAGCGAGCATCGCGAGTAGAGCGAGCGATCGCATCAAATGGCTACCTCTCCGCCCTCTGTTGCGGACCAATCCGCGACCATCCACCGACCGGCAGCCGTCGGAAGTGAGCAGGACCGTCCACGTCTGCGGTCCCGTGTGCACACTTCGCTCACCAACTTGTTGTCCGGATCGCGTCGACGACCCGCTCACGTCGAATTGGTCGACGACCCGCAGGGACGACCGTCTGCGGTTGAGCGTCGACGACGTCGACGGAGAGCAGTCGGTAGCCCTCGTCAGCGGCGTCGCCACCGCTTGTCGACGAGCTACCTGATAGAGCCGCACACCGTTCGTCGTGCTCGGCCGTGCCTGGAACATAGATATCCGAGACAAGCGACGGATCTGGGTTCTCGGTCAGCCACCTGATTCCGGCATCCAGCGACTTGAAGATCGCCACGTAGTCACTGCCGGTGTTCTCGAGCGGGGGACGCGGGGTGCCGTGGAGGGAGCCGCCGGGGATCGGTGTGCTCAGGTCGATGGTCGCCGGCGGGGCGGTCGTGGACGGCGACGACTTGGGGGCGGCCTTCTCTCCACCGCCGCCGGAATCGCCGCTGCACGCGACGAGGACACCCACGAGGGTGACGGCGAACAACCTTGCGACAGATTGGGAAGAGCAGCCGCTCATAGCCCTCTCCCTGTACCTGAGCGCCTAAGTCCGGACAATAGTTGGATGTCCGGTTTGTGGCAAGAGGCGGTCAGCCGGCGGTCAGCTCGAACACGGTGAAGAGGGACGGCAGTGGGATCTCCCGCTCGATGGCGAAGCCGGCACGCCGGAAGAGCGCCCGGTACTCCGGCGCCGTCCGCTCCCTCCCCGAGCCGGTGAGGATGAGCATCTCGAGGTCCATCACCTTGGCGAAGCTCGGCGCCGGGCCCTCGGGTACCGGCATCTCGGTCACGAGAACTCTGGCGCCCGGCGCCATCGCCTGGCGGATGTTGCGGAGGATCGTCGCGCAGCGCTCGTCGTCCCAGTCATGGACGATCGCGAACAGCGTGTACAGGTCGTGCCCCTCGGGCACGGCGGCGAAGAAGTCACCGGCGACGAACCCGCACCGGTCGCCGACACCTCGGGCGGCGAGCGCAGCACGCGCCGGCTCCGCCAACTGCGGCAGGTCGAACACGATTCCGCGCAGCCAAGGGTGCGCGGCGAGCAGGTCGCCCATGATGGCGCCGGTGCCGCCTCCGACGTCGCACACGCTCGTCACGCCCGAGAAGTCGTACGCGTCGAGGACGAGCAGCCCCTGCAGGCGCGAACCCTCGGTCATCGCGCCGTTGAACGCCTCGCCGGCCCTTGCGTCGACTTCGTTCACGTACTCGAAGAACTCGTGACCGGTCGCGGCGCGCGCCGCGCTCTCCCCCGTGACGAACGAGTGCTTGGCTTCGTTCCATATCCTCCAGTGCCAGTCGCCACCGAAGAACAGCACCCAGTTGCGCGCCGACCACGGGTGGTCGCGTCGCAATACGTCGGAGACCGCGTTGTTCCGGTAGCGGCCGTCCCTCGTCATCCCGAGCAAGCCGCGGGACACGAGGAACCGGAGCAGTCGATTCACGGCGTCCGGCTCGGCCTCGATTTCGCGGGCGAGGACGTCCGCACGCTTCGCTCCACCGTGAAGGTGATCGGGGATGTCGAGCTCGACCGCGACCGCGAGGGCCTTGTTGTCGATCATCCCCTGGAGGTGCTCCAAGGTGACGATGAACGGCGGTGCGAGCTTTCTCCGTCCGAGCCCCAGCGCGTCGCGGACACGCGACACCGCCCGAGCGAGCCACGACGGCGGGACTGGCATCCCGAGCGCGTCACGCGCCCGAGGCGCCACCATGGCTAGAGCCGCTTCTCGGCCAGCTTGGCCGCGTCGACCGTGCGGCGGATGAACTCTTTCCGGCCGAACATGTTCGTGTTGAAGTTGTTGAAGTGGACGTTGAGGATCCGCGGGCCGACGAGCACGTTGACCTCTCCGGCGAACTCGTAGAAGGCCTCATTGCCGCCGATCTTCTTCAGGTCCAGCTCCTCGTGCTTGCCCTTCGCGATCTGCTTGTCCCCCTTGAAGCAGGACTTGGCGTCGGGCGTGCAGTTCGACTGGAAGGAAGCCACGAGCTGGAGGCGCGTGCCGCCCAGGATGCCCGTGTCGGCCTGCTGCGTCTCCCAGGTGCACGTGTGCTGGGTGCCCCGGCTGCCGGAGAGCTCCCGGGTCGACGGCGTGCCCTCACCGACCGGCTGACCGAGTGTCCTCGCGACCTCCTTGACCGTCAGGAGTGTGCAGACGTCGGTCGATGGGTCGGAGGTCTGCGCACCAGCGGTAGCGAAGGCCCCGCCCGCAACGAACGGGACTGCGAACGCGAACACGACCCCGCCCTCGCGTCGCATCTCAGGTTCGGGCGACTTCCCTGAGCTCGTAGGTCTCGATGACGTCGCCGGACTTGAGGTCCTGGAAGTCGCTGAGGCCGATGCCGCATTCGAAGCCCTGCTGCACCTCGCGGGCGTCGTCCTTGAACCGCTTCAGCGAGGTGATCGTGCCGTTCCAGATCACGACGCCCTCGCGCAGGAACCGGACCCGGGAGCCGCGCGTGATCACGCCGTTCTGCACGTAGCAACCCGCCACCTTGCCGACGCGCGGGATCGAGAACACCTCGCGGACCTCGGCATCGCCGGTGACGACTTCCTCGAACTCGGGCTTGAGCATGCCGACGAGCGCCTGCTGCACGTCTTCGAGCACCTGGTAGATGACCTCGTAGAGCCGCAGGTCGACGCCCTCGGCCTCGGCGAGCTCGCGTGCGCCGCGGTCAGGTCGCACGTTGAAGCCGATCACGGTGGCGTTCGACACCGATGCGAGGTTCACGTCGGACTCGGTGATGCCGCCGACGCCGCGGTGCACGAACGAGAGGCGCACCTCCTCGTGCTCCTGGTCGATCTTGCGCAGCGCTTCGGTCACGGCTTCGAGCGAGCCCTGCACGTCCGCCTTGAGGACGAGGTTGAGCGTTGCGATCTCGCCCCGCTGGACCATGGCGAAGATGTCCTCGAGCCGGGCGCCGCCGGCGAGCGTCATCGGGTGTGTGAGGCTGGCGGCGCGCCGGCGGCGGGCACACGCCTCTGCGACGGTACGTGCCGTCTTCTCGTCCGGCGCGACGCGCAGCTCGTCACCGGCGAGGGGAACGTCGTCGAGACCGAGCACCTCGACCGGCATCGACGGACCCACGTCGGGAACCTGCTTGCCGTTCTCGTCGAACAAAGCCCGCACCTTGCCCCAGCCGCCGCCGGCGACCACGGGATCGCTGACGTGGAGGATGCCGCGCTCGACGAGCACCGAGGCCACCGGGCCGCGGCCGGGATCGAGGTTGGCCTCGAGCACGAACGAACGCGCCGGCGCCTTCGGGTTCGCCATGAGCGGAGGGTCCTGGACGTCGGCGACCAGCAGGATGGCGTCGAGCAGCTCCGGAACCCCGGTGCCTTCGGTGCCGGACACCTCGACGACGAGCGTGTCGCCGCCCCACTCCTCGGGCACGAGCCCCTGCTCGACGAGCTGCTGGCGCGTGCGCTGCGGGTCGGCGTCGCCTTTGTCGACCTTGGTGATCGCGACGATGACGGGCACCTCGGCCGCCTTGGCGTGACTGATGGCCTCGACGGTCTGTGGCATGACGCCGTCGTCGGCGGCGACGACCAGCACCGCGATGTCGGTCGCCTGGGCGCCGCGGGCGCGCATCGCGGTGAACGCCTCGTGACCGGGTGTGTCGATGAACGTGATCTGCCGGTCGTTCTTGACGACCTGGTAGGCGCCGATGTGCTGGGTGATGCCGCCGGCTTCGCTGTCGACGACGTGTGCCTCGCGGATCCGGTCGAGCAGCGTGGTCTTCCCGTGATCGACGTGTCCCATGACGGTCACGACGGGCGGCGCGCGGCTCGAGCAGGCTCTCGTCCTCTTCTTCCTCTTCGTCGTCGCCCAGCAGCGCCCGGAGCTCGAGCTCTTCCTCCTGGCCCGGCTCGACGAGCAGTACCTCTGCGCCGAGGGTCTCGCCGATGAGCTCGATCATCTCGTCGGCGAGCGACTGCGTCCCGGTGACCATCTCGCCCGCGTCGAACAGCACCCGCACGAGGTCGGCGGCGGTCCGGTTCAGCTTGGGCGCGAGCTCCTGGATCGTGATGCCGCGCGGCACCACGATCTCGCCCTCGGGAACGGGCGCGTCGGTCGGCGTGAGCTGCGGGTGCTCGGCGGGACCGAGGTCCTCGAAGTTGCGCCGGCGGCGCTTCTTCCGTCGGGGTCGCTGACCCTGCGGACCGGGCCGGCCCCGACCCTGGTAGCCGCCCCGACCACCGGGTGGACCGCCCGGAGGGCCACCGGGACCACTCCGCGGGAAGCCGCCACCGCCGCGCCCCCCACCGGGGCCGCCGCGGGGCGCGCCGGACGGGGCGCCGCCGGTACGGGGCGCGCCGGTCGCGCGGAGGACCGGACGGCGAGGCCGGACGCTGGCCGGGCGGCGGCGGGATCGGACGCCCGCCGGGCGGGGGCGGGATCGGACGGCCCGAGGGGCTGCGCGGCGCAGCAGGCGGCGCCGGAGCGGCCGCATCGCTGGCAGCCGCGGGAGCCTCCTCGCGACGTTCACCCGCAGCGGGAGTCGGCTCGCGTGTGGGCGCAGGTCGTGGCGGGAGCGGAGCCGGCTCCGGCAGCCCGCCGGTGGAGCGCACGACGCGGTGGGGCGGAGGCGGCGCGACCTCGGGCTCGGCCGGCTCGGCGACGGGTGCGGGGGCCTTCTCGGCCGCCTGGACCTTTGCGGGCTCGGGCGGCGGCGGCGCGGGCTCGGGCTCCGGCTCCTCGACGACGGGCTCCTTGCGCAGCCCTTTGGAGTCGGCCAGACGGCGGACGCGATCGGCCGACGGGTCGTCGATGCTCGACGAGTGGCTCTTCACGCCGATCTTGAGCTCGTTGGCGAGGTCGAGCACGACGGCGTTCTCGACGCCGAGCTCTCTCGCCAGCTCGTAGACCCTGATCTTCTTGGTCGCCATTTACTCTCGTTCGCCGTTCTTCAGAGGTTCATCAGTTTCGCACGTAAGGACGTCAGCTCCGCGGCCGAAAGCCTTGTGCGCAGGGCCCGCTCGAGCGCCCGGCGCCCCACCGCCTGCTCGAAGCATCCGGCAGTGGTGGAGGCACAGAGCCATGCGCCCCGCCCCGGTCCTGCACCGACGGACACCGTGCCGTCGGGCGCCCAGGCGATTCGCACGAGCTCGTGCGGATCGGCCACCCGACGGCAGCCGACGCAGGTGCGCCGTCGAGCCGCCGTCGCCGGCCGGCGCCGTCGAGCCTGCTCAGCTGCCGCCGTCCTCCCCCCGGTTCGCCGCGGCCGCGTCGCCCCCGTCGCTGGTGACGGCCGCCGCCGCGGTTTCGCTCTCGGCCGGCTCCGGCGCCGGCTGCGACTCGTCCGTGGATTCGCTCGACGCATCGGCCGGCGCGTCGCTCGACGAGTCCGCTTCCGTGGATGCCGCCGCCTTGTCTCCGTCGGAGCCGTCGCCGTCGCCCTCCTTGGCGGCCACGACCGTCGGGTCGGGCGCGGCGTACCCGGCCTCGGCAGCCGAGATCGCCTCGCCTCCCTCGGCCGGCTGCCACACGAGTTCACCGCTGTCGTTCTTCACCCACTCGCCCTCGGCGTACTCGACGCCGCCGCCGGCCTCCTCTTCCTGGAGCTGGGTCTCGCTCTTGATGTCGACGCGCCAACCCGTGAGGCGAGCGGCGAGCCGCGCGTTCTGCCCTTCCTTGCCGATCGCGAGCGAGAGCTGGAAGTCGGGGACGATCACCTCGGCGGTGCCCGTCTCGGTGTGGATGCGGACCTCGCGGACCCGCGCCGGGGCCAGCGCCTTCATGACGAACTCCTCGGAGTTCTCGCTGTACGGGACGATGTCGACCTTCTCGCCACGAAGCTCGTTGACGACCATCCGGACCCGCGAGCCGCGGGCGCCCACGCACGCGCCGACCGGGTCGACGTTGTTGTCGTTTGACGCGACCGCGAGCTTCGTGCGGTGCCCCGGCTCGCGCGCGATCGCCTTGATCTCGACGACGCCGTCGACGATCTCCGGCACCTCGAGCTCGAAGAGCCGCTTCACGAGGCCGGGGTGCGTGCGCGACACGACGATCTGCGGGCCCTTGGCGGTCTTGCGCACCTCGACGATGTACGCCTTCAGCCGGGAGCCGTGCTCGTAGCGCTCGTTCTGCACCTGCTCCGCCTGCGGCAGCAGCGCCTCGACCTTGCCCAGGTCGAGCAGCGTGTAACGCGCGTCGGTCTGCTGGATGATGCCGGTGACGATGTCGCCCTCTCGCCCGGCGTACTCCTCGTACTTCATCTCGCGCTCGGCTTCACGGATCCGTTGGAGGATCACCTGCTTGGCCGTCTCGCGGCGATGCGGCCGAAGTCCTCGGGCGTGTCGTCCCACTCACGGGTGACGTTGCCCTCTTCGTCGAGCTCCTGTGCGATGACGCGGATGTCGCCGGTCTCGGCGTCGATCTCGACGAGCGCTTCCTCCGCCGCGTTGGGGAGGCGCTTGTACGCGGTCACCAGCGCGTTCGCCAGTGCCTCGAGCATGATCTCGACGGAGATGCCCTTCTCGCGCTCGATGTTCTCGAGCGCCTCCATCATGTCGGAGTTCATCGGGCGACTTCCTTCTGTTGCTTCTTCTTCGCGCGCTTGGGCGCCTTCGGCGCCGCGCCCCATTCGAAGACGGTGCGCGCTTTGATGATCTGGTCGTAGTCGGCGTGTTCGGGGACATCGGCGTCGCCGACGTCGACCGTGACGCCGTGCTCGTCGGTGGCGACCAGCTCGCCACGCAACCGGCGCACCTCGCCGTCGGCACCGCGGACCTTCACCGACACGGTCTCCCCCACCGCGCGCCGGAAATGATCCGGCCGGTGGAGGGGACGCTCGAGGCCGGGGCTGCTCACCTCGAGCGCGTACGGTCCGAGGTCGTCGAGATCGTCGAGCGCGGGTTGGATGCGTTCCGATGCCGCCGAGATCGCGTCGAGGTCGACGCCGCCGTCACGGTCGACCATGACTCGAACGGTCCGGGCACGCCCCGCGCCGGTGAACTGGACGTCGAAGAGCTCGAGACCGAGGGGCGCGAGCACCGGTTCGATGGCGGCGACGATCGTCTCTCGTTCCGGCACCGCGTTCACCTCCCCGCTCTCCTCGACCGTCCTGGTCCTCGATCAGCCCTCCGTTGCCACCCCTCCGGCCAACAAAAAACGTGGGCTTACGCCCACGTCCCGCCTGCCAGTGGGTGGTCGTCAGTCACGACCGAACCCCGTAAGTATAACGGGTTTCGCGCCCGTTGAACCCCCCGTGAACGGGCGCCCGGCCCCACGAAATCCGGCGGGCACCTCGGCAGGGGCCGGGGTTTCCCCGGCCCCGGATCAAGACGATGGTTGGCCGGAGCACTTGCGCAAGCAAGTGCGAGCAGAGAACTCAGAGGCCGAAGATCTCGGCGAGCTCGTGGGGGACGGGCGCCTCGAGCTGATCGTAGGTGCACGAGCTCGGATCCCGGTCGGGCCGCCAGTGCTGGAACCGAGCGGTGTGGCGAAAGCGGTCGCCCTGGAGGTGCTCGTACGCGACCTCGGCGACGAGCTCGATCCGCAGCGGCTCCCAGCGCATGTCCTTCTTGGCGTTCCAGCGGCTGGGCGCGCCCGGCATGCGGCCCCCCGCCTCCTGCGCCTGGGCGTCGGCCCACTCGCGCCACGGATGCCCCTCCAGGGCGTTCTTCCGGTACGGCTGGAGCTCCTTGGCGAGCTTCTTGCGCAGCGGCGCCGCGAAGCTGCTCGCCACCCCGACGTGGTGCAGCGTGCCCTCGTCGTCATAGAGGCCGAGCAGCAGTGACCCCACGCCGTCGCCGTCCTTGTGCGTGCGGAACCCGGCGACGACGCAGTCGGCCGTCCGCTGGTGCTTGACCTTGAACCAGGCGCGCTCGTTCTCGCGGTACTCCCCCGCACCCTGCTTGGCGATCACCCCGTCGAGACCGGCGCCTTCGAACTGCTCGAACCAGTCGGCGGCGATCTTCGGGTCGGCGGTCGAGGGGGTGATGTGGATGGGCGGCTTGGCCTTGCGCAACATGCGCTCCAGGCGCTGGCGCCGCTCCGACAACGGGTGCTGGCGCAGGTCGTCGTCGCCCTCGGCGAGGAGGTCGAAGACCACGAAGCTCGACGGCGTCTCGGCCGCCAGCTTCGCCACCCGGCTGGCGGCCGGGTGGATGCGCATCTGCAGACGATCGAAGTCGAGGCCCTGCTCGGTGGCGATCACGATCTCGCCGTCCAGCACGGCGCGCTCGGGCAGCGCGCTGCGCAGGTTCTCGACCAGCTCGGGGAAGTACCTGTTGAACGGACGCTCGTTGCGGCTGCCGAGCTCGATCTCGTCGCCGTCGCGGAACACGATGCAGCGGAAGCCGTCCCATTTCGGCTCGTACAGCAACCCGTCACCGGTCGGGAGCTCGCGGACGAGCTTCGCGAGCATCGGCGACACCGGCGGCCTGACCGGGAGCGTCATACCCGGCTCGCAAGCACGGCCGCGACGGCGTCGCCTGTGGCGAGCTCGTCTTCGTCCGCCGGTGGCGCGGGCGCGGCGCTCGACCACGCCCCGCTTCAGCCCGCGAGCGCCGACGGTGAGACGAATGGGCATGCCGAGCAGATCGGCGTCGGCGAACTTGATCCCGGGGCTCGCGTCGCGGTCGTCGTACAGCACGTCCACGCCGGCGGCGGTGAGCTCGTCGTACAGACGATCGGCGGCCGCGACCACGTCGGTGGACTGCTCGCCCTTGCCCGGGAGCGCCACCAGGTGCACGTCGTACGGAGCGACCGATGCCGGCCACGCGAAGCCGAGGTCGTCGTGGTGCTCCTCGGCGACCGCCGCGACCGTCCGCGTCACGCCGATCCCGTAGCAGCCCATCACCATCGGATGTTGCTCGCCTCCCTCGTCGGTGTACAGGCACTCGAGCGCCTCGGTGTACTTGGTGCCGAGCTGGAACACCTGCCCGACCTCGATGCCCCGGTCGACCGAGAGCGGCTCTCCGCAACGCGGGCACGGGTCACCGGTGACGACCTGTGCGATGTCGGCCCACACGTCGACGTGGAAGTCGCGGTCGAGCACCGCGCGGCGCACGTGATAGTCGGGCTCGTTCGCGCCCGTGACCCACGCCGCGCCGGAACGCACGAAGCGGTCGGCGACGACCAGCGACACGCCGGGGAGATGGGGACCGATGTAGCCCTTGGGCAGCTCAGGACGCTGTTCGAAGTCCTCGTCGTCGAACAGCCGCGCCGTGCGCGGCGCGACGGCCTTCTGAAGCAGGTACGGATTGACCTCGCGGTCGCCGGGCACCAAGGCGAGGCCGACCTCGCCGTCGACGTCGAAGGCGATCGACTTGAGCAACTCGCCGGGAGCGACGCCGAGCTCCGCGGCCACACCGTCGATCCCCGGCAGGTTCGGCGTGTGCACCTTCTCCATAGCGGAGATGTCACCCGCCGGCGCGACGCCTCCGTTGGTCGGTGCGCCGCGCGTCGCCACCTGCGTGTTGGCGGCGTAGTCGCAGCTCTTGCACCAGACGAACGCGTCCTCGCCCACCGCGGCGACGGCCATGAACTCGTGGTTCACGTCCCCGCCCATCTGCCCGGCCTCGCCCTCGACGGGGCGGAAGGTGAGCCCACACCGTGTGAACACGCGCGTGTACGCGTCGAACATCTGGCGGTAGCTCTGCTTGAGCCCTTCCTCGTCGGCGTCGAACGAGTAGGCGTCCTTCATCAGGAACTCCCGGCCGCGCAGGACCCCGAACCGGGGTCGCAGCTCGTCCCGGTACTTCCAGTTGATCTGGTACAGGTTCACCGGCAGGTCGCGATAGCTCGAGTACTCGTTGGCGACGGTCGAGGTGATCACCTCCTCCGCCGTCGGCGACAGGCAGAAGCCGGTCTGCCTGCGATCCGCGAGACGGAACAGCTCGGGGCCGTACGTGGCGTTGCGGCCGCTGCGCTCCCACAGCTCGAGCGGCTGGAGGATCGGGAGCGAGAGCTCCTGGGCGCCGGCGGCGTCCATCTCCTCCCGGACGATCTCGGCGACCTTGCGCATCACCCGGGAGCCGAGCGGGAGCCACGAGTAGACGCCGCTCGCGACCCGGCGGATGAAGCCGGCACGGACGAGGAGCCGGTGGCTGTCGACCTCGGCGTCGGCCGGGTCGTCCCGCAGCGTGCGAAGGAACAGCTGCGACATCCGCATCCTTTTCTCCTTTGGCGCCGTCGCAAAGCTCCGGCTCTGCGGCGACGGTCGGCAAAGCCGCCGTCACCGCGGGAGAATATCGACCGCCACCTGCGGCTCCGGGGAAGCGCACCCGGAGGGATAGTCGACCGCCGGACTCGGGAAATATTCCCGACCTGCCCGGTGGTATTTCGAACCCGGACCCGCTAGCCTAAATCTGACCGCAGCACTCAGTTTTCCTGGATCCACCCTTTCCGGAGGACGACATGGCCATCGACGTGAGCACGCTGTCGACCCGGCCTCTCGACCCCGTCGTCGACGA
The DNA here is from genome assembly GCA_963836445.1 of uncultured Actinomycetes bacterium. GTDB lineage: Bacteria > Actinomycetota > Acidimicrobiia > IMCC26256 > JACDBD01 > JALZAA01. The sequence continues at coordinate 16,035 of CAWIJM010000021.1, forward strand.
GGAGCTGGTCAAGTTCGAGGAAGGCGTCCGCCAGTATCTCGCCGACGAGATCGACGAGGACGTCTTTCGCGTCTTTCGACTGAACCAGGGCATCTACGGCCAGCGCCAGGGCGGGCACAACCAGATGGTGCGCGTCAAAGTCCCCCACGGCTCGCTCGTTCCCGAGCAGCTCGAGATGCTCGGGTACCTCGCCGACGAGTACTCGCGAGGATGGGCGCACCTCACCACCCGCCAGAACGTGCAGATGCACTTCGTGCAGCTGGAGCAGACGCCGGAGCTCCTGCGTCTGCTCGCGTCGGTCGACCTGACGACCCGCGAGGCGTGCGGCGACACCGTCCGCAACGTGACGGGTTGCCATCTCGCCGGCGCGTGCCCGTTCGAGGTCCTCGACATCAGCCCGTGGGCGAAGGCGACCACCGACTTCTTCCTGCGCAACCCGTACGCGCAGCGGCTGCCGCGCAAGTTCAAGATCAACTTCTCGGGCTGCGTCACCGACTGCGGCCAGGCCATGTTCAACGACGTCGGTGTCATCGGCGTGAACCGACCCAAGCCCGACGGCACGCTCGAGCCCGGCTTCAAGGTGTTCGTGGCTGGCGGGCTCGGTGCCAACCCGCACCCGGCACAGGCGCTCGAGGAGTTCACACCGCGCGAGCAGCTCATGCCGACGCTCGAGGCGATCGTGCGCGTGTTCGACCACTACGGCAACCGCGACAACAAGCTGCGGGCGCGCATGAAGTGGCTCGTCGACACGATGGGCATGGAGGAGCTGCGCGAGCGCATCTTCAAGGAGCGCAAGTTCCTCCCCGCCGCGAGCTCCTACCCCGGCGGCCTTCCCGACGCGGTCCAAGAGCACGGCGACGCCCCGGCCGGCGCGGGCAAGGGCCCGGTGACCCAGGTCGGCGAGGCACCCGTCAACTTCCTCGGCCTCACGCAGTACGAGCGCTGGGAGAACGCGAACGTCGTGCGCGGTCGCGCCAACGGCACCGTCAGCGCCTACGCATACGCCCGTCTCGGCGACATCACGTCCGACCAGTTCCGTCAGCTTGCCGAGATCCAGCGCGACTTCGGCTTCGAGGTGCGCGTCACGAACCGACAGAACTTCGCGCTCCGAGGGCTACACGAGGATCAGCTCACCGACCTGCACGCACGTCTCGGCGCGATCGGCATGGCGGAGCCGGGCGCCGAGCTCGCCCGCGACGTCGTGGCGTGCCCGGGCGCCGACACGTGCAACCTCGCCGTCACCCAGTCGCGCGGTCTCGCCGACGACATCGGCACTGCACTCGAGAACGCCGGCCTCGCGGATGTCGGCGGAGTGCGCGTCAACATCTCCGGCTGCACGAACTCGTGCGGCCAGCACCACATCTCGGACATCGGCTTCGTCGGGATCGAACGCCGCGCCCACGGCCGCGCGGCTCCGGGCTACCAGATGCTGCTCGGCGGGCAGGTCGGCCACATGGAGGTCGCCTTCGGCGAGAAGGCGGCGAAGCTCCCGGCCAAGCGCGCCTCCGACGCGGTCGTGCGTATCGTCGGCAAGTTCGCCGGCGAGCGCGACGCGGGCGAGACGTTCGGAGAGTGGCTCGAGCGCTCGGGTGGCGCTGCCGCCGTCGGCACCGCGGTCAAGGACCTGGACCAGTTCCCGACGCCCGACGAGGCGCCCGAGTTCTACGTCGACTTCGACGAGACCGGCCCGTACGAGAAGGACGTCGGCTCCGGGGAGTGCGCAGGCGTATGACCACCACCGCGGCGCCCATCCCCGACCTGGCCGAGCTCGCCGACGTGTCGGCGTCACTCGAGTCTGCTGCCGCGTCGGCGGTGGTCGGCTGGGCGTGGGACCACTACGGCGAAGATCTCGTGCTCGCAGCGTCGTTCCAGGACTGCGTGCTGATCGACGTCGCGGCGCAGGTGGCGCCCGAGATCGAGGTCGTGTTCCTCGACACGCAATATCACTTCGCCGAGACGCTCTGGTACGTCGACCAGATCCGTCGCCGCTACGACCTCAACCTGACCGTCATGCAGCCCGAGGTCGCGCCGGACAACCGCTGGCTGCGCGATCCGGACGGGTGCTGCGCGCTGCGGAAGGTCGAGCCGCTGGGCCGGGCCCTCGAGGGCAAGGCGGCCTGGATGACCGGCTTGCGACGGGTGGAGGCACCCACCCGTGCGAACGCGCCGATCGTCTCGTACGACATCGGACGCGGCCTCGTGAAGGTGAGCCCCCTGGCCACGTGGGGCGACGACGACGTCGACGGATACGTGCGCGACCGCGGTCTGCCGACGCATCCGTTGGCCGACCGCGGCTACCGGTCGATCGGTTGCTGGCCGTGCAGCCGTCCCGTCGGCAACGGCGAGGACGCGCGCGCCGGGCGCTGGGCGGGCACCGACAAGATCGAGTGCGGCCTACACACGTAGGTCGTTCTCGACGATGACCGCTCCCGACCCCACCCCTCTGGCGTACGACGCCCACGGCACGCGCGCCGGCCGCGGCCACCGGCAGCTCTCGCACATCCACGCCCTCGAGTCGGAGTCGATCCACATCATCCGCGAGGTCGCGGCCGAGTTCGAGCGTCCCGTCCTGCTCTTCTCGGGCGGCAAGGACTCGGCGGTGATGCTGCGCCTGGCCGAGAAAGCGTTCGCGCCGGCACCGATCCCGTTTCCGGTGATGCACGTCGACACCGGCCACAACTTCCCCGAGGCGCTCGAGTTCCGCGACCGGCGGATCGCCGAGCTCGGCGTCCGGCTGGTCGTCGCGTCGGTGCCTGACGCCATCGCCGCCGGGCGCGTGGTCGAGGACCGCCCGGGCGCGTCGCGCAACCGGCTCCAGACGACCGTCCTGCTCGAGGCGATCGCCGACCACCGCTTCGACGCCGTGTTCGGCGGAGGACGCCGCGACGAGGAGAAAGCGCGGGCGAAGGAGCGCGTGTTCTCCCACCGCGACGAGTTCGGGCAGTGGGACCCCAAGAACCAGCGGCCCGAGCTGTGGAACCTCTACAACGGGCGACACCGCGCCGGCGAGCACCTGCGCGTCTTCCCCCTCTCGAACTGGACCGAGTTGGACGTGTGGCAATACGTCGCTGCCGACCGAGTCGAGCTCCCCTCGATCTACTTCGCGCACCGGCGCGAGGTGTTCCGCAGGGACGGGATGATCATGGCCATGGGGCCGTACCTCCCGACACAGGACGGCGAGGAGCCGTTCGAGGCGATGGTGCGGTTCCGGACGGTCGGCGACATGAGTTGCACCGCGGCCGTCGAGTCGAGTGCCTCCACGGCCGACGAGATCGTCGTCGAGATCGCGGCGTCTCGGATCACAGAGCGAGGCGAGACGCGCGCCGACGACCGGTTCTCCGAGGCGGCGATGGAGGACCGAAAGCGCGAGGGTTACTTCTAGTGGAGCTCCTGCGCCTGGCGACCGCCGGCTCGGTCGACGACGGCAAGAGCACTCTCATCGGCCGCCTGCTGTACGACTCGAAGCAGATCCTCGAGGACCAGCTCGAGGCGGTCGAGCGCACGAGCCGTGAACGGGGCGACGAGTACACCGACCTCGCCCTGCTCACCGACGGGCTTCGGGCCGAACGGGAGCAGGGCATCACGATCGACGTGGCGTACCGGTACTTCGCCACTCCGAGGCGCAAGTTCATCATCGCCGACACCCCCGGCCACATTCAGTACACGCGCAACATGGTGACGGGTGCGTCGACGGCCAACCTTGCGCTGATCCTGATCGACGCGCGCAAGGGCATCCTCGAGCAGTCGAAGCGCCACGCGTTCATCGCGTCGTTGCTGCGGATCCCGCACCTCGTCCTGTGCGTGAACAAGATGGACCTGGTCGACTACGACCGATCCGTGTTCGAGGAGATCAAGGAGGAGTTCACCGACTGGGCGAGCCGGCTCGACATCACGGACCTGACCTTCATCCCGATCTCGGCGCTGCACGGCGACAACGTCGTCGACCGCTCCCTCAATATGGAGTGGTACGACGGTCCCTCGCTCCTCCACCACCTCGAGGAGGTGTACATCGCGTCGGACCGGAACCTCATCGACTGCCGGTTCCCGGTCCAGTACGTCATCCGGCCCAAGAGCAATGCCCACCACGACTACCGGGGTTACGCCGGGATGATCGCAGGCGGCGTGTTCAAGCCCGGCGACGACGTCGTGGTGCTGCCCTCCGGGTTCACCTCGACGATCCGGTCCATCGACACCGCCGACGGCCCTGTCGACGAGGCCTTCCCGCCCATGTCGGTCACGATGACGCTCGACGACGACGTCGACGTGAGCCGGGGCGACATGATCTGCCGGCCGCACAACCACGCGAGCGTCGGCCAGGAGCTCGACGCGATGGTGTGCTGGCTCACGGACCAATCGGAGTTGCGCGCCGGCGCCAAGCTGGGAATCAAGCACACGACGCGTTCGGCTCGGGTGCTTGTCCGCGACCTCCTCTACCGGCTCGACGTGAACGAGCTCCACCGCGACGAGGACTCCGAATCGCTCAGCCTCAACGAGATCGGGCGGATCACGTTGCGAACCACCGCGCCAGTGTTCTTCGACGAGTACCGCCGGAACCGCACGACGGGCAGCTTCATCCTGATCGACGAGGCAACGAACAACACGGTCGGCGCGGGCATGATCCTCGGCGAGCCCGACTAGCCAGGTGGGATACCCGCGGTCGGGTGCCCGCGGGGACAGAATGGGCCCGTGACAGACGAGCAACGCCCGAAGGCGATCGACCGCATGCTCGGGATCGTTCCGGTCGACGCCGTGCTCCGGCAAGTCGACGTGCAAGCGGTACTCGATCGGATCGACCTGCAGGCGGTCATCGACCGCATCGACCTCAACGAGGTGCTGGCCAAAGTCGACATCGACCAGTTGGCGGCGCGCCTCGATCTCGACGCGTTGATCCAGCGCATCGACGTGAACGCGATCGTCGATCGAGTGGACATCAACGCCGTCATCGACCGCGTCGACATCGAAGATCTCGTGGCCCGCACCGAGATCGGTCGGGTGATCATGTCGTCGACGACGAGCATCGCGACGAGGACGCTCGATGCTGCCCGGTCCACGGGCGTCGGCCTCGATCAGTTCCTCAACCGGTGGGTCGACCGCGTCCTGCGCCGTCCGCGGGGTACCGCATCGGGCGGCCCGGCCCGTCTCGTGGCCGCACGATGACCCGGACGAAGAGCCCCGAGCCCGAACCGAAGCTGACCGGCCACTACGCGGGACCGGTCACGCGCCTGGTGTCGTACGTGATCGATGCCTTCCTGGTCTCGGCGCTCTTCTCGATCGTGACGGCGGGTCTCTTCTGGCTGATCGAGCTGGTGACAGGCGAGAACTACGACGCCTCCGACGCCGGCGGCTTGCTCGGCGGGATCGTCTTCCTCGTGTGGATCTTCCTGTACTTCTGGGGCCCGATGTCGGCGTGGGGACGGACGTTGGGGATGGCGATCATGGGCCTCGAGCTCGTACGCCGCGACGGCGAGCAGGTCGGCGCCGGCCGCGTGGCGATTCGGGTCATCACGTTCCCGATCTCATTCCTGCTTCTCGGCCTCGGCTTCATCGGGATCCTGCTGGGCCGCGAGCATCGGGCCCTCCACGACGTCTTCGCCGGCACGACGATCGTCTACGCCTGGGACGCCCGGGCGGCACGGCTGCGATTCCTGGCCGCGCACCGAACGGCTCGCTAACCGGACCGAGGCGACGGACCCGCCTGCGAAGATGGCGGGATGGCCGTTCACGAGGTCGCCCAGGAAGGCTTCGGCCGCGAGGCCGAGGTGTACGAGCGAGTCCGTCCCTCGTACCCGGCCGACGCGGTGGCCTGGCTGGTCGACAACCTCGGGCTCAGGCCCGGACGTGTCGTGCTCGACCTCGCGGCGGGAACGGGCAAGTTCACGCGACTGCTCGTGCCGTTCGGCGCGACCGTGCTCGCGGCGGAGCCGGTCGAGGGGATGCGCCGGCGGTTCGTCGCCGCCGTGCCCGGCGTCCCCATGGCCGCCGCCGTCGCCGAGGCGCTCCCGATCGCGCCCCGGTCGTTAGATGCGGTCACCGTCGCCCAGGCGTTCCATTGGTTCGACGCCGACCGGACCTTCGGCGAGTTCGCCCGCGTGCTTCGCCGGCGCGGACGGGTCGGGCTGATCTGGAACGCGCGGGACCGCTCGACCGACTGGGTGAACGACGTGTGGTCGATCATGGACCGGGTCGAGAGGCGCGCACCGTGGCGCGACCACGAGTATGCGGATGACTCGGCCCCTCGGCCGCGGGACGGGTTCGGGCCACCCCATACCGAGACGTTCCGGCACGAGCAGTGGATCACGCCCGAGGGCGTCGTCGAACGCATCGCGTCGGTCAGCCACGTCGCCGTGCTACCGCCGGCCGAACGGCAGCGGGTCCTCGACGAAGTGCGCGGCGTGCTGACCCACCATCCCGACGCGCGGGGACGCTCGGAGCTGCGCATTCCGTATCGCGTCGATGCTTACTGCTACGAGCTCGCATGAGTCGACGGTCGCTGCGGACGAGCATCGCGATCGCCGGCGGGCACGTCGCCGGATGGCTCTCCCGCGTCACCGGGCGCGGTCAGGGCGCCACGATCAGCGGGCGCGTGATCAACGCCATGTCACCGAACGCGCTCGCGCAACTGGCGGCCGGGCAGCGGGTGGCGCTCGTCTCGGCGACGAACGGCAAGACGACCACGACCCGGTTGCTCGCTGCAGCCGTCGCCCGCACCGGGGAACCCGTGGTGAGCAACGCCACCGGCGCCAACCTCACGTCGGGCATCGCGCCGATCCTCGCCAAGGCGCGAGCGCCCGGCTTGGCCGTGCTCGAGGTCGACGAGCGCGTCCTGCCCCGAGTGGTCGATCCGCTCGGCGCCGAACTGCTCGTGCTCGGCAACCTCAGCCGGGACCAGCTCGACCGCTACGGCGAGGTGCACGCGGTCGGGGACCTGTGGCGCCACACGGCCGAGACGCACCCCGACCTACGGGTGGTCGCCAACGCGTCCGACCCGCACGTCGTGTGGGCGGCGACGCCGGCCAAGACCACGTGGCTGGACCTCGGGCTGGGCTGGCGGAACGACGCCGCCACGTGCCCGAACTGCGCCGCCCTGCTCACCTGGAGCGCCGATCGGTTCGATTGCCCGTCGTGCGGATTCGGGCAGCCGGCGACGCCGAACCGGCTCGAGGGCGACACGCTCGTGCTCGACGGGACGCGCGTGCCGCTGCGGCTCGCGCTGCCGGGGCGCTGGAACCTCGCCAACGCAGCCCTGGCCGTGACCGCGGCCACGACGCACTTCGGCGTCGATCCCCACGACGCCGCCGACGCGGCGACGACGATCACCACCGTCGCGGGCCGGTACATGACCGTCGCGCTCCCCGACGGCCGGCATGCCCGTGTGTTGCTCGCCAAGAACCCGGCGGGATGGTCGGAGGTGCTGCACCACTTGTCGGAGCGCAACTGCTCGGTCGTGATCGCCGTGAACGCGCGCGTCGCCGACGGCAAGGACCCGTCGTGGTTGTGGGACGTTCCCTACGAGCTGCTGCGTGGACAGCCGGTCGCCGCCGCCGGCGAGCGCGCCTACGACGTGGCCGTGCGACTGCGCTACGCCGAAGTCGACCACATTGTCGAGCCCGACCCGCTCGCGGCCGCCGCCGAGCTACCGGGAGACGACGTCGACATCGTCGCTTCGTACACCCAGTTCTCGGCGATCTACCGGAGGTTCGGATGAGCGCGGCGTCCGAGTCGGCGGTGCGCGTCGGCCTCGTGTACCCCGAGCTGCTCGGGACGTACGGGGATCGGGGCAACGCGGTCGTGCTCGTGCAACGTCTGCGCTGGCGCGGCCACGCCGCCGAGCTGGTCGAGGTAACTGCCGGCGCGCCGATCCCGGACTCCCTCGACGTCTACCTGTTCGGCGGCGGGGAGGACGACCCGCAGGTGATGGCGTCGGCGGGCATGCGGAGCTCGCGCGCCGCGATCGACCGCGGCCGTGCCGGCGGCGCGGCGGTGCTCGCGGTGTGCGCCGGGTTCCAGCTCATCGGCCACAGCTACGAGGCCGCCGACGGCACGCTGATCGACGGCCTCGGGTTGGTCGACGCCGTCACGCGCGCCGGACCCAACCGGCTCATCGGCGAGCTCGTCGTCGAGCCCGACCCGCCCCTCCCGGTTCTCACCGGGTTCGAGAACCACGGCGGACGCACCACGCTGGGGCCGTCAGAGCGACCGCTCGGCCGGGTGCTCGCCCGGAACGGCCGCGGCGGTGACACCGAGGGGCTCGTGGGCGAGCGCCTCATCGGCACGTACATGCACGGGCCGGTGCTGCCCCGCAACCCCGCCCTCGCCGATCACATCCTCTCGTGGGTCGTCGGCGAGCTGTCGCCGCTCGACTCGACCACCGAGGAGCACCTGCGGGCCACCCAACTCCATGCCGGCTCGGCGCGAGGCGTGCGGAAGTGGTGGCAGGAGCGCGTGCTGGCCCGGGGCTAGCCGCCGTCAGTCCGCGATCTCGCGGATCTTCTCGATCTTCTCGTCCGAGGCGTTGGCGTCGGTTCCCTGGATCTGGAGGAGCTCGTCGCGGGTGCGCTCGGCTTCGGCCTCGGCGCCTTCGTCGGCGGCCGCGAGCCGGGCCTCGATGCCATCGGCCATGATCCGCTCGCCTTCGTCGACCAGCGCGTCGACCATCTCGGCTTCGGGCACCACGCGCACGACCTTGCCCTTCACGAACAGGTGGCCCTTGCCGCGACCGGCGGCGATGCCGAGGTCCGCTTCACGGGCCTCGCCCGGTCCGTTCACCACGCAGCCCATGACCGCGACCTGGAGCGGGATGTTGCGATCGGAGAGGGCTTCCTGCGCGTCGTTCGCGACGCCGATCACGTCGACCTCGGCGCGCCCGCAGCTGGGGCACACGATCAGGTCGAGTCCCTTGCGCTCGCGGAGGCCGAGCGTCTCGAGCAGCTGCCGGCCGGCACGCGCCTCCTCGACCGGATCGGCGGTGAGCGAGAAGCGGATCGTGTCGCCGATGCCCTCGGCGAGCAGCGTCCCGATGCCGACGGTCGACTTGACCAGACCGCCGGGGAGCGGACCGGCTTCGGTCACGCCGAGATGCAACGGGAAGTCGACGGTCTCGGAAAGGAGCCGGTAGGCGTCGATCATCACCGGGACGTTCGACGACTTCACCGAGATCTTGACGTCCTCGAAGCCGACGTCGTCGAAGTAGGCGAGCTCGCGCTGCGCCGAGGCGACCAGCGCCTCGGGAGTGGCGCCCCCGTGTTGCTGCGCGATGTCGGGATCGAGGCTGCCGGCGTTCACGCCGATGCGGATGGGCAACCCGCGGTCTTTCGCTTCGCGCGCCACCGTCTTGATCTGCTCCGGCTTGCGGATGTTGCCGGGGTTGAGCCGGAGCGCCTGCACACCCGCTTCCATCGCCGCCAGCGCGAGCTTGTACTGGAAGTGGATGTCGGCGACGAGCGGGACCGGCGACCGGGGGACGATCTGGGCGAGGCCTTCGGCGGCCTCCTCCTCGTTGCAGGTGCAGCGCACGATGTCGGCGCCGGCGGCTGCGAGCGCGTAGACCTGGCTCAGCGTGCCGTCGACGTCGGCCGTTTTCGTCGTCGTCATCGACTGCACGGAAACGGGAGCGCCGCCGCCCACGGGCACGTCACCGACGCGAATCTGCCTTGTCATCCGTCGTTCGTGCATCATGCCCAGCCTACGGGCGCTCGCCGGAGCGAGCGAAGCGCGCGTGTGGAGAAGCAATCAGGATCCGCTGAAGATCTGGCGAATGTCGAGGAACATCGCCGAGAGACCGAGCGTCAGGAAGACCACGAGGACGAGCGCGGTCACGGGAACGAGTTTGCGGAAATCGACACGCACCTCGCGTCTCCGGATCTTGGACGCGGCCTGCTCGTAGATGACGACCGCGGCGTGCCCGCCGTCGAAGGGCAGCAGCGGAATAAGGTTGAACAGGGCGACGATGAGGTTGATGGCGCCGAGCAGGAACAGCAGGCTCCACACGTTCCCACCAACGAGGTCGCCGCCGATGTCGACGATCCCGATGATGGATCGCGGACGCTCGTCCGAAGCCGGGCTCCCCTGCTTCGGCGCGTCGCCGGTGAAGTTCTTGCTGTAGCGCTCGATGCCGGCGGGCGAGAAGAGACGCCCGATGCCGGCGCCGGTGTCGCGCGTGATCTGACCGATCGTGGAGAACGACTCGGGAACGGCTTCGATCGGGTTGAACGAGCGATACGACGACACGCTCTGGCCGACCGACACGCCGATGATCCCGCTCTTGTCACTGCTGCTCCGCTCCTTCGGGACGGCCGTGACCGTGGCCGTGCCACCGTCCCGTTCGACGACGATCGTCGTGGGCTGCCCGACGCGGTCGCGGAGCGCCTCGGCGATGTCGCGATCGACGTCGAGTCGCTGCCCGTCGATGGCGATGATGTTGTCTCCGTCACGAATGCCGGCTGCCGCCGCCGGGCTGTCGGGAAGTACCCGCGAGACGTCGGCTTCGAGCGTGTCGGGAAGGCCTCGGCCGATGAGCGCGACGTAGATGAGCAGGAAGGCGAGGATCAGGTTCACGGACACGCCGGCCAGGATGACCGTGAGGCGGTTGCCGAAGGTGCCGTGCCGGAACGTGCGCGGTTCCTCGTCCGGGTCGACGTCCTCGAGGTTGCTCATCCCGACGATGCGGACGTAGCCGCCGGCGGGGATGGCCTTCACGCCGTACTCCGTCTCGCCCCGACGGAACGACCACACGCGCGGCCCGAAGCCGAGGAAGAACTCCGTCACCTTCATGCCCGCGCGTTTGGCCGTGAAGTAGTGACCGGCCTCGTGGAGCATGATCAGCGCCACGATGCCGAAGACGATCGCGAGGGTGTCGATCGTCGACGGGCGGAGGACGGCGAGGAGGATCAGGCCGAGCAGGACCAGCAGGAGCGAGACGCCGGCGCCGCGCCGAGTGACGTCAGAGCCGGCTTCCTCGAGGGGGTCCTTCACGCTGCGCTTCTCCGTTCCACCGCTTCCCGGGCGCGCTCACGCGCGAGTCGGTCAGCTTCCAGAACGTCGGCGACTTCCTCGACGTTCCCGGTGCCCCGCTGCATCACGTCCTCGACCACGGCGGCGATGCCCAGCCACGGGATTCGCCCACCGAGGAAGGCCTCGACCGCGACCTCGTTGGCGGCGCTGAGGGTCGCGGGGGCGCCCCCGCCGGCCCGGCCCGCCGCATAGGCGAGACCGAGGCACGGGAAGGCCTCGAGGTCCGGGGTCTCGAAGGTGAGCGCCCCGAGGCGGGTCCAGTCGATGGCGCCGAAGGGTTGGTCGAGCCGGTCCGGCGCGCCGAGCGCCAGGCCGATCGGGAGCCGCATGTCGGGCTGCGACAGCTGGGCGACGGTCGCTCCGTCCGTGAACTCGACCATCCCGTGCACGATGGACTGCGGATGGACGACGACGTCGACGCGGTCGAAGTCGACACCGAACAGCTCGTGCGCCTCGATGACCTCCAAACCCTTGTTCATGAGCGTCGACGAGTCGATGGTGATCTTGGCGCCCATGGTCCAGGTCGGATGCTGCAGCGCGTCGGCGACGGTGACCCGCTCGAGCTCGGCCCGCGACTTGCCACGGAAGGGCCCGCCGCTGGCGGTGAGCAGGATGCGGCGCACCTCGTTCGGGGCGCCGGCGCGCAGCGCTTGATAGATGGCCGAGTGCTCCGAGTCGACGGGCACGATCTCGCCGCCGCCGCGTCCCGCTCCTTGGCGACGACCGGGCCGCCGGCGATCAGACTCTCCTTGTTCGCCAGGGCGAGTCGCTTGCCGTTCGTCAGCGCCGCCAGCGTGGCGGGCAGGCCGGCGAAACCGACGACCGCGTTGAGGACGACGTCGGCATCCGGCAGCGCCGCCAGCGCCGCCAGCGCGTCGGGCGTGTCGACGCCGAGGTGCATACGGTCGGGCGCGACGTCGAAGTCGGCCGCTTGTCGCGAGAGCAGCTCTTCGTTGCGGCCGGCAGCCAGCGCGACGACGCGGTACCGGTCGCGATGCGATGCGATGACGTCGAGGGCCTGAGTTCCGATCGAGCCCGTCGATCCGAGGAGGACGACGTTCGTCGTCCGGCTCATCCGATCTTGAGTTGGATGGCCAGGTAGTAGACGGCCGGGAGGCAGAACAGGATGGCGTCGAAGCGGTCGAGGACGCCGCCGTGCCCCGGCAGGAGCGTCCCGAGATCCTTGATGCCGAGATCGCGCTTGATCATCGACTCGCACAGGTCACCGATCGGGGCGAGGATCGCGACGACGAGGCCGAGCGCGAGGCCGTGGCTGATCTTGCCGTTCCACGGCGCGAGCGTCGTGCCGACGATCCCGCCGAGCACGACGGCCGCGACCATCCCACCGAACAGGCCCTCCCAGGTCTTGTTCGGGGACAGGCGCGGCGACATGCGGCTGCGTCCGAACTGCGAGCCGATGAAGTACCCGAACACGTCGTAGCCGATCGCGCACAGAGCGAGGCCGATGATGAGGCCCGTACCGTCGGGGGCGCTGAGCAGCAGGCCGGCGAACGCGCCGAAGATTCCGATGTAGGCGAACCCGAACAACGTGATCGCGATGTTGACGATCGGGCGCGCCTTCACCACTTCGAGCATGTACCAGAGCATGGTGAACGCGATCACGAGAACCGCAACGAGCGGGAACGCGTCGAGCCCCTCGCTGTACGCGATGCCGACGATGGACACGGAGCCGAGGAGCCCGATCACCGTCGCCGGGTGGTAGCCGGCGCGACGGAACGCCTCGTAGAGCTCGAACGCCGCAGCGCCGACGATCACCGCCGCCAGGATCGTGGTCGCCCCGGTGCCGAGCTTGAGCATGATGAGGGCCACGACCGCGATGGCGACCCCGGTCAGGATGCGGGTGATGAGGTCGGCCGGCGGGCCGTGCTCCTTCACAGGCGCGGGGGGCTCCTCGCCTTCGAGGGGTCCCGGGGGCCGCGTGCGACGTGTCGGCCGGCGGCGACTGTTGCCACCGCGGCGGCGGGCTGCCACCTCCGCTTCGAACGCCTCGTCGTCATCGTCGTCGGCGGGAAGATCGCGATCGCGCAGCGCGCCCAGCGCCAGGGAGTCGTCCTTGAGCAGCTCGGGACTCGAGAAGTCGCCCTCGGCCCAGTCGCTGTCTTCGGTCCGGTAGCGGGGCGCCTGCCCGCTCGCCGACTTCCAGCGGTCGAGCTCGGCGTCAGGCGGCGTCGCGGACTGCTCGCCGGACACCACCGTCGGCACTTCGCCCGTAGGCGGCTCGGTCCAGTGCGGGAGGCGCACCGGCCCGCTGGCGTCGGCGGGCGCCTCCGGTCGCCGCCGCGACTCGGGGGGCGGCGTCGCGGTCTTGGCGCGGCGCGCGGCTCGTTTGCCCCGGCGTGTCCGCGGCTTGGACTCGGAGTCTGCATCGGACTCGGGCTCGGTCAGACCTTGCGACGACGCCGACCACGTCGGTTCACCTTCGAACTCGAAGTCCGACGCGCGTTCGCCCCAGAACTCCTCGGAGTCGTCGACGGCGCGTTGACCGCGGCGCGGCACGGGTCGTTGCGACTGCTCGTCGGGCCCGAGGACGCGCACACCTTCGCTCTCGCCGCGCGGTGCTGCTGCCTGTTCGTCTTCAAAATCGAGCTGATCGCGGTCGTGATCGTCGCGCCAATCGGACACGGCACCCCTTCCGGTCCGATACCAGGCTAGACCCTTGTCCCCCGGAGGTCGTGCATCCCGGCGAGACCCGCCGGCCGGACCTGCCGGATCGACGGCTCGCCCCAGCCGCGGGCCGCGAACCCCGCGAGGGCGACAATCAGACCGCGGTGGCGGCGGCTTCGCCGACCGCCGCCGCAACGCCGGAGCTTGCGACGGCGACAATCAGACCGCGGTGGCGGCGGCTTCGCCGACCGCCGCCGCAACGCCGGAGCTTGCGACGGCGACAATCAGACTTCGAGGAGCTCGCGCTCCTTGTGCTCGAGCATCTGGTCGATCTCCTCGACCGTCGTGTGCGTGACCTTCTCGAGCTCCTTCTCGGCCCGGTCGAGGTCGTTCTTCGAGAGGTCGCCGTCCTTCTCGAGCGCTTCGAGGTCGTGACGCGTCTGCCGGCGGATGTTGCGTACCGCGACGCGGCCCTCCTCGGCCCGGTTCCTCACGACCTTGACGAGATCCCGACGCCGCTCTTCGGTCAGCGGTGGGAACACCAGTCGCACGACCTGCCCGTCGTTGGACGGGTTGATCCCGAGATCGCTCACCTGGATCGCCTTCTCGATCGCCTTCATCGATCCCTTGTCATAGGGCGAGATGACAAGCACGCGCGGCTCGGGGACGCTGATGCCGGCGATCTGTTGCAGCGGGACCTCGGCGCCGTACGCGTCGACTTTGAGCTTCTCGACGAGGCCGGGGGTGGCGCGGCCGGTGCGGATCCCGCCGAACTCCTCTTGCAGGTGCGCGACTGCCTTGCGCATCTTGTCGCGGCACTCGTCGAACACGAGTGCGCGGAGATCGTCGCCGCCGTCACTCATCGCGCCTCAGCCGTCTCGGAGCTGACCAACGTCCCGATCGGCTCGCCGAGCAGCGCCCGGTGGATGTTCCCGGGCGCGCTCACGTCGAACACCATGATCGGCAGCTGGTTGTCCATGCAGAACGTGATCGCGGTCGAGTCCATGACCTGGAGTCGGCGGTTCAGCACCTCGAAGTGGCTGACCTGGGTGAATTTCACCGCCGCGGGGTCGAGGCGCGGATCGGCGCTGTAGACGCCATCGACGCCGGAATGCGTGCCCTTGAGGATGGCGGCGGCGCCGATCTCGGCGGCCCGCAGCGCGGCGGTGGTGTCGGTCGTGAAATACGGGTTGCCGGTCCCGGCGGCGAACACGACCACCCGGCCCTTCTCGAGGTGGCGAATCGCGCGCCGCGGGATGTACGGCTCGGCGATCTGGGCCATCGTGATCGCAGTCTGGACGCGTGTGGGCTGCCCCACTCCTTCCAGCGCATCCTGCAACGCGAGCGCGTTGATCACGGTCGCCAGCATCCCCATGTAGTCGGCGCGTGCCCGGTCCATGCCCCGCTCGGCGCCGGGCATGCCGCGGAAGATGTTGCCGCCGCCCACGACGACCGCGATCTCGACGCCGAGCTCGGTGTTCGCGGCGGCGACCTCTTCGGCGATGCGCTGGACGACGGCGGCGTCGATGCCCGAGCCCGTCGCCACGTCGGCGAACACCTCACCCGAGAGCTTCAGGACCACCCGGTCGTACCGGGACGCCTCCCCCAACGCGTCTCCCTCGGCTTTCTCTTCGCGGCCCGGCCCGTCGCCTATTCGGCGCCGACCTGGATCCGGACAAACCTGCGGACGGTGGCATCCTTGCCGAGCTCCCCGAGGAGCTTGCCGACCGTGGTCTTCGGCTCCCGGACGAACGGTTGCTCGACGAGGGCGACGTTCTTGTAGAAGCCGTTCAGCCGTCCTTCGACGATCTTCGGGACCGCCTGCTCGGGCTTCCCCTCGTTGCGGGTGAGCTCCTCGAGCACGGTGCGCTCCTTCTCGACGACCTCGGCGGGGACATCGTCGCGCGTGACGTACTGCGGCGCGGCCGACGCGATGTGCAGTGCGATGTCGTGCGCGACCTCGCGGGCGCGGGCGTCGGACGCGTCGACGCCGCCGACCTCGACGATGACGCCGATCGTCCCGCGCTCGCTCTGGATGTGCTTGTACCCGTCGACGATCCCGTCGGCCGACTCGACGCGCGCAGACGCGGCCGATCGCGACGTTCTCGCCGAGCGTCGCCCCGAGCTGCTTGACCGCGTCGCCGACCGTCCCGCCCTCGTACGGCCGGCTCTCGAGGTCGTCGTCGCCCTGTTCGGCCACGATCTTCGTGAGCGCGGCGAGCATGTTCCGGAAGTCGGCCCCCTTGGCGACGAAGTCGGTCTCGCAGTTCAGCTCGACGATCGCGCCCACGCCGCCCTCCACGAGCACTTCGACGGCGCCGTCCTGCGCCTCCCGTCCGGCGCGCTTGGCCGCGCCCGCCAGTCCCTGGGTACGGAGCCAGTCCTTGGCTGCCTCGATGTCGCCGCCCGTCTCCTGGAGCGCGGTCCGGCAGTCGAGCATCCCGGCGCCGCTCTGCTTGCGCAGCGCGGCGATGTCCTTGGCCGAGATCTCAGCCATTGCTCGCGCCTCCGCTTTCGCTCGCTGCCTCCACGGGCGCCTCGCCAGGCGGCGCGGTCTCGGCGGGCGCCTCTGCGGCCGGTGCGGCTTCCGACGCGCCGTCGCCGGCGGCGTCGTCCGGCGGAGGCGGCGGCGGTGGCTTCCGCTTCGCGTCGCGCAGACGTGCTTCGCGCTGCTCTTGCGCCTTGGCTGCCTCGCCGCGGGCGCGACGCTGCTCGTCGGCCTTCCGACGCTCCTCCTCGGGATCGGGCGGCGGCGCCTGCTCCTCGGCCTTCGCCGCGTGCTTGCCTCCCTTCTTCTGGGCGAGCACGCGGCCTTCCTCGACGGCGTCAGCGACGACGCGGCTCATGAGCGCGGCGGAACGGATGGCGTCGTCGTTGCCGGGAATGACGTAGTCGATGACGTCGGGGTCACAGTTGGTGTCGACCACGGCGACGACGGGGATGCCGAGGCGGTTGGCCTCCGTCACCGCGATGTGCTCCTTCTTCGTGTCGATCACGAAGACCGCGTTCGGCAGCTTCTCGAGGTTGCGGATGCCGCCGAGGTTCCGCTGCAGCTTCGTGAGGTCCCGCGTGATCTTCAGCGCTTCCTTCTTGGGCATCTGGGCGGTCTCGCCCGACTGGACGAGACGTTCCAGCTCGCGCAGCTGGGAGACGCGCGAGTGGACGGTCTGGAAGTTGGTGAGCGACCCGCCCAGCCAGCGGTAGTTGACGAACGGCATGCCGCTGCGCTGGGCCTGGTCCTGGATCGGCTCCTGGGCCTGCTTCTTGGTGCCGACGAACAGGACCGTCCCGCCGTCCTCGACGGCGCCGCGGATGAACCGGTAGGCGGCGTCGATCCGCTCGAGGGTCTGCTGCAGGTCGATGATGTAGATGCCGTTGCGCTCGCCGAAGATGAAACGACGCATCTTCGGGTTCCAACGGCGCGTCTGGTGGCCGAAATGGACGCCGGCCTCCAGCAGCTGCTTCATGGTGACGACAGCCACGGGGTCTCTCCCTCGGTTGTACCTCGGCCCGCCGCGCCCGTCCGTGAGGACGGAACGACCGTGGGTGGCGGGCGTGTGAATTCTCGAGCCGGGACGGACCCTGCGCCCGAGTTGGTTTCAGTGTAGGCGCGGCGTCGGCGGCTCAGCCGACCGTCGCCGCACGAGCCGGAGCTTGCGACGGCGACCAGGAACGTTCAGGGCATCGCCACGGCCTCCACCCGGTCGGGGCGGGCGAGGCGCACGGCGAAGATGAGGCGGCCGGCAGCGGCGCCGATCCCGACCGGGAACCCACCGGGATCGACGCGCCGGATGATCCGGCCCGAATCCCGGTCGAGGAGGACCACCTTGCCGCCGTAGGTCCTGATCACGACGGCGTGCGCGCCGAGCAGCACCCGCGTGTCGAGGATCGGCTCGCGGGTCGCGGTCTGCCAGCGCGCCGTGCCTGCGTGTGCGTCGACGAGCGTGATCGTCCCGAAATGGTCGGACACGCCCACATCGCCCCCGGCCGCGCCGGGCGTGACGCCCGACTCGAACGATGCCGGCACGGGGACCGACCAGCGTTCGGCGCCGGAGGCGAGGTCGCGGCCGACGACGCGAGCGGCGAAGTTGCCGTTGCCCTCGCCCAGCACGACCAGGCCGTCGTGGATCACGGGCGCAGACGATCCCGCCTCGACGATCGCCTCCCACCGCACGGCGCCGCTCGCGAGGTCGAAGACGCGCAGGCGGTTCACCGCTTCGCCTTCGGCGCCGCTCCAGAGCACGGCACCAACGGCTGCGGTCGCGTCGGCGGCGGGGGCAGCCCAGATGTCGCCGGGTAGATGGGTGGACCAGACCGCCTGCCCGGTACGGCCGTCGAGCGCGGCGACGAGTCCGCGTTCGGTGGTCACGAGCGCGACCGGCCCCGAACCGACGCGCGTGAGGACACCGCCGCCCGTGTGCTCGGCGACCGGCGCCTCCCACCGGAGCGCGCCCGACCGCGCGCTCGAGCGCGACGAAGCGGTCGTCCGCGCTCACCAGCACCGTCCGGCCGTCTAGCGCAGGCTCGTAGTGCGTCACCCGGTTCACGCCGGTGCGCCAGCGTTCGCGCCCGGTCGCGCTGTGGAGAGCGACGACCTGATTGCGGCTGACCGTGACCACGGCGTCACGCCCATGGACGCCGAGCGAGAACGGCCAACCCACCTCCGTCGACCAGGTCTCGTCACGTCGGGAACGGCCGCCGTTCGCCTTGCCGGACTCCGCCTGCGAACAGCCGGCGACAATCACGACGACAACCGCGGCGACGAGTACCCGGCGGGCGTTCATCGCGACACCACCGGCAGGTCGCCGAGCCCGTGCTCGACCCGGGTGACCAGCGTGGGCACCACTGCGCCCCGCAGTCCCTCGACAACGCCCACGCACGGCGGCGCGCGCCCCTCGAGCGCGGCGCGCACGATGCGGAGCGCGCCCGGGTCGCGCGGGATGTTGGCGTGATCGTCGAGCGGTCCGCCGCCCACGCCGACGACGACCTTCGTCGCGTCGGGCACGTCGACCTGCGTCGCCGGCACGAGGATGTCGTCCGTCGCGCCGATCGTCGTGAAGTCGACGTGGTCGGGCAGGCGGTGGTCCCAGAGGTCGCGCAGGAAGCGTGAGTGCTCGTCGAGCTGACGGACCGACGGCGCCGACGCCGGAGCCACAGAGAGGCGCTCCTCCGCCGCTTCGACGAGCTCCTTGCCGACGGGACTGGCACGCCAGTCGGCGGCTGCGGTCGCCAGCGGCGCGCCCTCGTGCGGCGACGACAGCGTCACGACCGTCCCGATCGGCGGGTACTCGGGATCGGCGGCGTCGTAATGGTCCTGGAGAAAGACGTCTACGACGACTCCGCCCTGCGAGTGGGCGATGAGGTCGACCTCGCGGCCCGGGTGCTCGTGCTGGGCGCCCTTGAGCTGCTCGGCGAGGCGGAGGCCGGCTCGCTGCAGATCGGCGTGCGTCTGGTCAGCGCGGTACGCGCCACCGTCGGGTGCGTACGAGAAGTAGGTCACCTCGTCGTCGCGGTAGCCGAGGGCGCGGGTATCGAGGCGGAACGTCGAGTGGTCGGGCGCGCCCGCCGTGTCGATGCCGCCGACGGCCATGAGGCGGTGGCCGGATCCTCCCGTGCCGTCCGCGGGCGCGCTGCCGTTGGAGCACTCCTGGCGGTGGTGCCACCAGTCGGCGGCGCCGGCGGCGACGTCCATCGCCACCGACGCGAGGATCCCGGCCGGGCTATGCCCGAAGGCCGCGCCCGCAACTCCCGCCAGATCGCGCGCGCGACGGGCGCCGATGCCCGCGAGCCGACGAGCGTCGCCCGCGGCCGTCCCGGCCGCGCCGCTCATGACGTCCCAACCGCTGCGCGCGGCGTCGACGGCCGCCCCGGCGGCATCGCCGAACGCGCCGGCGAGATCGCCGGCGACGGCTGCGACCCCCGACCCGCCCGAGGTGAGCGACCCGGAGACCACCCGGCGGGCGTCCCACGGCTCGGCCGGCACCTGGTCAGAGAGGGATGAGCCGGACGAGCTGCGTGAGATCGCAGACGCCGAAGAGGCGCTGCGGGTCGAGGTAGCGGTCGCCGAGGCGGACACCGAAGTGGAGCCCGCCGGCTTCGTGCTCGGGGCCGGAGCTGCCGGCGGCGCCGACGACCTGACCGCGCGTGACGCGGTCCCCGGCCCCCACGCCGATGCCGGCGAGGAACGCGTACGTCGTGCGGAGGTTGCCGTCGTGAGCGACGACGACGTGCAGGGAGCCGGCGACCGAGCCGGCGAACGCGACCACGCCGTCGCCGGACGCCCGTACGGGCGTGCCCGGCGCCACCGCGAAGTCGATGCCGCGATGCCCGGGGCCGTATGCGAACGCCGGCGCCCGAAAAGGACGAGCGACCGGTCCGTCGACGGGCGGCATCCACACGCCGCAGCCGCCGGGCGACGGCGGGGCGGCGCCCGCCCCGCTCGCGTCGCGCAGGACGAGCAACGACGAAGCGGCGAGGCAGACGAGGAGACAAACCGTCGCCTCGCGGCGCGGCGGTTGGAGGTGCATGGACGCTCCCGTGGATCGAGCACGACACGGCACGGGGAAGCGCCGGGGAAGGTGTCACGGAGCGAAGCTCGACATGACGGGCCGGATCGTACCGGCCGGCTACGACAATGAAAAGACCCGCAGCGACAATGGGCGACGTCACTTCACCCGGCCTTCTTCGGGCTCGCCGAGCCGGGCGCGGAGCTGGAGGATGGCCTTCGTGTGGATCTGGCAGGCGCGGCTCTCGGTCACGCCGAGCACGTCGCCGATCTCTGACAGCGTCAGCCCCTCGTAGTAGTAGAGGGTGAGCACGAGGCGCTCCCGCTCGGGAACGCGGTTGACGGCGTCGGCGAGGACCACTTTCATCTCGTCGACCTCGAACGCCTCGACCGGGTCGTGCACACGATCGGCGGCCGGATCGCCCACCATCGCCTGCCCCGGTCGCTCTCCTCCGGCGGCCAGGATCTCGTCGAGGGCGACGAGACCGACGAACGAGATCTGCGACAACGCTCTCGTGAGCTCCCGATCGCTCATGCCGAGCTCCCGGGCGAGCTCGTCGTCATCGGGCGTGCGCCGCAACTCGTTCTCGAGCTTCGAGTACGCCCGCTCGATGGCGCGCGCCTTCGCGCGTACCGACCGTGGCACCCAGTCGAACGACCGGAGCTCGTCGATGATCGCGCCCTTGACGCGCGCGATCGCGTAGGTCTCGAACTTGAACCCTCGTGACGGGTCGAACTTGTCGATCGCGTCGATGAGCCCGAAGATCCCGTAGCTCACGAGATCGGCCTGCTCGACGCTCTGTGGCAAACCGGACGCGACCCGTCCCGCGACGAACTTGACGAGCGGGGCATAGTGGAGGATCAGTCGCTCACGCGCGTCGACGGTCTGGTGTTGCTTGTACTCGCTCCAGAGCGCGGCGACCGGATCGTGGGTGTTGTCCTCAGGCACGAGGATGCGTCGCGTCGTAGACCGCGCGGAGGCGTTCGCGCGTCAGGTGCGTGTAGATCTGGGTCGTGGCGAGGTCCGTGTGCCCGAGCAGCTCCTGCACAGCGCGCAGGTCGGCGCCCCGTTCGAGCAAGTGCGTCGCGAAGGCGTGGCGGAGCGCGTGTGGATGCAGTGCCTGCCCGTCGGGCAGCGGATGGCGGGCGACGATCCGTCGCGCGTCGCGCGTCGTGAGGCGCCGACCGAGTGCGTTGAGGAACACGGCGTCGGGCGGCGTCCGCTCGGTGACCAGCTCCGGTCGTCCGTCCGCGAGGTACCCGCGCAGCGCTGCCTTGGCCGGCTCGCCGAGCGGCAGGCGGCGCTCCTTCGACCCCTTGCCGAGGACGGTGAGGATCCCGCGGTTCGTGTCGACCGACTCGAACGTGAGCCCGCAGCATTCGCTCACCCGCAGCCCTGCGCCGTAGAGCACCTCGAGCACGGCGAGGTCCCGCCATGCCGTCGCGGCGCCGGCGGCGTCGTCGTCCTCGAGCTCGGTGGCCGAGGCGGCGTCGAGCAGAGCGACGGCTTCGGCCTGGCGGGGCACCCGCGGCAGGCGCGCCTCGCCCTTCGGCGCCCGCAGCGACCGGCCCGGATCGGTCGGGATGATCCCCTGGCGGTGGAGGTACCGGAGATAGGCCCGCAGTGACGCCGCCTTGCGGGCCATCGACCGGCGGGCGAACTGACGCGTCGTGAGGAACGCGAGATACCGGCGCAGCGCGGTGTGGTCGAGCTGCTCCGGCGACGGGCAGCCGCCACGCTCGGCCCAGGCGACGAACTGCCGCACGTCGCGCTCGTACGCCTCAGCCGTGTGGCCGCTCGCCCCTGCCAGGGAAGCGACGAACTCGTCGACCGCCCAGCTCACACCACACCTCGGACTTCTCCCCCACCCGCGTACGCACGTTACCAACCGTCGTGGCGCGGACGGCGCCAAACACGACCAGGCGTAGTCGTCATACGCCCGCGGTACCGTGCTCGTGCCGTCGAGGTCGCCGCGGTCACGGCCCTCCTCCCACCACGCTTCTCGGGAGGTCCACCGTGCTCGCCTCGGTTCGCAGCGCGACGCTCACGGGCGTCGACGGTCACGTCGTGACCGTCGAGGTCCACGTGTCGACCGGCCTGCCCAGCTATCACGTCGTGGGGCTGCCGGACGCCGCGGTCCGCGAGTCGCGCGAGCGCGTGCGCGCCGCGTTGTTGTCGTCGGATCTCGAGTTCCCACAGCAGCGGATCACGGTCAACCTCGCGCCGGGCGGTGTTCGCAAGACCGGCGCGGGATTCGAGCTCGCCGTCGCGCTCGGCCTGATCGCCGCCACCGGCCAGCTGGCGGACGGCGTGCTCGACGAGGTCGGCGTGCTCGGAGAGCTGGGCCTCGACGGGTCGGTCCGACCGGTGCCCGGCGTCCTCGCGCTCGTCGACGCCCTCCGCGCCGCCGGGACGTGCTCGGTGATCGTGCCCGCGACCGACGTCGCCGAGGCCTCGCTCGTGCACGGGGTGGAGGTGCGCTCGGCACGCTCGGTCGCGGAGCTGCGCGCGTGCCTGAAGGGCGAGGCCGAATGGCCGGAGCCGCCACCGATCCCCGCGCCCGAGTCCCGAGCGCCCGACCTCGACGACGAGCCCGTCGACCTCGCCGACGTCCGCGGTCTCCCGCGCGCGACGAGCACTCGAGGTCGCCGCTGCCGGCGGACATCACGTGCTGCTCACCGGACCGCCGGGCACCGGAAAGACGATGCTCGCCCGCCGGCTGCCGACCATCTTGTCGTCCCTCGATGCCGACGAGGCGCTCGAGGTCACCCGCATCCATTCCGCCGCCGGCCATGCTCCGCGGCGCGGCCTGGCGCGCGGGCGTCCCTTCCGGGCGCCGCATCACACGGCGTCGACCGCCGCCCTCGTCGGCGGCGGCTCGAACCGCCTCCGCCCGGGCGAGGTGACGCTGGCACATCGCGGGACGTTGTTTCTCGACGAGTTGGGTGAGTTCCCACCGCACGCGCTCGACGCGCTGCGCCAGCCGATCGAGGAGCACGTGGTCCGCATCTCGCGGCAGGCGATGTCGGTCGTGTTCCCTTCCGACTTCCTTCTCGTCGCGTGCTCGAACCCGTGTCCGTGCGGTCGGGGTGGGCCGAGCTGCGAATGCACCGAGACCCAGCGCTGCCCGCTACCGCCGCCGCCTGTCGGCGCCGCTGCTCGACCGCTTCGACCTGCGCCTCGAAGTGCAGCCACCCGAGCCGGGCGACGGTCCCGGTGAGCCGTCCTCCACCGTGCGCGACCGCGTCGCCGAGGCCATCGCGCGCCAGCTCGCGGCGCTACGCCCGCCGGCCGTGGCGCCGGAACGCGCGGGTCCCCGCGGGCGCACTCGCCCAGGTGATCCCGCTGTCCGCGGACGCCGACGAGGCGTGGCGCTGGGCGATCGGGCACGACGCGCTGACGGGCCGGGGCGCGGCGCGTGCGCGGCGCGTCGCCCGCACGCTCGCCGATCTCGAGGGAAGCGCCGACGTCTGCGAACGCCATGTCACGCTCGCCGCCGCCCTCCGCGAGGACGTGCCATGAGTGCGACCCGGCCGCCGCCGGCGGCGGCAGAGGTGGCGGCGGCCACGCTCGTCTGCCTCCCCGACATGGGCCCACGCCGGCTGCGCGCCGTGCTCGACCGGTGGCCCGATCCCGGCGCGGCGCTGGCCGCGGTGCGCGACGGCAAGGCGGGCGACGCACTCACGCCCGACGCGCGACTGGTCCGTGCTCATGACCGCGACGCCCTGGCCCGCAGCTGGGCCCGGGCGGCACGCGCGCTCGACCTCGCGCCCGAGCTCGCCCGCCGCGGCACCGGGGTCGTACGGGACGGCGGCCCCGACTACCCGATCGGCGACGAAGTTCCCGACCGACCGGCGGTACTGCTCGTCGAGGGAGCCGCGCCGGACGTACTGCGCCGGCCGCGCGTCGCGATCGTGGGGACCCGTTCGGCATCGGTGCACGGGCTCGCCGACGCACGCGAGCTGGGCGCCTTCCTCGCCCGGCGCGGTGTCACCGTCGTCAGCGGTCTTGCCATCGGGATCGACGGCGCCGCCCACTTGGGAACGCTCGACGCCGGCGGAGGGGTGGTGGGCGTCGTCGCGACCGGTCTCGACGTCGTCTACCCACGCCGGCACGTCGTGCTGTTCGAACGCGTACGCCAGGCGGGGGTGCTGTTGAGCGAAGCCGGATTCGGCGCGCAGGCCAACCGGTTCCGCTTCCCCGTTCGCAACCGCATCATCGCCGCGCTCGCCGACGTCGTCGTGGTCGTGGAGGCGACGCTCCGCGGCGGCGCCCGCATCACCGCCGACTACGGGCTCGAGTACGGCCGACCCGTGCTCGTCGTGCCAGGTTCGCGGCGCAACCCGTCCGCGGAAGGGTGCAACGCGTTGCTGGCCGACGGCGCCCAGCCGCTCCTCGATCCCGACGACGTGCTCGTCGCCCTCGGCTTGACGCCGGGCTCCCGGCGCGGTTGGGGGGCACCGCCACCGCGCGCCGCACCAGAGCCCGACGGCGCGCGCATCCTCGAGGCGTGCGCCGGGGAAGCCGCCTCGGTGGACCAGCTCGTGAGCCGCACCCAGCTGCCGCCGGAGGCGGTCACGGTCGCGTTGCGCGCGCTCGAGCGGCAGGGGTGGGCCGAGCACCGGCGGGGCTGGTGGTGGCCCCGATGATGCGCGCGCTACTCGCCCGTGAACTTCGGCTCGCGCTTCTGGAGAAACGCGACCATCGCCTCGGCGGTGTCCTTCGACGCGAAGTTCATCGCCTGCGCGGTGTCCTCGAACTCGAGCGCTTCAGCCATCGACACCGAGAACGACTGGTTGAGCAGCCGCTTCGAGATCGAGAGCTGGACCGGGGGCAGGGCGGCGAGGCGGACCGCGAGCTCACCCGAGATCTTCGCGAGGTCGTCGGCGGGCACGACCCGGTTCACGATGCCGATGCGCTCGGCCTCGGCGGCGTCGATGATGTCGGCGAGGAACACGAGCTCCTTCGCCTTGTGGAGGCCGACGAGACGCGGCAGCAGCCACGAGCCGCCGAAGTCCACGTTGAGGCCCCGCTTCGAGAAGATCTCCGAGAAGCGGGCGCGCTCGGAGGCGACGATGAGGTCGCAGCCCAGCGCGAGGTTCAAGCCCGCACCCGCGGCGACCCCGTTGACGGCGGCGATCGTCGGCTGCGGCAGGTGGTGAAGGCGCAACGCGGCCCGGCCGACGACTCGCATCTGCCGGAAGGTCGACCCGATCCCGCCGGAGTCTCCGCCGAGGTCGGGATTGTCGCCCGGGCTGAGATCGGCACCGGAGCAGAAACCGTCGCCGGCGCCGGTGACCAGGAGCACACGGTCGCTCGTCGTGTCGGCCACTTCGTCGAACACCTCGATGAGCTCGCGCCACATCGGGCCGTTGATGGCGTTCTTCTTGTCCGGGCGGTTGAGCGTCACAGTGACGACACCGTCCGCCCGATCCACGATGAGCGTCTCCATGCGGCCGCTACCGTAGCGCCGTGGGCTTCAACCCGTTCCGCAAGCAGGTACGGCGGTCCTCCGACATCGTCATCGTCGTCGCCGCCCTCGCCGTGGTCGCGGCCCTGCTCGTGTGGGCGGTCCTCCCGCGCTGAGCCACGCCCGCGCGCGTCACTCGTCGAGGCTGGTCTCGCGCGCGAACGAAGCGATCTCCCCCGCGACCTCGTGCAACTCGCGCTCGGGAGCCCGCTCGTCGATGACCCGCGCGCCCTGCATGCGGTCGAGGCGGAACGATCGGCCGCCGCCCCGTAGGCGGCACCACGCCATGAGGTACCAGTGATCCTGGCCTCCGGCGAGCCCGTACGGCTCGACGAGGCGGCGCTCGGTCCGCTGGCCGGACCTGTCGACGTAGTCGAGCTCGAGCACCTTGCGATCGGCGACCGCCGTCTCGACCGCCCGCATCACCGGCGTCACGTCGAGGTGGCCCCGCTGCTGCAACAAGTGGATTCGGGCCACGAGCTCGCGTGCGCCCTCCCGGTTCGCCCCCGACATGGCGGCGACGAGCTTGCGCAGCGCGGAACGGGCGGCGTCGCCGAACGGGATCGGGCCGCTCGCCGCCAGCGCCACCGCGATCGCGGTCGCTTCGTCGGCGCTGAAGTTCAGCGGCGGCAGGCTCATGGACGGATCGACCGAGTAGCCGCCGCCGGGGCCGGGCGTCGCCCAGATCGGGACGCCCGACTGCTGGAGCGACGAGATATCGCGCTCGATCGTGCGCACGCTGACCTCGAAACGCTCGGCGAGGTCTCGCGCCGCGCACGCCCGCGGCGCCGTGGCCCGCAGCACCTCGACGATGGCGTAGAGCCGGTCGGTTCGGTTCACGACGACAACCTGTCAGGATGGAATGTCACGCGCCATCCGGAGTTGAATCACATATGACCCAAGGCCACAGCATCACCGTCACGCCCGCCGACCTGCACGTCGAGGTATCCGTCAACGGCGTCAAGGTCGCCGAGTCCGACCGGCCGGTGCTCCTCGAGGAGACCGGCCTTCCCACCCGGTACTACCTCCCGCGCGAGCACGTCCGCGACGACCTGCTCCGCCCCACGAACAGCGAGACCGTCTGCCCGTTCAAGGGCCAGGCGTCGTACTGGTCCGTCGAGCTCGACGACCAGGTCCACGACGATCTCGTCTGGAGCTACGAGTCGCCAATCACCCAGGCCGAAGGCGTCGCGGGCCTGTTCTGCTTTTACAACGAGCGCGTCGACCTCGTCGTCGATGGCGAGGCGCTGGCCCGTCCGGAGACGCCGTACTCGCGTTCAGAACGCGCCTTCCAACACCTCGACGACGAGCTCGCCGCTTGCCGTGCGCGTCACCGACGCGACGTCGAAGCGCAGCGTGCGGCGGCGCGCGTCGTGCTCGGCGAGCCAACGTGTCGCGAGCGTTCGCAAGCGTCGCTGCTTGGTCGCCGTCACGGCCTCGACCGGCGCGCCGAACCTCGTGCTGGCGCGCGTCTTGACCTCACAGAAGACGAGCGTGCCGTCGCGCCGGACGACCAGGTCGAGCTCGCCGTCACGACAGCGCCAGTTGCGGTCGAGCACCTCATAGGCGGCGCCTTCGTACCATCGGGCGACGGCGTCCTCGCCGGCGATGCCGAGTCGACGGCGGAAATCGACCCGGCGGGGCGGGCCGGAGCCGGGCACCGCTACAGGTCCTTGCCCGCCAGCTCCTCGACGTTGACGTCCTTGAACGTCACGACCCGCACGTTGGCCACGAACCGGGCGGGTCGATACATGTCCCAGACCCACGCGTCCTGGAGGTTGAGCTCGAAGTACACACGGCCCTGCTCGTTCTTCACGTCCATCTGGACGGCGTTCGTGAGATAGAAGCGTCGCTCGGTCTCGACGACGTACGCGAACATCGGGAGGACGTCGCGGTACTCCTTGTAGAGCTGGAGCTCGATCTCGGTCTCGTACCGCTCGAGGTCCTCGGAGCTCACGGCGTCACCCTCCGTGATCGCGAACCGTCAGGGGTCGCGGGTTCAGGCCCGCCGCTCCCTGATCTTGGCTGCCTTCCCGACCCGGTCGCGCAGGTAGTAGAGCTTCGCCCGGCGCACGTCGCCGCGGCTCACGACCTCGATCCGGGCCAGGATCGGCGAGTGGACGGGGAAAGTGCGCTCGACGCCGACGCCGAAGCTGACCTTGCGGACGGTGAACGTCTCACGGGCACCGCTGCCCTTGCGGCGGATGACGACCCCCTGGAACATCTGCGTGCGCTCGCGGTTGCCCTCCACCACCCGGACGTGCACCTTGAGCGTGTCGCCGGGCGCGAAGTCCGGAATGTCCTCACGCAGGTTGGCGCGATCGACAAGATCGGTTGCGTTCATCGTTCGCCTTCTCGAGGGGTCGTCTCGAAGGGGAGGAGCCCTGATGCTACCGGTCGGGTGGTCCCTCGGGGAACTCGTCGAGCAGCCGCCGCTCGTCTGCGGTCAGGGCCCGGGGCCCCAGGAGGTCGGGCCGGCGGTCCAGGGTCCGCCGCAGCGCCTGGGCCCTCCGCCACCGGGCGATCAGCGCGTGGTCGCCCGAGCGCAGCGCCTCGGGCACCGGCCAACCGCGGAAGTCGGCCGGGCGCGTGTACTGCGGGTACTCGAGCAGCCCGGCCCCGAACGACTCGTCGTCCCCGGACTCGGTGTTGCCCATCACGCCGGGAACGAGGCGGGCGACGGCTTCGATCACGACGAGCGAGCCCGCCTCGCCGCCGGCGAGCACGTAGTCACCCACGGAGATCTCGTCGTCGCAGAGGTGGTCCGCCACACGCTGGTCGACGCCTTCGTAGCGCCCGCACACGAGCGAGAACCCGCCGCCGGCTGCGAGTCGTTGCGCCATCCGCTGGTCGAAGCGCGTCCCCGCGGCCGACAGGAGGAGCAACGGACGGGGTGGCTCGGCGGCCTCGACCGCCTCGAACAGGGGCTCGGGCGACATGACCATGCCCGCCCCGCCGCCGAACGGCGTGTCGTCGACGCTGCGATGCGGATCGGTGGCGTGCTCACGGGGATCGTGGACGCGCACGTCGATCAGACCCCGTTCGCGCGCCCGGCCGAGCAGCGACGAGTGCAGCGGACCCTCGACGTACGCCGGGAAGATGGTGAACACGTCGACGCGCATGGCGGCTCTCAGCTGCGGTTCACGTCGAGGAGCCCGTCGGGCGGATCGACGATCAGGACGCCCGGTTCCTGCTCGACGACGAACACGAATGGCACGAGCGTGCCGTCGTCGAGGACGAGGATGTCGTGCGCCGGGTTGGCCTGGACCTCGGCGACGCGGCCGAGCACGTTCCCGCGCACGTCGCGCACCTCCTCGCCGACGAGCTCGTGAACCCAGATCCGTCCTTCGCCCGGATCGTCGAGAGGCTCGCCGACGAGTGTCGCGCCGCGCAGCTCCTCGGCGCCGTTCCGATCGGTGATGCCCTCGAAGCGGACGAGCCACCGGCCCTGGTGCGGACGGGCACTCGCCACGATCAAGGTGCGGTCGCCGGCGCGGAGGACGGCGCCCGGGGCGGTGCGCTCGGGGCGGTCGGTGTGCAGCGTCACGACGACCTCGCCCCGGATGCCGTGCGGACGAGCGACCCGGCCGAGCTCGAGGTCAGCCGCAGCCAACGACCGGTTACTCCACGACGTCGACGTTGGCCTTGATGCCCTCGGCGGCGCCGGCGGCGCGGACGACCTGCCGGAGCGCCTGGATGACGCGCCCGCGCTTGCCGATGAGGCGCCCCATGTCGCTCGGGCTGGCGTGCACGAGGAGCTGCACGTCGTCGCGCCGCTCCTCGACGTCGATCTCGACCGCCTCGGGCTCCTCGGCGACGTTGTGCGTCACGTGCTCGACCACCGCGCGAGCCCGGGCGCCCAGGATCCGGTTGCCCTCAGGCGCGATCTCGTCGTCGTACTCGTCGTCGTCGAGCTCGTCGTCCAGCACTTCGTCCCGCTGGTTGGGCGCGTCGTCATTCATCGCCCGACTCCTCGGCGCTTTCGGGCGAGCTCTCGTCGGTGGTGCTCTCCTCGGCGGCGGGCTCGTCGGCGGCCGCTGCGGGTGCCTCGGCCTCCGGCGCGGCAGCTTCGGGCGTCTCGGCCTGCTTCGCCGCCTTCTTCGCGGCCGCCTTGGGGTCGTCGAGGCGACGCCGAGCCAGCTTCGTGTTGACGCGACCGCCCTTCTCGGACTCGAACTGCGCCCAGACGCCCGAGACCGTCAGCAGCTTCTGCACCTGCTCCGACGGTTGCGCGCCCTTGCGCAGCCAGGCCAGGGCCTTCTCACCGTCGATGTCGGCGGCCGGCGGGTCCTGGCGGGGGCGGTAATGGCCGATGGTCTCGATGTTGCGGCCGTCGCGGGGAGAGCGCGAATCGGCGACGACCACCCGGTACGTAGGCTGCTTCTTCTTGCCCATCCGCATGAGGCGGATCTTCACGGACACTTCGAGGTGTTCCTCTCGAGCTCGGCGCCGGGCGTCGAGACAACGCCCGCAGAACGCACCAGGCTAGCCAGTCAGCGGCCCGGCACCGGCAGCCGCGGCATCTTGCCCTTGGCCACCGAACGCATCATCTGCTGGACCATCTTGAACTGCTTGAGCATCCCGTTGACGTCCTGTGTGCTCGTGCCGCTTCCGCGGGCGATCCGCAGCCGGCGCGAGCCGTTGATGACCGCCGGGTTGCGCCGCTCCTCCGGCGTCATCGACCGGATGATCGCCTCGATCCGACCGAGCTGCGACTCGTCGACCTCGGCGTCGCGGGCTTCCTTCGGCAGCCCGGGCATCATGCCGACGAGGTTCTGGATCGGCCCCATCTTGCGCACCTGCTGCATCTGATCGAGGAAGTCCTCGAGGGTGAACTGGCCCTTGCGGAGCTTCTTCTCCGCCTTGGCCGCCTCCTCCTCGTCGAACGCGGCCTCGGCCTTCTCGATGAGCGTGAGCACGTCGCCCATGCCGAGGATGCGGCTGGCCATGCGGTCGGGATGGAACGGCTCGAAGTCGTCGAGCTTCTCGCCCGTGCCGGCGAAGAGGATCGGCTTCCCGACCACTTCCTTCACCGACAGCGCCGCGCCGCCGCGGGCGTCGCCGTCGATCTTCGTGAGAATCACGCCGTCGAGGCCGACCGCTTCGTCGAACGCCTCGGCGACGTTGACGGCCTCCTGGCCGGTCATCGCGTCGACGACGAGCAACGTGTCGTGCGGCTCGACCTTGGCGCGGATCCGGCGCAGCTCCCCCATGAGGTCGTCGTCGATCTGGAGCCGGCCCGCGGTGTCGATGATCACGACGTTGCGCCCGGTGCGGTCCGCCTCCTTCAACGCGCCCCGCGCCACCTTGACCGGATCGGTCGGTTCAGAAAACACCGGCACGTCGATGCGCTGGCCGAGCACGCGTAGCTGCTCGACCGCCGCCGGCCGCTGGAGGTCGGCCGCAACCAGCAACGGCTTGCGTCCGCCGGCGACGAGATGACGCGCGAGCTTGCCGGCGGCGGTGGTCTTCCCCGAACCCTGCAAGCCAGCGAGCAGCACGATCGTCGGCGGCTTCGAGCTCATCGCGAGCTTGCCCGTCTCGCCGCCGAGTGTCGTCACGAGCTCTTCGTGGACGATCTTGATGACCTGCTGGGCGGGGCTCAGGCTCCTCGCGACCTCGGCGCCGCGGGCGCGTTCCTTCACGCGGTTGATGAACGACTTGACGACCGTCACGTTGACGTCGGCTTCGAGCAGCGCGACGCGGATCTCTCGGGCGACCTCGTCGACGTCCTTGTCGCTCAGCCGGCCCCGGCCGCGCAGCCGCTTGAAGATGCCGTCGAAGCGGTCGGAGAGAGCATCGAACATTTTCCTCCCGTCGCCGTCGCAAGCTCCGGGTCAGTACTTTTCGGTCGCGGTCCCAGGCTCCCGCTTTGCAACGGCAGTCGGCAAAGCCGCCGCTGCCGCGCTCTCACGCTATGCGAAGAGCGCTCCACGAACTCCGCGGGGTCGAACGGGACGAGGTCCTCGGGCGCTTCGCCCACGCCGACCAGCTTCACCGGGATGCCCAGGTCGACCTCGATCGCCAGGACGATGCCGCCCTTCGCCGACCCGTCGAGCTTGGTGAGCACGACGCCGGTGACACCGACGGCTTCTGTGAACTGACGCGCCTGCGCCAGGCCGTTCTGCCCGGTGGTCGCGTCGATGACGAGGAGGACCTCCTGCGGCGCGCCCGGAGTCCGCTCGGCGATGCGGCGGATCTTCTTGAGCTCCTCCATCAGGTTGACCTTGGTGTGCATGCGGCCGGCGGTGTCGACGAGCACGACGCCGGCGCCTCGCCCAGCCGCCGCGTCCACGGCGTCGAAGACCACCGAACCGGGGTCGGCGCCCTCCTGTCCGAGCACGACGTCGGCACCGACGCGCTCGGCCCAGTGAGCAAGCTGGTCGGCGGCTGCCGCCCGGAACGTGTCCGCCGCCGCCATCAGCGCCGGGCGGCCGTCGTCGATCTCGTGACGGGCGAGCTTGGCGATCGTCGTCGTCTTGCCCGTCCCGTTCACCCCGACGAACAGCCACACCGTCGGCCCGTCGGGCGCGTGGCGCAGGGAACGGTCGACGCCGGAGAGGTCGTCGACGATCTCGTTGCGCAAGAGCGTGACGAGCTGCTCGGGGTCATCGACCCGCGCCGCCGTCGCCCGCTCGCGCAGCTCGTCGAGCAGACGTGACGTCGTCGGCACGCCGACGTCGGCGACGAGCAGCGCCTCCTCGATGCTGTCCCACGCCTCGTCGTCGATGGTTCGGCGCCCGGTGAGCGCGCCAAGCGATCGGGAGACGGCGGCGCGCGTCTTGCCGAGCCGGTCGCGCAGGCGCGGCGGGCCTGGTGGCGCGGCGACGTCGACGCCGGCCGTGGCAGGCTCCGAGGGCACAGGAGCTTCCTCGAGCCGCCGGGCGCGGCGCGCCAGGCCGAGCCCGAGCCAGATGAGCACGGCGGCGAGCAGGAAGATGCCGACGAGGAGCACGGCGGCGAGGGTCGGGGACACAGCAGTCGCGTTCGTCAGGAGTGGAGTCGTCAGCTAATTGGCGCCGTCGCAAGCTCCGGCTTTGCGGCGTCGGTCGGCAAAGCCGCGGACGCCGCGGGCGGAGCCTACCGGTCGCCCTCCGCGCCACCGGCCGGACCTTCTTCGGCGACGGGCGGCGGCGGATCGCCGCGGCGGTACGTGACCGTCTCGTGGGGCGTCTCGATCCCGGCCTCGTCCAGAGCCGCCTTGATGCGCGCCCGAAGATCCCGCGCAACCCGCCACTGCTCGAGCGGAAGGGTCTGGACGACGAGCCGGATCTTCATGCTCTGCGCGCCGAGCTCCTCGATCCCCCACACGTCGGGCTCGGTCAGGATCGCGTCGCGCCAGCCTTCCTCCTGCCACATCGCGTCGGCGGTCTCCTTGATCACGCGAATGGCGCTGGCGACATCGGTCTCGCGGTCGACCTCGATGTCCAGCAACGCGCGCGACCACTGCTGCGACTTGTTCCCCACCCGCTTGATCTCGCCGTTGGGGACGTGCCAGACGACGCCCTCGACGTCGCGGAGGCGGGTCGTGCGCAGGCTCACGCCTTCGACGGTGCCGCTGACGCCGCCGGCGGAGCCGCCGACCGCGCCACCGACGTCGATGACGTCACCCACGCCGAATTGGTCCTCGACGAGCATGAAGAACCCCGAGAGGAAGTCACGCACGAGGCTCTGGGCGCCGAAGCCGAGCGCGATGCCGAGCACTCCGGCTCCAGCGATCAACGGCGCGAGGTTGATGCCGAGCTCGCCCAGCACGACCAGGATCGCGATTCCCCAGATGACGGCGTTCGCGAGTCGGCCGAGGACGTCGGCCATCGTCTTCGCCCGTTGCGCCCGACGCGCGCTCGCCACCCCGCCCGTGTCGATGAACCCGAACGGCGATTTCTTCTCCTTGTTGTTCTTGGGCTTGGGCGGCGTGGCCAGGATGCGCCGGATGATCCGACCCACGAGCTGGGTGACGATCCATGCCACGAGGAGGATGAGCACGATGCGCAACGGCTTGGCGAACGCGTCGACGATCTCGGACGCGCGCTGGTTGTCGGTGACGCGGAACACCGTCGAGCACAGCCACGACCGCTCACCGCGCGGCCCACACGCGTCGGTCTCGGGGCTCACCTGCGAATGCACGGACGCGGCCGCCGGCAGCAGCGCGAGAGCAGACATGTCCGCCGAAGCTACCGCCGGCTGGCACGCCCGACCGGCCCGGGTCAGGCGGGGGCCGGCTCCGCGTTCCGCATGGCCTCCTCGACCCGCTGGCTGACGACCTTGCTGGAGCCGCCCGGCGGCATCGAGACGCCGTAGAGAAGGTCGCCCGCCTCCATCGTGCGTTTCTGGTGGGTGACGATGACCAGCTGCGCCTCGTTGCGGAACTCGTCGACGAGGTCGAGGAAACGGTGGAGGTTGACGTCGTCGAGCGCGGCCTCGACCTCGTCGAGCAGGTAGAAGGGCGACGGGCGAGCGCGGAACACCGCGAACAGGAACGCCGAGCGCGGTGAGCGAGCGCTCACCGCCGGACAGCAGCGACAGCCGACGCACGTTCTTGCCCGACGGGCGCGCCTCGATCTCGATCCCGGTGTTGAGCACGTCGTCGGGTTCGGTGAGAAAGACCCGGCCGGCACCCCCGGGGAACAAGGTGGCGAACAACACGGCGAAGTGCTCGCTCACGTCTTGGAACGCCGTCTGGAACACGCTCACGATCTCGCGGTCGACGGCCCGGATCACGCGCAACAGCTCGCGCCGGCTCTCCTTCACGTCGTCCAGCTGCTGTTGGAGAAACGTGTGGCGCTCGGCCAGTGCGTCGTGCTCCTGGAGCGCCAAGGGGTTGATCGGGCCCAACATCCGCAGCTCACGTTCGAGCTCGCGGGCGCGGCCGGCGAGCGTCGTCCCCTCGGGGACCTCGGGCTGGGGCGCGTCGAGGGCGACGGCAGGCTCGCAGTCGAAATCGGCCCGCAGCTTCTCGATCGCGTTCTCGAGCCGCATGCGCGTCTCGGCCTCGTCGATCTCGGCCCGGCTGAGCTTCTCGCGGGTCTCGGCACCCTCCTGCTCGAGTCCGGCCCGCTCCGCCCGCAGAGCGTCCAGGCGCTCGCCCGACGATCGCGCCGCTTCCGACTGGCGCCGCCTCCGCTCGCGCAGTCGGTCGTGGATGGCCTCCACCTCGGTCAGCAACGCGGTCAGGCGCTGCTCGACCTCCCGGTAGGCGCCCGCTCGTCCGGAGAGCGCGGCGCGCCGTTGCTCGGCTTCGGCGTGCTCGGTCGCGTTCGCGGCTCGAGAGTCGGGCGTCGACGCCCTCGAGCCGGCGGGTCAACACGGCCCACCGCTCGGCGAGCGTGGCGACGCGGACTTCGAGGTCGCGGCGCATGTCGGCGACTTCGCCCACACGTCGGTCGAGCTCGGCTACGGCGGCGTCGTGCGCGGCCTGCGCGTCTCGTTGACGAGTACGGACGCCTTCGAGCTGCGCGACCGCCTCGGCCCGAGCTCGCTCCGCGGCGACACGCGCCGTCTCGGCAGCCGTGGCTTCGGCGGCGGCCTCGTCCAGCGCGGCCTGGGTCACCGCCGGGGCCGTGCCGCTGCCGAGTCGCCAAGGACCCGAACCTCCGAGCCGATCGCCGTCGCGGGTGACGGCGACGACGTCGGGCTGGGCGAGCACCGTGTCGAGCGCGGCTCGCCATCCGCCTTCCACGAGCACGATGCCGGCGAGGAGCCGCTCGAGCACCGGGCCGAGGTCGGGTCGACGGGCGCGCACGCACTCGGCGAGCGGACACGCGCCGACCGGCACCGACGCCGACGGGCGCGCCCCGGCGGCGAGCGCGTCGGCGACGAGAACGAGAGCGCGCGCGTCGCCGGCCTTGACGTGCTCGAGCGCGCGCCGGGCCGCGTCGCCGCCTTCGAGCACGACGGCTTGGAGCGCGTCGCCCAGTCCGGCGGCCACCGCCGCTTCGGTCCCGGCCTCGAGCTCGACGTGGTCGGCGAGCGGGCCCGCGACGCCGTCCAGGTCGGCGAGCGCCTCGGCGCCGGTCCCGGCGCGCGCCTCGCCCAGCGCGAGGTCGAGGGCGTCGAGTCGCGCACGCCGGCGCGCGGATTGGGCTTCGGCCTCGCGCCAGCGCTCGTCGGCGTCGGTGAGGCGCGCCTCGGCCGCGGGCACCCCGCCCGTCCCCTCCTGCTGCGCGTCGGTCAGTGCCGCGCGCTCGGCTGCCATGCCCTGCTCGGCCGCTTCCACCTCGGCGAGCTTCGGCTCGAGCGCAGACGACTCGTCGTCGACCTCGGCGAGCTCGCGTCGCAGGGCGTCGGCGTCGGCGACCAGCGTTTCGATCACACCCTCGTCGGCGGCGGCAGTCAGCTCGCGCTCGAGGCCGCGTTGCTTCTCGACCAGCAGCGCGCGCAGGCCCCGGCCCCGCTCGCGCATCGTCTCGGCCCGCACGAGCGCTTCGGCGGCGTCGTCGTGGCCGAGCGCGGTGAGCGAGTGCTCGATGTCGAGCACGCTGCGGTCGAGCTCTCGCAACCGCGCCCGCACGAGCCGCTCCTTCTCGGCGTTCTCGTTCCGCG
Source organism: uncultured Actinomycetes bacterium (assembly GCA_963836445.1). Taxonomy (GTDB): domain Bacteria; phylum Actinomycetota; class Acidimicrobiia; order IMCC26256; family JACDBD01; genus JALZAA01. The sequence goes on from CAWIJM010000021.1 coordinate 52,188, forward strand.
CGTCGTGCAGACGTTCGAGCCGGGCCTGGCGGCCGGCGATCTCGTGGCCGGCGAGGTAGAGGCGGATGGCGCGCAGCTCGGCCTCGACACCGCCGTACCGGCGGGCGGCGTCGGCCTGCTTCTCGAGCGGCCGGAGCTGCCGGCCGACCTCGCGCACGAGGTCGTTGAGGCGTAGGAGGTTGCCCTCGGTAGCTTCGAGCCGGCGCTCGGCCCGCTCGCGGCGCTTGCGGAACTTGAGCACGCCGGCGGCTTCCTCGATGACCGCCCGGCGATCGCCGGGTTGGGCGGTCAGCACCTCGTCGAGCTGACCCTGGCCGACGATGACGTGCTGCTGGCGGCCGATGCCCGTGTCCGACAGCAACTCCTGGATATCGAGCAGCCGGCACGTCGACGCCGTTGATCTGGTACTCGGACTCGCCGTCGCGGAACAGCGTCCGCGTGATCGTGACCTCCGTGAACTCGATCGGCAGCAGGCGGGCGGTGTTGTCGATCGTGAGCGACACCTCGGACCGGCCGAGCGCCGACCGCTCCGGCGTGCCGGCGAAGATGACGTCGTCCATGCGGCCGCCACGCAGGGTACGTGGACCCTGCGCCCCGAGCACCCAGGCCACCGCGTCGACGAGGTTCGACTTGCCCGAGCCGTTCGGCCCCACGACGACCGTCACGCCGGGCTCGAACTCGAGCACGGTCTTGTCGGCGAACGACTTGAAGCCTCGCAGGGTCAGCGACTTGAGGAACACCCGGCAGGCTCTCCTTCGCAGAACTCGGTTCTTATTGGCGCCGTCGGATCGTACCCACGAGGATCGCGCTCGGCGGGGACACTTGCGTGAAATCCCGACCTACCGAACGCGAAAGCCCTGCTCCCCGACCGGCGCCTCGTCCATTACCTCGATGCCGTCGACGCGGGCCCGCGGCGGCCCCCGACGGCACCACGCGACGACCTCGTCGACGGCGGCCGGAGGGCCTTCGAGCACGACATCGACCCGGCCGTCGGCGAGGTTGCTCACCGAGCCGGCGACGCCGGCGGCCTGCGCCTGGTCGCGGCACGACTCCCGGAACCACACCCCCTGCACCCGGCCGGCGACGAGGACGCGGCGCCGAACCCGATCAACGGCCACGGCCCGTCAGACCTGGCACGCCTCGCAGAAGAACGTCGACCGCCCGCCGACACGCTGGCGGACGATCGGCTGACGGCAGCGCCGGCACGCCTCGCCCTCGCGGGCATACACCTTGTGGTGCAGCTGGTACTCGCCCGGCTTCCCGTTGAGGTCGACGTACTGCTCGTCGGCGAGCGACGAGCCGCGGTACTTCACGGCGTCCTGCAGCGTCTCGACCATCGACCGGTACAAGCGGCGGATCTCCTCGCCCGACAGCGAGTCGCTCATGCGGTCCCAGCGCAGTCCCGCGCCGAACAGGATCTCGTCGCTGTAGATGTTGCCGATGCCGGCGAGGAACTTCTGGTCCATCAGCAGTGTCTTGAGCTTCATGTGCTTCGACGCGACGAGTCGACCGAAGTTGTCCCAGGACATCGCGTCCTCGAGCGGGTCGATGCCGAGGTGGGAGAGCTCCGACACCTCCTTCTCGACGCCGTCGAGCTCGGTGACGAACATCTCGCCGAACGTGCGGGGGTCGATGAAGCGCAGCTGACCGCCTTGCGTGAACGTGATCACGACGTGGGTGTGCTTGGCGGTCGTCTCGCGCGTTCCCTTCGCCCGGATGAGCTGTCCGGACATCCCGAGGTGGATCACGAGGACGTCGCCCCCGTCGAGCCTCGCCAGGATGTACTTGCCGCGCCGTTCGATCCCGGTGATCTTCTTGCCGACGAGCCGGTTCGCGAACTGCTTCCGGTTGTGGTGTCGGCGGATCGAACGCATCCCGTCGGCTTCGACCGCCTTCACACGCTTCCCCACGATCTCGCGTTCGAGGTCGCGGCGAACAACCTCGACCTCAGGCAACTCCGGCATCGTCTTCCTCCGGTCGGGACGCTTCGGTCCCCGTCGTGACCGCCTGCGCACCATTGCGCGGGTCCGCGATCTCGCGGAGGTAACGCCAGGCGACCCGTGCCGCCGCTTGCTCCGCGTGCTTCTTCGATCGGCCCTCACCTGTCCCCCACGGCTCGCCGCGCAACATCACGGTGGCGAAGAAGCGCTTCGAGTGGTCGGGGCCTTCGTGGCGTACCTGGTAGCGGGGAAGCTGGTCGAACGTCTGCGTCGCCAGCTCCTGCAGCCGGGTCTTGTAGTCGTGTCCGCCGGGACCGGCCGCGCCCTCGATGATGCGCGCCTCGAGGAGCCGCAGGACGAGCTTGCGGGCGGCGTCCCACCCACCGTCCAGGTAGACGGCGGCGATCACGGCCTCCATGGCGTCGGCGAGGATCGACGGCTTGTCGCGTCCACCCGTCGCTTCCTCGCCCTTACCGAGCAGCAAGAGCGCGCCGAGACCCGCTTGGCGCGCGACCTCGGCGAGCACTTCACTGTTGACGACGGAGGCGCGCAGCTTGGCAAGCTCGCCTTCGGGCATGTCGGGGTACTCGGCGACCATGTAGTCGGTAACGATGAGCCCGAGGACGGCGTCACCGAGGAACTCGAGCCGTTCGTTCGACAACGTGTCGGGGTGCTCTGCGCAGTACGACCGGTGCGCGAGCGCCCGATCGATCAGCTCGGGGTCGCGGAACTTGAACCCGAGGACGGCGTCCAGGCCGCGCGACTTCGCGTCCTTCCTTCTCCGACGACGTCCGGTGCGCACCGCTAACTCCCGAGCCGGGCGACGACGTAGTCGACGGCTTCTTGCACCGTGCGCAGATCGCCGAGGTCCTCGTCGTCGATGGTGAACCCGACGGTTCGCTCGCCCAGCTCCTCTTCGAGCGCTTCGACGAGCTCGATGAGCGCGAGCGAATCGGCGTCGAGGTCCTCGGTGAAGCTCGATTCGAGCTTGATGCGGTCCTCGTCGATCTCGAGGATCTCCGCCAGTCGTTCGCGCAGGATGCGGTACACCTCGTCCGGTCCGATGGGCCCCTGGGCGACGTGCGTCTCAGCCGGCATCGATCGCCTCCTTGAGCCGCCGAACCACGCCGGTCTCGACGCACTCCTTCGCGACCCTCACGGCGTTGACGATGGCACGCGCCGACGACGAGCCGTGCGAGATGACACACACGCCGTCGACACCGAGGAGCACGGCGCCGCCGGTCATCTCGGGATCGAACGCCCCCGCCGCTTCGAGAAGTAACGGGGCAACGACCTTGCCCGCCTCCTTCGCCTCCGGCGTCGAGTCGAGCACGCGGAAGACGAGCTCGACGGCGGCGCGCAGGGCGCCCTCGAGCGTCTTGAGCACGACGTTGCCGGTGAACCCGTCGGTCACGACGACGTCGACCGTCCCGTGCATGAGGTCGCGGCCCTCGACGTTGCCCTGGAAGCCCGGCACCTTCTCGAGCAGCGAGAACGTGCGCTTGCGCAGCTCGTCGCCCTTCCCAGGCTCCTCGCCGTTCGAGAGGAGCCCCACCGTGGGCTCGTCCACCGCCAGGCGGGTGCGCGCGTCTTCGCGCCCCATGCGGGCGAACTGGGCGAGCCATTCCGGGGTGCAGTCGACAGTCGACCCGCCGTCGATGAGCAGTTGGTGGCGGGTGCCCGCCGGCACGGGGATCGGGACCACGATGGCGGGACGCGAGATCCCGCGCACGCGGCCCATGCGCAGCAGCGCCGCCGCCATCGTCGCGCCGGTGTTCCCGGCGCCGACCATCGCCTGGGCACGCTCCTCGCGCACGGCCTGGGCGGTACGCACGAGCGACGAGTCCTTCTTGCGCCGCGCCGCCGCGGCCGGGTCCTCGTCCATGGCCACGACGTCGGCGGCGTGCTCGATGTCGACGCCCGGTACTCGGCCATCGGGGAGCAGCGGCTCGATCGCGTTCTCCTGCCCGACGAGCAGCACGTCGACGCCGAGCTCGGTGACGGCGTCGAGCGCGCCGCGGACGATCTCGCCCGGGGCGTTGTCGCCGCCCATGGCGTCGACCGCGACGGTGATGCGCTCTGTGCCCACGTGCGCTAATCGACCTCGATGACCTGGCGGTCGCGGTACCAGCCGCAGTTGTCGCACACGACGTGCGGCCGCTTCACGGCCCCGCAGTTCGGGCAGAGCGAGCGGGGCGGCGCCGCCAGACGCCAGTTCGCGGCGCGCCGACTGCGGGTCTTGGCCCGGGGGGTCTTGCGCTTGGGTACAGCCATCGGTTGCCTTTCCGTCTCAGCTCAGATCGAGTTCGGACAACGCCGACCAGCGCGGGTCCGGGGGCGGCGGCTCCGCCTCGTCCACCACGTCCGGCGTGCAGGGGCCACCACCGGTCGTCTCACACGTCGGCGCCAGCGGCAGCTCGAGGAGGACGACGTCGCGCACCAGCTGCTCGAGGTCGATCTCGTGCCCCTCGAGCGGGTACGTGTCGCCCTCGACGGGCTCGGCCTCGAACAGCTCGCCCACCGCCGGGGTCAGGGTGTGCTCCAGGTCGGTGAGGCACACGCCGCAGGTCCCCCGCCACACCGCGCGGACCGTCCCCCGCACGACAACCCCGTCGGAGACGCGCTCCAGCACCAGATCGAGGACCACCGGCTCGTCGTCGGGGACGCGCGCCGCCGACCCGGCCAGCGAATCCAGCGGCGCCTCGAGGTGCACGCCGCGGCGGGAGGCCCGGTGGGTCAGCAGGTCGGCGACGTCGATGCGAAGCGCCGGATTGTCGGCCGTCATTGTGGCGAGGGGCGGGAGAGGAAGAACTGGGCCCGGCGTCGCCCCACAGGGACGTCGAAGCTGGGACAGGATACCAGAGCGCCCAGATTTCCAGAATCTGCCAGACCGGGCGAAATGCGCCTATCGGGCGTCCTGGTCGAAGAACGTCTCCTCCAGCTCCGCCTCGACCTCGATCGAGCCCGGCAGCTCCTCCATCTCCTCGGACTCCACATCGTGCTCGGCGTCGGGCTCGGCCTCGAGCTCGGGCTCGGGCTCGATGACGACCTGCAGGCGTTCGCGGCCCTTCTCGACCGAACGCAGCGTCCGTTCGAGCACGACCTCGAAGGCGGCGAGCTTCTGGTCGACGTAGTCCTCGGCCTCGTGCCGGAGCTGGCGCCCGGAGGCCTCGGCGTCGTCGACGACGGTCTGCGCGACGCGGCGGGCCTCGCGCACCACCTCGGTGCGCTCCACCATGCGCTCGGCGCGGACCCGTCCCGCCTCGATGATGTCGTCGGCCTCACGGCGAGCCTGGCTGAGGAACTCCTCCCGTTCCTTGAGCAGCCACCGCGAGTGGCGCAGCTCCTGGGGGAGCGTCGCGATCGACTCCTCGAGCAGCTCGAGGAACTCCTCCCGGTTGACGAGCACCGACGCCGACATGGGCATCGACCGGCCCGCCTCGACCAACTCCTTGAGGCGCAGGAGGATGCTCTCGACGTCGTACGCGGCCTGGTCGCTCACGTGTTGTCCTCGGAACGCCCGGCGCGGTCCCCGAACCGCTCGGTCAGCCGTTTCGCGACGGCGGGGGGCACCATGTTGGTCACATCGCCCCCGAACCGCGCGACCTCGCGCACGAGGCTCGAAGACAGGAACGAGTACTGGGGGCTGGTGGAGATGAAGAACGTGTCGATCCCCGACAGTCGCTCGTTCATCTGCGCCATCTGGAGCTCGTAGTCGAAGTCCGACATCGCCCGCAGGCCCTTCACGATCGCCTGGGCGTCGTGCTCCTTGGCGTAGTCGACGAGCAACCCCTTGAACGAGCCGATGTGGATGTTCGGGAGGTGCGCGGTGACCTCCCGCAGCATCTCCTGGCGTTCCTCGAGCGTGAACAATGACTCCGACTTCTGCGGGTTGCGGATCACGGCCACGAGGACATCGTCGAAGTGGCGCGCCGTCCGTTCGATGATGTCGAGATGACCGTTCGTCACCGGGTCGAACGATCCCGGGCACAGTGCTCTCGCCACGCCCTGTGACTCCCCTGCTCGGTGAGGTCTCTCAACCCGTCGACGTTGTGAGGACGGTCACGAGCGTATCGCCGTAAGCCCGTTCCCACGTGGCCTTCCACGCCTCGGGCGCCGGCGCCGGCCCGGCACCCGAGGGTCGCTCGACCACCACGGCGGCGCCCTCCGCGAGCCATCCCGAGCGGTCGAGGCCGCTCAGGACGCGGCTCAACTCCGCGGAAGTGGCGGCATAGGGCGGGTCGAGGAACACGAGGTCGAACGGCCGCTCGGCGGGTGGCTTCCCGTCCAGGAACGCGGCGACCGTGCTCCCCTGCACACGGGCCCGGTCCCGGAGGCGGGTGGTCGCGAGGTTGCGGCGGATGGCGGTGACCGCCGACCGATCGCGATCGACGATGAGAGCCCGGCCTGCGCCGCGGGACAGCGCTTCGATCGCGAGCGCGCCGCTCCCCGCGTACAGATCGAGCACGGATGCGTCCACGAGCCGGTCCGGCCCCAACGCGCCGAACAACGATTCCTTGACCCGGTCGGTGGTCGGCCGCGCGGGCCCGCCTTTCGGCGCGACGAGCGCCAAACCGCCGGCAGTACCGGCGATCACACGAAGTCCTTCCCGTCGCGCGCCCCGTCGCGATCGCGCCATCGCCGATCGACTCTTTCAGCTCTTGAAGAGGAACTCGACCGCGTCGCCGAGCAGGTCCTCGACCTCCTCGCGCAGTTGCACGTGATCCGACAAGGTGGGGTCTCCGTCGAGGATGTGCTCGGCGACGGCGCGCGCCTCGAGCACGATCGGCTCGTCACGCGGGATCCGCCCCAGCTTCAGGTCGCTGAACCCGGCTTGGCGCTCACCGAACACCTCACCGGCGCCGCGGATCTCGAGGTCGCGCTCAGCGAGGAGAAAGCCGTCCGTCGATCCCGCCACGGCCTCCATGCGCGCTTCCGCCTCGGGTGTTGACGGATCGGCGAACAGGAAGCACCACGATTCGCCCCCGCCGCGCCCGATGCGCCCGCGCAGCTGGTGCAGCTGCGAGAGGCCGAAGCGGTCGGCGTCCTCGACGATCATGACGGTCGCGTTGGGGACGTCGACGCCGACCTCGATCACGGTGGTCGCGACGAGCACGTCGAGCGCGCCGGAGCGGAACGCGTCCATGACCGCTTCCTTCTCGCGCGCGGGCAGCTGGCCGTGCAGCAGACCGAGCCGCAAGCCCGCGAGCTCCTCATCGCCGAGTCGCTCGAGCTCCTCGGTGGCGGCCTTCGCCTCGGTGCGGGCCGACCCTTCGACGAGCGGGCACACGACGTACGCCTGGCGGCCCGCCTCGACCTCGGTTCGCAGGCGCTCGTAGGCGGTCGTCCGTTCCATGGGGCTCGGGCCGATCACGTCCGTCGTCACCGGCGTCCGCCCCGGGGGCATCTCCCGCAGCTCGGACTTGTCGAGGTCGCCGTACACGAGCATGGCGGCCGTCCGCGGGATGGGCGTCGCGGTCATCACGAGCACGTCGGGCCCAGCGGCGAGCGTCCCGGAGGGCGGAGACGAGGATCCCCCATATCCCGGCTCCGAGCGAGCCTGCGCTAGAGGAATTGTGCCCATACCGCGCAGGAGCGCGCGCTGCTCGACGCCGAAGCGGTGCTGCTCGTCGACCACGGCGACGCCGAGGCGGCCGAACTCGACCTCCCCGTAGATCAACGCGTGCGTACCCACCACGATGTCGACCTCGCCCGCGTGCAACCCGGCGGCTATCCGGCGGCGGTCGGCGGCGCCCGTGCGGTTCGTCATCAACTCGACGCGCACGGGACGCTCGCCCACCAGGGTCGCCTCCGACGCCACCGACAGCGCCTCGAGGAGGCGGCGCGACGTGAGGTAGTGCTGCTCGGCCAACACCTCGGTGGGCGCCATGAGCGCCCCCTGGTAGCCGCCTTGCACGGCGACGAGCAGCGCGCTGAGCGCGACGACGGTCTTGCCCGAACCGACGTCGCCCTGGAGCAGCCGGTGCATCGGCGCGGGTGCAGCGAGATCGCGGAAGATCTCGTCGATCGCCCGCTGCTGATCGGCCGTCAGCGCGAACGGCAGCCCGCTGTGGAAAGACTCCACGAGCCGGCCGTCGACCACGTGCCGGATCCCCGTCTGCTCCTGCTCGAGGGCGCGCTTGCGCGCCACCAGCCCGACCTGCATGCGGACGAACTCGTCGAACTTGAGTCGCTCCGCTGCCCGCCGGTGGTCGTCGTGCACTTCGGGACGGTGGATGCCCCGGTATGCGCGCGTCCGGTCGACGAGGCCGCGGTCATCGAGGAGCCGGGTGTCGAGAGGTTCGGCGAAGCCGCGGGGCTTCGTCTTCTGCAGACACGCGGCGACGAGCTTGCGGACCTGCCACGTGAAGACTTCCGCCTTCCCCGACTGCGGGTACACCGGCACGATCGCGCCCGTGTTCTCTCCGACGCGGTCGAGGATGTCGACGATCGGGTTGGTCATCTGCAACCGGGAGCGCCGGTACTCGACCCGTCCGAAGAACGCGGCTTCGGTTCCTTCCGGCAGCTGCTTCTCGCGCCAGCGCTGGTTGAAGAACACGACGCGCAGGTACGACGACCCGTCGAAGACCTCCGCCTCGACCATGGCGCGGCCCTGGCGCGTCCGGAAACCCCGGATCTTCTTGACCTCAGCGAATACCGTCGCCTCTTCGCCCATGGTGAGCTCGGCGATCTCGGCCCGCTTCGTGCGGTCGTGGTACCGGCGCGGGTAGTGCTGGAGCAGGTCGAGGATGTTGCGGATCTCCACCTCGGCGAGCGACGCCTCGAGCTTGGGTCCCACCGCTCGCAGCTCCGAGACCGGGTGCGCGGCAAGCTCGCGCAGCGTCAATCCGTCCTGCCGACCCACCACCTACTCGACGCCGACGAGGTAGGGGTACAGCGGCTGGTCGCCCTCGTGCACCTCGACCTCGAGCTGCGGGTGCGCGAGCGCGAGGTGCTCCTCCAGCCGGGCGGTGTCGGACGTGGCGGCGTCGGCGCCCACGAGCACGGTGACCAACTCGCTGTCGTCGTCGGCGAGCCGGTCGACGAGCCCGATGGCGGCGTCGACGGCGGTCTTGGCGATCACGGACACACCGTCGCGGCTGATCGCGATCCAGTCGCCGGCCTCGATCGGCCCACCCTCTCCGGAGCCGTCGCGCACGGCCTGTGTGACCTCGCCCGTGCCCACGCGCTGCACGGCGTCGGTCATCGCGGCTGCGTTGGCGTCGACGTCGGCCTGCGGGTCGTACGCGACCAGCGCCGCCAGGGCCTCGACGACGGCCTGCGTGGGCACCACCTGGACGCGGCGCGTGGTCAGCGCGTGAACCTGCTCCGCCACCGGGACGATGTTCTTGTTGTTCGGCAGCACGATCACCGAATCGGCGGGGCAGCGCTCGACCGCCTCGAGGATCTGGGCCGTCGACGGGTTCATCGATTGTCCGCCGGCGACGACGACTTGGACGCCCAGGCTGTTCAGGAGGCGCTGCACGCCTTCGCCGACGCCCACCGCGACGACTGCCGTCGTGCACGGCTCCGCCGCAGTCGCGGAGTCGGCGCCGGCCTGACGCGCCGGGTCGGTCGTCGTCTGCTCGCGTACCCACTGCTCTTCTTCGACCTGGTCGAGGAGATCGGTGACGCGAATGCTCCGTGGGCGCCCCGCTTCGATGCCGGCTTCGATCGCGGCGCCGACGTCGTTGGTGTGCACGTGGCAGTTCCACATGCCGTCTCCGCCGACGACGACGATCGAGTCGCCGAGCGAAGCCCAGGTGTCCTTGAACGCGGGGATCGTCGAGTCCTTCGCGTCGAGGAGGTACATGACCTCGTACCGAAGCGACGACGCGTCGTCGCCGTGCATGTGGGCTTCGACCGCGGGCGGCGTCGTCACCACCTCCGGTTCCGGCAGCGGGCGACCGTCGACCACGGCGAGGAACGCGTCGATCATCAGCGCGAATCCCAGGCCGCCGGCGTCGACCACGCCTGCTTCCTTGAGCACGGGGAGAAGCTCGGGCGTGCGCTCGACGGCGTCCCGGGCAGCGACGGCGGCGCGGTCGAGCAGAGCGGTGAGCGACTCCTCGCCTGCATCGTGCGCAGCCTCGACCGCCTCGGTAGCGGCGCGCACCACGGTGAGGATCGTGCCCTCGACCGGCCGCAGCACCGCGTGGTACGCGGCGTCGGTCGCGCGCCGGAGGCCGGCGACGAGATCGGCGCCCGACGCCTCCTCGCGGTCGGAGAAGGTGTCGGCGAGCCCCCGCAGGATCTGCGACAGGATGACGCCCGAGTTGCCCCGGGCGCCCATGAGCGATCCGTGCGAGACGGCATGGCAGATCTCGGCCATCCCGTCCGCCGAATCGAGCTCCCCGACGACCGACTCGAGCGTGAGCGCCATGTTCGTGCCCGTGTCGCCGTCCGGGACCGGATAGACGTTGAGCCGGTTCAGCTCGTCCTGATGGGAGCGCAGCGCGTCGCGATAAGAAACGACGGAGCGCGCCGCAGATCGGCGGGCGCCAGCTCCTCGAGGGGACTCACGAGCGGATGTTACTGCCGTCACATTCGGAGGCTTCTGGATGCCGTTGCTATCCTTGGCCGTTCCCGAGCCCGTTCCGAGGTGGTCCCGATGGCATCCGTGTGTGACGTCTGCGGCAAGAAGCCGCAGTTCGGCATGCGCATCAGCCACTCGCACCGGCGCACGAAGCGGCGATGGAACCCCAACGTCCAGCGCGTCCGCGCCATCGTGGACGGCACCCCCAAGCGGATCCACGTGTGCACCTCCTGCCTGAAGGCGGGCAAGGTGCAAAAGCCGTAGAGAGCGGCGCGGCCGTGCAGGGAGTGATCCGGTCCTACGACCCCGAGACCCACGAGGGCGTGGTCATGCGCGACACCGATCGCGAGGAGTTCACGATCGCGCTCGACGCCCTCGACGGCTCGATCTTCCGCATGCTGCGCCAGGGCCAGCGGGTCGTGTTCGACCTCGACGCCGCCGGCCTGGCGACCAAGGTCCGGATCGGTGCCGAGGTCGACATGGGGCTCCCCACCGCCGAGGTCTGACCCAGCTCGCGCCCTCAGGCGCGCTGACGCTCCTCCCGCTGCCGGAACAGCTCCTCGACCGCGCTCGGGAGGGTCGTCTCGAAGTCGATCAACTTCGCCCACGTCGGGGTCACGACGATCCGGACCATGCCGTCGTAGAGCGACCGCACCTCGGCCTCCCACTCGACCCGTTGCTCGGGTGTCATCTCGTAGGTGCTGTTGGCCTCGAGGTACTCGTCCGGGATGCCCTCGACGACGTCGAGCTCGGCCTGTCCCCGGATGAGCAGGATCTTGGGCGGGTGCACCTCGGTGTCGATCGTCAGGGCGACGGTGGGGTTGTGGCGCAGGGCCGGTAGCTTCGGGGCGTTCTTCGAGGTGCACATGACGATCTCCGAGCCGTTCCATACGAACGCGATCGGGACCGTCCGGGGCGTGCCGTCCTTGGCGATGTAGGCCAGGCGGGTCAGGTCGCGGGCCAGGAGCTCCTGGCTGATCGGACGGTTCAGGACCTCGGTGACCTCGCTCGGCTGCACGGTCAGCCACCACCCCTCATCATCTTCATTTCCCCCATCGGCTTCGTCAGTACCGCCCCACCTTGCGTGTCGACGCGTGTCGAGAGCAATCGCGCGTACCCGAGTGCGGCGGCACGGAAACTCATCGCCTCCGGGCAGCGGGTGGGAGCGCCCGGTGCGTCATCCGAACGATGAACGAGCTCGGCGGCCGCCAGACGGCACGGTCCTCGAACGCCCACGCGTAGGTCAGGGCTCCGTCCCGGACACACTCGACGAGCCCGGGCGCTCCCAGCTCGTGAGTCGACCACTCGTAGAGCTGCTGCAACCTCGGAGCGATGACCCCGAAATCCAAGAATCGTCCGAGGCCGAGCTCGCCATCGAGGATGGACGCGACGCTGTCACGGAGGGGGTACTCGTCGGGCAGAACCCGCGACAACTGCAGGAAGATCCCGGCCATGCCGAGCCTCGGGTCGCCGACGAACGGTGCCAGCGGGCGCAGCCATCCCAGCGAGATTCGCGGCGCGGCGACGAGCGCGTGTGCGTAGAGCACGCGGCAGAGCACGACGTTCATGAAGAAGCGCTCGGCTGCGTTCTCCGCCTCCGCCATGTCACGGTGCTCGAGGTACGCGGCGACCACGCTCCCGTTGTGCGCCCGATACCAGGCGCGAGCGGTCGGGCGATCGACGAACGCCATCCAATTGTCGACCGTGCCCGACGAGCTCGGACCCCGAAGGCTCCCGGTGAGCGCCACTGCCTCGCAGCCGTCCCGAATGATGCGCTCGTTGACGGCACGCCACCATGGACTCCCCGGACGGTCGGCGAACGGCGGCTGCAGCACACCTCGTCGGAGCTGCCAGCGCATGAACGACAGCGCCGCTCGGCGATAGGGAAGATGTCGGGGGGCTCTGCCGAACGGGCCGTGATAGCACCGCTCCATCAGGCTCAATCGACACGCGGGGTCGTCGCGAACGGACCCGACGATCTCCTCCGCCCACGATGCGGCGCTGGGGCCGACGCTCACCTCGCCCGCCAAGGCGACGTCAGGACGAGCGGCGGTCGCGGTTCCCGGTGATGGCGCCGTAGATGAAGAGCAGCGCCGTGGCGCCGACGAACGCGACGAGCAGCGAGTAGAGACTGAAGTCGTTGATGCCTTCGCCGCCGGCGGCCGAGAAGATGATGCCGCCGAGGATGCCGCCGGCGATCCCGATGAGGATCGTCCCGATGCAGCCCGCGCCTTTGACCCCGGTGACGCCCTTCGCGAGCGCGCCGGCGACGAAGCCGACCACGATCCACGACAGCCAGCTCATGAAGTCCTCCTCCGACCCGACGCGGCGGCGTCAACCTACCCGTGCCCCGGTTACGCGAGCGGCTTCCGGGTAGACCTGGCGGCAGTTCGGCCGTCCCGAGCGGCCGCCGGTAGGCTTGTTGGACCGTTTCCCCGCAAGGAGTCGGCGACGTGGCCGTCACGCTGAACGCCCCACCCACCCGGAACCAGAAGCTCCTGGGCTGGGTGAACGAGATGGTCGCCCTCTGCGAGCCGGATTCCGTCCACTGGTTCGAGGGGACCGACGAGGAGTACCAGCTGCTGAGCAAGCAGCTGGTCGACGCGGGCACGCTCGTCGAGCTCGATCCGGCCAAGCGCCCGGGCTCGTACTGGGCGGCATCCGACCCGGGCGACGTCGCCCGCGTCGAGGACCGGACCTTCGTGTGCTCAGAGCGCGAAGCCGACGCCGGGCCGACCAACAACTGGGAGGACCCGTCGGAGATGCGGGCCCGGCTCGAGAAGCTGTTCGCCGGCTCGATGCGGGGCCGCACGATGTACGTCGTGCCGTTCAGCATGGGCCCGCTGGGCTCGCCGCTGTCGTACATCGGCGTGGAGATCACCGATTCGCCCTACGTCGCCGTGAGTATGCGCACGATGACGCGCGCCGGCACCCCCGCCCTCGAGGTGCTCGGGGACGGCGAGTTCGTGCCGTGCATGCACTCGGTCGGCGCGCCCCTCGAGCCGGGCGAAGCCGATGTGGCATGGCCGTGCAACAACGAGGAGAAGTGGATCGTCCACTTCCCCGAGACCCGTGAGATCTGGTCGTACGGATCGGGGTACGGCGGCAACGCGCTCCTCGGCAAGAAGTGCTTCGCGCTCCGGATCGCCTCCGTGATCGCACGCGACGAGGGTTGGCTCGCCGAGCACATGCTCATCCTCAAGCTCACCAACCCCGAGGGCGTGAGCCGGTACATCGCGGCGGCCTTCCCCTCGGCGTGCGGCAAGACGAACCTCGCGATGGTCATCCCGACGGTGCCGGGCTGGGAAGCGGAGACGATCGGCGACGACATCGCGTGGATGAAGTTCGGCGACGACGGCCGCCTGTACGCGATCAACCCCGAGTTCGGGTTCTTCGGCGTCGCCCCGGGCACGAGCATGGACACCAACCCGAACGCCATGCTCATGTTGACCAAGAACACCGTGTTCACGAACACCGCGCTCACCGACGACGGCGACGTGTGGTGGGAGGGCATGACCAAGGACCCGCCCGACCACTGCACCGACTGGCGCCGGAACGACTGGACGCCGGAGTCCGACACACCCGCCGCCCACCCGAACTCGCGGTTCTGCGTGCCGGCATCGCAGTGTCCGGTGATCGCCCCCGAGTGGGAGGACCCGAAGGGCGTCCCGATCTCGGCGTTCCTGTTCGGCGGCCGACGCGCCACCACGGTCCCGCTCGTGTTCGAAGCACGCGACTGGCGCCACGGCGTGTTCATCGGGGCGACGATGGGATCCGAGAAGACCGCGGCCGCGGTCGGCGGTCTCGGCCAGCTCCGCCGCGACCCGTTCGCGATGCTGCCGTTCTGCGGCTATCACATGGCCGATTACTTCAGCCACTGGCTGAGCATGACCGGTCGCACCGACGAGTCGCAGCTGCCGCGCATCTACGGCGTCAACTGGTTCCGCAAGGACGACGACGGCAAGTTCGTGTGGCCCGGCTTCGGCGAGAACTCCCGCGTGCTCGAGTGGGTGTTCGACCGCTGCGAAGGGACGGCCGGCGCGCAGGAGACGGCCATCGGATTGGTGCCGGGCACCGGCGACCTCGACGTGGACGGGCTCGACGTGTCCACCGACGCGGTCGACGTCGCGGTGCGCGTCGATCCCGAGGAGTGGCGGGCGGAGTTGCCCCTCATCCGCGAGCACTTCGAGTCACTGGGCGACAAGCTCCCGACCACGTTGTGGGACGAGCTGAGCGCGCTGGAGGCCCGCCTCGGCTAGAACGGTCCCCGCGCAGGGGAAGGGGGAACCGCCGATGGCCGATCGCGTGATCCACGACGCCGACGCCCACATCATGGAGCCACCGGACCTGTTCACGGAGCACGCCGACCCCGACGTGCGCGATCGAATCGCCGAGCTCACGGTCGGGTTCCGGATCGGTGACGACGGCACCGACGAGAACGAGATCGTCGAGCACTTCCGCAAGGTGCAGAACGACCCGGAGTTCCGCGCCCTCGACGCGGAGCAGATCTGGCTGCGCAAGAACTTCGAGGCCACCGGCGGCTTCATCGCCGAGGACCGCCCCGCCGCCCTCGACATGCTCGGCGTCGCCAGCCAGCTCATCTTCAACACCTTCACCAACAAGACCCTCCAACGCGTCGAGCACGGCGACGACCTGGATCTGGCCTACGGGCTGGCACAGGCGCACAACCGCGCCATGGTCGAGTTCTGCGCCGTCGACGCGCGGCTCCTCCCGACGGGGTACGTGCCGCTGGCGGATTTCGAACGGTCGGCTGCAGCCGCGCGCGAGGCGCTCGAGATGGGTTGCAAGGCGCTGCTCGTCGCATCGGCGTGCCCGCGCAACCACTCCCCCAGCCACATCGGACTCGATCCGATGTGGGCACAAGCGCAGGAGGCGGGCATCCCGATCGTGTTCCACGTCGGCGGGGGCGGACGGCTCGTCGACCCGATGATCTTCGAGAACGGTCTGCCGCCGGTGCCCGACTTCCACGGCGGCGACGGCAACTTCCGCTCGGTCGACTACATCGCCATCCAGTACCCGGTGATGCAGGTGCTCGGCACGCTGATCATCGACGGGGTGCTCGACCGTTTCCCGACCCTCCGCTTCGGAGTCATCGAGCAGGGCGGGACCTGGCTCCCAGGGCTCATGCGGACGCTCGACTCCGCCGCCGACGCCTTCCGCCGGAACGAGGAACGGCTCCAGCGGCTCGAGCTGCACCCGAGCGAGTACTTCACCCGCCAGGTGCGTGTGACGCCGTACCCGCACGAGGACGCGGGATGGATCATCGAGCAGTCGGGCGACGACATCTGCATGTTCTCGTCCGACTACCCGCACGTCGAAGGCGGCCGGAACCCGCTCGGGCGCTTCGAGCGGAGCCTGGCGCCCGTGTCGGACCACGCCAAGCAGCGGTTCTATTGCGACAACTTCGTCGACCTCATGGGCACGGGCCTCCCGGCCACTGTGCACGTCGGGTAGGCAGTCGGCCGATCGGCCGCGCCGGGGCCCGGCGCTACCATGCGCGCCCGAGCCGGTTGCACAGGGGGCGCCGCATGTCAGTCACCGCGTACGTGCTCATCCAGACCGAGGTCGGCAAGGCCGTCGCCGTGGCCGAGCAGGCCCGCAAGATCACCGGAGTCCTGTCGGCGGACGACGTCACGGGCCCGTACGACGTGATCGTCAAGACGGAAGCCCCCAGTCTCGACGAGCTCGGGAAGATGGTCGTCTCGCAGATCCAGTCGGTCGAGGGCATCACACGCACGTTCACCTGCCCGGTGGTGAACCTCTAGCGGTCTTCTACTCGTCGCGCTGGCGGCCCGCACGCTTGGCCCGCCGCTCGTGGCGCGCGAACGCGAGCTCGATCAAGTCGATCCAACAGCGCCGGATAGCTGACGCCTGATTCCTCCCAGAGGCGTGGGTACTGGGAGACGCCGGCGACGAACCCCGGGATCGTGTTGATCTCGTTGACGAGGAAGCCGCGCCCCGGACCGCCGCCGGCGGCCGTCTCTTCCAGGAAGAAGTCGACGCGAGCCATGGCCTCGGCGCGACAGGCGTCGAACGCCCGCACGGCCAGCGCGCGCACCTCCTCGCTGCGCGCCGGCGTCAGCGGCGCCGGGACGAGCACCTGCGCCTCCTCGTGTTCGTACTTGTCGGCGTAGGAATAGAACTCGTCGCCGGGGACGATCTCGCCCGGGACCGACGCCTCCGGCGGGTCGTCGCCGAGGACCGCCACCTCGACCTCCCGCCCGTCGATCGCCTCTTCCACGACCGCCCACTCGTCGAAGCCGAGGGCGAGGTCGAGAGCGGCGTCGAAGCTCGCCCGGTCGTGTGCCTTCGAGACACCGACGGACGAGCCGAGGTTGGCCGGCTTGACGAAGCACGGATATCCGATCTCGGCCTCCACCTCTCCCGCGAAGGCCACCCGGTCGTGCCCGTCCCGGAACGACGCGTACTTCGCGATCGGAAGTCCGCACGCCGCGAACGCCCGCTTCATCATCACCTTGTCCATGCCGACCGCCGAGCCGACGACGCCGGCGCCCACGTACGGCAGGCCGGCCAGCTCCAGGAGCCCCTGCACGGTGCCGTCCTCGCCGTAAGGGCCGTGGAGGAGCGGAAGCACCACATCGGCGTCGAGTGCCGTTGGTCGCCCTCGCAAGTTCGGGCTCGTGCTCCGACGGTCGGCAAAGCCGCCGTCTCGGCGTGCCGAGCGCACCGCGTCGTTGTCGAGCGCGCCGTGCTCGCCCCGCGCCACCAGGTCACCGAGCTCGGACACCGGCTCGCCTTCGACGGGCAGCGCGGCGGGGAGCGCGGCGGGACCTCGGTCGATCATGCGCCGCGCCTCGTCGGCGAACAGCCATCGCCCGTCGGTTGTGATCGCCACGGGGATCACCTCGTAACGCGCGGGGTCGAGCGCCTTCGCGACGGCGACGGCGGTGACTCGCGAGACGTCGTGCTCGGCGGAACGCCCGCCGAAGAGCAGCAGCACGCGAATGCGACGCGACGGACTCGAAGGGCTCATCAGACCACCTGGAACACTGCCCGGATCCCGAGACCCATGAGGAACAAGCCGACGAGACCGTACAGCAGCTCGGTTCGTCCCCGCATCGATTCGCGGTACTGGAACGCCAGCCCGACGGTGATGAACACGAGGAACCCGTAGAACATGTGGATGCCGGGGGGCTTGTACTTGTACGCGGCGACGAGCGCCGTGCCGACGATGACGTCGAACAGGAAGAGCACCTCGGCGACGATCGTCAGGATCCAGACCCAGCGCCCGCGCCAGCGCGCCACGTGCCAGGCGACGAGGCACACGATGCCCGCGATCCCATTGGCGACGACCGCGACGAACCCGACCCACTTGTGCGTGTCGAACAGGACCGTTTCGATCGCCGGCTCCTCGAGACCTCGAGCGGCGGCGTCAGAGCGCGGAGTCGTCTGTGGGGTCGGCCGAGAAGGACGTCTCGTCGCCGCGCAGGAGGTTCTTGAGCACCTTGCCGGCGGGATTTCGAGGGAGCGGCTCGTCGCGCATCTCGACGTACTCGGGCACCTTGAAGTTGGCGAGACGTTCCGAGCAGTACGTGCGGAGGTCCTCGGCCGAGACGGTCGAGTCGGGCTTGAGCTGCACGACCGCCTTGACCTCCTCGCCGAGCACCTTGTGCGGGACGCCGACAACGGCGGCGTCGACGACGTCGGGATGCTCGAAGAGAGTCTGCTCGACCTCGACGCAGTACACGTTCTCGCCGCCCCGGATGATCATGTCCTTCGCCCGGTCGACGAGATAGAGGAACCCGTCCTCGTCGAAGCGGCCGATGTCGCCGCTGCGGAACCAACCGTCGGAGGTGATCGCCTCGGCGGTCGCGTCGGGTCGGTTCCAGTACCCGCGGCGCATGATCGTGGGCCCCCGCAACCAGATCTCGCCCGTCGCACCGGAAGGGACCGGCGTCCCGTCGGGATCGACGACCTCGATCTCGATCGTCGGCGCGGGACGCCCGACCGAATCCGGGTGGGTGCCGTAGTCGTCGCCGGTGTTCGAGGTCGCGACGGACGCGCTCTCCGTCAGGCCGTAGGCGGTGGCGAGCGTCTTGCGTACCTTCGGGAACCGCTCGTGGATCCGCTGGACGAGCTCGGGCGCGGCCGGCGCACCCCCGTAGCTGACGCGCTGCACCGTCGAGAGGTCGTAGCTCTCGAAGTTCGGCGACTCGACGATCCGCCACATGATCGTCGGGACACCACCGAAGCTGGTGACCTTCTCGTGTTCGATCGTCGCCATGGCCGCGTCCGGGTCGAAGCGGCCGGGCGGCATGAGGACGAGCTTGGCGCCCGACGCGTAGCAGAGCATCATCGTCGAGAGGCAGCCGGTGACGTGGAACAGCGGCACGACGAGCAGTGCCGCGGATTGCACGTCGCTCGACAACTCGGGCGCAGCCTCCCCGCCGCGGCTGGCGTTGGCGACGCCGAGGCAGAAGATGTTCTGCAGGTTCGCCAGCGCCTGGCGGTGTGTGAGCGTGGCCCCCTTCGGCCGCCCGGTCGTTCCCGACGTGTACAGGATCGCGAACAGGTCGTCTTCGACGACGCCGGCGTCGGGCAGCGTCCCCGGGTCGTCGCCGAGCAGCTCGACACCGGGCCGGGCGACGCCGTCGGGCTCCTCGATGTCCGCGGCGGCGGTGGCGTTGCCGCCCGTCGCCGCAGGAGGCGGAGCCTGCGACGGCGACCATGAACCACCGACGAAGACATGCTCGAGCTCCGGTAGCGCTTCCACTCGATCGCGCACCGCCTGCCAGCGCTTCGGGTCGCAGAACAGCAGCTTGGCGCCCGAGTCGCGCAATCCGAACTCGAGCTCGTCGGTCTTCCACCACGCGTTGAGCGGCACGACCACCGCGCCGATCGCGGCGGCGGCCCACCACAGCACCACCCACTCGACGTTGTTCGCCGAGAGGATCGCAACGCGATCGCCGTGGCCGATGCCCAAGTCCACGAGGGCGGCGCCGACACGACGGACCAGCGCATTGTGCTCCTCGTACGTCAGCCGGCGATCGCCCTGGACGAGGAAGTCGACGCCGGCGCGCCCGTCGGCCATCGTGACGAGCTCGCCCAGGGCGTGCAGCCGGTTCTTGTACATCTGCATTGGTACGCCCAAGACATCGTCGGTGACGATCTCGAACGCGCCGCCCGGCCCCGTGAGTTCGGCGAGGACGGGATCCGCGTTCGTCGGCGTGATCCGGTCGACGGTCATCGAAGGTCGGAAGCCGGGGACGGGGTGTCCTCGTGCTGGATCACGTCGAACGACCACAGTTCGCTCGCCGTGCCGACGGGGCCACCACTGCTGTGGGCCTTGTGCCCGTGCTGGAACGCGGGGCTGTTGACCCAGGCCTGGAAGTCGTCCTCTGACCGCCAGCGCGTATAGACGAGATACACGTCCCGCTCGTCGGTGGGCCGCATGAGCTCGAAGGTCTCGAAGCCGGGGGCCTTCGACACCTCCCCGGCGCGGGCGGCGAACCTGCGCTCGAACTCCTCGACCCGGTCGGCGGGCACGGTGATCGCATTGATCCGAACGATGCTCATGCTTCTCCTATCGCCGTCGCGAGCTCCGGCTTTGCGTGCCGGTCGGCGAAGCCGCCGCCGCCGCGCTGTCTTTCTACCGTGTCGGCGTGTGGCCGGATCCCCCCGGAGGCCTCGGCGGCGCCCGGAGGGTCGACGTGAGAATTGCTGAAGGAAGGGCTGGTCGGACCGTCCGGTACGTGGTTTACTCGCACCCAGGGAGGGGAATTATCCCGATGCGCCACCCCTTCGGGGGAAGCGCGAAGATCGCGGTGATCCCGGGCCGGTCCCGGGAGCCCAGTTTGGTGAGTCGGCGGGCCGTCCCTGCCCCGGTCCGTCGACTCGCCTTTTTTGCGCCCGTTTCCTCTAGCCCTGCTCGCGGAGGAATCGCTCGATCTCCGACGCGAGCTCGTCGCCGGTCGGGATGTCGCCCGAGCCTTCGTTGGCCTCGATGTTGCGCACCATCTCGGCGACGTCGGGACGCTCGGAAAGACCCTCCTCGACCCGCTCGAGATATTCGTCGACCTGACCGTCGAGGACTGTGAGGTCGGACTCCACGCCGGCGAGCTCCCGAACGCGCGACAGCAGCGCGCTGATCGCCGGCGGCGACGGGGTCGCCGACACGTAATGAGGCACCTGCGCCCACAGTCCCAGCCCGGGGATCCCGGCGTCACCGAGAGCGACCTGGAGCGCAGTCTGCGCGCCGGTCGGGCCCGTGTAGTCGGCGCGCCAGGCACCGACCTCCTGAGCAAGCGAGCGGTTCGTGGCCGTCGTGAGCACGGACACCGGACGGCGGTGGGACACGAGTGTCGGCATGCCGCCGAGCGCGACCATCATGCTGACGCCGAGCCGCTGCGACATCTGCACGAGCTCGTCGCCGAACGAGCGCCAACGAAGCGACGGCTCCGGGCCACGGCAGAGCACGACGTCGCGGCCCGCCCGCCCCGCGGTCAACTCGATCATGGGCCAGCTGATCTCTCTCGTCGCGCCGTCGACGAGGTGAACGGACGGACGTGTCTGCTGGAGGTCGACGAGGTCCGTGAGATCGACCCGGCCGAAATCAGCCGCCGATTCGATCTGCTCGCTCAAGACCGCGGCCGCGCCCGCACCGGCGAGGCCGGCGTCGACCCAACCCGACAACGCGACGACGAGCACCGGATCGCGCAGATCCGGCCATCGATCGATCTCCAACACACGACCATTCTATTGCCGCCATCGCGAGCTCCGGCTCTGCTGCAACGGTCGGCAAAGCCGCCGTCGCCGCGCTTACGGGCGTGCGCTCATGGGCGTGAGCGGCCGGCCCGATAGATTCTGAACTCCATGCGTTTGCGCATCTTCACGGAGCCGCAACAGGGCGCGACGTACGACGATCTGCTCGCGGTCGCCCGCAGCGCGGAGGAGCTCGGGTTCGACGCCTTCTTCCGTTCGGACCACTACCTACGCATGGGCGACGACGACGCGGGACCGGGCCCGACCGACGCGTGGGTCACACTCGCAGGGCTCGCGCGCGAGACATCGCGCGTGCGTCTCGGAACGCTCGTCACCGCGAGCACGTTCCGGTTGCCCGGGCCGCTCGCGATCGCCGTGGCGCAGGTCGACGCCATGAGCGGCGGGCGGGTCGAGCTCGGGATCGGCGCCGGCTGGTTCGACGAAGAGCATCGGGCGCACGGCATCCCGTTCCCGTCGACGCGGGAGCGGTTCGACCGGCTCGAGGAGCAGCTGGCCATCATCACCGGCATGTGGACGACACCCGTTGGCGAGCGGTTCTCGTACCGCGGCCGGTACTACGAGCTCACCGACTCCCCCGCGCTCCCCAAGCCGGTGCAGCAGCCGCACCCGCCGATCATCATCGGCGGCTACGGCACGAAGCGCACCCCGGCGCTCGCGGCGCGCTACGCCCAGGAGTTCAATCTGGCGTTCCCTCCGCTCGACGTGTACCGCGAGTCCGTCCAACGGGTGAAGCAGGCGTGCACCGACTCCGGACGCGACCCGGCGACGCTCCGCACCACGGTCGCACTGGTCGTCTGCTGTGGACGCGACGAAGCCGAGTTCCGGCGGCGGGCGGACGCCATCGGCCGGCAGCCCGACGAGCTGCGCGCGAACGGCGCCGCCGGCCTCCCGGGCGAAGTCGTCGACACGCTGCGCGCGTTCGCGGCCGCGGGCGCCGAGACCGCGTACCTCCAGGTCCTCGACGTCTCCGACCTCGATCACCTCGAACTGATCGCGGCCGACGTCATGCCCGAGGTCGACGCCACGGCAGGCGCGGCGTGAAGTTCGGTGTCCACGCCGGGCTCCAGAACACGACCGCCGGCGAGCTGCGCGGGCTGTGGCGACGCATCGAAGGTCACGGCTTCGACTGGATCTCGGTCTGGGACCACTTCTACGCCGCCGACGCGACCGGCGGCGCGGTGTGCCTCGAAGCGGTGTCCACGCACGCCGCCCTCGCGCTCGAGACCGATCGCGTCCGGTGCGGGAGCCTCGTCTACTCGGTCGGCTACCGGCACCCGGCCGTGCTCGCGAACGCGATGGCGACCCTCGACCACCTCGCCGGTGGGCGCATCGTGCTCGGGCTCGGGGGCGGCTGGCACCAGGGCGAATACGACGCGTACGGCATCCCGTTCCCGCCCGTGCCGGTACGCCTTCGGATGCTCGACGAGGGCATCCAGTGCATCCGTGCACTGCTGACCGAGGACGTCGCGAACTTCGACGGCGAGTTCTTCCAACTGCGTGACGCCCGCTGCGAGCCGAAGCCCGTCCAGGAGCGACTGCCGCTCTGGATCGGCGGCGCGGGCGAGAAGCTGACACTGCGCACCGCGGCTCGTCACGCCGACGGTTGGAACGTGCCGTTCCTCGCGCCCGACACCTATCGCCACAAGGTGCAGGTGCTCAACGATCACTGCGACGCCGTCGGTCGCGACCCGGGGACGATCACGAAGTCGGTGAACCTCGGCCTGGCGTGGAGGCAGGGTGACCTCGAGGCCCAGTTCGGCAACATCGCCGAGTTCGTGAAGCCGGGTGTGCTGATGGGCAGCGTGCAGGAGGTCGTCGACCGGATCGGCGAATACACGGACGTCGGCGCCGAGTGGGTGATCCTGGCCATGCGGGCGCCGTTCGACGTCGACGGCCTCGACCGGTTCGCGGCCGAGGTGCTGCCCGCGCTGGGCTGACGTCGACCCGCGCGCCGAGGCGATCACCGACCGGCTCGGCGGCGCCACCGAACTGCGCTGGTTCCGGGCTCCGGGGCGGGTCAACCTGATCGGCGACCACACCGACTACCACGACGGCTTCGTCCTCCCGATGGCGGTGGACCGCGATTGCGTGGTCGCCGCCCGCCCACGGGATGACGGGCGCATAACGGTGCGGTCGGTCGAGCTCGAGGGCGAGGTCGACGTCGCCGCCGACGGCTCGGACGACCCGGCCGCGGTCGAGCCGGCGTGGGGTCGGTACCCGGCCGGCGTCGTCCGCGCGCTCGCCGGCACGGGACGCGCGCCGGCGGGTCTCGATGTCGTCCTGTCGTCGACCGTGCCCATGGGCTCGGGGCTGTCGTCGAGCGCGGCCCTGGAAGTTGCGATCGCGCTCGCGGTGACGGATACCGCAGGGTTCGCGCTCTCGGCGCCGGAGCTGGCGCGGGCGTGCCAGCGTGGCGAGCACCTCGCCACGGGCGTGCCGAGCGGCGTGATGGACCAGCTGATCGCGTTGCTCGGTCGGGCCGGCGACGCATTACTCATCGACTGCCGGACGCTGGGGGCGGAGCCGATCGAGCTCCCGGACGCGCTGGCGGTGCTGGTGGTGGACTCGGGTCTCCCGCGCACGCTTGCGAGACAGCGCGTACACAGAACGGCGCGGTGACGGCGAACGCGTCGCCGCCCGGCTCGGCGTGACTGCGCTGCGCGACGCGTCGCCCGACATGGTGCGCGACGAGCCGAGAGCCCGCCACGTCGTCACCGAGAACCAACGGGTCCTGCAGTTCGCCGATGCGCTCCGCGCCGGCGACGCTGCCAGGCTCGGTTCGCTGCTGCTCGCAAGTCACGCCAGCCTGCGCGACGACTACGAGGTCTCGACGCCCCAGCTCGACCTCGCCGTCGACCTGCTCGTCGAGCACGGGGCGATCGGCGCTCGCCTCACCGGCGCCGGGTTCGGTGGCTGCGTCGTGGCGCTGGTCCCGCGCGCCCGGGTCCGAACCGTCGCGCGCGAGACGGTCGGCCGGTACCGGACCGAGACCGGGCTCGACGCCGACGCCTTCGAAGTGCGGGCGGTCGACGGCGCCGGCCCGCTCACCGCCCCGGTCGGCGCATGACGCTCCGGCTGTCAGCGGCGGACCGCCCCCGCCCCGCCCCTGCCCCGGTTGCACCGCACTCGGAGTTCGAGCCGGTCGCGATCGCCCGTCCGCTCCCGTGGTCCACAGTCCCGCCGGGCGACCCGCCCGTGGGCAGCGGCCGCATCGAGGTGTCGCAGTCCGGCCGCTGGGAACGGTGGGCCGACGTCGACGGCGACCCGTCGTTCCCGTCGCCGGGGGCGCGCGCCGCGCAAGGGCCGCCCAGCGACGTGCCGTGGCGCAAGGTGGTCGTCCCCGAGAACTACGGCTTCGACGAGGAGCTGTCGCGCCAGTTCGCACCGGTCTGGTACCGGCGCACGTTCGCCGACCCTCGGCACGGCGGGCTGCCCGACTCCCCCCCACGCATCCGGCTCCGTTTCACGGCCGTCGACTACCTCGCCGACGTGTGGCTCAACGGCGAGCACCTCGGTCATCACGAGGGTTCTTTCGCGCCGTTCGGCTTCGACGTGACGGACCGGCTGGCGAAGAACAACGTGCTCCTCGTCGCGGTGCAGGATCCGCTCGAGCCGCTGGATCCGTCGGCGCTGTTCTTCGACCACCGAAAGCGCGTCATCAAGGGCACGCTGAAGTACCACGACAGCCGCCCGGGCGGCCTCCCCGGCCGCATGGTCGGCCCGCTCGTCGAGGGCGGCGACCCGTGGGTGTGGACGCCGGAGTGGGGTCAGTCGATGACGACCGCCGGCATCGTGGGCCCGGTCACGCTCGAGCGCACCGGTGACGCGTCCCTCGACGCCCTGTTCGTGACCCCACTTGATGACAGCGCGATGCAGGTGGCGGCGGTGGCGACCAATCACACCGACGACGACATCGACGCGTGCATCGACCTCGAACTGGCCGACGAGCGCGCCCAACTCGAACTGACCCTCCCGCCCGGGCCCGCGCGTGTCGATGTGGTGATCGAGCTCGACGGGGTGGACCTCGCGCGGTGGGAGCCCACGGGCGCGGGGTCGGATGCCGCGGCCGTGCACGAGCTCCAGGCCGCGCTGGCGACGGGCGACGGTCACGCGCTCGACCGGCGCCGGACGCGCTTCGGTCTGCGGACGGCGCGCATCCTGACCGACGACGCCGGGCATGCCCGACATCTGGAGGTGAACGGCCGGCCGGTGTTCGTGAAGGCCGTGAACTACATCCCGTGGCAACACTTCGCCGAGGTCGGCCGCAGCTTCTACGACCGCGACATGCGCATGTTGCGCGAAGCGCACGGCAACTCAGTCGGGGTGCACGCGCACGTCCAGTCGCCGCACTGCTACGACGCCGCCGACGACGCCGGCGTGCTCGTGTTCCAGGACTTCGCGTTGCAGTGGAGCTACGACTCGGGTACGGAGACCAACCCGGGGTTCGTCGACACGGCCCGTCGCCAGATCGCGGAGATGGCGTACCTGCTGCACAACCACCCGAGCGTCGTCTATTACGCCTGCCACAACGAGCCCGCCCGCATGTTCGACCCGCGCCGGGCCGACGACGGGCCCGAGGCCGACCGGGGCGAGGCCCACCTCGATGCCGAGCTCGACGCGACGCTGCGCGCCGTCGACACGGGCCGGCACGTGCACCGGGCGTCCGGTATCGGCGACGACGTCCACAACTACGCCGGGTCGCTCGGCGGCGGCAGCCTCTACCGGGTCCGGGAGCAGCCGGCGTGGTTCGTCTCCGAGTACGGGTTCTGGACCATCGGCCCGCAAGCCCACCGGTTCGGTGATCGCGGATGGCCGCCCGATCCCGATCAGATGCGCGAATGGGTGAGCCGCCTCTCGTTCATCGGCTCGACGTGCGCGTTCGCGGGGCTGCCGTCACGGTACGAGTCGCGGGACGAGTGGGCCGACGCCACGCAGGCGTACGGTGCGGCACTGGCGAAGTACCAGACCGAGTGGTTCCGTGCCCACCGCGGCGATCCGTTCATGGGGTACCGCTGGCACTTCTGGGCCGACTGGTGGGGCTACGCCGGCGGTGGTCTCGTCGACGTCGAGCGCGTCCCGAAGGCGACCTACGACGCGTTCCGCGACGCGAGCCGGCCCCGGCTGCTCGTCGGCCTGCACGAGGCGTCCGTCGTGCCCGCCGGCGACGTCGCCGTGCCGATCATGGCGGTGAACGACGGGCACGAGGTCTGGCGCGGCGCCGCGTCCTGGGAGGTGGTCGACGCGACCTCGGCGGTGTTCGCGCCCGACTTCGACGGCGCCCGCATCGGCCTCCCGATGCCGCCCGACGCCGACGCGCGCGTCGCCGTCCCACGCAGTCTTGGCACCCCCATCACGCGCGGCGATCTCGAGTTCGACGCCGCGCCGACCGCCGCGACACCCATCGGCGACGTCACGGTCGCGCTCGAACCGGGACAGGGGCGCACCGTGATGCTGCGATGGGGCGACGCCGAGCTCGGCGACCAGGAGAACTTCGTGCACTTCCACTGTCCGGCCGACGGCGAGGAGCACGGCCCCGGGCTCACGAACGTCTGAGCGCCTCGCAGAGCTGCGCCAGCGCGTCGGGCGTGCGGATGCCCCACCAGAAGAGGTCGCGGCCGTCGACGAGCCGCACGTCGGCGCCGCGGACGACCGCCTCGACCTCCCCGACATGGCGGTCCTCGAACGGGTACGGCTCGCCCGGGAGCAACACGAGGTCGGCGTGGCGCTCGGCGATCTCCTCCAGCGTCGTCTCGGGATAGCGCTCACCAGAGCCGGCGAACACATTCTCGATGCCGAGGAGCTCCAAGAGCGACGAGCCGTAGGTGTCCGCGTTCATGGTCATCCACGGCCGGCGCCAGACGAGCACCGCCGAGCGCCGTGCCGCTCCCGGCGCCACCGCGCGCTGTTCGTCGAGCCACCGTTCCCACTCGTTGGGCGCGAAGGGCGCGGGCGCCTCCACACCGACGAGGTCGCTCAGCGCGACGACGGCGGGACCGACGTCGGCGACCGAGCGCGGCGACATCGAGTGCACGCGGAGCCCGGCGGCAGCGAGCGCGTCGGCATCGTCGATGCGGTTCTCCTCGTCGTTCACGATCACCAGATCGGGCGCGAGCTCGATGATCGCCTCGACGTCCGGGTTCTTCGTGCCGCCGACGGCGGGCAGGTCGGGTTGCTCGCAGAACCGCGTGCACGCCACTGGATCCACGCCGACGGCGCGCAGCGTCTCGGTGACGGACGGGACGAGCGAGACGACGCGCAGAGCCGTGGCTACATCCGCTCGAGGAGTGCGGCCTTCTTGGTCTCGAACTCCTCGGCGGTGATGTGGCCCTTGTCGCGGAGGGCGGCGAGCTGCTCGATCTGCTCGGGGATGTTGGCGCCGCCGCCGGCCGGCGCCCGGGGGGCCGACCAGCTGGCCGTCTCCCTGGCGTTGACTTCCATCTGGCGGTAGATCTCCTGCTGGACCCCGTCGGGATGGCGCACGTCCTCGAAGTGCGACTGGCCCTCGCGGCCCGCCGACTCGATGTCGAGGTCGCCGGCGCCGATCATCCGCTCGAAGATGCGCTGGTGGAAGTTGATGTTGTTGATCCGCTCGAGCGGGATCTCGACGCCGTGCTTCGAGAGCATGCCGGTGCGGAAGATCACGCGGTCGTCGGTCACCACGAAGTGCGTGTACTGCCACTGGACGTACTTGATCGCGAGCCACACCGCCCAGATGACCGCGAGGATGGCCCAGGCCCACCCGGCGACCGCCTGCACACTGCCGGACAGCGTGAGCACGCCGATGAGCGCGAGGAAGAGCGGGATCCCGGTGAGGATGTGCTTCGAGAAGTACCACCAGTGCGGATGCAGGTCGAGCGCGACCGTCTCGCCCTCGTTGATCAGGTGCCGCGGGTAAGGCATGACTCTCCTTCTTGGCGCCGTCGCAGGCTCCGGCTCCGCGGCGGCGGTCGGCAAAGCCGCCACCGCCGCGAGATTACGGCGACGCGACGGGGCCGAGCACGCGATCGAGGTACGGGTTCCGGAACAGACCCTCCGGGTCGACGCGGGCGCGGACGGCCTGGAAGCGCGCCCACTCCGGGTACCGGGGCGCGAGCGTCTCGGCCCGCTGGTAATGCATCTTCCCCCAGTGCGGACGGCCGCCGACGTCGTCCATGATCGCCTCGACGCCACGGAAGTACGGCTCGAACGGCGTTCCCGCCGACAGGTGCACTGCGAGGTAGCCCGTCTCACGTCCCTGTGCCGTGCTGAGCGGGATGTCGTCGGCCGCCGCCACCCGGAGCTCGATCGGGAAGTTGACCGACAGGCACTCGCCCTCGATGAGGTCGCGCACGCGGAGCAGCGCCTTGGCGAGCTCCGGCCGCGGTATCGCGTACTCCATCTCGACGAAACGCACGAGGCGCCGGCTGCACAGCACACGGTGACTCACGTCGACCACCTCGGTCTTGCCGATCCCGCCGGCAACGAGGTTCATGAGCTTCGGGACCGCATCCGGGCGTCGCCGTCCGAGGGCGGCGGCGGCACCGAACGCGAAGTTGGCGAGCAGGATGTCGTCGCGCCACGCCTTCCACGACGACTTGGTGCGGAGCGGCTCGTCGGTCCGGTTGGCGACCTTGACCGTGGCGACGTCGGTGTGTGGGAACCAGTAGCAGTCGATGTGCTCGTTGTGGTCGACGATGTCGTCGAGGTCGTCGACGAGCGAATCGAGGGATCGGGGCTTCTCGATGGAGTGCAGACGGAACGAGGGCTGACACTGGAGCGTCACCTTCGTGACCACTCCGAGGGCGCCGAGGCCGACGCGTGCACACGCGAACACCTCGGGCTCCTCGTCGCGCGAGCAGCGCAACACCTCACCGGAGGCGGTGACGAGCTCGAGCCCGGTCACGAACGTGGCCAGGCCCCCGAAGCGCTTCCCGCCGCCGTGGGTGGCGGTCGCGATCGCGCCCGAGATCGATTGACGGTCGATGTCGCCCAGGTTGGCGAGCGCGAGATCGCGCGTCTCCAGCTCGTCGTTGAGCTGCCAGAGCGGCATGCCGCCCTCGACGGTCACCGTGCCGGCGTCACGGTCCATCGCGACGATCCGGTTGAGCTCGCCCAGGCGCAACATGCGCCCATCGGTGCACGCAATGCCGGTGAAGGAGTGACCGGCGCCGACGACCTTGACGGTCTGCCCCGCCCGCTTCGCCCGCAGGACGGCCTCGACGACCTCGAGCTCGCTGGTCGGGGTCTCGACGGCCGCGGGGCTGCATTGCTGGTTGCGACCCCAGTTGCGCCAGCGGGCCGAGTCGCGCATCGCGCTGAGCCTAGGCCGCTCGCGGCGAGCAGCGGCTCTGCGGACGATCAAGCCCAGCCGAGCTCGCGGAGGCGGGCGTCGTCCATGCCGAAGTGGTGCCCGATCTCGTGGACGACGGTGATCCGGATCTGATGGGCGAGGTGCGCCTCGTCGCGTGATCGCTCGCACAACGGTCCCCGGAAGATCGTGACGCGGTCCGGCATCACGCCCGCGTAGTTCAGCGGCGACCGGTCGGTGAGCTGGACGCCCTCGTACAGCCCGAGGAGCGTGCCGGGGCGGCCGCCGAGCTGCTCGCGGGTGGGCCAGTCCTCGACGAGAACCGCCACGTTGTCCATATGCACGGCCAGGTCGGGGGGAATGGAGTCGAGCGCGTCGGCGACGAGCTCCTCGAACCGGTCGCGCGACACGTGCATCGAACGAACGTACCCGAGGTCGCGAAGGCTCTTGACGGCGCGCGGACGCGGTCGTATGTTCCCTGGCACCGGTGACAAGGGCACGGCACTGGTGATGTCAGATAGGCAGCCGCCGGAATACGGGTCCGAGGAGTCGGTCGGTGACCGAACGTCGGAGTGATCCGGCGCCAGGGACCGGGACGCCGCCGAAGAGGCTCCCCGCCCGCCGGGGAGCCCCCGACGCAGTCGTCCGAACGGCGAGGCCCCGAGGAGATCGGAGCTGCGACGCAGCGAAGACTACTCGGGGCCTTTCCCGTTTCCCGCCGTTGCAGGTCAGGGACGGTCCGCGGTTGCTGTCGTACCGGGTCGGTATGGTCCTCGAGTGCGCGATGACCAGTTGCTCGAGGGCCTCGACGACGCGCAGCGCGAGGCCGTCACCACGCGCACCGTTCCGCTGGCGATCCTCGCCGGCGCGGGTGCGGGCAAGACGCGTGTCCTGACCCGTCGCATCGCCTGGCAGGCCCGGCACGCGCACATCGACCCGGGGCACACGCTCGCCGTCACCTTCACGCGCAAGGCCGCCGGCGAGCTCGGGGATCGGTTGACCCGGCTCGGGGTCCGGCGCCAAGTCGTCGCGGGCACGTTCCACGCCATCGCGCTGGCGCAGCTCCGCCGCCGCTGCGAGGACCACGACCGGCCGATGCCGAAGCTCCTCGACCGCAAGGCGCGCCTCCTCGTGCCGATGCTGCCGGGCCGGGGCGGCGAGCGCGCGCTGCTCGCGGCCGAGGTCGCGGCCGAGATCGAATGGGCCAAGGCGCGCCTCATCGGCGCCGACGGCTACCAGGTCGCCGCCGAGGCGGCACGCCGCGATCCACCCCGGCCCCCGGCCGAGATCGCCGTCCTGTTCGAGCGCTACGAACGCGAGCGTCGCCGCCGGGGGCTCGTCGATTTCGACGACCTCATCACCTGGTGCGCCCACGCGCTCGAGACCGACGCCGAGTTCCAGGCTGCGCAACGGTGGCGGTTCCAGCACGTGTTCGTCGACGAGTTCCAGGACGCCAACCCCGCCCAGTTCCGTCTGGTGCGCGCCTGGCTCGGCGACCGCACCGACCTGTGCGTCGTCGGCGACGGCGACCAGGCGATCTACGGGTTCGCGGGAGCCGACGCGTCGTATCTCACCGCGTTCGGTGAGCACTTCCGCGGCGCGGCCGTCGTCCGCCTCGCGACCAACTACCGGTCTTCGCCCCAGGTCGTCTCGGCGGCGGCGGCGGTGTTGACGACGAACGGCGAACGCGCCGCGATCCGCAGCTCACGCCCCGAGGGCCCGCTCCCCGTCGTCCGCTCCTACCCCGGCGACGAAGCCGAAGCCGAGGGTGTCGCCCGCACGTTGCACCGGGAGCACCCGCCGGGCACTCCGTGGTCGTCGGCGGCGGTGCTGTACCGGACGAACGCGCAATCGGCGCTGTTCGAGGAGGCGCTGCGGCGCGAGGGCGTCCCCTTCCGGGTCCGGGGCGGCGGACGGTTCCTCGACCGACCGGAGGTCCAGGTCGCGCTGGACACGCTCCGCGAGCGAACCCGCGAGCAGCCCGGCGTCCCGTTCGCCGGCCAGCTGGAGGCGCTGACCGACAGCACCGCCGACGCGTCCGAGGAACGCCGCGAGCACGCCGAGGCGATCGGCCGCCTCGGCCGCGACTACCTCGCCGCCGACGGAGGGAACGGATCACTCGCAGGTTTCCTCGAGTTCCTGCAGACCGCGCTGCGGGCGGGCGACGACACCGGCGCCTCGGGCGCCGACGCGGTGGAGCTGCTCAGCTTCCACCGGGCCAAGGGCCTCGAGTTCGACACCGTGTTCGTCGTCGGCTTGGAGACGGGGCTCGTGCCGATCGTGCACGCCGAGACGCCGTCCGAGAAGGCCGAGGAGCTGCGTCTCCTCTACGTGGCGCTCTCGCGCGCCGAACGCAACCTGCACGTGAGCTGGGCGCAGAAACGCACGATGGGGATGCGCACGTACCGCCGTACGCCCAGCCCGTGGCTGAAACCGATCGAGGCAACGGTGGCCGCGGCCCGCACGCCGGAGCGCGGCAGCGCGGCGCGTGACCAGCAGAGTCGAGGGCTCGCCGCCGCCCGTGAGCACGTGGCCGGCGCCCGGCGGCAGTCGGGAGCCACGCGCGATCAGCTCGACGCCGCTGCCACCGAGCTCCTCGGCGCGCTCCTCGAATGGCGCCGCAACCTCGCCCGTGCGTCCGGCGTGCCCGCGTACGTGATCTTCCACGACACGACTCTCGAGGCCGTCGCCCGCGACCGGCCCCGCTCGCGTGGCGACCTGCTGACGATCCCGGGTATCGGGCCGGTCAAGCTCCAGCGGCACGGCGAGGCCCTGCTCGAGCTGGTCGGCCGGCATCCCGGCTGAGTTCCGGGAAGGCGGCGGCTTTGCCGACCGCCGGAGCACGAGCTCGAGCCCGCGAGAGCGACCAGAGAGCCCGTTGACGGGCCGGGCTCGCTCGGCCACGATGCGGGCACGGCACCGGCAGCGGAGTGACGCGATGGCGTGGTCGAGCTTCCCGGTCTTCCCCACCGACGACGGCTGGCCGTACCCCGATCTGCCCGGCGGGTTCGACGATCCCGCCGCCGACGACGAGGTCGACCTCGACGCCCTCGAGCTCCGGGTCGACCCGCACGCGTTCGAGTGCCTCGACCCCACCGAGTACGAGCTCGTGACTCGGCGGTTCGGCTTCATCGGCCCCGCCACGTCGATGAAGGACCTCGCCACGCGCGTACGGCTGGTCGCACGCCCAGACGCGGGACGTGCTCGGCGGCGCCATCGACAAGCTCCGGACCCGCCTCACCACCGACTCCTTCTGACTCGCGGTCAACACTCGCTCCAGAGGCCGCGGCCGGCGCGCTTGGCGTCGAGCTCCTCGCGCAGCATCGTGCGGGCGTGGGCGTGATTGGGTTCGATGACCAACAGCCGGGCATACCCACGTCGGAGCAGCTCGTCGTTGAACCGCTCGCCGTCGACGACGACGTACGCGAGGCGGCGACCGTACCGATCGCGCTGCTCGATGTCGTCTTCGAGCAGCACCGACCGTCCCCCCAGGTGCGCCTCGGTGAACGAGGCCGCCTCGGGGCCGAAGCACTCGACCGGCTTGGTCGGGTGGTGGGTCTCCGGCGTGTCGATGCCGAGCAGCCGGACCGTGTCGGCGTCGCGGCCGTCAGGCCGCGGGCCACGTCGATCGTGTCGCCGTCGACGACGTTCACGACAGTCCATTCGGCGGTCGCGGCGCGGCGTGCTTGTCCGAGCCGCCAGCCCCCGAGTGAGGCGGCGGCGAGGATCGCCACGACCACGACCCGGGAGCGGGTCATGCGGCTGATCGTACCGAGCGGGTGTGACGACGTCCCGGGTCAGTACTGCGCGAAGTAGGGCTTCTCGGGGTCGCGCTTCTCGAGCAGGATGAAGACGAGCCCGTGCGGATCGGCGAACCACGTGGTGCGCAGGCCGACGATCTCGGCCGTCCCACGGGTGAGGAATCGCACGCCCTTGTCTTCCAGGGCGGCGCGCGTAGGCGACGATGTCGTCGCACACGAGACCGACATGGGTGAACCCGTGGTCGACGACCGAAGCGTCCGGCGGCCGGAGACGGCCGGGCGCGCGCGGGTACTCGATGACCTCGAGGACGCGGTCGCCGTCGTCCGGGAACCCCAGGATGGCGGCCTTGACGGCCACGGGGCTCGGGACCAGCTCGCCCATGTCGCGCTCGATGTCGTCGCCCTCGACGAGGTAGGGCGGCGAGAGGACGGTGAGACCGAGGACGGACTCGTACCACGCCACTGCGGCGTCGACATCGGGCACGCACACAGCTGTATGTGCGACCCCGGTGATCATCCGACCGACGCTAGGGGATGAGCGATCGGCGGGGAGCCCGCCGCTAGCTTTCCCCGATGATGGCTCGTCGGGTCCGGCGTCTCGCGGTCGTCGTCGTCGTGCTCTTGGTGGTCGGTGTGGTCGCGCTCGTGCTCACCACCCGCCCGAAACTCGAGGATCGCCGAAGCGACGTCGACCGCGCCTGGACGCCACTTCGGGGACCGCTCGGCGAGCGGTACGCCAGGCTCGGTGAGGCGAACGCGCAGCTCGCAGCGGCCGGCGGCGGTGAGCGCGACGTCGCCCGCGCCCTCGGTCTCAGGCTCGGGCGTTGGGGTGAGCTGCACCGCGCCGGTGACGGCGACGCCGATGCCGACGCCGAGGCCCAGACCGCGGACCAGCTCGAGGGGCTCGCCACGAGGTTGCAGGCGGTCGTGTCGAGCTCCGATCGGCTGCGGGCGTCCGACCCGCTGAACCAGGCGATCGCCGCCTTCCAGGGCACGGTGCCGCCACCACCGGCGGTGACGGCCTACAACCGCTCGGTCCGCGATTACGAGGACGAGCGCAACGGTCTCCTCCGCCGCCCGGTCGCGAGCCTGTTCGGCTACGACTCGCGACCGCAGCTGGTCTTGGCTGGTTAGCACTATCGCGCGGCGCCGATGACGTTCTGGTTGGCGCGCTCGATGCGGGCCACCTCGCCGACTGGTGCGACACGCCAGAAGCTGCGCCCGGTCGTGTCCCAATCGTCGAGCATCTGTGCCGCGCGCGGCGATCCCGTGAGCTCTCGATGCCGTTCGAGGAGGAAGCGGAGCTCGGCGGCCTGCGGATCGTCGAGCTTCGACGCCTCGACCAGCTGGGGATTCAGCCGCGCCGACAGCAGCCCGTCGGGATCGAACACGAATGCCTGCCCACCGGTCATGCCCGCGCCGAGGTTGTAGCCGAAGGGGCCGAGGACGACGCACGTGCCGCCGGTCATGTACTCGCACGCGTGGTCGCCGGTGCCCTCGACGATCGCGGTCGCGCCGCTGTTGCGCACCATGAACCGCTCGCCGGCCCGGCCGGCGACGAACACCTGCCCGCCCGTCGCGCCGTACAGCACAGTGTTGCCGGCGAGGACGGCGTCGCCGGCGTCGCCGTCCGGCGGCCGCACGGTGATCCGCCCGCCGCCCATGCCCTTCCCGAGGTAGTCGTTGGCTTCACCCACGAGGTCGAGCGCGACGCCCTCGGCGAGGAACGCGCCAAAGCTCTGCCCGGCCGAGCCCGTGAACCGCGCCGTGACCGACCCGGGCGGGAGCCCTTCGCCCCACTCGAGCCCGATCGCGCCACCGAGGGACGCGCCCACCGTGCGGTCGGCGTTGGTGATCTCGTACTCGAGTTCCACATCACCGCCGCCCCACAGCGCGGCGAACGCGTCGGCCAGGAGCCGCTCGTCGAGGGCTGACCGGGGCCGCTGGATCGGCACCGTCGCGACGAAGTGCCGCGGCCCCTCCTCCGAGGGCGTCTCGAGCAGCGGCGACAAGTCGAGTGCGTCGGCGCGCGCGTCGCCCGTCTTCCGCTGGCGGAGCATGTCGACGCGGCCGATCGCTTCGTCCAGGCTGCGTACGCCCAGCGACGCCAGCGTGCGGCGCACCTCCTCGGCGACGAACACCATGTACGTGGCGACGCCCTCGGGCGTGCCGGCGAACTTGGCCCGGAGGTTCGGCCGCTGCGTCGCGATGCCGGTCGGGCAGGTGTCCCGGTGGCAGGCGCGCACCATGATGCAACCCTCGGCGAGCATCGCCGCGGTGCCGAACGAGTACTCGTCGGCGCCCAGCAGCGCCGCCATCACGACGTCTCGCCCGGTCTTGAACCCACCGTCGACGCGGACGCGCACCCGGTCCCGCAGATCGTTCTCGATGAGCGCCTGCTGGGCGTCGGCGAGACCGAGCTCCCATGGCATGCCGGCGTTCTTGATCGACGACAGCGGCGACGCGCCGGTGCCCCCGTTGCTGCCCGAGATCTGCACCACGTCGGCGAGCGCCTTCACGACGCCGGCGGAGATGGTGCCGACGCCGTCCTCGGCGACGAGCTTCACCGACACCTCGGCGAGCGGGTTGACCTGCTTGAGGTCGTAGATGAGCTGGGCGAGGTCCTCGATCGAGTAGATGTCGTGGTGCGGCGGCGGCGAGATCAGTCCGACGCCCGGCTGGGTGTGCCGCAGGCGCGCGATCTCGCCGCTCACCTTGTGGCCCGGCAGCTGGCCGCCCTCCCCCGGCTTCGATCCCTGGGCGATCTTGATGTTGAACTCGTCCGCGAACGCGCAGTACTCGGGCGTCACCCCGAACCGGCCCGACGCGATCTGCTTGATGCGCGAGTTGCGGTCCCGCTCGGTCCCACGGGTCCGGTAGCGGGCAGGATCCTCTCCGCCCTCGCCACAGTTGCTCTTGCCCCCGAGCATGTTCATCGCGATCGCGAGCGTCTCGTGCGCCTCCGCCGACAACGCGCCGTGCGACATCGCGCCGGTCGAGAACCGCACCGTGATCGCCTCGACCGGCTCCACCTCCTCGATCGGGACGGGCTCACCGCCGGGAACGAGGTCGAGCAGATCGCGCAGCTCGGTCGTCGGTCGCGATTCGACGAGGTCGCGAAACTGCTCGTACAGGTCGGCGCGTCCGCCCTTGATCGCCCCCTGCAGGAGGTGGGCGGCGCGCAGGTCGGTCGGATCCGGCTCCGGCAACGGCTCGGCGCCCGGGCCCTGGAGCACGATGACCTTGCCCTGGTCCTCGCTCGGGGCGGGCTCGACGCCGGCGAGCTTGCCGCTCACTTCGCTCTTGCGCTTGGGCTTGCGCTCGCCGTTCTCGCCGTCGCCCTCGGGCGCGAGGCCCAGGGAGTCGTGCAGCGCGTCGACGACGTCCGGGTTGTTGCCGTGGTACTCGCCGCCGCGCTTGCGGTAGCGGAAGAACCCGGGCTCGTCGAGGGCTGCCTTCTCGCCCGCGAAGGCGGCTTCGTGGCGTCCGAGGATGTCGGCGCCGAGAGTCTCGAAGCCGACGCCGCCGACCTCGGACACCGTGAACCGGAGGCACGTCTCGATGACCTCGGGACCGAGCCCGATGGCCTCGAAGATCTGGGCGGCCCGGTAGCCGTCGACGGTGGAGATGCCCATCTTCGAGAAGATCTTCAGGACGCCGTCCTCGAGGGCGGCTTGGAGCTTGGCCTGCGCCTCCGACGAGTGGAGCTCTCCCAGCTGGTCGTCGTCGGCCATGCTCGCGACCGTCTCGAGCGCGAGTCGCGGGCACACCGCGTC
This sequence comes from uncultured Actinomycetes bacterium, assembly GCA_963836445.1. Classification (GTDB taxonomy): domain Bacteria; phylum Actinomycetota; class Acidimicrobiia; order IMCC26256; family JACDBD01; genus JALZAA01. The sequence continues at coordinate 89,252 of CAWIJM010000021.1, forward strand.
GGCGCCGAACCCGAGCAGGCAGGCGACGCCGTGGACATCGCGGGCGTCGCCCGAAGCGACGACGATCGACGCCTGCTGACGCGTGTGCTCGGCGACGAGCCGGTGGTGCACCGCGCCGAGCGCGAGCAGGGACGGGATCGGCGCCCGGTCGGCGCCGACGCTGCGGTCGGAGATGACGAGAATCGAGGCGCCACCGGCGACGGCCTCGACGGCCTGGTCGGCGAGGGCGCGGATGGCGGGGGCGAGGCCGCCGGGCCCGTCGGCGACCGCGAAGGTGGCGCCGAGCCGGACCGCCTTGAACACCGGCCGGTCATGGTCGAGCAGCGCCTCGACCGCCGCCGGGTACAGGAAGAAGGAAGGCAGCTCGAGCAGGCGGGCGGCGCCGGGCTCCTCGGTGAGCAGCGGGCGGCGCGGCCCGAGGCACGTGCGCAACGACATCACCAGCCGCTCGCGCAAGTGGTCGATGGGGGGGTTCGTGACCTGCGCGAAACGCTGCTTGAGGTAGTTGAACATCGGTCGGGGCCGGGTGGCGACGGCCGCGAACGGCACGTCGTCGCCCATCGAGAAGGTCGGCTCCTTGGCGTCGGTGGCCATGGGCTTGAGCACCATCGCCACCTCTTCACGGGTGAGACCGAAGGCGACCTGCTGGCGCGCGAGGTCGTCGGGCGCGGGCGGCATGTCGACGGGTGCGCCGATATCGGCCGGGAGCAGCCCGTCACGAGTCCATTGCGAGTACGGCTCGCGCCGCGCCAGCCACGTCTTCACGTCGGTGTCGTCCTGCACGCCGGCCGCCAGGCCCGCGTGCTCACCGTTGCCGCTGCTGTCGCCGGCAGCACGGTCGGGGTCGACGCAGATCATGTCGCCGGGACCGAGGCGGCCGCGGCGCACGGACCCGTGGCCGGTCACCGGCACGGCGCCGACCTCCGACGCGCACACGACCAGCCCGTCGTCGCACACCTGCCACCGCAGGGGCCGCAGCCCGTTCCGGTCGAGGGCGGCGCCGACGCGCCGGCCGTCGCTGAACACGAGCCCGGCGGGGCCGTCCCAGGGGTCGGAGAGACACGCGTGGTAACGGAAGAAGCTGCGCACACCGCGCGGCAGGTCGCGCTGGCCCTCCCACGCCTCGGGCACGAGCATCGCGACCGCGTGACGGATGTCGCGGCCGCCCCGCACGAGCAACTCGACGGCGGAGTCGAGCTTCCCCGAGTCGGAGTCCTCGGGGTCGAGCACGGGGCGGAACAGCTCCTCGGGCCCGAGACCGGCCTCCTCGGTGCCGAGGCGCCCGCGGGCGATCATGCGCAGCTCATTGCCTCGCACGGTGTTGATCTCGCCGTTGTGGCACAGGTGACGGAACGGCTGCGCGCGCTCCCACGCCGGAGTGGTGTTCGTCGAGAAGCGGCTGTGGAAGATCGCCAGCGACGCGCTCGAACTCGTCGTCGGCGAGATCGGGATAGAACGCGGCGAGCCGGTCGCTCAGGACGAGCGCCTTGTACGTCACGGTGACGAACGAGAAGCTCGCGAAGTAGTGGCGCACGCGCGCCTCACGGCAAATGGCCTCCGCCCGCCGGCGGGCGCGATACGCGCGGCGTTCGGCGTCGACGTCGTCGACGTCATCGGGGCGCTGCAGGATTCCGTGCCAGAGCGACGGCTGGTCGACCCGCGCCGCCGCGCCGAGGTGCGTCTCGTCGACAGGGACAGGACGCCACCCCGCCAGCTCGATCCCCTCGGCGGCGCAGGCGTCGGCGACTGCGCGCTGGGCGACGCCCACGGCGTCGTCGTCGCCGACGTCGAGGAACGCCGACACGACGCCGAGGCGGTCGGCGTCGAGCGCGCGTCCGAGCTCCTTGCGCGCCGACCCGGGCGAAGAACGGGCGCGGGATCGGGACCAGCAGGCCGGCGCCGTCACCCGAGATGCCGTCGGCGGCGATGGCCTGGCGATGGCGAACGCAGGCGAGACCGGTCAGGGCCAGATCGACGATCTCGCGGCTGGTGCCGCCGGATGCGTGCGCGACGAAGCCGATGCCGCAGGCATCGAGCTCAGCTCGTTGACGGGCGTGCTGGCGCGCGCCGCGCGATCGAAGTCGGCCAACCGAGGGACTCCTCGCTCCCGGGATGGTGCTGTCGTTTCGGGGATCCAGCAGGAGCGACGACGCTGTCGCGGAAAGGCTCACGATAGCTGACAGACCGTGGGGCACCGCCCGCATTCGGCGTGCCAGCATGCAGCGTGCCCGACGCCCAAGGCGGCCGGCCCGCACCGCTCGTCGCCGTGCTCGGCGGCGGCCAGCTGGGCCGGATGCTCGCGCTGGCCGGGATCCCCCTCGGCATCGGATTCCGGTTCCTCGACCCCAGCCACGATGCCACGGCCGGCGCCCTCGGCCTGCTCGTCGTCGGGGCGCTCGGAGACGAGACCGCCCTCGCGCACGTCATCGAGGGCACCGCGGTGGTGACGTACGAATGGGAGGGCGTGCCGGCGGACGGGGCGCGCTTCGTCGCCTCCACGGGCACGCCCGTCCTGCCGCCCCCGGTCGCACTCGACGTGGCGCAGGACCGCGTGCGGGAGAAGGAGCTGTGCCGCCGGCTCGGGATCGGAACACCCGAGTTCGCGACGGTCGACGACCGCGCCGATCTCGAACGCGCCGTGAAGGAGCTCGGCCTGCCGGCTGTGCTCAAGACCCGCCGAGGGGGATACGACGGCAAGGGGCAGGCGGCTCTGCACGAACCGGGCGACGTCGAGCGGGCGTGGTCGCAGCTCGCGGGTGTGCCGCTCGTCCTCGAGTCGCACGTGCCGTTCGACCGTGAGCTGTCGGTGCTCGCGGTCGCGCGGCAGCGACGGCGCAACCGCGTGCTGGCCGCTGGTCGAGAACCACCACGACGGCGGGATCCTGCGCCGCAGCCTCGCTCCTGCGCCGGGCGTGACCGAGCGGCTCCAAGCCACGGCGGAGCGGCTCGTCGGGCAGCTCCTCGACGAGCTCGAGTACGTGGGTGTCCTCGCCGTCGAGCTCTTCGACGTGCACGGAGAGCTGCTCGTCAACGAGCTCGCGCCCCGCGTGCACAACTCCGGTCACTGGACCATCGAGGGCGCGGTCACGAGCCAGTTCGAGAACCATCTCCGAGCGATCCTCGGCTGGCCGCTCGGCTCGACGACCGCGATCGGCGTGAACGCGATGGTCAACTGCATCGGCGCCGTTCCCGACCCGGGTTCTGTGCTCGCCATCCCGGGTGCCCACCTCCACGACTACGCGAAGGCGCCACGCCCCGGCCGCAAGGTCGGCCACGTCACGATCACCGCGCCGGACGTCGACGAGCTGCAGGCGCGCGTCGCACGAACTGGCGGGCCTGCCCGGGGTGGACGTACCGGCGTGACGTCCGATCCGCTGTCCCCCTACGTCCGGTTCACCCGTGACGAATGGGCACGGCTGCGGGCGGCGACGCCGCTCACGCTCACCGAAGGAGACCTCGAACAGCTGCGCGGCATCAACGAGCGCATCGCACTCGACGAGGTCGCCGACATCTACCTCGCGCTGTCGCGGCTGCTGAACCTGTACGTCGCAGCCAGTCAGAACCTCCATCGGGTCAGCGACACGTTCCTCGGGAGCCCGGCGGCGAAGGTTCCCTACGTCATCGCCGTCGCCGGGAGCGTGGCCGTCGGCAAGAGCACGACGGCGCGCATCCTGCAGGCGCTGCTCGCCGCGCTGGCCCGACCACCCGCAGGTCGACCTCGTGACAACGGACGGCTTCCTGTTCCCGAACCGGGTGCTCGAGGAGCGCGGGCTGATGGAGCGCAAGGGCTTCCCCGAGAGCTACGACCGCCGGCGACTGGTGCGGTTCCTCGCCGACGTGAAGTCGGGCCGGCCCGAGGTGAGCGCGCCCGTCTACTCGCACCTGACGTACGACATCGTGCCGGGCGAGGAGCAGGTCGTGCGGCAGCCCGACATCGTGATCGTCGAAGGCTTGACGGTGCTCCAGACGAGTGACGGCCAGGCGGGCCGAAGCCCGCAGCTGTTCGTGTCGGACTTCTTCGACTTCTCGCTCTACGTCGACGCCGCCGAGGCGGATATCGAGCAGTGGTACCTCGACCGTTTCCTCACACTCCGCGGGACGGCGTTCGCCGACGAGCGCTCGTTCTTCCATCACTTCGCCGCGCTGTCGGAGGACGAGGCGATCCAGGTCGCCCGCGGCATCTGGCAGTCGATCAACGGCGTGAACCTGCACGAGAACATCCTCCCCACACGCGAACGGGCGCGCCTGATCCTGGAGAAGGCGCCCGACCACTCCGTCCGGGCGGTCCGGCTGCGGAAGCTGTAGGCGAACCGGCGGACGGCGGAGAAATCGCGGGCGGGCCCGTAGGGGATCGGCGGTTCGGAGCGATGATGGGATCGTGAGCGAATGGCCCGAGGCGGCCGTGAGTGAGGGGACCGGAGCGGGCGAGCCCGATCGTGCCGCGTTCCTCGCCTTCTACCAGGAGGCGGTGCCCGAGGTGTACGGGTACTTCCTGCACCGGTGCGGCGACTCGACCACCGCCGAGGACCTCACGTCGGAGACATTCCTCGCCGCCGTGCGCAACCTCGAAGACGGCCGGCCCGCCCCGCTCGATATCCCCTGGGTGATCGGCGTCGCCCGCCACAAGCTCGCCGACCACTGGCGTCGCCGAGCCCGGGAGGATCGCCTGCGCGACGCCCTCGAACAGGACCCGGCGCCGAACGAGGATCCCTGGGACGTGCGCCTCGACCAGCTGCGGGCCAACGAGGTGCTCGCGGCGCTCGGCCCACACCACCGGCTCGCGCTCACGCTGCGGTACGTCGACGGATTGCCCGTGGCCGACGTGGCGGAGCTGCTGGGGCGCACGCCCAACGCCACCGAGGCGCTGCTGGTTCGAGCGCGGACGGCATACCGCCGCGTCTACCTGGAAAGAGAAGGAGGCGGTCATGACTGATCCCTTCGAGAGGCTGCGGCGCACCGCGATGCCGCGCCGCCCCGGCCCGCGTTCGTCGCCGAGCTGGCCGACCGGCTGCGCGTCGAGCTGGGCATCCGAGAAGGAGACGAGACCACCGTGATGATGCGCACGGTGATGGGCGACATGCCCGTGCAAGGCGGGGTTCCCAACGCGCTCCTCGACGTCATCGAGGATCAGGGCTACGCGGTGCTCGAGAACGCGTTGTCGGGGTCCGAGGTGGGAGCCGTGCGCGACGCACTGGCGCCGTATCTGGGCGAAGGCCCGTTCGGGCGCAACGACTTCGAGGGCTTCCGAACGAAGCGCGTCTACAGCCTCCCGGCCAAATCGCGCGCCTTCGACCGGCTCATCGAGGACGAGCGCGTCCTCGACGTGGCAGGCGGTCTGCTCGGGCCCAACTTCCTGCTGACCGCGGCGCTGGCGATCAACCTCGGCCCGGACGAGAGCGCGCAGGACCTCCACTACGACGAGGCGTTCTATTACGGGTTGCCGCGCCCGCGGCGACCGCTGTCGCTCAGCACGCTGTGGGCGATCGACGACTTCACGGCGGACAACGGCGGCACGCTCATCGCGCCGGGGAGCACGCACTGGGGTGACGGCCGGCCCGACCCATCTGTCGAGCTTGTGCCGCTCGAGATGCCCGCAGGGTCGGTCGCCATCTACCCGGGCACGTTGTGGCACGCCGGCGGCGCGAACACGACCGACCGGTTCCGGCTCGGCGTCTCGATCCAGTACGTCGTGGCGTGGGCGCGTCAGCAGGAGAGCTACCTCCTCGCCGTCCCGCCCGAGATGGCGAAGGACGTGTCACCACGCCTGCGCCAGCTCCTCGGCTACAGCATCCACCCGCCCTTCATGGGCCACGTCGACGGCCGCCACCCCGAGAAGACCCTGGGGTAGCTGCGAACGCTTGCTCGCGCTGCACGCAGAGGCCGACGACGACCCAGTCGAGGTCGAGCGGGTCGCCGTAGCAGTGCGGCGTACAGGTGTCGGAAGAGATGGAGGCGCCGCGCTCCGAGTTTCCGGCTTCGATGCGACCGTCGGATGGTTCGACATGCGCCGGTGCTGTTTCGAGGATGGTGCCGTCGGGTCGGCGGAAGGCGACTCGGCCTCGGCGTCATGTTCCGTGGACCAACCACCTTCGTGGACAAGTCGGTGGTGGTACTTGCAGTGGCCGTCGAGGTTGGCGAGGTCCGTGCACCCTCCTTGCGCCCAATGCTTGCGGTGATGGATCTCGGTGATCGGTCGTTCACACCCCGGAAACACGCACACGCCGTCGCGCGCGAGCACCGCCTTACGCAGCCGAGACGGGATGCGGCGGGTCTTGCGGCCGACGTCGAGCGGAGAGCCGTTGGCACCGTCGATTATGGCCACCAGGCTGGTGTCGCAGCCAAGCCGGCGCACGGTCTCAGGCGCGAGCGCGGGGCCGTCGGCGAGCTCACAGCGGCCCTCGGCGTCCTCGGCGAGCACGGACGCGTCGGAATGGACCACGACCTGAAATCGGCAAGCACCGTCGCCGTTCGCTTCGTCGTCGTGCGCTCGAGCGACCAGCGCCAGCAGAGCGTCTGCCCGTCGGGCCGCGACCGGGTGATCCGCGGTGCGAGTCACCGGATCCTCGTCCGCGCGTTCCGCGGAACGCTCTACCTCGGCCTCGAGTGATTTGATCAACACCGCGCCCTCTTCGGGGTCCAGGCGGAAGCTCCCAACCAAGCTGCTGTCGTCGTCGACGTGGTAGCGGAGGTATCGACGGTCGTGACGCAGGTTCGCCGCCAGTGTCTCTCCTTCACGCCGCAGCACCCCTCGGTACGACCGCACCAGCCGCTCCAACTGAGCCGCGGTGGCGTGCCGAGCGATAGTCAAGAGATCCGCTTCGGTTGCCGTCTCGGCCACCCGGGTCAAAGCCCGCACTTGCGAATAGCTCAAGTCGCCCTTGGCGAAGGCCTCGGTGATCGCGGGCAGGTCATCCAGCGCCAATGCGACGCGCACCTTCTCCTGCGCGGCGCGCTATTCGAGCCCGCACTTCCAACCCAACCACTGGCTCGTGCACCAACAGCCCCACTGCTCGTAGCCGTTGCGGCGATCAAACTCCGCCACCATCAACAGCCAACGGCACTCCGCAGCCGCCAGATGGCCAGCAAGGGTCGTGATCTCCGCCTCCAGCCGCTCCAGCGGCAGGCAGGCGAGCTCGTGCTGGTCTCCCCGCACATCCATGAGATGCCTCCTCGACTCGAGCATGGACGGGGAAGTGCCTGCCCGAACGTCTGTTCGATTGTACCCCGTCAGCCGAAGAAGATGCAGCTGGGGTCCTCGTCGATCTTCGCGAGGACATCGTCGACGTCGGCGGCGGGCTCGAGGTCGTCGTACCGGCGCCAGCGGCTGTTGCGGTCCGCCCAGTAGAGGGTCCAGAGGTCGGTGGCGGTGTCGTAGCGGAGCTGGGCGATGCGCATCTGAGTCCACTCTCCAGGCGCGCCTTGCCAGAGGGGTCGGCAGTCGGCGATGGTGACGGAATCGCCGCGCGTGGTCGCGTCAAGGCGCATCTGGTCACGCAGGTCAGCCGGGGTCCGGGCTTCGCAGAAGCGTCGGATCTTGGCGAGGGCCAGCTCAGGGACAGCCATGTCCCCAATGCTGGCTCATCCGGCGAGCCGTTGGCGGTACTACCCGCCCTCGGTCCACATCGACAGGACGTCGCCGACGGCGGGGTCACTACGGCCGTCGACGAGCTCGAGGTACGTCGACTGCACGGCGTCGGGGCCGGAGCCGTGTCGGATCTGAACCCAGCCGTCGGAGAACTCGGCGAAGCGCCGCCACGCTTCGATCGCCCGGTCGTCGAGACCGGCGCGGCCCCACTCTTTGGTGCGCTTGATGATGTGATCCGGCGCGAAGAAGAAGGCCGGCGTGGCACCGGGGAGCTCGGTGGCCGGAGCCCGTGGCAGGTCCCAGTGGGTGGCGCCGACCAGCATGCTGTGGGTGAGCCGATCGCCGTAAGCGTGGTGCACGGCGGCGCGGACCTCTGCGTTGCCCGCGATGTCGACGAACGCCGCTCGCTCTGCTCCGAGTCCGTCGACATCGTCGTAAGGAACGACGCGGTCGTACACGCCGAGCCCCTCGACGAACGCGACGTTGCGCGCCGAGGTCAGACCGACCACTTCGATCTGCGGGCGTTGTTGGAGGAGGAAGGCGGTGCCGATCGCGGTCTTGCTCGACGCGCTGGACACGACGACCGCCTGGGCGCCGAAAAAGGCGTTGTCGTCGAGAAAATCATCGATGAGGAAGGACGTGAAGAAGAGGGGCCAGAGCACCATTCGAAGGTCCTCGAAGGCGGGGTCCTCTGACGGATCGGTGTCGACCCGGCGGTACCCGTTGTACGCGCCCGGCAGGGATGCGCGGTGCGGCGCGGTGTCGACGAATCCTCTCGGGTCGACGCGGCCTGGTGTGACCACGAGATGCGTCGACGTCGGGAGATACCCGTAGAAACGCGCGCCGGACGCGACATCGTCGTTCCGACTCGCGACGACGTCGGCGTATCCCCACACGGGGATCCGTCCCCATGCGTCCGGTTCCGACGTGGGGAAGAAGTCCCAGTACTTGAGCGCGTCGCCCATCACGGCGTAGGTGATGTTGTTGGTCGTGAGAGCGAAGCGGTCGACACGCAGCAGCGCCTGTCCGGGCGCGGGTTCGGGCGGGTCCCCTTCGACGATCCGATACTTGTGAATGTCGGCCCGCTCGACCTCGAAGTCCATCGTCAACCTCGAACGGCGAGGGCGTCGGCCGCGAGCTCCATGTGGCCGAGGTGCTGATACAGCTCCTCGAGGACGTGGAGCACGATCGCGCCGTCGGTCCCGTCGCCGCCTTCGAGGAACTGCCGCCCCGTGCGGTCCGCTTGCGTGCGCCCCTCGTCGATCGCGGCGAGGTCCTCCCCGATCTGCGACAACGTCGACGCCACCAAGGCTTGGAGCTCGGCAACCGTGGCGGTGCTCGAGAACTCCGCTTCGCGATCCCGGTCGCTGGGACGGCCGAGGGCGACGTGGCCGATCCAGAACTCGGCGACGGCGCAGGAATGGACGATGAGCGCCGCGACCGCGTTCGTGTCCATCCCGAGGGGCCGGTCGTTCACGCGCGTGTCACCGAGACGATCGGCCACCTCCAGCATCTGCCCGAACGCGTGGCGCATGTAGAGCTCCGCCGTCCCCCGCTGCAGCTCCATGGCAGCAGTGTGTCACGGCTCGGATTCGTCCGAAGTAGCTTCGGCATCATGACGATCTCGACGCGCACACTCGGCCAAGGTCTCGAGGTCTCCGCCCAGGGTCTGGGGTGCATGGGGATGAGCCAGGTCTACGGGCCCGCCGACGAGACCGAGTCGCTGGCGACCATCGCACGGGCGCTCGAGCTGGGCGTGACGTTCCTGGACACCGCCGACGTGTACGGGCTGGGCCACAACGAGGAGCTCGTCGGCCGGGCGATCGCCGGCCGCCGCGACCGCGTCGTCCTGGCGACCAAGTTCGGCATCGTCCGCCGGGCCGACGACAACACCTTCCGCGCCATCAACGGTCGACCGGAGTACGTGCGCAGCGCCTGCGACGCTTCGTTGGAGCGGCTCGGCATCGACCACATCGACCTCTACTACCAACACCGCGCCGACCCGGACGTGCCGATCGAAGAGACCGTGGGCGCGATGGCGGAACTGGTCGCGGCGGGCAAGGTGCGCCACCTCGGCCTGTCGGAGGCGGCGGGTGACACGATCCGGCGCGCGCACGCCGTCCACCCGATCAGCGCGCTCCAGAGCGAGTGGTCGCTGTGGAGTCGCGACATCGAGGAGGACGCGCTGCCTGCCGCCCGCGAGCTCGGCGTCGGAATCGTGCCCTACAGCCCGCTCGGACGCGGGATGCTGACCGGGCAGATCCGCAGCGCCGACGACCTGTCGCGCGGCGATTTCCGCCGTGGCACGCCGCGCTTCGAAGGCGACAACTTCTCCCGCAACGTCGAGGTCGTCGAACGCGTGCGCACGATCGCCACCGAGAAGGGCGTCACCCCCGGTCAGCTCGCGCTGGCATGGGTGCAGGCACAGGGCGACGACGTCGTCCCGATCCCGGGCACCAAACGCCGCACGTACCTCGAGGAGAACGTCGCCGCCCTCGACGTGCAGCTCAACCCGGACGATGTCGCCGAGCTCGAGGCGGTGGCGTCGACGAGTGCGGTGGCGGGCCCCCGGACCGCCGACATGACGTGGGTCGCGGGCACAACGCCTGCTCAGACAGCCTCGAACTGAGCCACGTACGCGAACGGCGAGCCGTAGCGACGCACGAACCGCAACCCGCTCGCCTCGGCACGAGATCGCAGCTCGCGCAGCGACGTGTAGTCGGGGTCGAGGAGCACCTCGCCCACGGCGAGCCGCCCACCGGGACGGAGGACGCGGCGCAGCTCGCGCAACGCGACGTCGGGATCGGGGATCTCGCCGATCACGGTGACGAGATACGCGGCGTCGAACTGCGCGTCCGGGTACGGCAGTTGGCCACCGGCCTGCCCGTGCGTGGGCGTGATGTTCGCGATCGACTGGTCCTCGGCGCGGCGCATCACCGCGTCGAGCATGTCCTGCTGCACGTCGAAGACGTCGAGCGTCCCCTCCGGCGCGATCCACTTCGCGACCTGGACCGCGTGCCGGCCCGTCCCGGACCCGATCTCGAGGACATGGTCGCCCGGTCCCGGCTCCACACCCCGGCGCAGCAGGCCGGGCGAGATCGGATGCGGCAACGCGAGGATCCACCGCAGCGAGTACGGGAAAGGACGTCGCGAGGTCCGGCTCCACCGTCGTGACGCGACGCCCAAGCCGGCGGCGCCCAGCCCCAAGACCACCGCGAACGTCAGCCTTCTCCGGAGGAGCGCGTACCCAGCCGCGAAGAGCGCGACGAGGGAGGCGAACCACGCGCTCGTCTTGCTTCCGCATGGAAGGACTACTTGATGGCGCCTGCGTCGCGCAGCTTGGCCAGCTCGTCGGACGTGAAGCCCCAATCGGCAAGTGCCTCGTCGGTGTGCTGGCCCGGCTGCGCCGCTCGTCGTGTGATCGCGCCCGGCGTACGCGAGAACCGCGGTGCGGGAGCAGGCTGCAGCACGTCATCGTGCTCGACGACCGTGTCGCGCGCCTTGATGTGCGGATGGTCGGCCGCCTCGCTCATCGTGAGGACGGGCGCGAAGCAGGTGTCCGTCTGCTCGAGGATCGTGCGCCACTCGTCACGCGTCTTGGACTTGAACAGCGCCGTGAACTTCTCCCGCAGCGTGTCCCAGCCGCTGCGGTCCATCTGCGCCGGGAGGTCGGCGTCCGACAACCCCAACTTCTCGATGAGCTCGGCGTAGAACTGCGGCTCGAGAGAGCCGACCGAGATGAACTTGCCGTCGGCGGTCTCGTACGTGTCGTAGAAGGGCGCGCCGGTGTCGAGCACGTTGCCGCCGAGATGCTCCTCGTCGAACGCGCCCAACGCCCGCAGGCCCCATGCCATCGCCATGAGCGTGGCGCTGCCGTCGACCATGGCCGCGTCGACGACCTGCCCTTCTCCGGACGACCGCGACTCGAGGAGCGCGCACGCCACCCCGAACGCCAGCAACATGCCACCGCCGCCGAAGTCTCCGACGACGTTCATCGGCGGGGTGGGCTTGCCGCCGGCCCGCCCGAAGTGCGCCAGCGCGCCGGCGAGCGAGATGTAGTTGATGTCGTGGCCGGCCGCTTGCGCGTACGGGCCGTCCTGGCCCCAGCCCGTCATGCGGCCGTACACGAGCCTCGGGTTGCGGGCGCGGCACGCGTCGGGCCCGATCCCGAGCCGCTCCGCCACGCCGGGTCGGAACCCTTCGATGAGCGCGTCGGCCTGCTCGACCATGCGGAGAACGGTCTCGACGCCGTCGGGCTGCTTGAGGTCGACGCCGATCGAGCGCCGGCCGCGGTTCAGCACCTCCATCCACCCGGGGTCGAATCCGCGCTCGACCGACTGGGCGCGGTCGACGCGCACCACGTCGGCGCCCATGTCGGAGAGCAGCATCGCCGCGAACGGCCCCGGCCCGATGCCCGCGATCTCGATCACCCTCACACCCGACAGCGGTCCCACGTCGTTGCCTCCGTCGCGATCTTGTGTCGGGGCGACACTACCCCGCCGCTCTCAGCGAACTTCCGTGCACAACAGGGGTACCGTCGCACCATGCCGACGATTCAACGCGTCATTCCGCTCCTCGTGTACGACGACATCGAGCGGGCGCACGACTTCCTCGTGCGCGCGTTCAGCTTCGGCCCCGGGAACATCGAGCGCGACGGCGAGGGCACGGTCGTGCACGGCGAGGTGACGGCGGGAGACGTAGTGATCTGGCTGCACCGGGTCTCGCCGGAGCACGAGATGGCATCTCCGGGGATGATGGACGCGCAGAGCGGCGGTCTCGTCGTCCACGTCGACGACGTGGACGCGCACTTCGAGCACGCCCGTACCGCCGGCGCACGGATCGACAGCGAGCCGACGGACCAGGAGTACGGTCAACGCGAGTACGGCGTGCGCGACCTCGAGGGCCACCGCTGGTGGTTCGCGACCCCGCTGACGTAGTTCGCTTGCCGCTCATGGTCGAGACGCTCGCCTCCGGCTACGGGCTCGTCGAGGGACCGACGGTCGACAAGAACGGGAACCTGTACTTCAGTGACGTGCTCGGGGGCGGCGTGTACCGGCGCGACGCCGACGGCGACATCACGACCGTCGTGCCGAAGCGTCGCGGGGTCGGGGGCATCGCGCTTCACGCCGACGGCGGCATTGTCGTGTCGGGTCGCGACATCGTGCACGTGCGCGACGGGGAGAACCGCACGCTGTACTCCATCGACGGGCTCCCGGGGTGGAACGACATCTGCACGGACTCCGCCGGTCGCGTCTATGCCGGCTCGATCCGCTTCGCCGTGTTCGATCCGGACGCGACGCCGGTGCCCGGCGAGCTGTGGCGCATCGACGCCGAGGGCGATGCCAGCTGTCTCTATGACGACGTCCTCCACGCCAACGGCGTCGTCCTGTCCCCCGGCGGACAGACCATTTTTCACTCGGATACTCGCAACAACGTGATCCTCGTCCACACGCTCGCTGCGGACGGCACCGCCGGCGATCGCCGCGTGTTCCACTTTCCACCGGGCGCGCCCGACGGGATGGCCATCGACGCGCAGGGCCTCCTCTGGGTCGCGTCCGCGCGTGCCGGATGCGTCGCTCGGCTGACCCCCGACGGCGAGATCGATCGCGTGCTCGACGTGCCGGCGCAGACGGTCACGTCGCTCTGTTTCGCCGGCGAGGGTCAGCACGACGCCTACGTCGTGACCGCCGACAACACCGACGAGCCCGACCGGCGGGGCACGATCTTCCGCGTCACCGCGGGTGTGGGCGGCGCCGGTCCACCCGGCGCGCATCTGACGGACCTGGGGCACCTCCAACAAGGGCCGGGGTTCCCCCGGACCCGGACCGAGGCGATGGTTGGCTGGAGCACTTGCGCAAGCAAGTGCGACCAGAGGGCTAGAACGCGAGCTTCAGACCCGGCCAGGGCCAGGGCGCCGATACGAGCTTCCCCGTCGCCGAGCAGGTCACGAAAGCGGTGCGCAGGTCGTCGCCACCGAAGCAGATGTTGGTCACCATCGGGTCGGGGAACGGCACGTGCTCGGCGCTGCTGCCGTCCGGCGCGATCACGGTGATCCCGCCGTTGACGAGCGTCGCGACGTCCACGTTGCCGTCGCCGTCGACGGCGAGGGAGTCGAAGAGCTGCATCCCCGGGAGCCCGCACACGAGCTCGCCGCCGTTGCCGACGGGTGGCGCCGGTGCCGCCACCTCGCCCGGCCCGGCGAGGTCCCAGGCGAACAGCCGGCCCGCGAACGTCTCCGCCGCGTAAACACGCTTGCCGTCGGGTGAGAGGCCGACGCCGTTGGGGCCGTCGAGCGGGTAGACGACCTCGCGGATCTCCGAGCCGTCTGGGCGCGCGTAGTAGAGCCCGCCGTGGGTCTTGTCGCGCTCGTGCCACCGACCGTGGTCGGTGAACCAGAACCCGCCCATGTCATCGAACACAAGGTCGTTGGGCCCGATCAGTTCGTGCCCGTCGCATTCGCGGTACAGCACGATGACCTCGCCGGTGGCGAGGTCGACGCGCTCGATGCGGCCGCCCGAGTGGTGACCCGGCAGGTAGCTGTCGGGGATCGTGAGCCCACCCATGTCGTGCGACCCGTAGCCGCCGCTGTTGCACACGTACACCGCGCCGTCGGGACCGATGGCGAGCCCGTTCGGGCTGCCGCCGTTCTCCGACACGATCTCCTTCTTGCCGTCGGGTTGCACCCGAACGACCGTCCCGCCGAGGAGCTCGACGCACAACACGCTCCCGTCCGGCATCCACACCGGGCCTTCCGGGAAGCGCAATCCGTCCGTGATCTCGGTGATTTCGACATCCATGACTCTCCCTCCGGTCGCCGTCGCAGGCTCCGGCTCCTGCGGCGACGGTCGGCAGAGCCGCCGTCGCCGCGGGAGCGAACCACTTGCTTGACCGGTCGGTCAAGGCGGAGTTGCATGGCGCACATGAAGCTGCGTCTCGACCCTTCCGACGAGTACATGCACCCGCTGGAGTCGGCGAAGAACTTCAACGAGTCGATGTACTTCAACTTCTTCGATCCCGGCGATCGCATCGGGGGTTGGGTCCGGCTCGGCAACCGGGCCAACGAGGGCTACGCGGAGATGACGACGTGCGTCTACCTTCCCGACGGGCGCGTCGGGTTCATGTTCAGCCGGCCTGAGATCGCCGACAATGACGCGTTCGACGCCGGCGGGATGCGCTTCGACGTCATCGAGCCGTTCGAGGCGCAGCGCGTCTCGTACACCGGCAAAGTCGCACTCCTCGAGCGCCCGCTCGAGATGGCGAACCCTCGCCAGGCGTTCACCGAGAACCCGTGGGTCGACGCCGCCGTCGAGCTCGACTACCGCGGCGTTTCTCCGATGTTGGGCGGCGAGCCCGTCAACGACGACGGCTCCCCCATCACCGAGAACGCCGAGCAGGGGTTCGCGCGGGGCCACTACGAGCAGCACGTCGGCGCCCGCGGCGTCGTGCGCGTCGCCGACCAGGAGTGGGATGTCGACGGCTTCGGACTCCGGGACCACTCGTGGGGGCCGCGGTACTGGCAGTCGCCATGGTGGTACCGGTGGCTGACGGCCAACTTCGGCGAGGACTTCGGGTTCATGATCTCGATCATCACGTCGCGCGACGGCGGCCAGCGCATCGGCGGTGTGGTGCTCGAAGACGGCGAGTACCGCACGATCGACGACGCCAAGCTCGAGACCGACTGGCGGGGCGCCGACGCGTACCACCAGGAGATGCGGGCCGTCGCCCACACCGCCGAACGGGACTACGAGATCGAGGGCAGCGTGCTGTCGCTCATCCCGCTCCGGAACCGCCGCCAGACACCCGACGGCGACATGCTCGTGACGCGCATTTCCGAGGGCATGACCGAGTGGCGTTGCGACGGCAAGGTCGGCTTCGGTCTGTCGGAGTACCTCGACCAGATGGTTGACGGGCAGCCGGTCGGCGCCACCGGCTGAAGCTCAGGCGGACTTTCGTTCGCTCTCCCGCTGCGCCCGACGGAGTTGCGGTCGCCACCCGGCCTGAGGTCGCTCGTGCTCCAGGTAGATGCTCCGCGTGCGCAACAGGTCCGCGCGCGTGCAGATGCCGACCAGCCGATCGTCCTCCACCACGGGAACGTGATCGACACCGTCTTCGGTCATCCGCTCGAGGACGATGAGAAGGCTGTCACCCGGCTCGACCGTCAGGACGTCGGTGGTCGCGACGTCCTTTACCGGCGCGCCGTCGGGGAGGTCCCGCACCAACAGGTCGTTGCGGCTCACGATCCCGGCGCATCCCCCGGCGTCATCGACCAACGGGTACGCGCCGTGACCGCCGGCTTCGAGCAGCCGCCGGGCGTCTCCCATCGTCGCGTCGACGGGTAGCGTCTCGACCTTCGTCGTCATCGCGTCGCGTGCAGAGTGCACCTGGAGCACGTCCGGGGCGTAGCGCCGGGGGACGAAGACGCCCCGACGCGCGAGCTTCTCGGTCATCAGCGTCTGATGCGAGAGAGAGTTGAACACGAGATCGGCGAGCACGGCGGCGAGCATCAAGGGCAGCACTGCCTCGTAGTCACGCGTGAGCTCGAACGCGAACACGATCGACGTGAACGTGGCTCCGGTCGCGGCGCCGAAGGTCGCGGCCATGGCGACCAGGGCGACGGCGCCCGGTGACAAGCCGAGGCTCGGGAAGGCGGCGTCGAGGCCGGCGCCGACCAGGCCCCCGAACGCGCCCCCGATGAGCAGGAGTGGCGCGAGCGTCCCGCCCGACGTACCCGATCCGAGCGCGATCCACCACATGACGAGCTTGGCCAGTAGGAGCAACGCCAATGCGCCCACCGTGAAACGGCTCGCGAGGACATCGTTGATCGCGTCGTAGCCGACGCCGAGCGCGCGGGGACGGCGAGCCCGAGAAGAGCGAACCCGAGCGCCCCGATGACGGGGTGCCAGAACTCCGAGATCGGCAGGCGCCGGTATCCGGCTTCCACGACGAAGAGGCCCTTGGCGACCACCACGGCGAGGAGCCCGCACGCCAGCCCGAGGAGCGCGAACACGCCGAGGGTGCTGAGTCCCGCGAAGTCGTGATGCGGGACCGTGAAGAGCGGCCCGCTCCCGAAGACTGCGGCGTGGACGCCGGCCGCGATGCTCGCCGACACGACGAGCGGGACGAGCGCTCGGGCCGAGAACTCGAACAGGAGAAGCTCGACCGCGAGCACCACCGACGCCAGCGGCGCGCCGAACACCGCGGCCATCCCGGCGGCGGCGCCGCACGCGAGCAGGATCTTGCGCTCGGACGGCGACACCTTGATGACCTGCCCCACGATCGATCCCAGCGCGCCGCCGGTGACGATGATCGGCCCTTCAGCACCGAACGGCCCACCGGTGCCGATGGCCACTGCGGCCGACGTGGGTTTCGCTACCGTCGCGCGCGGTGAGATGCGGCTGTGCCGCGTGAGGATCGCTTCCATCGCCTCCGGGATGCCGTGGCCGCGGATGACGGGCGACCAGCGCGCGAGCAATGCGACGACGAGACCGCCGGCTGTGGCGACGAACAACAGGTCGGGGCCGGGATGGAAGTTGCGGAACGACGGGAGCTGCCAACCGTACTGATGCAGCAAGGCCGCGTTCGTGAGCAGCGCAATGAGGCGGACGAGCAGCCACGCGGCGGCTCCGCCCGCGAGTCCGAGGGCGGCGGCGAGCAACGACAGGAAGACGAGGCGGCGCGGCGAGGATTGCACGGTCGTGCACATTATATCGTGATACGATATTCTTCGTGCCGAGCTCGACGACTGCCCGCTCGCGCCGGATCGGTGACGCCGACTACCAGCGCCTGCTCGAGTTCCGGACCGGTCTGCGACGGTTCCTGCGCTGGAGCGAGGAGCAGGCGCAGTCCGCCGGCGTCTCACCGGCGCAACACCAGCTGCTCCTGGCGATCCGTGGCCATCGCGATGCGCGCGGTCCCACGATCGGCGAAGTCGCCGACTACCTGCTCCTCCGCCACCACAGTGCCGTTGAGCTCGTCGACCGCGCCGTGACCGCCGGGCTCGTGCGGCGCCGCCAGGATCGCGACGATCACCGGGTCGTCCGGTTGCAGCTCACGGCGCGGGGCGCCGAGAAGCTCCGACGACTGACCGCCGGCACCCTCGAGGAACTGGCCCGCCTGTCCCCACGTCTGCGGCCCGCATGGTCCGGCCTCGAGGCGAGCTGACGCCCGCTACCAACTCCCCCCGCCGCCGCCACCGGCGCCGCCGCCCGAGAAGCCGCCGCCGGAGAATCCGCTCGAGCCCGATGTCGACGGGGGTGTCGACGTCAGCGTTCCCGACGTCGACACCGTGAAGCCGTCGATCGCACTCGAGAACGCAAGGAACGTGAACGGGGTCGACGCGATGTACCACGACGACGTGTCCGGCGGCTGGTCGTCGAGACCGGCGAACGCCGCCGCCCACTTCCCCGTCGCGCCGAAGACGATGGCGTAGGGCAGGTACTCGGAGAACAGGTTCTTCCGCTCGGCAAACCGGGCGCGCTCCTTCTCCGACTCGTTGATGAATCTCCGGAATCCCTCGGTGTGCCGGAGGACGGCGGTGCCCTTGGCCGTGCGCTGAGGGCTCCAGTACGCCCCGAAGGTGAACAGGATGCCCGCCACGAGCAGCGGAATGCCGAGGAGGGCCGCGTGCGTGAACAGGATCAGCAAGGTCAGCAGCCCCGCGCCGGCGAGGAGCACGAGGACTCCGAGGCAGCCCCACTGTGCCCGCGAGCGCGAGGGCGGGCGAACGAACCATCCGTTGTCGATCGCGTCCTGGAGCAGCGCGCCTTGCACCTCTTGCATCTTCGTGTGGAACGTGTAGCGGAGGTCGGAGAGCTGCACCTCGTTCCCGTCCTCGAACAACCCGTTGAGGAGCTTCTGCTCGTAGTCCTTGAGCTCCGCGTCGGGCTCCTTCTTCTTGGTGAGCTTCCAGTCCGGCTTGTGCAGGAACCCTCCCTCGCCCGAGATCTCCTCGATCACGAGGTAACCGCGCACGGCGAGGTCGACGATGGTGGCGGTCACGTCGAGCGGGTTGGCCGTGAAGTCGACGAGCGTGCCGAGTTGGCCCGGCCGCAGCTTGTCCGGCGGGACGAACTCCACCGGCGTCTCCTCGTGATGCAACACCGGAACGATCTCGTCGGCGCCGCCGTCGGTGCCGTAGGCCTGGTCGACGGCGGAGCCGCGGTAACGCCGGTCACGCCCGAACCGGTACATGAAGAACGCGAACACGAGGATCACCACGAGCAGGAGCGCGCCGCTGACGCCCGCAGTCACGGGAGTGATCGAGAACGCCGTCCCGAGGTTGAAGCGCTCCTCGAGGATCGGCTTCGGCGGCGGCACCGCCCCCTTCGGCATGGCGGTCACGACGGTCATGGCGGCGTTGGGTGGGATGTCGCTCTGGGTGAATGTCGCCGTCGCACCGGCGCTGGTCGCGCTGGCGCACGGGAGGGTGGACCGGAGAGGACCGCTGAAGCAGGCGACCTGCGTGATGTCGGCCGGCGCTTCGACCGTGACGGTCGCCCGCTGGATCGGGACCGTCCAGCCGGGACCGATCGCGTTGAGGTTCAGCTCGTCGTGGTCCTCGAACCCGTTCAGCACGCCGCGCAGCGTGTACGTGATGTCGTAGGTGTGCTGGCCGCTGATCGTGCGGTCGGGATCACCGATCTTGATCCGCTTCAGTCCGACGCCGTCGACGTCGCCGCTCTCGATCGTGTACTGCGCCGGCGTCCCTTCCGACGCCTGCACCGACTCGACGTCGAGCGGGTACACGCGGTCGTGGTTGGACTTGGGCGGGTAGTCGAAGCGCACCGGGACGTCCCGGAAGATGCCGTGCTTCGGGACGACGCCGAAGTCGTAGTCGATCCTCTCGTGGACCCGGACCAGACCAGTGGGCTCGATGGTGACGTCGACGACGTAGTTCCGGATCTGCTCCGGCCCGAATTGCGTGGAGGTTTCAGGCACCGCCGGAGCCGAGAGCCCGAGGACGCCGACGACCGCCGCGAGCCCTCCGAGAAGAGCAACCCGCCCGTAACGCACGGCGGGAATCTAACCGCCCGCGGGCTACCGTTCCGCGCCGTGCCCGCCCGCGTCGACGATCAGCTGCTCGCGGCGGCGGTCGGCCGTCATCTCGGGCAGGCGGTGGTGATCGAGGACCTGCGCCGCCTGTCGGGCGGCGCGTCGCGCGAGACATGGTCTTTCGACGCAGTTTCTGCCGGCAGTGCCCGCCACGCCCTCGTGCTCCGCCGCGATCCCGGGGCCTCGACCGGGCAGTCGGACCGCTCGGTCGAGTTCGCGCTCCTGGACGCGGCCCAACAGGGCGGCGTCGCCACGCCGCAGGTCCGGTTCCTGCTCGAACCGGACGACGGGCTCGGCTCGGGCTTCGTAATGGAACGGATCGACGGCGAGACGATCCCGCGCCGCATCCTGCGGGACGAAACCTACGCGGCGGCCCGCCCGTTGCTCGCCCGTCAATGCGGCGAGCAAGCTGCGCGCATCCACGCCCTCGATCACACGCGCCTGCCGGCGCTCCCGGTGCAGGGCGCGCGCGAGCAGATCGCCCTCTACCGCAGCTACCTCGACGGCTTCGGCGAGCCGCACCCCGCGTTCGAGCTCGGCCTGCGTTGGCTCGCCGAGCACGCGCCCTCCGACCCGCCGCGGCCGGCGCTCGTGCACGGCGACTTCCGCAACGGCAACCTCGTCGTCGGCCCGGACGGCATCCGAGCCGTGCTCGATTGGGAGCTCGCGCACCTCGGCGACCCGGTCGAGGACCTGGGCTGGTTGTGCGTGAAATCGTGGCGCTTCGGCGTGACCGATCGACACGTCGGCGGGTTCGGAAGCGTGGACGATCTGCTCGCGGCGTACCGGGCGGCCGGCGGAGGCGATGTCGACCCGCGCCGGCTCCGCTACTGGGAGGCGATGGGCACGCTGAAGTGGGGTGTGATCTGCGAGATCCAGGCCTTCACGCACCTCGAGGGCGCGGTCCGCTCCGTGGAGCTGGCCACGCTCGGCCGACGAGTCGCCGAGATGGAATGGGACCTGCTCGACCTGATCGACGGGACCGGGTGATGTCGGACATGCAGGATCGACCCACGGCCGCCGAGCTGCTCGAGGCGATCCGCGAGTTCCTCGAGCGGGACGTCATGCCGGCGGTCGAGGGCAGGGTGCAGTTCCACACCCGCGTCGCGATCAACGCCCTTGGAATGCTCGAACGCGAGGTGCGCCTCGGCCCCGAGCACGACGCCACCGAGCGCGCCCGGCTCGGCGCCCTCCTCGGCCACGACGCCGACGTCGCCTCCCTAACCACTGAGCTGGCATGGCGCATCCGGGACGGGTCGCTCGACGATCGCCGCGGCGATGTGATCGCCGCCGTCCGCGAGTCCGTGCGGGCGAAGCTTCTGGTCTCGAACCCGGACTACCTCGGCGACGGCGTCGGGTAGGTTCCAAAATGCTGTGCGCTTCGCCACCTGGAACGTCAACTCGCTGAAGGCCCGCCTCCCCCGGGTCGAGGAATGGCTGCAGTACGCCCAGCCCGACGTCCTGTGCCTCCAGGAGACCAAGCTCTCCGACGACTCGTTCCCGCAGCTGACCTTCCAGAGCCTCGGGTACGACTCGGTGCACCACGGGCCGGGGCAATGGAACGGCGTGGCGATCCTGTCCCGCGCCGGCGTCGCCGACGTCACCTCCGGGTTCGACGGCACCGAGCTCGTCGACCCGTACGAGGGCGACGCCCGCCTCCTCTCCGCGATGTGCGGCGGCGTGCGCGTGATCTGCGTGTACGTGCCCAACGGTCGCAAAGTCGGCACCGAGTTCTACGAGCGGAAGCTGGCGTGGCTCGAATGCCTCCACGACTGGGTCGCCGCCACGTACAAGCCCAGCGACCCGATCGTGATGATGGGCGACTTCAACGTCGCTCCCGAAGACCGCGACCTGTGGTCGCCGAAGGCGTTCATCGGCGACACCCACGTCACCGAGCCCGAACGCGCCGCGGTCGCCAAGCTGCGCGACTGGGGCTTCGTCGACGGGTTCCGCGCGCTGTACCCCCAGGAACAGCTGTTCACCTACTGGGACTACCGCCGCGGCGACTTCCACGAGCACCGCGGCATGCGCATCGACCTCGCATACGTGACCCAGCCGCTGGTCGACCGCATCCGGTGGGGCCTCGTGGACCGGTTCGCCCGCAAGGGCAAGCTGCCGTCGGACCACGCACCTCTGTTCCTGGACATCGACGTCGACGCCGGCTGAGCCCGTCGCCACGACGCGCCTGCGGCTCCCGCCAGCGGCGCCGCGGGCGTACCGTGGCCGCATGGCCATGTACCACGACGGGTCGCGCGAGCTCCAGGACCGCTTCGACAGCCGGCGGATCGCCGACCGGCTCGAGCAGATCACGGTCCACGACCGGTTCAGCGACGACGACCGCGCGTTCATCGAACGCGTGCCGATGTTCTTCCTCGCCACCGCCGACGCCGACGGGTGGCCCGACTGCTCGTACAAGGGAGGGCAGCCCGGTTTCGTCCGCGTCGTCGACGAGAGCACGCTCGCGTTCCCGAGCTACGACGGCAACGGCATGTTCCGCAGCCTCGGCAACGTGCTCGTCAACCCGAAGGTCGGCATGCTGTTCATCGACTTCGAGCGCCCGAACCGGATGCGCATCAACGGCATCGCGTCGCTGCACGACGACGACGAGCTGCTGAGCTCGTTCGAGGGCGCGCAACTGATCGTGCGCGTGCACGCGCGAGCGGATCTTCCCGAACTGCCCCCGCTACATCCACAAGATGCAGGTGGTCGAGCACTCCGTGTACTCGCCTCGCCCGGGTCACGTGCCGCCGGTGCCGGACTGGAAGCAGATGGACGTCTTCCGGGACTACCTCCCCGAAGCGAAGCCATGACCGGGCCTGTGACCCACGTCATCTGGCCACGGCCGGAGGGTCGGTCGATGATGGAGCCGCGCTGACTTATCAGCGATAACACACATCGGTTGGGGGCCCGGTCCTGCTCACTCGCCTCGGTCGTTTCGCCGTCGCCCATCGCAAGGCGGTGCTCGCCGGCACGGCGGTGTTTTTCCTCGTCGCCGCCGGGCTCGGCGGCGGCGTCGCATCCCGCTTGAGCAGCGGCGGCTTCGAAGACCCTTCCTCCGAGTCCTCTCGGGCAAGGGACGCCATCGAGCGGGAATTCGGGGAACAACAGCCCGATCTCATCCTCCTCGTCACGTCGAAGCGCGGCACGGCCGACGATCCCGAGGTCGCGGCCGCCGGCAGTGCGATCACCGCCCGACTCGGGTCCGAGCGTGGAGTCGCTCGCGCCATCTCGTACTGGGACCTCGGCAGCCCGCCCCCGCTCCGCAGCGCGGACGGTCGTCAAGCGCTCGTCATCGCCGCGTTGCGGGGCGACGAAGACGCCGTGCACGACACGGCCGAGGAGCTGTCGCCCCGCTATTCCGGGAGCCGGGGACCGATCACGGTCCGCGTCGGCGGCTTCGCCGAGGTCTTCCGGCAGGTCAACACCCAAGTCGAGGAAGACCTGCTGCGCGGCGAGCTCCTCGCGTTCCCGATCGTCCTGCTGCTGACCGTGCTCGTGTTCGGGAGCGTGGTCGCCGCCGGTCTGCCCTTGGTGGTGGGCATCCTGGCGATCGTCGGAACGTTCCTCGTGCTCCTCGTGCTCTCGTCGCTCACCCAGGTGTCGATCTTCTCGCTCAACCTCACGACCGGCTTGGGGCTCGGGCTCGCCATCGATTACAGCCTGTTCGTGGTCTCGCGGTACCGGGAGGAGCTGCGCGCCGGGCGCGATCCGCACAACGCGGTGGTGCGCACCGTGCAGACCGCCGGCAAGACCGTGGCGTTCAGCGCCGTGACCGTGGCCATCTCCCTGTCGGCTCTGCTCGTCTTCCCACTGGCGTTCCTGCGGTCGTTCGCGTATGCGGGCATCGGCGTGTCGTTGCTCGCGGGCGCGGTGTCGGTCATCTTCCTTCCCGCGCTGCTCGCGGTGTTGGGACCGCGGGTGAACTCACTGCGGTTGTGGCGGCGGGAGCCGAAACCAGTCGGTGAAGGCGTCTGGCATCGGATCGCAATGTTCGTGATGCGACGCCCGGTGCCGATCGCGATCGTCGTCGTGGTCCTGCTCCTCGCGCTGGGGATCCCGTTCCTGCGCATCCAGTTCGGACTGCCCGACGACCGCGTGCTGCCGCCCGACCTCTCGAGCCGTCAGGTACAGGACGACATCAGGGAACGGTTCTCGTCGAACGAGGGCGGAGCGCTCCAGGTGGTCGCGACCGGGATCGGCGATCCGACCGCCCGCACTGCTGGCGTCGATCGCTACGCAGCGCAGCTGTCGCGCCTGCCGGGTGCGGCTCGCGTCGACGCCTTCACCGGGAGCTACATCGACGGGCAGCAAGTTGCCGGTCCGGGGCCATTGAGCGCGCGCTTCCAGGCGGACGATGCCACCTGGCTGTCGGTCGTCCCGTCGGTCGAGCCGTACTCCGATGCGGGCGAGCGTCTCGCCAACGCGGTGCGCGACACGCGCGCGCCGTTCCCGGTCCTGGTCACGGGGCCGTCGGCCGAGCTCGTCGACTCGAACGAGTCGATCTTCGCCCGCCTCCCCATCGCGCTCGGCCTGGTCGCCCTGGCAACCTTCGTGCTGCTGTTCCTGATGTTCGGGAGCGTCGTCGTGCCCATCAAGGCGCTCATCCTCAACGTGCTGAGCCTCAGCGCGGTGTTCGGCGCGTTGGTCTGGATCTTCCAGGACGGCAACTTCTCGGGCGTCCTCGACTTCACGGCGACGGGCACATTGCCGGCGTCGACACCGCTGCTGCTGTTCTGCATCGCGTTCGGCCTGTCGATGGACTACGAGGTGTTCCTGCTGTCGCGCATCAAGGAGGAGCACGACCGCACCGGCGACAACACCAGCTCGGTCGCCATCGGACTCGAACGGACGGGCCGCATCGTGACCGCGGCCGCCGTCCTGATCAGCGTCGTGTTCCTCGCCTTCGCCACCTCGCGGGTCTCGTTCATCAAGATCTTCGGCATCGGCCTCTCGATCGCCGTGCTCATGGATGCGTTCGTGATCCGGGCGACCCTCGTGCCCGCGTTCATGCGCATCGCGGGCGAGGCCAACTGGTGGGCGCCGAAGTGGATGCGGCGCATTCACGACCGGATCGGGATCAGCGAGACGGAGGAACCCGAGCCCGAGCCCCCGGCCGAACGACCGGCCGCCGAACCGGTGGGGTCACGATGACGGCCACCCGATCGCCCGCAGCCAAGCCGAGACCGCGGTCACGCCGCGGGGAGGGCGACACCTTGCGCGCGGATCTCCTCGCGGCGACGGAGCGCCTGATGATCGAGACGGGAAGCGCGGAGGCGGTGTCGATCCGCGCGATCGCCGACGCCGTGGGCGTGACACCGCCGTCGATCTACTTGCACTTCCCCGACAAGGACTCGCTGATCCTCGCCGTGTGCGAGCGGCATTTCGAGGCGTTCGACTCGGTCATCGAGGAAGCGGGTCGATCGACCCGACGACCCGGTCGAGAGCCTGCGCCGCCGCGGCCGGTGCGTACGTCCGCTTCGGGCTCGAGAACCCCGAGCCGTACCGGATCCTGTTCATGACGCGCAACGAGAAGCGCACAACAGCGGGACATCGTCGTCGGGGCCGGCGCATGGGCGTTCCAACATCTCGTCGACGCCGTGCAACGGTGCATCGACGCCGGCGCGTTCCGACCGGTCGATCCCGTGCTGGCGGCAACCGGCGTGTGGGCCGCCGTCCACGGCGTCACGTCGTTGCTCATCTCGCTGCCGGGCTTCCCGTGGCCCGACATCGACACGCTCGTCGACCACGTCTGCACCGTCCAGAACTTCGGCCTGAGCGAACCCGCTCACGAGGACCAAGGAGCAACCGCATGAGCACTGCAGTCGAGAACCGTTACCTCGTCGGAAACTTCGCACCCGTCAGCGACGAGCTGAGCGCGACCGACCTTCCGGTCGAGGGTGCGATTCCGAAGGAATTGCGCGGGCGGCTGCTCCGCAACGGTCCCAACCCCATCGCGCCCGACCCCGCCGCGTACCACTGGTTCTTGGGCGACGGCATGCTCCACGCGATCGAACTGCGCGACGGCAAGGCCGTCTCGTACCGGAACCGGTGGGTACGGACCGACCAGGCGCTCGATCTTCTCGGAGAGGACCCGATCCCCGGCCAGCCCGAGGACGTGTTCCCGGTGGGTTCGAGCGTGGCGAACACACACGTCGTCACGCACGCGGGCAAGATCTTCGCCCTCGTCGAGGTGTGCCTTCCCACCCAGGTGCGACCGGATCTCTCGACCGTCGGTCGTTACGACTTCGGCGGCAAGCTCCGCTCGGCAATGACCGCGCACCCGAAGGTGGATCCGGTCACGGGCGAGATGCTCTTCTTCGGCTACGACGCCTTCGGGCCCCCGTGGCTGCGTTATCACGTCGTGAATGCGAACGGGGAGCTCGTCCGCAGCGAGGACATCGACATCAATGGTCCGTCGATGGTGCACGACTTCGCGATCACAGAGCGCAACGTCGTGTTCCTCGACCTGCCCGTTGTGTTCGACTTCGACCTCGTCGGAGAGCGGCCCTTCCCAGCCGAGTGGAAGCCCGACTACGGCGCACGCGTCGGCGTGATGCCCCGCGACGGCGGCAACGCCGACGTCCGGT
The DNA here is from genome assembly GCA_963836445.1 of uncultured Actinomycetes bacterium. Lineage (GTDB taxonomy): Bacteria > Actinomycetota > Acidimicrobiia > IMCC26256 > JACDBD01 > JALZAA01. The sequence continues at coordinate 115,475 of CAWIJM010000021.1, forward strand.
GGTTCGATGTCGAGCCGTGCTACGTCTTCCATCCGCTCAACGCCTACGACGACAACCGCGCCGTCGTCGTCGACGTCGTCCGGCATCCGAAGATGTTCGCCACGGACATCTACGGACCGGCCGAGCTGCCGCCGACGCTGGACCGGTGGACCATCGACCTCGACGCCGGGAAGGTCATCGAGGAACGGCTCGACGACCGGCCGCAGGAGTTCCCGCGCGTGGACGACCGCCTCGTCGGCCGGCGCCATCGGTACGGATATGCGACGCACTTCGGCATCGACGACGAGGGGATCCAGCTCGGCGGTCTCGTGAAGCACGATCTGCAAACCGGCACGACCGAAGCGCGCAGCTTCGGTCGGGGCACGCATGCCGGGGAAGGTGTGTTCGTTCCGGCCGCGGACGACGCCGGCGAAGACGAAGGCTGGCTGCTCTCGGTCGTCTACGACGAGGGACGTGACGCCAGCGACCTCGTCGTGCTCGACGCCACCGACATCTCGGGATCGCCCGTCGCCACCGTCACGCTGCCGCAGCGCGTCCCATTCGGCTTCCACGGCTCATGGATCCCCGACGGCGCTGCGTAACGCTCAGCCGCGAGGACGAGCGTGTTTACAGCTTCGACTTGGCGATGCAGATCGCCAGGTGAGCGTCCAGCACCGCGTCCCGCGTGGCGTCGGACACGCCGGTGTCGGCTTCCGCAGCGACCTTCGCGCTGTCGCCGGCTTGCTCGAGCTCGATGACGGCGCCCCGCTCGTCCTCGGCGCCCGCCGCCTTCTCGGCCTTCTTGGCGAACTCACCGACGACGGCGGTCAGCACCGGAGACGCACCCTGATCGTTCCGAACCGCGCCGAACGCCGTGTCGATCTTGGTTCGAACTTCACGCAGCCGTTCCGCAACCGCCGTCACACCTGCAGACTACGCCCGTAGCAGAGCGGCGTGCTCGGCGCGTAGATTCACAGTCCGAGTCCGACGAAGGAGGGCTGCCATGGTTGCGAACCCGCCCGAGGGATTCCCGCGCATCACCCCGTACGTCTTGTACGAGGACTGCGCCGCCGCGCTCGACTTTCTGACCAAGGCGTTCGGCTTCACCGAGGACGTGCGCATGGCGGGACCGGATGGGAAGATCAATCACGCCGAGGTGCGACTCGGCGACGGCGTCGTCATGATGGGCATGCCCGGTCCCGAGTACCAGAACCCCGGGCGCCATGGCCATGTGCACGCCACGGTGTACGTGTACGTCGACGACGTCGACAAGCACTGCGAGCAGGCGAAGGGCGCGGGCGCCAAGATCATCTCCGAGCCGCAGGACCAGTTCTACGGCGACCGCAGCTACATGGCGGAGGACCCGCAGGGTCAGCAATGGGGCTTCGCCACACACACACGTGACGTCGCGCCCGAGGACATGCACCCCTAGGGGCTCGAGCTGGCGCTAGGTCTTCGCCTTCAACGCCTCGATGAGCTTCGGTACCACCTTCGAAGCATCACCGACGACGCCGAGATCCGACACGCTGAAGATCGGCGCCTCCGGATCCTTGTTGATGGCGATGATGTTGTCCGAGCTCTTCATGCCGACCATGTGCTGCGTCGCGCCCGAGATGCCGATCGCGATGTACACCTTCGGCTTCACGGTCTTGCCCGTCTGACCTACCTGCTTCGAATACGGCACCCAGCCGGCGTCGACGATCGCGCGTGACGCGCCCGACGCGCCCTTGAGGAGTTTCGCGAGCTCCTCGACGAGCGGCTCGTACGCCTCGGCGCTCCCGAGCCCGCGGCCACCCGAGACGACGACTTCGGCATCCTCGAGCTTCGGGCCTTCCTGCTCCTCGACGTGATGGTCGAGTACCTGAGCTTCGGCGGCGCGCCCGGCGTCGACGCTGTCGACCTTCGCGACCTCGGCCGCGCCCCCGCCGCTGGGCTCGGGCGCGAACGACTTCGGACGGATGCCGGCGAGGTATGGCTTCTCACCTTCGAAGGCGGTCGTCACGATCGTGTTCCCGCCGAAGACGGCGGTGCTCACCGCGACCGTGTCGCCATCGACCTCGACGCCGTTGCCGTTGGTCAGCACCGGGCGGTCGAGCTTCACCGAGAGCCGCCCCATCGCGTCGCGCCCGTCGTAGCTCTGTGCGAAGAGGATGAGGTCCGGCTGCTCGTCGCCGACGAGCTTCGCGAGCAGCGCACCTCCGACCACTCCGCTCAACGACGAGCCGTGGTCGACGGCGTGGACCTTCGTTGCGCCGTACTCACCGAGCTGGGGGGCGATCGTGTCGGCGTCGGCGCCCGAGTACACGGCCTCCACCGTGTCGCCGAGCTCGCGCGCCTTGGTGAGCAGCTCGAGCGTCGCCGAGGTCGCCTTGCCGTCCTCGCCCTCGGCGTAGACCCATACCTTCGGGAGCGTCATCTGCAGTGGCCTCCTAGATGACCTTGAGCTGCTCGAGGAAGGCGACGATCCGCTCGTGCGCGTCGCCTTCGTCCTCGATCTTCTCGCCTGCCTGCCGCTCGGGTGCCGCCTCGATCGACTTGATCTCTTGACGGGCGCCCTTCCAGCCGACCTCGTCCTCGGACAGCCCGAGATCCGCCGTCTTCGCCTGGTCGACGGGCTTGTTCTTCGCCGCCATGATCCCCTTGAAGGACGGGTAGCGCGGCTCGACGACGCCGGCGGTGACACTGACCACCGCGGGGAGCGACGCCTCGACCATGTCGTACCCGGCTTCGGTCTGTCGTTGGATCTTGACCTTGCCGTCGGCGGTTTCGATGTGCTTGGCGAAGGTGAGCGACGGCCAGCCGAGGAGCTCGGCGACTTGAGCCGGCACCGTGCCGGTGTAGCCGTCGGTCGACTCGGTCGCCGTGAGCACGAGGTCCGTCTCGCCGGCGCGCTCGACGGCCTTGGCGATCACCTTGGCCGTCGACAGCGCATCGGAGCCCTGGAGGACCGGGTCGGAGACGAGGACCGCCTTGGCGGCCCCCATCGCCAGCGCCGTGCGCAGCCCCGACACCTCGTCATTGGGAGCCATCGAGATCAGCGTGACCTCACCGCCCCCGGCGGCGTCCACGAGCTGGAGGGCCATCTCGACGCCGTAGGCGTCGGAGTCGTCGAGGATCAACTTGCCCTCGCGCTTGAGCGTCTTCGTCTCGGGATCCAGTTCACCCGGCGTGGCCGGGTCGGGGATCTGCTTCACACAGACTGCGATGTTCATACCACTCCTGTTTGCCCAGAAAGGCCGCCGCTGATTCTGGCCCGACCGGGCCTCCCGCGTCGAAGCGGTCGAACCGGCGTCGGAGCGGTCCGATCGTAGGATCGGCGCAATGCCAACGGCGGTCGATGTCCTCGTAGTGGGTGCCGGGCCTGCGGGCGCGGCCGCTGGCCTGGCCGCCCGGCGCCGGGGCCTCGACGTCCTGGTCGTCGACAAGGCCTCGTTCCCCGCGACAAGACGTGCGGCGACGGCCTGACCACGGCTGCCCTGCGCCTCATCGAGCAGCTCGGTGTCGACCTGCGCCAACTCCCCGGCTACATGGCGGTCCGCGAGACGGTTCTCGTCGGGCCCGACGGCCGACGCGTCTCCCTCCCCCTGGCGGACGATGGTGATCACGCCGCGGTCGTGCCGCGCGTCGAGCTCGACGCCGCCATCGTCGACACCGCCCGGCGCTCGGGCGTCGAGGTGCGCGACGGCGTCGCCGTCACGGGGATCGACACGAACGGCGACGGCGTCACCGCCACGACGGCCGGCGACGGCTCGGTGCAGGCCCGCTTCGTGATCGCAGCGGATGGCCACTACTCATTCGTGCGGCGATGCATGCGTCCGCCGGCGCCGCCCGAGCTCGGCACGTGGCACGCGTTCCGTCAGTACTTCCGCGGCGTCGACGATCCGCGGCTCTACGTGCTCTTCGAAGCCGACCTGCTCCCCGGCTACGCCTGGGTGTTCCCGCTGCCCGAAGGGCGGGCGAACGTCGGCTTCGGCGTGCTGCGCCGTCCGGACATGTCCGGAAAGGAGCTCAACGCCCGCTGGCGTGAGCTGCTGACCCGTCCGAGCGTGCGCACGGTGCTCGGACCGGCCGCCGAGCCCGAGGCGACGCACCGCGCCTGGCCGATCCCGGCCTCGTTCGAATACGACGCGCTCGCCGACGGGCGGGTGCTGTACGTCGGCGACGCCGCCAACGTGGTCGACCCGCTGACCGGGGAGGGAATCGCGCAGGCGATCGAGACGGCGCTGGTCGCCGTCGACGCGATCGCAACGGGGAAGGCCGAAGGCGCCGGACGCCGGTACACCGAAGGCGTGCGGCGCGCGCTCGGGCGTGACCTGCACTTCGCGGCCGCGCTGCAGCGCGTGGTCCGCTCGCCCCGGGGCGCCGCGTTGGCGGTGCGCATCGCCGGCTTGACGCCCTGGACACGACGCCACTTCGCGCGCTGGATGTTCGAGGACTATCCGCGCGCCCTGCTGCTCACGCCGGACCGGTGGCGACGCGGCATGTTCGCGGGGGGCGGCGCATACCGCTAGCCACGCGGTTTCTCCCACACCGATACGTGGCTCCTGCTATCGCTCGTGAACGGCTCACGGTTCCAGTCGCTCCAGCGCTCGCGCAAGGTCATGCCGGCCAGCCGCGCCATGAGATCCAGCTCGGACGGCCACACGTACCGAAACGGCGCTGAGAAGGTCTCGAGTCGGCCGTCGATCACCCAGTAGTGGTGAGAAAAGGACTTCTGCGCAACAAGGTCGACGTACTCGTCGAAGCCGAGATGCGTCGAGGTCACCGTGAACGCCTGGATGGTCTCGCCGGGCGGAAGCCGTTGGAGCGCAGGAACTATGACCTCGATCACGAAGCAGCCGCCGGGTTCGAGATGTGCGGCGACGTTGCGGAAGCACGCAACCTGTTCGTCCTGGGTGGTCAGGTTCATGATCGTGTTGCGCACGAGGTAGGCGAGCGTGAACGTCCCGGCCACGTCGGTCGTCGCGAAGTCGCCGACGGTCACGCCGATGTCGCCTGCGCCCGGCATCACCCGCAGCTCCGCAACCATGGCCGGCGACAGTTCGATCCCGTGCACACGAACGCCCCGCCTGCTGAGCGGCAACGCGATGCGGCCGGTGCCGATGCCGAGCTCGAGCGCGCCGCCGGTTCCTGCCAGCTCGGCGAGGAAGTTCACCGCCGGGTCGACGACGGCGGGGTCGAACAGATCCGGCCAGAGTTCCTCGTACCGCTTCGCGATGCGTTCGTCGAAGTTGAGCTCCGGCATCAGTGCACCATGGCAGGAACGTCCGGCAGCCTCCACCGAATTGATCCCGCGGCCGCCGGTACGGTTGGCGCCGATGACCCGTCCGGGCACCGAGACGGTCCGTCTCCTCGACGAGCTCGGCGCGAACGCCACCGCCGCCGCCACCGTGCAGCTCGTCGACGGCTGGGTTCTGCGCGCCTCCCCGGATTATCCGTTCCGACGCTGCAACTCGGTGCTCCCCTACGGTGGCGACCCTGCCGGCCTCGCGGCGCGCATCGAGCTCGTCGAGGACTTCTATCGAGATCGCGACCTGCCGACCCGCTTCCTGATGAGCCCCGCCGTGCTCCCCGCCGGGCTCGACGACGCGCTCGAGACCCGTGGCTATGAGATCGAGGAGCCGACACTCGTCCTCGTGGCCGAGACTCCGCACGTCATCACACAGACCATGCGCGCAGATACGGGCGACGTGACGCTCGGCGAGGGGATCGACGAGTACTGGGTGGCCGAGTACGCGTCTGCATTCGGAGACAACGACGCCGGGCGTGACCGGCTCCGCGCGTACGCCCATCTCCTCCGGCATCTCGGCCCCGCCGTCGGCACGGCCGTGCTCCCGGTCGACGAGATGCCGGCAGCCGTCGGGCTCGGAGTGCTCGAGCGGGGGTGGACCGGCGTGTACGCGATGGGCACGCGGCGGGAGGCTCGACGGCGCGGCGCCGCCACGTCGATCCTCCACGCCTTGGCGCGGTGGGGACACAGCCGAGACGCCGCTCGTATGTACCTCCAGGTCGAGGCCATGAACGACGGCGCCCGCCAGCTGTACACGCGCGGGCTTCGAGATGGCCTATCGGTACCACTACCGAACGTCTGCCTGAGCCGTCAGAGCGTTCTTGACCCCTTGGTCAAGCGGCGGGAACACTGCTCCCCATGAGCATCGATTTCACCCTGCCGCCCGACGTCGAGGAGACGCGCCGCCGCGTCCGCGAGTTCATGGACGAGGTGGTGCGCCCGGCGGAGGAGAAGGTCTACGCCAACGCGCCGGACGGCGAGCCCGACCGCTCCGACATCGTGCGCATGATCATCGAGCTCCGCCAGAAGGCGCACGAGTGGAACGTGTGGCTCCCCCACATGCCGAAGGAGTGGGGCGGGCTCGGCCTCGGGATCACGGCGATGGCATTCGTGTCGGCAGAGGCGGCCCGCACGAACTTCGGCCCGTTCATCCTGAACGCCCAGGCGCCCGACGAAGGCAACCAGCACACGCTGCTGCATCACGCCGACGACGAGCAGAAGGAGAAGTACCTCCGGCCGCTCCTCGAGGGGCGGGTGCGCTCGTGCTTCGCGATGACCGAGCCCGAGGTCGCCGGCTCCGACCCGACGGGCATCCGCACGATGGCCGTCCAGGACGGCGACGAGTGGGTGATCAACGGCCACAAGTGGTTCATCAGCGGCGCCAAGGGCGCGACGTTCGCCATCCTCATCGCCAAGACCGACCCCGATGCCGACCCGCCGCAGGCGTCGAACACCGCGTTCCTCGTCGACCTCCCCGCCGACGGATGGGAGATCGTGCGCGACATCGACACGATGGCCGGCCACGGCAACCACTGCGAGATCCGCATCACCGACCTGCGCGTCCCGGACTCGGCCGTCCTGGGCGGTCGGGGGAACGGCCACCTGCTCGGGCAGGCGCGACTCGGCCCGGCGCGCCTCGCGCACTGCATGCGGTGGATCGGCCAGACCGAGACCGCGCTCGAGATGCTCGTGAAGCGAGCCGAAGAGCGTCAGCTGCACGGCGCGCCCCTCGCCGAGAAGCAGGCGATCCAATGGATGATGGCCGACTCGGCGATGGAGCTGTACTCCGCCAAGCTGATGGTGCTGCACGCGGCGTACAAGATCGAGAACGAGCAGCCGTTCCGCCAGGAGGTGAGCTTCGCCAAGCATCACGTGGCGAACATGCTCTGGAAGGTCGTCGACCGCGCGATCCAGGTGCACGGCGCACTCGGCTACTCCACCGACACGCCGCTGGAGCGGATGATGAAGCACGCCCGCTCGGCCCGCCTCGTCGACGGCGCCGACGAGGTGCACCAGGCGCTCATCGCCCGCAACGTGCGCGCCGCCATCCGGGACACCGGCGACACCCGCACCGCCACCGGCGACTTCGACTTCTGACCGCTCCTCCTCGGCCCAAAAGCCGATAGCGAGCGTTTCGCTGCGGAACGGTGGGCTAGATCGGCGGCGGCGCCGCCACCGAGAAGTGCGGGTCGAGGTGGGTCGTGTCGTTGAAGCGGCGGACGGTGATCCGGTCCTCTTCGACGACGATGTGGCTGATCGACGCGTTGTCGGCCCCGATGAACGCGAACCCCCGAGCGCCGGTCGCGTTGGAGAGGACCTCGCCGATGACGCCGCCGTGGGTGACGACCACGACGAGCTGGTCGGGGTGCGCGACGGCAACACGCGAGATCCCGAGGCTGACGCGGTCGCGGAACGCGTCGGCGGGCTCGCCGCCGGGGATGAGATCCCAACGTTGCTCCTCGACGGCGCGCACGAACGCGGGATCGTGTTCTGCTGCCTTCACTCGCAGCATCCCGCCTTCCCACTCCCCGAGGTACACCTCGCGCAGCTCCGGTTCGACGCTCGGAACGATGCCGAGACGCTTCGCCAACGGGGCCGCCGTCTCCACCGTGCGGCGGAGGGTCGTCACGTAGATGGCGGCGATGTCCTCGCCGGCGAGCCGCTCCGCAAGTCGTTCGGCCTGGTCCACGCCCACTGGGTCGAGAGGCGGGTCGCCGTGCCCGTCGACCAGATCGAACGGCCGCTCGGGATCGACCGGCTGGGACTCGCCGTGGCGCACGAGCAGGATCTCGGTCGCGCCCGGCGGCGGCGTATACCGGTGCTGGCGATACGTGTTGGGCTCGCTCTGGCGCTCGCTCACGGATCGCAAGAGTACGGTGCGGCCGCGGTGGCCAAGTGACCTGGGATCCCGAGCTCGACGAGCTGCGGCGGCGGACCGAGCTGGCGGCCGCGATGGGCGGCGAGGAGAAGGTCGCCCGTCAGCACGACGCTGGCAAGCTCACCGTGCGGGAGCGCATCGACGCGCTGGTCGACCCCGGCACCTTCCACGAGATCGGCGCGCTCACGGGAAGAGCCGAGTACGACGATGGGCAGCTGGCCGGCTTCACGCCCGCGAACTTCGTGATGGGCCGGGCCCGCATCGAGGGCCGGCCCGTCGTCGTCGGCGGTGACGACTTCACCGTTCGCGGCGGCGCTGCGGACGCGTCGATCTTCCAGAAGCAGGTGCACGCCGAGCAGATGGCGAACGAGCTGCGGCTGCCGATCGTCCGGCTCGTCGACGGCTCGGGCGGCGGCGGGTCGGTCAAGTCGATCGAGACCATGGCGCGCAGCTTCGTGCCATTCAATCCCGGTTGGGAGTGGGTGGTCGAGAATCTCGCCACCCTGCCCGTCGTCGCCCTCTGCCTCGGATCCGTCGCCGGACTCGGCGCGGCGCGGGTCGTCACGAGCCACTACTCGGTCATGGTGCGTGGCACGTCCCAGCTGTTCGTGGCGGGACCGCCGGTGGTCGCCCGCCTCGGTGAACACGTCGACAAGGAGGAGCTCGGCGGCAGCGAGATCCACGGCCGCAACGGCGCCGTCGACGACGTGGTCGCCACCGAGCAGGACGCCTTTGCGCGGGCGCGCGCGTTCCTCTCCTATCTCCCCCGGTCGGTCGACGACCCGCCGCCCCGGGTCGAGCCGACCGACGACACCGAGCGCCGTGAGGGATGGCTTGTCGACGCGATTCCCCGCGACACGCGGCAGGTCTACAAGGTGCGCGACATCATCGACGCGGTCGTCGACCGGGACTCGTTCCTCGAGATCGGCCGCGGGTACGGGCGGTCGGCCGTGACCGGGCTGGCCCGCCTCGACGGCTGGCCGGTCGCGGTACTGGCAGGCGACCCGTACTTCTACGGCGCCGGGTGGACGGCCGACGCGTCACAGAAGGTGACGCGCTTCGTCGACCTCGCCGACACGTTCCATCTCCCGGTCGTGCACCTCGTCGACAACCCCGGGTTCGTCATCGGCGTCGATGCGGAGCGGGCGGCGACGATCCGGCACGGCGCCCGCGCGCTCGCCGCCATCTACCAGGCCCGGGTGCCGTGGTGCTCGGTGATCCTGCGCAAGGTGTACGGGGTGGCCGGCGCCGCGCACCAGAACGCGGCACGGCTCAAGTACCGGTTCGCCTGGCCGTCGGGCGACTGGGGCAGCCTGCCGCTCGCCGGCGGTATCGAAGCCGCGTACAAGGCGCAGCTCGAAGCGGCCGAGGACCCCGACGCGGTTCGGGCCGAGATCGAACAGAGACTCGACGCGGCGCGCTCGCCGTTCCGCACCGCGGAGGTGTTCATGATCGAGGAGATCGTCGACCCGCGCGACACGCGGCCGTTGCTGTGCGAGTTCGCCAATCTCGCCGCGCCGGTTCGTGGCTCCGGTCCCACCGCACGAGGCGCGCGTCCGTGAGCAACGACCCTGTGCCTCACGTCACGTGGACCCTGCGCGAACCCGGGCATACCGTGACGCAAACGGCACCAGCCCATGGGGGGCTCCGATGGCACAGCCGGCCGAGCAGACACTCGACTTCCTGAGCGTCGCACTCACACCCGAGTTCCGCGACGACCCGTACGAGTTCTTCCGTCTGCTCCGCGAGCACGAGCCGGTGCACCAGACGCCGTTCGGCGTGTACCTCGTGAGCCGTCATGCGGATGCGTCGGCGATCGTGCGTGATCCGCACCTGAGCACCGAATCAACAGAACTCCGACCTGTTCCGCGCCTTCGCCGAGGCCAACCCGCCTTCGGGCGACACGCATGGATCAGGACCGGATGAACAACGTCGTCATGCTGTTCATGGACCCGCCGGATCACACGCGGCTGACGCTGCCCTCGTGAGCAAGGCGTTCACGCCGAAGATGGTCGAGCGGCTGCGGGTGCGCGTCCAGGAGATCGTCGACGAGCGGCTCGACGAGGTCGAAGCCCGCGGCGACGGCCGCATGGACGTCGTGACCGATCTCGCGTACCCGCTCCCGGTCGTGATCATCTGCGAGCTCCTCGGCGTGCCGCCCGAGGACCACGCGACGTTCTCGGCCTGGTCATCCGAGCTCGCGGCCAGCATCGATCCCGATCCGCTCATCTCGCCGGACCAGCGGGTGCGCATCGAGGCGGCCGGCAACGCCTTCCTCGAGTACTTCGGCGACCTCATCGGGCGTCGCCGCCGGTCGTTGCGCGACGACCTCCTGTCGGCGCTCATCGAGGCCGAGGAGGGCGGCGACCGACTGACTGAGGAGGAGCTGCTCGGCACGGCGCTCTTCCTCCTCATCGCCGGGCACGAGACGACAGTGAACCTGATCGGGAACGGAACACTCGCGTTGCTGCAGCATCGCGACCAGCTCGAGCGCCTGCGTGACGACCCATCTCTCGACCGCCACGCCGTCGAGGAACTGCTGCGCTTCGACAGCCCGGTGCAGCTGACGCAGCGCATCACGATCGATGAGTTCGAGCTCGGCGACGTCACGATCCCGAAGGGTCAGAACCTCGTTCCGATGCTCGGCGCGGCGAACCGCGACCCGGCGGAGTTCGACGAGCCCGACCGGCTCGACCTCGGCCGCGAAAACGCGAACCGTCACGTCGCCTTCGGGGGTGGGCACCATTTCTGTCTCGGCGCGGCGCTCGCGCGGCTCGAGGGCGCGGTTTCCATGGGGACACTCGTACGCCGGTTCCCGGACATCGAGCTCGCCGGCGAACCCGTGCGCAGGACCACGTTCACACTCCGCGGTCTCGAGCATCTGCCCGTAGCGATCGCAAAGTGACTGCCCGGCCGGAGTGACGGGCGACACGAAGCTTTCCGTGAGACTCCGGTAGCCGATCGCTCAACTGCTGTTCGCTTCGCGCACGCCTCCGTGTGACCGGATCGACACGTGCCGTCGTTACCGTGCATTCGAAGCCGTACAGCCCGTCGACACGAGGAGGCACGCATGGATGCACTGCACGCCTGCGCACACCTGTCGCGCGTCGTCGCCCTGCCCGTAGCCGTCGCCGAGGCGGTGTTCGACGACGTGACGCGATCGCTCGGCTCGTCAGTCGATACGGAGCTGACCGCGCTCGGCACGTCCCTGCTGCCCGCACGTCGGATCCGCACACGACTCGGGTCACACGTCCCCTGGGCCGGAGTACCCGTCGAGGTCGAGCTCGCGCCGTGGTCGAGAAGCCGGACCGAGGTCGGCGTGCGCTACGCCGGGAGCCGCCACCCGCGTGCCCTCGCCCGCCACGTATACGAGAAGCGCGCCCCCGCGCTTCTCGACGAGATCACCGACTCGATCATCGCCCGGCTGCCTGGATCGAGGGAGCGACGTCAGGCGGCCTGAGCTACGCCTCTCCCGGTTCGGGCTTCGGCGGCGGGAACGAAGTTCGCACGACGCGATCCCAGGCCCGGTCGGTGGTCATCGCCCGAGTGACGAGGAACATGCGGGCGCCCGCCGTGACCCGGTACCGCGGGCGCGGGGACCGGCGCCGGAGCGCACGCTCGACCACCTTCGCCACACGTTCGGGCGCGGCCGCGAGCATCGCCATCGGTCCTTCGTACGCGCCGGCAGTACGGGTTGCGACGCCGGCCATGAACTCGGCGTACGGCCCGTCGGCACCGCGGTCGGCGACCGTCGACACCGCGGTGTCACCGAACTTCGTCTTGATGAGCCCGGGCTCGATCACCGACACGCGCACGCCGAACGGCTTGACCTCGTAGCGGAGGGCGTCGCTCATCGCCTCCACCGCGTGCTTGCTGGCGTGGTACGCGCCGGCGCCCGGGAACGTGAGCCGGCCGCCGATCGAGCTGACGTTGGCGATGCGTCCCCACCGTTGACGGCGCATCGCCGGAAGCGCGAGCTGGGTCAGGTGGATCATGCCGAACAGGTTCGTCTCGAATTGCCGCCGCCATTCGTCGAGGGCGACCTCCTCGACCGGACCTCCCAGGCTGAAACCCGCGTTGTTGACGAGCGCGCCGACTGCGCCCTCGGCCCCCTCGACCTCGGCGATCGCGGCACGGCGGGATGCTTCGTCGGCCACGTCGAGCGTGAGCAGCTTGCAGCCGGCATCGGCGAGATCGGTGATCGACTCCGGCCGCCGAGCCGACGCGTACACGGTCCAGCCCCGACGGGCGAGGCGCTCGGCGGTCGCGCGCCCGATCCCGGTCGAGCAGCCGGTGATGAGCACGGCCTTCGACACGGCCTCGGACACGTCCGCACGGTAGCCGAGCCTCTAGAATCGCTCACCGTGTCGCATTGGCTGAAGACCCCCCACTGGTCGTCCGACATCCCGCTCGAGAGCTCGCATCCGCGCCTCGACGCGCTCGACGACAGCGGCTACGTCCGGCTGCGCGACTTGCAGCAGCCGATCCCCGAGCGCGAATACCTCTCGCTCGAGTACATGGACTGGAAGAGCGGCGGCGACACGAACTTCGCGCCGATCGCCACCGCCGACGGGGAGCTCGACTGCCGCGGGTTCTGGAAGCCGGGCGACGAGCGTCCCGACAAGGACGGCAAGTTCACGGTGAACGCCGAGCGTTGCCCCGAGATCAGGAGTTACGTCGAGCAGGTCGGGGCGAACTTCGGGCGGGTGCGGGTGATCAAGCTCGAGCCCCAGGACTACGACACCGCGCGTCGCCAGATGCATCGCGACGACAACAACCGCTTCAACCCGTCCGATCAGGGGTGGGTGGTGCGGTCGTGGCTCGAGCTCACGGACTATCCCGACAGCTTCATGATGCTGATGGAGCAGAACGAGGACGGGCTGCCGGACCCCGACACCGAGGTCCACATCCCGCTGCATCGCGGCTCCCAGTTCCTGCTCGACACCCAGCGCCTCTGGCACGTCGTGTGCCACACCGGTGACGCCCCCCGCTACGCCCTCATCTCGAGCTTCGAGAGCGGCCCCGCCCTCGAGCGCTGGGTCGACCGCGAGCTCCCCTAGGCCGAGGATCTGAGTAGCCGGTACTCATGCCAGGTCCGGCCGGTCGTGCTTTCCTGTCCACGACGGAAGCGCAGGGTGGACTGATCGCGGGCAAGGAGCGAGCCATGGGCATGTTCAAGAAGTTCAAGCAGATGACAGGATCCGTCGACAAGGACCTGCTGAAGAACGGGCTGCTCGGTCGGGGCGTGATCGTCGACGTCCAGCAGACCAACGTGAGCACCGGCGGCGACGACGCCTTCTCCCGTCCGGTGTGCGTGTTCAAGGTCGAAGTCTCGCTCGACAACATGCCGGCGTACACGGCCACCTGCCGGCAGTCGGTGCCGATCACCGTCCTGCCCCAGTTCGTTCCCGGGCAGACCGTGGCCGCGGTGCGCGTGAACCCCGACAACCACGACGAGATCGCCCTCGACCTCGCCACCGAGCCGCCCGAGGTGACGATCGCCCAGGGACAGGGCGCGAGCGCCGCCGAGGTGCTCGAACGGGGCGACCCGGTGCGGGCGGTGATCGTCCAGACGCAACCGCTCGGCATGAAGAACCAGCACGGCGTCGACGTGCACGCGTTCGTGCTGACCGTCATGCGCGACGGCCAGAAGCCCTACCAGGTCAAGGTGGGCAACCCGGTGCCGGACGACGCCGTGCCGCTGTTGTTCAACGGCTCGAACCTGCCGGCCAAGGTCCTGCCCGAGGAGCCCGAGGGCGTCGTGATCGACTTCAAGGCGGCGCTCGCGGAGTTCACGAAGTAGCGCTCCGCGCTACGCCAGCGCGTGGTCGAGCGCGGCGGCGAGCTCGTCGGGGACTTCGAGCATCGGGTAGTGCCCGACGTCGCGTAGCCGTACGAGCGTCGCGTCCGGGCACGCGGCGTGCACACGCTCGGCCATCGGCCAGACCGCGATGGGATCGAGGTCACCCCAGACGATCGTCAGCGGTGACGGATGCTGCTCGATCGCGCCGGTCCAGCGGCTTTCGTGCTCGCGACGCTCCTCGACGTAGCGGATCGTGCGCGGCAGCAGGAGGTCACCGCCGTCCCGGAGGATGAGCTCGGCGCCGACCTGGAGGTCGTCGTCGGGCACGACCGCGTCCGGAGCGAACGTGCCTCGGAGCGCGTCGACGAGCGCGTCGCGTCCGAGCCCCTCGGCCAGCTGCTCGTCGGGCAACGAGAGCAGGAGCTGCTGCCCGTCGGTGAGGTGGGCCATGTCGATGTAGACGGAGCCATTCGTCAGGACGCGGCTCGTCACCTCGAACGAGAGGCTCCCGTCGAGGCTGCGGGCGAGGAGCTCTCCGCCCACCGAGTCGCCCATGTCGTGGGTGAGCAGCGAGACCTCGTCGAGCCCGAGGTCGCGGGCGACCGCCTCGACCAGGTCCGCCTGGTCGAAGAGGGAATAGCGCTGGTCGGGCTTGTCCGACAGGCCGAAGCCGAGGAGATCGGGCAGCACGACGCGGCGGCGCCGCGCGAAGTGGTCGAGCACGCGGTGCCAGTCGTGCGACGAGGTCGGAAAGCCGTGCAGCACGAGGACGGGCGGAGCATCGTCGCCGCCGTCGGCTGGTCCGCGATCGACGACGAACACGCGGTGCCCCACCACCCGGTAATGCTCGCCCCGCTCGGCCCACATTGCGACGCGTTCGTCTCCGGGGACCACGGCAGCATCGTAAGCTCCGCCGCCGTGCCGGTGATCACCGCTCAGAACCGCAAGTGGTGGGTCGTCATAGCGATGTCGGGCGTGATGATCCTGCTCACCGTCGACTTCTTCGGGATCACAGTCGCGCTCCCCCGCATCGGCGACGACCTCGACGCGTCCACGACCACCCTGCTGTGGACGGTGAACGCGTACCTGCTCGCGTTCGTGTCGCCGATGATCGCCATCGGACGCTTCGCCGACATCTTCGGCCGCCGGCGGATGGCGCTCATCGGCATCGTGCTGTTCGTGGCGGCGTCGGCGGCGTGTGCGGGGGCGCCGACCGTGCTGTTCCTCATCGCGGCCCGGGTCGTGCAGGGCGTGGGCGGCGGGATCATCTTCACGGTGTCGGTGTCGATCGTGAACAACGCCTTCGCGCCCGACGAACGGGCCAAAGCGCTGGGCATCTGGTCGGGCGTCGGCCTCGCCGGCTCCGCGCTCGGGCCCTTCCTCGCCGGCATCCTCACCGAGTTCGCGTCGTGGCGATGGTTCTTCTTCCTCAACGTTCCGATCGGGATCGTGACGTTCTTCATCACGGTGGCGGCCGTCGAGGAGTCCCACGACCCCACCTTCACCGGCGGAATCGACTGGACCGGGTTCGCGACCCTGACCGTCGGGTTCGTGTTGACCATCATCGGTCTCCAACAGGCGAGCAACGAGGGTTGGGGAACCGTCGTCGTCCTCGGGCCGATCGTGATCGGCGTCGTGTTCCTCGCCGTGTTCACCGTCATCGAGCTCCGGTTGAAACGGCGCATCCCGCTGGTGCAGTTCTCCTTGTTCCGCGACCGGCGGTTTGCGGGCGCGTCGGTGGTGGCCTTCATCGGGAACTGGATGTTCGGCGTGATCCTCTTCTTCCTCACGCTGTACCTGCAGAACGTGCTTGATCTGAGTCCCCTCGAGGCCGGGGGCATATTCCTGTTCTTCAGCGTGCCGTTGGTCGTGATGTCGCC
The DNA here is from genome assembly GCA_963836445.1 of uncultured Actinomycetes bacterium. Taxonomy (GTDB): domain Bacteria; phylum Actinomycetota; class Acidimicrobiia; order IMCC26256; family JACDBD01; genus JALZAA01. The sequence continues at coordinate 131,305 of CAWIJM010000021.1, forward strand.
CGTCGGCGGCCGGCTCGTCTCGCGGTTCGGTTCCCAGGACCTCATGGCCGTCGGCATGCTCCTCGTCGGCGTCGGCATGGCTTTCTTCGCACTGATCGACGCCGACAGCGGGATCGGGCTGGTCCTCATCGGGCTCGTGATCGCCGGGTTCGGGCAGGGGTTCGCCTACAACATCTCGAACACGGCCGGCATGGAGTCGATGCCGGACGAGAAGGCCGGCATCGCGTCGGGCGTCCTGCAGACGGCGCGGCTGATGGGCATCGTGATCGGCCTCGCCCTCTCGAGCTCCCTGTTCACGAGCCTCGAGAACAGCGAACTGCTCACGCAGGCCCGGGCGCGCGGCGCCGGCGCGGCAGACATCGACGACGTGCGCGGCCTGCTCTCGGGATCCACCTCCGCCGAGCAGCACGTCAAGACGCTGACGGGGGCGCCGCGCGCTCTCGTCGAACAGATCACCGACATCGCGTTCACGCACGCCCTCCGGTACGTGATGGTGGTCGGCGTGCTGCTCTGCCTCGCATGCATCTGGCCCGCCCTCTGGGGTCGACGCAAGCCGGCGCCCGCCGGCGAGCACCCGAAGACCGCACATCCACTCTGGGCCTCGCTATGGCGACGTCACCACCGCCCCGTTCCCGCCGGTTCGACGCCGCGGGGTTGAACCTCGTCGTGCACGAGTGGGGTGGCGACGGCCACCCCGTCCTGCTCGCGCACCCGACCGGCTTCCACGGGTTGACGTGGGCGCCGGTGGCGGCGCGGCTCGTGGCGCAGGGTCGACGCGTCTGGTCGTTCGACTACCGCGGGCACGGGGACAGCGACCGCTCGCCCGATGGGTATCAATGGTCAGAGTTCGGCGACGACGTGATGGCCGTGGCACGGGAACTCGGACTGGCCGGCGAGTCGGCGCTGCTCGCGTGCGGTCATTCGAAGGGCGCCGCCTCGCTTCTCCTCGGCGAAGCGCGTGAGCCCGGCACGTTCGCCCGGCTGTGGTGCTACGAGCCGATCGTGTTCCCGACTGACGACCCGCTCCCGCCCCAGGACGACTTCCCGCTCGCGGAAGGCGCGCGACGACGCCGGGCGGTGTGGTCGTCGCGCGACGAAGCACTCGCGTCGTACGGGTCGAAGCCACCGCTCGACGTGCTCGATCCGGACGCGCTGCGCGCCTATGTGGCTTACGGCTTGCGCGACCGCCCCGACGGGCACGTCGAGCTCAAATGCCGACCGGAGGACGAAGCGGCCATCTACGCGATGGGCACCGCCAACGGCGTGTACGCGCGCCTTCGTGAAGTGCGATGCCCGACGGTCGTCGTATGCGGCGAGCACACCGACGCCATCCCGCCCACGCTCGGCGAGATGATCGTCGAACGCCTTCCGGCCGGCCGGCTCGAGGTCATGCCCGGTGTCGGCCACTTCGGACCCATGCAAGACCCGGACGCGACCGTCGAGTCGATGCTCCGCTTCGCGGCTTCCACGTGACCCGCCGGTAGCGTCGCCCACAATGTTCCGAGAACGGAACGCGGCCCGCGTGGTGCTGGTCGCCGACGGGCGCGTCCTGCTCCAGCACGGGTTCGATCCCGGTCGGCCCGAGGCCGGGTCGTGGTGGATCACGCCCGGCGGCGGGCTGAATGACGGCGAATCCATCGAGGACGGGGCGGTGCGTGAAGTCTTCGAGGAGACCGGGCTCCGTCTCTCGTCCACGCAGCTGGGGCCCGTGATCGCAACACGGGTCGCGTACTTCGAGTTCGAGCAGCGGCAGTTCCGGCAGAGCGAGTCGTTCTTCGCAGTGAACGTCGAGGCGTTCACTCCCGAGCATCACGGGTGGGACGAGGTCGAGCAGCGCGCGCTCCTGGATCACCGGTGGTGGAGCATCGAGGAGCTACGGACGACCGACGAGATCTTCTATCCCAAGGCGCTCCCGGACCTCGTGCAAGCCGTGCTGGACGGCACGATCAAGGAAACCATCCGGCTGCCAACGGCGGAGGAGTACTGACCGTCCGCGACGATCACGCCTTCGTTGCCGTGAGGAACGCGGCCTCGGTGGTGATCGTGAACTGCCCTTCCGGCGGATCCGCGCCGTGATCGCGTCAGTCAGCTCGTCGACGAGCTCCTCGCGTCGATCGCCGACGGACTGCGCGCGCCTCGAACCCGGACGGATCCGCGTACGCGACCTCGCGCAAGTAGCGGGAATCGGCCCCCTTGGGCTGCGGCATTGCGTCACCCTAGAGGTCGTGCCATACGACCCGACGATCTACCAAGGGAGCGCGCCCTACTACGCCGCGGGCGGCCGCCGTACTCGCGGGAGCTCGTCGCCACGCTGTCCGACGAAGTCGGGCTGGACGGCACCGGTCGGCTGCTCGACGTGGGATGCGGTCCCGGCATCCTCACGGTCGAGCTGGCGCCGTCGTTCAACGACGCGATCGGCGTCGATCCCGACGCTGCGATGCTCGCCGAGGGCGAACGCCGCGCCGGCGAGGCCGGGATCGACAACATCCGCTGGGTCCAGGCGGTCGCCGAAGCGATCCCCACGCTCGACCTCGGTCCATGCCGGCTCGTCACGTTCGGCCAGTCGTACCAGTGGACGGACCAGGTCCCCGTCGCCGAAGCCGTCCACGACATTCTCGAACCGGGCGGCGCGCTTGCCCTCGTCGTGAACACCGTGGAAGGTCGGCCCGAGCCGGAGGGACCCGGGTACCCGCCGATCCCCCACGACGAGATCCGCGAGATCATCCGCCGCTACCTAGGACCGCGGCGACGCGCCGGACAGGGATACCGGCCCGACACATACGAACGGTACGAGGACGCCCTCAGGCGCACCCGGTTCGGCGCGCCTCGCATCGTGTTCGCACCGGGCCGGCCCGACGTCGTCCGCGACGTCGACGGCGTGCTCGCCGGCTTCCTCTCGATGTCGTTCGCCTCGCCCCACCTCTTCGGCGACCGGCTCGGCGCGTTCGAGGCGGACGTTCGCGCGCTGCTGACCGAGCGATCCCCCACCGGCTTGTTCTGGGATTGGCCCGGCGACACCGAGATCCTCCTCGCCCACAAGCCTGGCTAGGGCGGCTCCGGATCATCGGGCGGTACGAGGTCCCAGTTGCCCGGCTCGCCGACGACCTTCCAGCCGAAATAGGTCTTGAGCTGGTGGTGGTGCGAGCAGATGCGCCACGCGTTGGGGAGCTCTGTTCTGCCGCCTTCCGCGATCGGGACCACGTGGTCGACCTCGAGGAACTGGTCGTTGGCGCAGACCTTCACGCCGCAGGTCGGGATACCGCGACTCGAGCGCCCGCCGCAGCTTCGCCGGGATCGTGCGCTTCGGCGAGGAGACGGCGGTGACGTCGTCGCCGTCGTGCACCAGCACCGCGACCGACGCGTCATCGAAGAGTGCCCGGGCGGTCGTCACCGGCACCGGCCCGACCCGTTCGATGTCGCACCGTTCACCCGTCGCTGTGTGCCCGCGGGCCAGCGCCGAGCTGTCGACGGTCACGCGCACCTCGACCGGCCTGCACGGACCTTCGGTTGCCAGCGCGACGAGCGCGTCGGCAGCGTAGGCGGCGCGGGGTTCGCGGCGACCGGCGTTGCGGGCGTCGCCGAAAATGCGGTCGGTGTGGGCTCTCCACGCCGCGCTGAACCGAGCGCCGGCGTCAGGCGCCAGGCGGGCGTTGAGGCAGTAGGCGCCGTCGGGATCCGTCCACTCGTGCGCCTTCCGTTCGACGTGCAACCGGCGCGCCCACGCCCGATCGTCGGCCTCGGCGCCGGCGCGCACCTGGCGGCACCGATCCCGCAACCCCTTCACGCTCGTCTCGGCCGCGGTCTTCAACAGCGTGCCTTCGGCGCCGGGGTCGGCACCGGCCGCGGCGACGCGATCTCACACGCCTGCGTCTCCGACAACCCACCGGCGCGGAACGCCGCATCGGTCTCGGGCAACTCCTCGAGCGCCCGCGCCGTCTCCAAGGTCCGCGCCGCGGCGCCCACCGTTTCGCCCGTGGTCTCGGCTACCCAGTGCGCTGCGCTGCGATGCCCGGCGTCGCGCCACACCTTCGTCTCCTCGACCCGACGTGCCGCGAGCGCCTTGATCGAGATGCAGATTCGTTCGCCGCGCGTGCGAGCTCAACCAGCGCCGCAGCATCTCGCCCATCGAGACGCAAAGGATCCAGCTCGCGGCGACCGCCTCGAGTGAATCGACAGAGCCGCTGACTTCTGCGAACACGCCTCCCCCTCGGGACCGGGCACCGACTCGGGGAAGCAACTTGACTATACGAACATACGTTCGCTATGTCAAGCCCCGATCTTGAACCCCTCGACGACGCGCGACCAGCGCTCGGGGTCGCTCTTGTACGGCGCGTAGAAGCTGACCCGGTCGACCACGTCGCCGTAGCGCTCGAGCAGCGCGCCGGGAGGTCCTCGGGCTCGCCGACACCGCGAACGTGTCGAGGATCTCGTCGTCGATGAGCTCGCCCATCTGCACCCACTCGCCCTGCTTCGACAGCCGGTTGAGGTCGTCTCTGCAGGTCGCCCCAGCCGTGGAGCTCGAGCACGCCCCGGTACGCGGGCGTCGACCCGTAGAACGCGATCTGCTGCTTCGTGCCCTTCCGCGCCGCCTCGTGCTCCTCCTCGTTGGTGCCGGTGACGACGAACATCGGGCCGGAGAGCTCGAAGTCGCCGCGTTGCTTGCCGGCGCCGCGGCCCAGCCGCGCTCGAGCGCGGGCAGCGTGACCTCGCGCACGTACCGCTCGGTCGTGAAGCCGTGCAGGATGATCCCGTCGGCGACCTCGCCCGCGACCTCGGTCATGCGCTCGCCGACGGCGGCGAGGAACACCTTCGGCGTGCCGTACGGGTTGGGGCCGGGGTTGAAGAACGGCGTCATGAGCGTGTGGCGGTAGAACTCGCCGCGGAAGTCGAGCTTGTCGCCGTCGTTCCAGCACGCCCAGATCGCGCGCAGGGCCAGGATGAACTCGCGCATGCGGGCCGCCGGGTGCGACCACGGCATCGAGAACCGCTTCTCGATGTGCGGCTTGATCTGGCTGCCGAGGCCGAGGATGAAGCGGCCCTTCGAGTACAGCTGCAGGTCGTTCGCCGATGATGGCCGTCGACATCGGGTTGCGGGCGAACGCGACCGCGATCCCGGTGGCGAGCTCGATGCGCTCGGTGTCGAGCGCCGCCAGCATGAGCGGCAGGAACGGGTCGTGGCTGGTCTCGGCGGTGAGGACGCCGTCGTAGCCGAGCTCCTCGAGCTCCCGCGCCGCCGCCGGCATCTCCTCCGGCCGGGCCGTCAACACCGCACCGTCGACTCCATCATTCCCCCTGGTCGCCTCGCCTGCCGCCGTCGCCGCTCGGAGCCGCCGTCGCGGAGCCGCTAACGTCCGCGGGGAATCCACGTAGCTGTCACACCCCGGCGGTACCCTCCGCTATGGGCCTGGCATACCCGCCGTCGCTGTCGCCGAGCTCGGTGTCGGCGTTCAAGAAGTGCCCGCTCGCGTTCCGCTTCTCCTACGTCGACCGGCTCCCCGAGCCGCCCAGCCCGGCGGCCTCGAAGGGGACGCTCGTGCACCGGGCGCTCGAGCTGCTGATGCTGCGGTCCCCCGCCGACCGCACCGTCGACGCCGGCGCTCGTCGACCTCGAACGCGCCCGGGGCGAGCTGCCGGCCGACCCCGACCTCGCCGACCTCGAGCTGACGGAGGAGGAGTGGGAGACGTTCCACGCCGACGCCGAGGTGCTCGTCGGCCGCTACTTCGAGCTCGAGGACCCCGCCACCGTGCGCCCGATCGGCCTCGAGCTGAAGCTCTCGGCCCAGTTCGGCGAGGTCACGCTGCGGGGCATCATCGACCGGCTCGAGATCGACGCCGACGGCGAGCTCGTCGTCACCGACTACAAGACCGGCTCGGTGCCGGGCGAGTACCACGAGAACGCCCGGCTCGCGGGCGTGCGCATCTACGCCGCGCTGTGCGAGCGCATGCTCGGCCGGCGGCCGGCGCGCGTGCAGCTCTACTACCTCTCGCGGCCGGAGGCGATCATCGCCACGCCCACCGAGCAGATGGTCGCAGGGCGTCGGAGCGCAAGGCCGGCGCCGTCTGGTCGGCGATCGCCCGGGCGTGCGAGCGCGAGGACTTCCGCCCCCACCCCGGGCCGCTGTGCGACTACTGCACGTTCAAGCCCTACTGCCCCGCGTTCGGCGGCAACCCCGAAGGCGGCGAGCTCCGCGGCCCCGGCACGGTCATCGAGCCCGGCCTGCCGCTCGGCGAGGCCTAGGCGGTCGCCGTCGCAAGCTCCGGCTCCTGCGACGACGGTCGGCAAAGCCGCCGTCGTCGCCAGCTGACACCTAGGCCGCCGCGCCCGCCTCGGCCAGGAATCGGCGCGTCGCGTGGGTGCCGTAGGCGAAGCACCTCGAGGTGCGCATACTCGGGCCGGCGCAGCACATCGGGGTACTTGCGCGCCTGCTACCAGTTCGGTCTGTGCTGGAACGCGTCGAGCTCGATGTGCGGGCAGTCGAGGAGCACGGCCAGCCGGGCGGAGAAGGTGGTCTTGCCGGCGCCGCTGGTCCCGACGACGGCGATGCGACGTCCGAATCTCATCGTGCCACTTGTACCCTCTCGTGCGTGAGCACCGGCAGCGCGGCGGATCCGAGCGCCGCCCTCGCCGCGCTCGCCGGCGAACCTCGGCGACCGCGTCCGCTTCCTCGTCGAGCTCGACCGGCTGAAGCTCGTGCTCCGGCGCACGGTCGTCAGCGACGGTAGCGTCGGGAGAACACCGCCGAGCACTCGTGGCACGTCGCGCTGCTCGCGCTCGTGCTCGCCGATCCGCCGACGAGCCCGTCGACGCGCTGCACGTCGCCCGGCTCATGCTCGTCCACGACATCGTCGAGATCGACGCCGGCGACACGTTCGTCTACGACACCGCCGGGCGGGAGACGAAGGCGGCGCGCGAGGAGCCGCGGCCGACCGGCTCTTCGGTCTGCTGCCCGACCCGCCAGGGCCCGAGCTGCGCGCGCTGCTGGGACGAGTTCGAGGCCGGGACGACGCCCGAAGCGCGCTTCGCCCGCGCCGTCGACCGCCTGCAGCCGCTGCTGCTCAACCACGCGTCCGCCGGGCGGCGTGGCGCGACCACGGCATCACCGCCGACCGGGTCCGCGCCGGTGAACTCGACGATCGGCGAGGCCTCGGCCGCACTGTGGGGCTCGCCCAGCGGGTCATCGACGACGCCGTCGCCCGGGGCTGGCTGGCCGAGAGGCCGTAGGCTCGATCATCGCTTTCGTTCCGTCCCGGGGCCGCCGGGACCACATGGCCGTGGGGCGCCCGGACCCGTTCGACGACGCCGTCGAGCGGTGCGTCGAGCGCATCCGCGACCCCCGCCTCGACCCGGTCTTCTTCGGGCTGTCGAGCGCGGCCGACCACGGCCTGCTCTGGTTCGCGCTCGGCTCGCTGCGGGCGGCCCGCAGGGGCGATCCGACGATCGCGCTGCGGCTCGCCGCCGTGCTCGGCGTGGAGTCGGGCCTCACGAACGGGCCGATCAAGCTCCTGTTCCAACGCATCCGGCCGCCGAGCGCGCCGACCGGGCCCGCTCCCCTACGGCCTGCACCGGCCGCGGACGAGCGCGTTCCCGTCCGGGCACGCCACGTCCGGGTTCACCGCCGCGTCGCTGCTTTCCGACGGCTCACCCGCCACTTCGCGTACTAGGAGCTCGCCGTGCTCGTCGCCGCGAGCCGCGTCTACGTGCGCCTGCACCACGCGTCCGATGCGGTCGCGGGGACGCTGCTCGGCCTCGGGTTCGGGCAGATCGCCAAGCCGTCCTGGCGTCATCGGCGCGGGAATCGCAGCAGTAGCTTGGGGGGTGCCCACCTCAGCCGGCAGGGTCGTCCCCGTCCCGGAGGTGCCCCGTGGCCACGCGAGATCGCCGTGACGTTCGACTACCGGTGCCCGTTCGCCCGCAACGCCCACGAGGCCGTCGTCGCGGCCCTGCGCGAGGGCGCCGACCTCGACGTCCGGTTCCTCCCGTTCTCGCTCGATCAGGCGCACGTCGAGGAGGGCGAGCAGCCGGTGTGGGAGCGTCAGCCCGACGAGTGGGGCACGGGCGTAACCGCTCTGCTCTACGGGATCGCCATCCGCGACCAGTTCCCCGAGCACTTCTTCGACTTCCATATCGCCACCTTCGCCGCGCGCCTCGACAAGGGCCTGAAGCTCGGCCACGAGGACGTCGTCCGCGAGGCCGTGGCCTCCGCCGGGCTCGACGTCGACGCCGTCGCCGAAGAGGCGTGGAGCGGCCGGCCGCTGAAGACGCTTGCCGCCGAGCACACCGAGCAGGTCGACCGGTTCAACGTGTTCGGCGTCCCGACGTTCATCGAGGGCGACGAGGCCGTGTTCATCCGGTTCATGGAGCGGGGCCGGGTCGACGACCTCGTGCGGGCGCTCGAGCTGCTCGACTGGACCCGCCTGAACGAGTTCAAGCGCACCCAAATCGCGCGATAACCGCCCGGCGCGCTTGCGCGCCCATCTGCCTCGCGAAACCCTGATCCCAATGCGAATGTGCGATGCCGAGGCGATCATGTGGGCGGTCGAGAAGGACCCCGCCCTCCGCTCGGACTTCACGAACATCAGCATTCTCGAGCGTGCACCCGACGCCGCACGCGTGCGTGCCAAGGTCGAGCAGGCCATCGAAGCGATCCCGCGCCTCGGCGACCGTGTCGTCGCGCCGCCCTTCCGCCTCGCCACGCCCGAGTGGGTGCCCGACCACGACCTCGACCTCGACTACCACCTCCGGACTGTCGCCGTCCCGGCGCCCGGTGGCACGCGGCAGCTGCTCGACCTGGCGGCGGCGGTGGCGGCGACGCCGCTCGACCGGTCGCGTCCGCTGTGGGAGTTCACCGTCGTAGAAGGACTGGAAGGGGGACGGGCGGCGTTCCTCCAGAAGGTCCATCACACGATCACGGACGGCGTCGGCGGCGTGAAGCTGTCGCTCAGCGTGCTCGACTTCGAGCCCGACCCGCCGGCGCCACCGGAGCCCTCGGCGACGCAGCGCATCGCCGCCGAAGCCGAAGCCGAACGACGCGCCGCGGCCTTCGCCGATCCGGTGAGACGCGTGTCGCCGGCGACCTCGGTCGAGAAGGCCGTCTCGTACACGGTTCGCCAGCAGCTCGGACGCGTTCGGCGCGGTCTCGAGTCCGCAACGCACGTGCTGGGCAGCCCGGAGTCGGCGCGCCGCGGCGTCGACGACGCCCTTCGGCTCGCCGGATCGGTGCGGCGGCAGCTGCTCGTAACCGATCCCGCCCGATCGCCTCTGTTCGGCCGCCGTTCGCTGGCCCTGCGGTTCGAGCGGTTCGGCGTACCGCTCACGCAAGCGAAGGCGGCAGGGGCGAAGCTCGGCGGCAGCATCAACGACGTGTACGTGACCGGCATCACCGGCGCCCTCGGCCTGTACCACGAGCGCATGGGCGTTCCGTGCGACGAGTTGCGCATGGCGATGCCGATCAGCACCCGTGGCGACGACGAGGAGAGCGCGAACAGCTTCACGCCGGCGCGTGTGCTCGTGCCGGTCACACCCAAGGACCCGGCGGCACGCTTCGAGCGCGTGCACGAGCGACTCCAGGGTCTCCGAGACGAGCCGGCAGTCACCGCCGCCGGTTCGCTTGCGGGCCTGCTCACCGCCCTGCCGACCTCGATGCTGGTCGCGCTCACGCGCACGCAAGCTCGCACGATCGACTTCGCAACATCGAACCTGCAGGGCAGCCCCGTCGACCTGTACCTCGGGGGCGCCCGCATCGAAGCCAACTACCCGATCGGCCCGCCGCGGCGTGCGCGCTGATCGTGACGCTGCTGAGCTACCGCGACTCGCTCGACATGGGCATCAACATCGATCCCGCGGCCGTGAGCGACCCGGGGACGATGCTCGACTGCATCGACGAGTCGTTCGGCGCGCTGCTCGACGTCGGCGAGCGCCGCGCCTAGGGCGCCGGGCGGCGAACGCCCGGCACCTCGTCGATGGCGTCGCACCACTCGGTGAAGCCGGGGTCGAGCCACTGGTCGTGCTCGCACTCCGTGGTGAGATCCTCGACGTAGAGGTGCAGCGTCGCGGCCTCCTCCGCCAGCTCCGTGAGATCAGTCGCCCGTGGATGCAACGGCCCGTTCTCGAGCACGTCGAGGACGGCGACGACGGCCAGAACCCGGTTCCGGCACGTCGGGCAGCCGGACACCGTCGCCGCCTCGAACCCGTCGGTGAGGCCGAACAGCAGCACCGCCTCGCCGGCGTCGAGCAGGACCCGGTTGCCGTCGTCGTCGACGAAGGCCAGGGACCCCTCGGGCGGGTGGTGGTCGGGGCTGCGGTGCGCGGGCGGCATGCCCGGAAGGTATCGCTCTCCGGGCCCGGGCCCGCTCGCACCCCGTTTGCCCAGGTCAGAGGCCCGGCCCGCCGGCGTTGCCCTAGGGTTCCGGCGCGGCGGCGGCTTTGCCGACCGGCGCCGCAAAGCCGGAGCCTGCGACGGCGACAGGAGGGCAGATGCAGGCCGTGACGGTGGTGGACGGGCACCTGGAGTGGCGGGAGCACCCCGATCCGGAGCCGGGCGCGGGCGAGGTGCTGATCGAGGTGCGCGCCGCCGGTCTCAACAGTGCCGACATGGCGCAACGGCTCGGCTTGTACCCGGCGCCGCCCGGGAGCCCGCCGGACATCCCCGGGATGGAGCTCGCCGGCGAGGTCGTTGCGCTCGGCCGTGACGTCGAGCGGTTCTCGGTCGGTGATCGCGTCATGGCGGTCGTCGGCGGCGGCGGACAAGCAGAGCTGGCGCGGGCGCACGAGCGCGTCACGCTGCCCGTGACCGACACGCTCACATGGCCCGAGGCGGGTGGCTTCCCGGAGGTCTTCACCACCGCGCACGACGCACTCTTCACTCAGTGTGGGCTCCGCCTCGGCGAGCACGCCCTCGTGCACGGCGCGGCCGGTGGCGTCGGGATCGCCGGTGTGCAACTCGCTGCGCACGCCGGCGCTCGTGTCACCGCGACCGTTCGCAATCCGGACTTGCGCGACGACGTCGCCGCGATCGGGGCGCGCGTCGGTCGGACGGCGGTCGTGGCACCGGAGGAGTTCGTCGAACGCGGCCCGTTCGACGTGGTGCTCGAGACCATCGGCGCGCCGAACATCGGGTCGGACCTCGACGCCCTCGCCGTCGGCGGGCGGATCTCCGTGATCGGCCTCGGCGGTGGCGCCAACGCCGACCTGAACCTGCTGACGCTGATGGACAAACGCGGTCGCATCCACTCCTCGAGGCTGCGCCCCCGCCCGCTCGAGGAGAAGGCCCGGGCGGTGCAGCTCGTCGAGGCGAACGTGCTGCCATTTCTCGACGACAGCGATGCGCGCCTCGAAGTCCCCGTCGCGGCCACGTACCCGATGCGGGAAGCCGAGGCCGCCTACGACCGGTTCCTCGCCGGCGGCAAGCTGGGCAAGATCGTCCTGACACGCGACTGACCGGCTACGCGCTCCCGTCGAAGAGGCGCGGCACGACGATCCACGCGAGCACGCCTGTGCCGGGTCCCACCTCGTCCCAACCATCGACGTCGAAGTCGATGCGGACCATCGCCGCCGTGGGAAGACCGACCTCCCCACCGCCGATGAAGGCCGACACGGCCTCGGACCAGGTGGGCTCGTGTCCGACGGTCAGCAGCACGTCGGTGCTTGCGGGCTCCTTCCGGACCTCGGCCAGCAGGCCCGACAACCCTCCGTCGTACAGCCTGGCGGCGGTGCGCACGGGACAGGTCCAGCCCCCGCCCTCGATCGCCAGCCGCAGCGTGTCTACCGCCCGCACTGCCGGCGACGTGATCGCGGCGTCGGGAGCCTGACCGGCGCGCGCGAGGAACTTCCCCATCCGCTTCGCGGCCTTGCGCCCGCGGTGAGCCAACGGTCGGGCGGCGTCACCACCCGGGTAGTCGGCGTCCCAATCGGACTTGCCATGGCGGAAGAGAATGAGCCGGGGCATCACGCGTTCACCGCCGCGAGCTTCGCACGGCACGCCTGGCCGCGACGGAGCGGATCCGGCAAGCTTGCCGGATGGACACTCCCGAGAACTCCGGACCCGTCGCGTTCATCTGCGCCATGCCCATGGAGCTGTCGCCTCTCGTCAAGAAGCTGTCGCTGACCAAGACGGACCTCGACGGCGTCGCAGTCCACCGAGGGACGCTGGACGGGCGTGAGGTCGTTGCCATCGTCACCGGGATGGGAACGAAGCTGGCGACCGAGGCCACCGAGCGGCTCCTCGACGCGACGCCTGTCGACCGGGTTGTGGTCGTCGGCATCACCGGCGCGGTGGAGAACGAGACGCCGATCGGCACGCTCATCCTCCCCGAGGTCGTCGTGAACGGCGACACCGGGACGGAGTACCGGCCGGACCAACTGGGCGAGGGCGCGCCCCACGGGAAGATGTGGACGGGCGACGTGCTCCTCACCGACCCCGACGTGATCGCCGACCTCAGAACGAAGGGCGTGGTGTCACTCGACATGGAGACCGCCGCCATCGCCGAGAGCTGCGAGCGCCGCGGCATTCCCTGGTCGGTGTTCCGCGTGATCAGCGACCGTGCGACCGACGGCAGCGTCGATGAAGAGGTTTTCCGGCTCAGCAACCAGGACGGGACACCGAACGGACAGCGCGGTCGCCGCGTACTTCGCCAAGCACCCCGGCCGCATCCCGAAGATGGCCAAGCTGGCTAAGGGCGCCAAGCTCGCCACCAAGACGGCGGCCGACGCCGCGATCAAGGCCGCCGCGAGGACGGAGCGATGACCACGTTCGGCCTCCAGCTCCCGAACTTCACGTTCTCGGGTGTGCCCGACGACGGGATGTTCGAACACGTAGCCGGGCTCGCCGAAGCGGGCGAGAAGGCGGGGTTCGAATCGCTCTGGGTCATGGACCACTTCTGGCAGCTGCCGCCGCTCGGCGGCCCGACCCAGCCGATGCTCGAGGGCTACACGCTGCTCGGCGGACTGGCGGCGCGCACCAGCCGGGCGAAGCTCGGCACGCTCGTGACGGGCGTGACGTACCGCAACCCGGCGCTCCTGGCGAAGATGGTCACGACACTGGACATCGTCTCGGGCGGGCGGGCGATCCTCGGCATCGGCGCGGCGTGGTACGAGGAGGAGCACGACGGCCTCGGATTCGAGTTCCCGACCGCGGGCGAGCGCCTCGACCGTCTCGAGGAGGCGCTGCAGATCTGCCGCGCGATGTTCACGGAGGAAGCTCCGAGCTTCGCCGGCACGCACTACCGGATCGAGAAGGCGCTGAACGTGCCCCGTCCGATTCAGGAGAACGGTCCGAGGATCATGGTCGGCGGCAGCGGCGAGAAACGAACCTTGCGCCTCGTCGCCCGGTACGCCGACATGTGCAACGTGAACGGCGGTCCCGACACCGTGCGTCATCTGCTCGGCGTGCTCGACCGGCACTGCGCCGAAGTCGGCCGCGACCCGGGCGAGATCACGAGGACACGTCTCGCGTCGTTGTTCCTGACGTCCTCGCCCGAGGAGACGGAGCGGACCTCGGGGTTCCTGCGCGACGCGGCCGGAGCGGAGTTCGACGAGCGCTTCAACGTCGGCGAGCCCACGGCGATCGTCGATCAGGTCGGCGCCCTCGTCGACGCCGGGCTCGACGAGCTGATCTTCAACATGCCGTTCGCCGACGAGGCAACGGTGCGACGCGCCGGCGAGCTGCTCGTCTCCCGATTCGGGTAGGCGGAGACGCCGTGCCTCCCTGGCGGAGGTCCGGGCTCCGTGGACTGCGGCAGTAGTTTCTCCAGGTGGCCACTCTCGCCGAGCGCCTCGGCCATGCACCCGACGCCAAGCTGCTCGTCGTCAACTGCGACGACCTCGGCTCAACGCGTTCGGCCAACGTCGCCGTGTACGACGCCGTGCGCAACGGCGTCGCGACCAGCGCCTCACTCATGGTGCCGTGCCCCTGGGCCCGTGACGCTGCGGCTCAGTACCGGGGCGAGGACGTCGGTGTGCACCTCACCCTGAACTCCGAATGGGAGACGTACCGCTGGGGACCGATCACGCAGTCGTCGAGCCTGCTCGACGGCGACGGGGGTTTCCCGCGCACGGTCGAGGACACGTGGGACCACGCCGATCTCGACGAGGTCCGCCGGGAATGCAGGGCGCAGATCGAGCGGGCGATCATGTGGGGCTTCGACGTGAGCCATCTCGACAGCCACATGGGGACGCTCCAGCAGCGGGCCGACTTCTTCGACGTGTACCTCGAGCTGGCGGTCGACTTCCGGCTCCCGCTCCGCATGGCGGGCGCCAGCGCCGAGCGCGTCGTCGGGTTCCCGTTCCGACGACTCGCAGACGAAGAAGGCGTCGTGTTCCCCGATCACTTCGTGCTGTGCCCGGTCGGCGCGCCGGCGACGGATCGAGCGGGTCCTCTTCGACCTGAGGCCGGGCGTCACCGAGGTGTACCTGCACCCGGGCATCGACACGGACGAGTTGCGCGCCGCGTACGGCGACTGGGCGGGTCGGGTCGAGGACCACGCCTACCTGTGCGAGGACCCGTCGCTGCGCGACCTCGTAGATCGGGCAGGAGTGCAGCTCATCGGCTACCGGCAGCTGCGCGAGCTCCAGCGCGCCGCGTGACCCTTGCGCCGGACGGGCTCGCCCGGCTCGTCGCGGCGGCGCTGCCGGACGAAGGGTTGACGGCCGCCGAGGTCGAGACGTGCTGCTACGGGCCCGACACGGAGATCCTCGGGGACGCCGACGCCGCCGCCGTCCTCAGCGTGAAGGGATCCGGCGACCTGGCGGCGGCGTGGCTCGTGCTCCTCGTGGTGCATCCCGACCACCGCCGCCGCGGCCGGGGCCGGGCCCTCGTCGCCGAGAGCGCGGCGCGCGCCCGCGCCGCCGGTGCCGTCGACATGCACCTCGGCACGGCGATCCCGCGCTACGTCTGGCCCGGCGTCGACTTCCGCTTCACGGCGGCCCTCGCCCTGTTCGAGGCCACCGGCTTCGAGCCGTACGGCGCCGCGTGCAACATGGCGATCCCGACGAGCTTCCGGGCCGATTTCCCCGCCGACGTCGTCGTCGAACGCGAACAGGGTGAGGGCGCGGCGGCACTTGCGTCCCGGTGTTTCCCGCACTGGCTCGACGAGGTCGAACGCTCCGTTGCTGCCGGGACCTGCTACGGGGCGCGCACCGGAGCCCACACCGTCGGCTTCGCGTGCCACTCGGTGAACAGGACGGGCTGGATCGGCCCGATGGCCACCGATCCCGAGCGCCAGCGCGGCGGCGTCGGCCGGGCCCTGCTCGGCGCGGTCTGCGCGTCGCTCGCGGCCGCGGGCAACGCCGCCGGCGACATCGCCTGGGTCGGCCCCGTCGGCTTCTACGCCAAGGCGGGCGCGACGGTCAGCCGCGTGTTCCGCAACGCCAAGCTGTCGCTCTGATGGGGGCGGCTCAGTACTCGGTGATCTCCCGGACCTGGTCCTGGAGCTCCTTGTACTCGGGTGAGTTCGTGAGCGGCATCAGCTGCATGAGCTTGCCCATGTTGCCGGTCACCTTCATGCGTCCCTGCATGAACGCGGCGTTGGCGTCGAGCTCGCCCTTCTGGACCTTCACGGAGTCTTCGTAGGTGAGCGTGAGCGTGAAGTCGGCGTCGGAGATCTCCCCGATCTTCGACTCGAGCAGCTTCCCGTTCTCGAGCACCCAGTAGTACTTGACGTCGCCGTCGGGGCCGCCGGTCACCACGTACTGCATCCGGGCGCTGGCGCCCGGGCGGTCAGGCTGGCCCTCGGCGAGCTTCGTGCCTTCGTCGAGCCACTCCTGGGAGAGGTACTTGGGCATCGCGCGGTCCTCCCTTGCTCCTGGTGCCGCGGATCATAGAACCGAGTCAGGACCGGTGCTGACGGGCGTCTGACCGGGTGCCGACCCCGACTGTCTCGCCGTCGTCGGTCGAGCCACGCGCAGCGCGCGTCTGATTGGTCGCGGTCGGCATGTGACTCGCGGCGCGACCGCCGAACACGTCGACCGACGCGTCATCGGGAGGGATCCCGAACGCGGCGTCGACCGTCGCCGTGTACCAGCGCCGGATGGGCTTGGGTGTCGGTTCGTCACCCCGACCAACGGCGGCCCGCCACAGGCGCTTGATGCCCGTCTCGCTGCGGTCGAGCAACCACGCACCCGCTCGAGCGATCGCCGCGCTCAACGCATTCAGCGCGCCGCCCACGCGCGCAGCCCCTCGTGCGATCACCCGCCCCGTCACCGACCAAAGCCGGTGCATCCCGGCGCGGTACAGCACGAGGGCACGGAGACCGCCACTGACCAGCACCATCCACAGCGACGTGAGGCCCGCGCCCACGTGCGTGAGCGTCCACACGAACGCGTGCCCTACCGCAGACCACAACCAGTGCATCGCGGCCCGGTACACGACCAGCGCCCGCATGCCGCCACGCACCAGCACCGTCCACAAGGACGTCAGCCACACGCCCACGTGAGCGAGCGTCCACGTTGACGCGTGCCCTACTGCAGGCCACAACCATTGCATCGCGGCACGGTACCGGACGAGCGCCGCGTCCGTGGCGCGCGCCGTCCACGACGAGAACCACGCCACGCTCGCTGCCGAACGTGCCACGAGCCATCCCGACCGCGGTACCCACTCTCGACCACACCCAGGTCATGCCGGCGCCGTAGTACGCAAGCATCCAACCGAGCGCGCGACCGACCCGCCTCGCGCCGCGCGCGACGACTCCGCGCATGACACGCTTCGGAACCGGTGGAACCGTCTCGACCCACTTGTCGAAGTCGAACACCACCAGGACGAAGAGCGTCAGCGACGCCATCGCGAAAGCGAAGAACAGTGCCCCCTGACCGGCACCGAAACTTGCGACGCCGTCTTCGGAGAGAAGACGCGCGAGCACGGCGGACGCGACAATGACCGCGAACGCCGTGACTTTGACGATTAGCTGTGTTCGGCGTTTCACGCTGCTTCGAGACCTATCACTATCCGTCTTCCTGGCGTGCGGCGTAAGGGTATGCCGTGCGCACTCCGGCGTCACGAGCGCCGCGTCAGGCGCCGCGCGGCACCCCGGTCCGGAGCCGCTGGAGCTGTGATCGACCTCGTATTCGGCGAAGGGCTACTGGCGCTTCAGGGTGAGCTGCGCGCCCTCGGTCGTCGGCTCGGTGTCCAGGACGGCATCGGCGAGCGGCGCCGCGACCTCGGGGGCGACGAAATACCGGGTTTGTTCCACCTCGCCGACCTCGTCGCCGTCCTCGGGCTCCTCGACGAAGTCGAACGCAAACGCCGCCTTGCCGTCGGACATGCCGCGGAAAATGCGCAGACCGAAGTGATCGGGGATCCCGATCTGCGATCGTGTGTCGGCCAGTGTGGTTGCTGCACTCTCGGTGACCTGGAGCATCGCGCCTCCTCGTCCGAAGCAGGATCTGGACCCACGCGGGCAGAACCCTCTCTCTACCCCGAGGCGCTCCCGACCATGCCGGCGCTACCGGGCCAGGCGTTCGGTCCCACACCAGTCCGGATCCCGGCGAAGAGATCGGTCTCGGGCTCGGCGGATTGGCCGGCGGGCACGCCGCCCTCGACCAGGGAACGCGCCAGCACGTACTCCTCCCATGGGAACGTGCCCCGCACGACCTCGTCGGGCAGCTTCATCCAGAAGCCGTCCGGGTCGACCTGTGTGCGGTGGGCGAGGAGCGCGGCCCGGCGCCGGTCGAGGTACTCGCCGACGTCGACGTGCGTCGTGAACCGGTCGCCGTCGTCCGGGAAGCCGGATTCGAACCAGCGCTCGAACGGGCTCTCGTGACCGTGCGCGAGGTAGGCCTCGTGCAACGCCAGCACACGGCGCTTCGACCAGCCCATGTAGTACATCTTCGACGGTTGCCAGGGCTCCCCCGACTCGGGGAAGCGATCGGGGTCGCCGGCGGCGTCGAACGCGGGGCCCGAGATCTCGTGCACCCGGATGTGATCGGGGTGCGGGTAGAACTCGCGGTCGTCGGCGTACGTCACGATGACCTGCGGCCGCTCGTCACGGATGACCGCGACGAGCCGTCCGACCGCCTCGTCGAGCGGCGCGTTGGCGAAATTGTCGGGACAGCGCGTTCGTCTCGGTGTCGGGCATACCGGAGTCGTGGTACCCGAGGAGGTGCAGCGACGCGTACCCGATGGCCTCGACGCTGGCGCGCAGCTCGGCCATCCGCACCTCGGCCAGGTTGTCCCGCACGTCGGGTGTGTCGGCAGCGGGGTTGAGGATGTCGCCGGCCTCGCCACCGGTGCAGCACACGAGCACGCAGCGGATGCCCTCGGCGGTGTACTTGGCGACCGTGCCCGCGCCCTTCGACGCCTCGTCGTCGGGATGTGCGTGGACTGCGAGCAGGCACAACGGGTTGCCGGCGTGGTCGCGGGGGGAGGCCATGCGGGAACGAAGGTATCGCACCGCACCCCGGCCGCTGACCGCTACGACTCCGGTTCCGGGACGTGTTGCTCGGCACGCTCGAGCGCCCAGATCTCGACCCGCCCGATGTCGCGGACGCGACGGCTGCGGAGGCGTTGCCAGTTGAACGCAGGGTCGTCGCCCAACGCGTCGCGGAACTCGCTCGAGGTGAGCACGCTCCCGGGCCGGGCCCGCTCGACCAGCCGGCTGGCGAGGTTGACGACCGGCCCGTAGTAGTCGCCCTCCTGGGCGAGCACGGACCCGTAGGCGACACCGGCGCGGGCCTCGGGCAGCACCTCGTCGACCGAGGACCGCTCGGTGAGGCGGAGCGCGATGCGCGCTGCGCTCGCGGGGTCGGCCGCGACGAACATGACTTCGTCGCCGATCGTCTTGACGACGCGTCCCCCGCGCTCGGCCACGGTGTCGTAGGCCAACTCCTCGAACCGGATCACGAGCGTGGCGAGGTCCTCGGGCACGAGCTCCTGGCTCAGCGCGGTGTAGCCGACGAGGTCCACGAACCCGACCGCGAGCTCGGTGGCCCCGGTCGCCTGCGGGTCGCTCGCGGTGAGCTTGCGGCGGACCGCGGCCCGGAGCTGGAGACGCAACCCGTAGTCGATCAATCGCGAGAGGCGAGGCCAGTCGAGCGCGTCCGTGACTTCCGAGGCGATCGCGTCCTCGGACACGCCGGCTTCCCGCCGGTCCTGTACCGCTTTCACGAGCAGATCACTCTCGACTTCTGCGATACGGGCGAGCGCGCCGCCGAAGGCGCGTACGGCCTGCACGAGATCCTCGTAGCCCTCCCCGAGACGGACGATCGTCGTCTCGATCTGCTGACGCAGCGTGATGACGGCTTCCACATCGTCGTCGCGGAACAGCCGAGCATCAGCAGGCGGATCGGGAAACCCGAGGGCGCGCCAGAGCCGTCTGGCCGTCTCGATGTCGAAGCTTCGCGCGGCTGCACACTTCTTCGAACGTGTACCGCGGCCGGCCGGGCGTCAGCTCGCTGTCGAATGCCAAGACCAGCACCCGGCCGTCGCGCTCGGCTCGTGAGATCTCGTCGGGGGTTGCGCCCCGGCGGCGGAGGAACGAGCGCAGCTTGCGGTTCATCGGCCCCGCAGTGCGCCCGCCTTGCTCCCCGCTAGGAGCGGAGGACGTCCTTCCAGGCCACGTCGCGCGACACGTCGGGATCCTTGGGGAGTCCGAGGACGCGCTCGCCGAGGATGTTGCGCATGATGTCGGACGTCCCGCCTTCGATCGTGTTGGCCTGGGCGCGCAGGAAGCCGCGCGCCAGCGTCCCACGGTCGTTGCCGTCGGCGAGCCATGTGGGACGGCCGCGCTGACCGCGCTGGCCACGCGGCGCGTGCTCGCCCTCCCACGCCACGCCGCCGATGCCCTCGAGGTCGACGGCGAGCTTCTGGAGCCGCTGGTTGAACTCGGCCGACATGAGCTTGGTGATCGATCCTTCGGGCCCGACCTCGGCGCCGCTCTTGCGCTTCGCCGCCGCCCGCTCGTTGTTGAGCCGGATGAGCCGGCTCTCGATGTACGCCTGCGAAAGGCGCTGGCGGGCGATGGGGTCGGTGACGCCATGGTGCCGTTCGAGGAGCCGCGACAAGGGGCTGCCCCCGACCGTGTCGCCGCTCACGGAGCCGGCGCCCGACAGGGAGACGCGCTCGTTCATGAGCGTCGTGATCGCGACCCGCCAGCCGTCGCCCTCCGGACCGATGCGCATCGAGTCGGGGACGCGGACGTTGTCGAAGAACACCTCGTTGAACTCGGCGTCGCCGGTGATCTGGACGAGCGGGCGCACGGTGACTCCGGGCGCCTGCATGTCGACGATGAAATACGTCATCCCCTTGTGCTTCGGCACCGAGGGGTCCGTGCGGGCGAGCAGCATTCCCCATTTCGCCAGATGGGCGAGGCTCGTCCAGACCTTCTGGCCGTTGACGACCCACTCGTCACCGTCGCGAACCGCACGCGTCGACAATCCGGCGACGTCGGAGCCGGCGCCGGGCTCGCTGAACATCTGGCACCAGATCTCCTGGTTGGTCGCCAGCGGGCGAAGCAGACGCCGCCGCTGCTCGTCGTTGCCCCATGTGATGACCGTGGGGCCACCCATCCCGATGCCGATGATGTTGAAGGGCCGCGGCGCCCGGTAGTGGTTGAGCACTTCGTTGACGACCTTGGCCTGGCCGGGCGTGAGCGACAGCCCGGCGCCGTCCTCCTTGGGCCACGTCGGCGTCGCGTACCCGGCCTCGCCGAAGCGGACGCACCACTCCGCGTAGTCGAGGTCGTGCCGCAGTGCCGAGACCTTCTCGTCGTCGCCGGCGTCCACCGCCTCCATCCAGCCCGGCGGCAGGTTGTCGCGCAGCCAGTCGAGCGTCTGCTCGCGCAGCTGCTCGGCGGTGATCTCGGGCGCTTCGACGGCCATCGCGGCATGGTACCGACCTCTTGACCGAACGGTCAGGTTCCCGGGCGCGCCCGCGGGCGCCGGCGGCTTTGCCGACCGGCGCCGCGGGAGCCTGAGCCCGCGAAGGCGACCGATTCATCGGACCGGCCTCTACGCTGGCCCGGTGATTCGGGCCTGGGTGTACCGCGACGGGGTCGCCGCGCCCGAAGATGCCCCGACCGACCGGCTCGCCGAGGCCATCGAGCCGAAGGAAGCCCTGCTCTGGGTCGACTGCGTGGACGCGACCCCGACGGAGCTCGACTCGCTCACGACACAGTTCCGGATCAGCCACATCGCCGCCGAAGACCTGCACAAGGGTGGGCAGCGCACCAAGCTCGAGCACTACCTCCAGCACTTCCACGTCGCGGTGCACGACTGCCACCTCGTCGAAGACAAGCTGGTCACGAGGGAGATCGACATCGTGTTCGGCGACGGATGGGTGCTGTCGGTCCGTCAGGCCAGCGACGATCCCGACAACCCGGCGCCCTTCGAGCTCGATGCCGTGATTCGCCGCTTCGAGGTGGAGCGCACCAGCGAGGCCGCGAACGACGAGGGCTTCCTGATCTGGGCGTTCCTCGACGTCATCGTCGACCGCTACTTCGACGTCGCCGACCGCTTCGACGACCGCCTCGACGAGGTCGAGGAGATCGTGTTCTCCGCTGAAACGGGAGACGACATCCCGAGGGAGGTCTTCGACCTGCGCCGCGGCATGGTGCATTTCCGCCACGCGGTGGCGCCGCTGCGCGAGGTACTGGCGGCATTGCTGAGGAAAGAGGCCGACCTCAATCGGCGGCGAGGCTGTCGTACACCTGCAGGATGTGTACGACCACGTCCTCCGGGTGACCGACTGGATCGAGACCCAGCGCGACCTGCTCACCGGGTTGCTCGAAGCGGACCTCGCCGTCGTCTCGAATCGCATGAACCAGGTCATGAAGCGCATGACCTCCTGGGGAGCGATCCTCCTCGGGTCGACGCTCATCGCCGGGATCTACGGCATGAACTTCAGGGACATCCCCGAGCTCAACTGGACCCTCGGATACCCGTTCGCGCTGGGCACCATGCTGGCGCTGACGATCTTCCTGTACACGTGGTTCAAGCGGCGGAACTGGCTTTGACCGTGCCCGCCGCTCCCGCTTGCACCGCCGCGGCCGGGCCGCGGCCCAGGCGGCGGGACACCTCCCAGCCGCCGGCGAGGACCGCCACGCCCACGAAGCCGATGACCAACACGCCGGTGAGCACGTCGCTCGGCAGCCTGAGGTCGTAGAACTCGCGTACCGGTTCGATCGGGAACAGCAACAGGAACCCGACGATCATCAGGCCGACGAGCACGACTCTGCGCCAGGTCAACGGCTGGGCGAGGATCACGAGCACGGTCAGGCTCACCATGAGCATGACGAGCGTCGCGGCAGTCCGCTGCTCGGTGAGCGGGAGGTCATCGAAGCGCGCCAGCGCGAATGCCGAGAACGTGGCGACCGCCGCGACCGTCCCGGCGGGGATCGTGAACCGGAAGACGCGGTCGACGAACCCTGGGATGTAGCGCCGCAAGTTCGGCGCCAGCGCCAGGAAGAACGACGGGATCCCGATCGTGAGCGTGTCGATGATCGTGAGGTGGCGAGGGAGGAACGGGTAGGGCCAGAAGGCGAGGCCGACTGCGACGGCCAGCAGCGTCGCCCAGACCGTCTTCGTGATGAACAGGTTGGCAACGCGCTCGATGTTCGCCGTCACCCGCCGGCCCTCGGCAACGACACCCGGCATCGTGGAGAACTTGCCATCGAGCAGCACCAGCTGCGCGACCGCGCGCGTCGCCGGCGCGCCCGATCCCATCGCGACGCCGATGTCCGCGAGCTTCAACGCCAGCGCGTCGTTGACACCGTCGCCGGTCATGGCGACGGTGTGCCCGCGCGCCTGCAGCGCCTTCACCATGTCCTGCTTCTGGTGCGGCGTCACACGACCGAACACCGAGTGCTGCTCGAGCACTTCCCCGAGCTCGTCGAGGTCCTCCGGAAGCTCCCGGGCGTCGAACGGCCGGTCGGCGTGCGGCATGCCCACGCGTGCCGCGACGGCTCCGACGGTGCGGGGATTGTCGCCCGAAATGACGTTCAACGCCACGCCCTGCTGCCCGAAGTACGCGAGCGCGTCGGCGGCGTCGGGACGAACCCGCTCCTCGAGCAGCACGAGGGCCGCAGGGCGCATCCCCGCCGGCAGGCTCTCGCCTTCGAGCGGGGCTTCGGTCTTGGTGAGGAGCAACACCCGTTGACCCGTGGCGGCGAAGGCTTCGGCCTTCTCCGCGACTTCGCCGTCGCGCCCGGCCCACACCAGCTCGGGCGCACCGAGCACCCAGGTGCCGTGCTCGCCGAACGTCGCCGCGCTCCACTTGCGTGCAGACGAGAACGGGACAAAACCGGTGCGTCGCCAGGAGTCCGTCGTCGGGAACGCCGCCGCGATCGCGTTCAGTGTCGCGTTGCGATCCTCGTCGGACGCGAGCGCTCCGAGCGCGGCCTCGACCGGGGCCTGATCGTCGAGCCGCTCGAGGCGGTCGAACACGATGTTCCCGTCCGTGAGCGTGCCGGTCTTGTCGAAGCAGACCACGTCGACCCGGGCCAGGCCCTCGACCGCGGGCAGCTCCTGGACCAGCACCTTGCGACGCGCCAGCGTGACCGCTGCGACCCCGAAGGCGATGCTCGTGAGCAGCACGAGACCCTGGGGCACCATGCCGACGAGACCGGCAACCGTGCCGCTGACCGCGTCTTGCCAGTGGTCGTTCGCGTTGTACTGGCTGACGAGAAGGAGGAGGGCGACGGGAAAGATCGCCCACGTGACGTAGCGAAGGATCCGGTTGATGCCGTCCATCAGCTCGGACCGTGCGAGCGCGAAGCGGCGGGCTTCGGTGGCGAGCTGGCGGGCGTAGGCGTCGTCGCCGACGGCCGTCGCCTGGAAGCGGCCCGTGCCGGCGACCACGAAGCTGCCGGAGAGCACCTGATCGCCGCTCGCCTTGTCGACGGGGTCCGACTCGCCGGTGAGCAGGGACTCGTCGACCTGGAGCGCGGTCGTCGCCCGCACGATTCCGTCGGCGGCGATCTGGTCACCGGAGCGGAGCTCGACGAGGTCGTCGAGCACGACATCGTCCACCGCGACCTCGCGCACCTCGCTGTCGCGCACGACGCGCACCCGTGGCTCGCTGAGCACCGCGAGCTGGTCGAGGGTGCGCTTGGCGCGCACCTCCTGGACGATGCCGATGAGCGCGTTGCTCACCAGCACGATGCCGAACAACGCGTCCTGCGGATGCCCGACGGCGAGGATCACCACGAGCAGCACACCCAGGATGGCGTTGAAGCGCGTGAAGATGTTCGCCCGCAAGATCTCGCCGAAGGTGCGACTCGAGCGCTCGGCGCTGGCGTTGGTCTCGCCCTGTTCGACGCGCTCTCGGACGTCGGCTTCGGTGAGACCCGTCGGCGGTGTCTCGTATGTCCGCTCGGGCGCAACGGGCTGACCCGAACGCGACGGGGCGGTCACGGTGGCGAAGGTAGCCGAGGGGTCATTCGCGCACGGGTTGCGACGCGGCGGCTAGGTGGCGTCGGGCGTGCGGACCAGCTCGATCTCGCCGGTGTCGCCGTCCTCGACGACATGGAAGCCGGCGAGCTCGGCCAGGCGATCGCGGCCGTCGTCGGGGCCGATGGCGATGAGCTCGTCACCGGCTTCGAGACGGACGAGTCCACGGGGTCGGTAGATGTAGCGGCCGGCGCGCCTGATCGCCAACAGGTACGAGCCCGTCTCGAGCTCGAGATTCGCCTCGCGGAGACTGCGACCCTCCAGCTGCGATCCGGCGGCGACGGGAACGCGCGCGATGACCTCGTCGCTGTCGCCCAGAGCCAGACCGAGTACCGGATGCATCTCCTCGCCCTGCTCGACGAGCCACACCATCTGCCGGGCGGCGTCGCCGAGCTCCTCGGCCGCGCTGCCGAGATGCAGGAGACCACGCAACGGGGACGGGTCGATGTGCTCGGCCGCGGCGCGCAGCACCCAGACCTCGAGGCGTTCGCGCATCTCGTCGAGCCGGTCCTCGAGGTGACTGACCTCGGCGGCGAGACTCTGGTCATAGAACAAGAGCGCCGAGTACGCGAGCCCGACTGCGACCTCGGAGATGTTCTTCATCTCGACGAGCACGTCGACGGCGCGGTCGAGGTCGGTGATCGTGGGATCGTCGCCCGCGCTCGGTGGCCGCCATTCGGGCGCGCCTGCGAGCGCGCGCACCTCGGCGATGCCGTCGGGCGGGCCGCGCAGGATGAGGATGTCCTCGGGCAGGATGATCTCGTCGCCGTCCGGGTCGATGATCCACTCCTTGCCGCGCCGGATTGCAACCACGCGCATGGCGACCTTGACCGGGAGATCGACGTCCGCAAGCGATCGGCCCGCGAGCTCGGAGCTCTCACGCACACGGACGCGGTGCGACACCTCCTCGGCGGCGGCGAGGTCGGCGACCAGCGCGGCGGGGATGCCGAGGCGGTGCGTCACGATGTGCGAGATGTCGACGGCCGCGTTGCCGATCTGCTCGATGGTCGCGATCACGTGCAGGACGCTCGACATCTGCTCGGCGTCGTGCGGTGACCGGGCGGCGAGGATGCAGACCTCGCGCATCTCGTGCACGAGCTCGTCGAGCCGTTCGTCGAGGTCGACGACCTCTTCGGCCATGCCGAGGTGGTCGAAGAAGAGGGCGGCATAGCCGAGGTCGACCATCAGCTCGGAGGCGTCTTTCGCCTCCGAGAGCATGGCCTTGAGATTTCTCGGGGGTTTCTCGTCCATCAAAGGTCGGGCCTCAACTCAGACCGAGGATCACGATAGCCAGGATCAGGGACACCGCTCCCAGGAAGTCGAGGCTCGAGGTCACGATCGGAATGCCGTGGTTGTCGGGGTCGAGGCCGAGCCGGTAGGTGGCGACGGCACCGTAGTACCCCACCAGGACCGCCGCCGTCGTCGCGAACACCCCGGCCAGCAGGGCGACGCCGATCATCTCGAGTGCGCCCGGGCTCGTCAGGTCGAACACGGCTGCGACGATGTCGGCAGACACTCCGAGGAGCAGGAACGTGGGAATGGCGTAGGCGAAGACGAGCAGGACGTCCTCGCCCGCAGCACGCCACGGTGAGCGCGACAGATCGATCGTGCCCAGATGCAGCTTGGTGGCGATCCGAGAGCTGAGGATGCCGCCCAGCGCCCCGGCGTCTTCCAGGAACGGCGGTACCAGCACGAGCAACGCCGGATACACCAGGAAGGATTCGATGCGCTTCTCGATCGTGATTCCCGCGATCACGTCGACCGCTCCCGCGATCGCGAGCACCGGGACCGATTCGCGGACGATGCTGCGGAGGATCGGCAGTCGGGCGCGCAACCCGACGACGAGCGCCACGAGCCCCGCGGCAACGCAGATCCCCGCGACCACAGGCGTGAACCACGCGATGCCGATGAGATACGTGGCGAGGAAGAGGCCCGGCAGCGTCACGACGTCGCCGGCGGCGGTGACGATCGGCGTAGAGACATTGTCAAGGTCGAGGTCGAACCGTACGCAGGTCGTCGTGACCACGATTACGACAATCAGGACGACGACCGACGACAGCATGCCGCCGACCACCGAGATGACGACGAAGTCCACGATCGAGATCGAGTTGGCGACGCCGAACGCGACCGAGACCGCCTTGGCGAGCACGGCAAGCACGAGCGAGATGGACAGCGAGAGCGCGAGCGAAGCGACGACGTTCTGCCCGACCAGCGTGTCGAGGCGACGCGAGAGTCGGAACGTGCCGGTGTGGATGGCCGTGCTGAACCGGCTGCCGAGCCCGCCGAAGATGTTGCCGCGCATGCCGATCGCGGCCGGGACGAGAACAAGCAGGCCGGGCAGCGCCTCGAGCGTGCCGGTGATCGCGCCGAGCGTCAGCCCGGCGAGAAGGTCCCCGCCCGACGAGAGCAGGAGCGCGGCGAACCCCGCCCCGACCCCGCTCGGGTCGGCGCGAACAACGGCGACGAAGCGCCGGAGGAGGCGCGGGCGTCGGACCATCTGGTACTCGGGGGCTCGCTCATCGGCATTCGTCTCGTCGGCATGGGCCGGCTCACCCTAACGGCTGACGGCCCTCGCCGCGGTTGGGGAAGACTGACCCGGTGACGGTCCTCGATCTGCTCACGGTGGCGGTGCTGGCCGTGGTGGGTGTCCGGTTGTTCGAGGCGGCACGGACATCGGTCGGTGCGCACCGCAAGACGCTGGGTGTGGTGCAGGGCCTGCGCGGGCGGCATTTCGTCCGGGCGATCCCGATCGTCGCCCTGATCGTGTCGGTGGCGTGGCTGCTGATCCAGCTGCCGATCCTCTCGTTTGGTTGGTGGTCGGCGATCGGCGGCGAGGGCAATCCCGTCGTCGGCGTCAGCGACCGCGACCTCGGGATCGCGTCGGTGGTCATCCCGCTGTTCTTCATCGGCTTGCTGATCGTGGGGCTGCCGTTGCTCGTCGCCCGGGAGGAATGGGTGTTCCGGCGCGGCGCCGAGGCGCGTGGCACCGCGGTGAACCTCGGTCGCTCGGTGGTGTTCGGCCTGGCCCACGCCGTCGTCGGCATCCCCATCGGCGCGGCGCTGGCGCTGTCGATCGGCGGCCTCTACCTCACGCGGTGCTATCTCGACGGTTGGAAGGAGACGCGCTCCCAGACCGGCGCCCTGCTCGAGTCGACCCGTGCCCACCTCGCGTACAACCTCACGATCATCACGCTGGTGCTCGCGTCGTTGGTGGCGCTGTACGCGACTGGTACGGCGTGACCGCCATGCGTGACGAGGCAGCAGCAAAGCAATTGCGGGCGGTGTTCGACGCCGCCGCTGACCACTACGACGACGAGCCGCTCGCATACCTCGCTCGATTCGGGCGCCGCAGCGTCGAGCACGCTCGTGTTGGTCCGGGTGATCGCGTCCTCGACGTGGCGTGTGGAAGCGGCGCCTCCGCGCTGCCGGCCGCCGAACAGGTAGGACCAAATGGGCGGGTCCTCGGCGTCGACGTGTCCGAGCGACTGCTCGCGCTCGCCCGAGGGAAGGCCGAGGAGGCCGGGCTCGACAATGTCGAGTTCAGACTCGGCGACATGCGCGACCTCGACCTTCCGGCCGCCTCGTTCGACGCCGTTCTGCTGGTATTCGGGGTGTTCTTCGTGCCGGACATGGAAGTGCTCGCCCGTCAGCTCTGGCGCGTGGTCAAGCCGGGCGGTCGGTTGGTGGTCACGGTCTGGGCGCGGGGGCTAATGGAGCCCGCGTACAGCACGTTCTTCGAGGCGTTGGGCGCCGAGCGGCCCGACCTCGTGCCGCAGGAGCCGGGGTGGATGCGCGTGGCGGATCCGGCCGATCTGCGAGCGACACTCGTCGGCGGGGGCATCCCCGACGAAGCGCTCGAGATCGTCGGCGAGCGGGGGATGCACGAGCTCCCGCACCCCGACGAGTTCTGGACGATCGTCCTGGGCTCCGGAATGCGAGGGTCACTCGATCCACTCCCACCGGATGCGCGGGAGCGGGTCCGCCACCGCGTGCTCGAGTTCATCGAGGCGAAGGGCATCACGCAGCTACCAATCGATGCGTACTACGGGAGAGCGACGAAACCCGACTAGTGGAAGTCGCGGGAGCGGACCATGTCGGCGGCGGTGAGCGGAAGCTCCTCGATGCGTGCCGCGACGACGTTGATCACGCCCTGGTAGCGCTCGAGCATCCCCCGCACGACGAGCGCCGGTGACATGCGGGCGACCTTGCGGAACCGGCGCCACACCTGCGCCGTGCAGATCACGTTGAGCAGGCCCGTCTCGTCCTCGAGGTTGACGAACACCACGCCCTTGGCGGTGTCGGGCTGCTGGCGGTGCGTGACGATCCCCGCCACCTCCACCACGGTGCGGTGCGGCAGCTCGCGGAGCGCCTCGACGGTGACGACGCCGCGGTCCCCCAGGCGCTCCCGCACGAACTCGGTCGGGTGCCGGCCGGGGGTCAGGCCGGTCGCCCACAGGTCGGCCGCCGTCTCCTCGATCTCGGTCATGCCCGGCAGGGGCGGCGCGTCGACCCCGGTGACGAGCCCGGGCAGCTTGTCGGCCCGGGCGTCGCGCAAGGCGCCGGCGGCCCACAGCGCGCTGCGGCGGGTCTCGCCCAGGGTGCCGAACGCTCCCGCGGTCGCCAGCGCCTCGATGGCGTCGGTGGGCGCGCCGGTGCGGCGGGTGAAATCGGACAGTGACGTGAACGGCTTGCGGTTG
Organism: uncultured Actinomycetes bacterium; assembly: GCA_963836445.1. Classification (GTDB taxonomy): domain Bacteria; phylum Actinomycetota; class Acidimicrobiia; order IMCC26256; family JACDBD01; genus JALZAA01. Next base: position 160,375 of record CAWIJM010000021.1, read on the forward strand.
CGTTCGGCGTCGATGCGGTCGAGCAGCGCGTCGGCGAGGCCGCGGACGTACCGCAGGCCCATGCGGACGGCTCGCGTCGACGGGTCGGCATGCCAGCCGGGGCGCGGATGACCGACCGGTCCGGCGCCGCCGGTGCGCGGCTCGAGCGTGCAGTCCTTGCACGACGCGTTCACGCCGGGGCCGAGCACCTCGACGCCGTGGTGCATGGCGTCACGCACGATCGAGTGCGGCGAGTAGAAGCCCATGGGTTGCGCGTTGAGCAGCGCACACGCGAACTCAGCCGGGTAGTGCAGCTTGATCCACGAGCTCGAGTACACGAGGTAGGCGAAGCTCACGGAGTGGCTCTCGGGGAAACCGAAGTCGGCGAACGCCTCGAACTTCGTCGCGATCTCCTCGGCGGTCGGCCCGGTGATGCCGCGCTCGGCCATGCCGGCGAGCAGCCGCTCGCGCATGACGGCCATGCGGGCGTGGGAGCGCTTCGAGCCCATGGCCTGGCGCAACTGATCGGACTCGCCGGGGCTGAAGCCGGCGATGTCGATCGCCATCTGCATGAGCTGCTCCTGGAACAGCGGCACGCCCAGCGTCTTCTTCAGGCATTCCTCGAGCATCGGGTGCGGGTACGAAACGGGCTCCTGGCCGTTGCGGCGCCGCAGGTACGGGTGGACCGAGCCACCCTGGATCGGGCCGGGGCGGATGAGCGCCACCTCGATGACGAGGTCGTAGAACGTGCGCGGCCGCAGCCGGGGCAGCGTGGCCATCTGCGCCCGGCTCTCGACCTGGAACACACCCACGGTGTCGGCCGCGCACAGCAGGTCGTAGACCGCGGGCTCCTGGGGGATCGTGGCGAGGTCGACGTCGGTGCCCTCGTGCTCACGGACGAGGTCGACGGCGAGGTGCAGCATCGTGAGCATCCCCAGCCCGAGCAGGTCGAACTTCACCAGCCCCGCGGCCGCGCAGTCGTCCTTGTCCCACTGGAGCACCGAGCGGTCCTCCATGCGGGCCCATTCGATCGGGCAGACCTCCACCAGCGGCCGATCGGCCATGACCATGCCCCCGGAATGGATGCCGAGGTGGCGGGGAAAGTCGAGCACCTGGCCGGCGAGGTCGAGGACGAGCGCCGGCACCGGCGGCCCCTCGGACTTCACGCTCTCGAACGCGCCCACGTCCCTCCCCCACCGGTCGATCCACTTCGTGAGCCCGTCGGCGTGGCCGGGTGAGAGACCGGCGGCCTTGGCCATCTCGCGCAGCGCGCTCTTGGGCCGGTACGTGATCACGTTGGCGACCTGTGCGGCGCGGTCGCGCCCGTACTTGTCGTAGACGTACTGGATGACCTCCTCGCGGCGCTGGTGCTCGATGTCGAGGTCGATGTCGGGTGGGCCGTCGCGCTCGGGCGACAGGAACCGCTCGAACAGCAAGCCGAGCGCGACGGCGTCGGCCTTGGTGACACCGAGCGCGTAGCAGACCGCGCTGTTGGCGGCGCTGCCCCGACCCTGGCAGTAGATGTCGTGGCGATGGCAGAACTCGACGATGTCGACGAGCACGAGGAAGTAGCCGGGGAAACCGAGCTCCTCGATCACGTCGAGCTCGTAGGCGATCTGGCGCATCGCCTGCTCGTGCCGCTCGTGGCTCGGTGGGTAGCGGATTGCGGCGCCGCGCGCGGTGAGCTCGCGCAGCCAGCTCATCTCGGTGTGGCCGGTCGGTACGTCGTGGTCGGGCAGCTCGGGCGCGGCGAGGCTGAGGTCGAACGCGCACGCCGCCGCGACGTCCAGCGTGCGTTCCACCGCGCCGGGCCAACGGGCGAACCGGCGTTGCTGCTCGGCCGCGCTGCGCAGGTGCGCGAACGGCGCCGCCGGCAGCCAGCCGTCGATCTCGTCGAGGGAGCGGCGGGCGCGCACGGCGGCGAGCGCGGTGGCGAGCGGCCGCTGACCGGGCGTGGCGTAGTGCACGTTGTTGGTGGCGATCACGTCGACAGACGCCGACGCGGCTACTTCGGCGAGCGCATCGTTGCGGTGCCGGTCGAGCGGGTGACCGTGGTCCCAGAGCTCGACGAGCACGCGGTCGCGCCCGAAGGCGGCGACGAGCCGGTCGAGGGCGCGCCGTGCAGCCGCCGGCCCGTCGTCGAGGAGCGCGGCGCGGGACCGCGCCCTTGCGGCATCCGGTGAGCACGAACCACGCGTCGTTCGCATTCGCCGCCGAGCTGCACAGGTGAACCGGAGCGCGGGCGGCGCCGGCGAGGGCACCGAGATCGAGGCGGGGCACGCCCTTCTCCCCCGCCAGCTGCGCCGCGCTCACCGCCCGGGCCAAGCGCGCGTACCCGACCGGGCCCTGGGCGAGCACCACGAGGTGCTCGCCCGGCGGGTCGGCGTAGCCGTTCGGCGGCGTGCGGGGCGCGTCGAGCGTGAGCTCGGCGCCGAACACCGTCGGGAGCCCGGTGGCGCGGGCGGCGAGCGCGAAGCGCACCACGCCGTAGAGACCGTCGTGGTCGGTGACGGCGAGGGCCGCCAGACCCTGCCGGGCGGCCTCGTCGGCCAGCTCCTCGGGATGGCTGGCCCCGTCGAGGAACGAGAAGTTCGAATGGCAGTGCAGCTCCGCGTAGCCACCGGTCACTGGCGGCCCCTACTCCTTGGGGCCGCTCACAATATCGAACGTATGTTCGATCCGTCCACCGGACTGCGTTGCTCAGAAGCGGAAGCGGGTGGCGCCGTAGGGTCGGCTGTACCCAGGGCGAAGACGGTCTTCGCGTGACCTCGTACACGTCCCACGGGGGGCCCTGCGGGCGCGCTGAACTCGGCGTACACCGCGCCATCGCGCACGGTCGGCTCCCAACCCTCGGCGGCGCATACGTCGGCGATGCGCTGGAGCTTGGGGCCGTCGGTGACCTTCACCGCCTTGCCTCCACGACGATGTCGAACGGGTGCGTGGCCACGGTGATGACGCCGCCGCGTCGGCGGCGAGGTTCTTCGCCTTGCACGTGCCCGGACCGGCGTTGAAGTACTACGCGCCGTCGACCCAGAGGACCCCGAGCGGCATGACGTGCGAGCTGCCGTCCTGGTTCGTCGTCGCCAGCCACGACGTGTGCCGATCGGCGCCGCCCGTTCCGGGCGCCTGGGTCCAACCTTGGTCGAGGCGCGCCCGCACCTTGGCCCAGGGAATCAGCGGTGCGTCGTAGCCGTCGAGGTTCCCGCTCTGATCCTGGCTCGTTCACAGTCATGTTCTAGCGACGCGCGCGAGCGGAAACTCATCGGTCGGCGTCAGCTTCCCGGATTGGAGTACACGCGCTCCGGGCTGACCAGCACCGCAAGCCGCCTCTGGTCGGCCATCACCCGGTCGTACTCGTCCCAGTCGTCGTGCGTGCCGCCGGCGGCGCTGAACACGTCGCGGAGCACCTGAGGGACGCGGCCCGCGTCCAGCCCGTCGAGCGGATCGTCGGGACCGGCGAGATCGACGGGACCTTCGACGGCGATCCATTCCCAGCCGACACGGAACACGACCGTCGCCCTTGGCCGGCACCGCAGGTTGGCGTGCTTACGGGTGTCGCCCCGCACGACGAGCCCGACGACCGCGTCGCCACTCACCGGATGCGCCAGCACGCCGGCGTTGGCGATCGAGGTCTGCGGCGACCCGTCGGCCCGTTGGGTCACGACCACGGCCAGGCCTTGATCGCGGCCGGCGAGGTCGCGGACGCCCTCGATGGTTGCCATGGCCACCGAGCTTCGCCGCGTCGGAACCCGATGCGAGACTTGGGGTGTCATGGACGAGCTCCCCGGGGCCACCGACGACGACTTCTGCTACCTCACGACCCGTGGACGCGTCTCCGGGCGTCCGCACGAGATCGAGATCTGGTTCGCGCACGACGGGCGCACGCTGTACCTGCTGTCGGGCGGCGGCGACCGGTCCGACTGGGTGCGAAACCTGCTCGCCGAACCGACAGTCACGGTGCGGCTGCGGGAGGACGACCTACGAGGCGATGGCGCGGGTCGTCGAAGCGGGCGACGAGTCCGAGCGAGGGCGCGGGCTCGTCTTCGAGAAGTACCGGCCGCGCTACAGCGGAAGTCTCGAACGCTGGCGGCGCGAGTCGCTGTTGGTCGCGATCGATGTGCCGGGGCAGACTGACGCCGTGCCGATCGATCTCGTCCCGTTGTGCACCGCCACGATCACGCTGAAGGATCCGATGATGCTGCCGAACACGCCGAGCGGCATGCGCACGATCATCGAGGTGGCGACGGCGAAGCTGGAGGGTGACCGGCTCTCGGGGACGATGAAGGGCGCCGCCGGCGCCGACTGGGCGACCATCGGGCCCGACATGACGTGCACGCTCGACGTGCGCATGACGTTCGAGACTCAAGACGGCGCGCTCGTGCTCGTCTGCTACTCGGGGCGCATCGATCTGTCGAAGCCGCCGGGTGTTTCACCCGTCTACGCCGCTCCGCTCTTCGAGACGGGCGACGAGCGGTATGCGTGGCTGAACCGTGTCCAGGCGGTGGCGAAGGGGAAGCTGGACGGCACGACGCTGACCTACGAGATCGCGAGGGGGTGCGCTCGCCGATCTCGCGACGAGTCGTAGATCGCCTCGAGCGCGGCGTGCCCTGCGGTCACCGCGACGAGACAGGCGACGCGTCTCGCCGTCGGGCGCGTCCACCAACACCTGCCAGTAGGCACGGCGCGCCCGCGCCCGCCGGTCCCACCAGCGGGCGTCGTGCGCCCAGGGCCCCGCCCACGCCGCGATCTCGCCCCCGCGGTCGGGAAGCGCCGCGCACCGCAGGCGCGCCGGCTGCGCAGACGGGTCGCCCCGTCCCGACACGGTGACGACCTCGCCGGCGGCGTCGAGCAGCTCGGCGGGGGGCGGTGGATCGAAGACGCGCGCCGGCGCCGGAGCCGGGATCGAGCCCGGCCAGGGCGGTACCTCGCGGGCGTTGGCGCCCGGCGCCGCCACCGCCTCGAGGGGACGGGCCGCCTCACGAGGATCGCCCCACGGCACCCATCGCACCCGCTCGCCCGGTGTGCGGCCACCTTGGGGCACGGCCGTGACCACGGCGGGATGGCCGAGCATCCCCTGCACCCGGGCGAGCACGCGCCCGGCACGGTCGGCCGCGGCCGGGTCGCCGCCCCAGAACCCGAGCTGACGGCCGGTGGCGGGCAGCACCTCGTCGGGCACCAGCCGCAAAAGCACGAGACCGCTGGTCGCCAGCTCCTCGAAGCTCGTCGGTCGCCCTCGCAAGCTCGGGCTCCTGCGGCGCCGGTCGGCAAAGCCGCCGTCGCCGTCGCCGTCTCCCTCCGCCGTGAGCCAGCCCTCGAGCTGCCAGCGGACACGCGTCGCCAGTGCCGCCGGGGTGAGCGCGCCCTCGTGGCGCCAGCACCGGGTCAGCCGCTCACCCCGCTCGGTCTCGGCCTCGATCATCACGCGCGTGCACGCGAGACCGAGCGCCCCGAGTCGCGCCATGAGCCGCTCGGCCAGCGCCTTGGCCGCGAACGCGGCGGTCTCGACGTGCACGGCGGGAGGATCCAGCTCGGCGGTCTCGATGAGCTCGGGGGGTGGGGGCGCCGGAGGCGCGGTGGCTTCGTCGTCGCCGCGGGCGAGCCGGTGCGCGCGCGGGTACCGGCCGACCCGAAGCGACCGAGCACGGCGCCGTCGGGCAGCGCCGCGAACGCGCCCAGCGTGCGCAAGCCGAGCCGGACGAGCAGGTCGGCAAGCTCCGCGGCTTCGCCGGCATCGGGATCCTCGAGCACCGCGACCGGCCACGGGGCGAGAAACCCCGGTGACTCCCCCGGTGGCACGACGTACGCCGCGCCCGGTTCGGCCGCACGCGCCGCGAGCATGGCGGCGAACCCGCCGTCGGCGACACCGACGCGCGCGTCGGTGATCCCGATTGCATCCACGGCGTCGAGGCATCGAACGGCCATGGCGGTGTCGCCGCCGAAATACCGGGACGGGCCACGCGTCGGGAACGCGATCCGGCCCGGCTCCTCCAGCACGAAACGGGGGGTGAACGTCTCGACCGCGCGCGCGACTCGCTCGAACGCGCGCGCCTCCACCTGCGGGTCGGCCTCCGCGACCGTCAGGCCCGGGCAACGCGCCTCCGCCTCGCGCCGGCGTAGGCCGGACGTCACGCCTTCTGCGGCCGCTTCGGTCGACGCCGCGATCACGACGAGCCCGCGTTCACCGCGCTCGACGACCGCGACCGCTGCGTCACCCAGCGAAGGATCACGGGCGCGCAGCGCGACGACCGGCCAGTCCGGGCACCACAGGCAGGCGGTGCGCTCGGCCATGCCGTCCAGCCACGCCCCGGTCAGCCGGCTTCGACGAGCGCGACATGATCACGCGCCGCCGCGCCGCGGCCGTCGACATGCACGCGCTGGTCACGTTCGGCGAGCACACCCGCGCCCGGACCCAGGTCGCGCCAGACCGAGCCCTCGGCCCGCAGGCGAAGCGCGGCCTCGGCCGGCCACGGTCCCATCGCCACCAGCACCGCGCCGCGCTCGCGTGCCCGGGCCAGCAGCCGCCGCGTGTCGCCCACCCGGGCGTACGCCGGCACCTCGGCGAGCACGACACTGATCCCGTCGAGCAGCGCGGCGGCTACCGCAGCCCAGCGGGCGGGGGGCACCCGCCGGACCACGGCGAATCGCTCGAGCGCGACACCGGCCTCTCCCGCCGCCAGCGCGCCCAGGCTGGCGTCGAGCTCGATCGCGGCGGCCCATTCACCGGCGGCCGTGGCCGCCGCCGCCAGCTGGAGCGCGACCGACGTGGCGCCCGCTCCGGGATCGCCGTCGACCGCCACCACCGTCCCCCGCTGGACGGCGCCGCCGGGGAGCAGGTCGCCGAGCGGACCGGGCACGGCCAGGACCCGCTCGCCGGCCAGCACCACGGGCCGGGCGTGCCGGGCTGCGTTGTCAAGGTGCTCGCGGGACCGTTCGTCCCGCCGGGGAAGCGCAGCCAGGGCCACTCCCGGACCATAGGCGAACGTGTGTTCGATCAGCAAGCGCAGGGTCGACCGCCTCACGGGAAGCGCAGGGAGAGCGAGCGCCTACTTCTGCGGTTCGGGCGGGGCCTTGACCTCGATGCCCAGGGCCTCGAGCGCGTCGGGCGACCAGCCGGCGTCGTCGCCGTAGTAGCCGAAGAGGTGCTCGATCGTCTCGGTGATCTTGGGCTCCAGCTCCGGCCAGCGCTCGGGCGGCGCTTGCACGGTGACGGCGCTCGAATAGATCGTCACCTGGGTGGCGCCGAGGTCGAACAGGCGCCGGGCCAGCACGTCGGGCGGCCGGTCGCCCTGGGTGTCTTCGACGGCGTGGTACCGCTCGATCTCCATGCCCGTGAGCGACCGGTTGAGATCGAAGAGTCGGACCGATGGCGACGCGCCGGGACGGGCGGTGACGGTGATCGGCTGGCCCACGGCTGCGAGATTACGGGGTTACGGGGTGCGACCCAGCAACTCGAGCAACGCCGTCTGCCGGTCGGCGCCGGGCTCCGGCTCGTGGTGCGTTCCGAACGCGCCGCTGCCGAGCAGCATCTCTTTCTGAGGCTCGATCACCGTCCAGCACGCCTCTACGAGCTCGGGATCGAGCGTCGTGTCCTGGCCGGTGCCCTTGGCGACGTCCCAGCCGTGGATCACGACGTCGATGAACCGGTGCCCCAGGTACACCTCTCCCGGCACGGGCCCGTACGACACCGCGCACGGCGCCTCCATCGCCCCCGGCGCATGGAACGCCTCGCTCGCGGCGCGTGCCGACTCGTCGTAGGCAGCGGTCGGATCATCGCCGAGGATGTCGCCGTCGAGACGGTCGCCGACCTCCTCGATGGTCTTGCCCCGCGCCAGCTCCCCGGCCCAGAAGTTGCCGCTCACGATGTGGTTGACGAGCTCGCGCACGTCCCAGCCCTCGCAGGGCGTCGAGTCCTGCCACTGGTTCGCGCCGACACCCGCCACGTACCGACGGGTCGCCGCCAGCGCCTGATCGTGCAGCTCCGGCAGATCGAATGCCATGTCCGTCCCCCTGCTCAGAACAGCCGGCCCGGCGCCGGCGGCACACCCCGCCAGCACAAGCCGTCCATGAAGATCCACGAGCGCCGGTGGATCGCGCTGGGTCCGTACCACGCCAGCGCCGACTTGTGAATGGGCGCCGGGTATCCGACGTTCGACTCGAAGTCGTACGCCGGGTAGTGCTCGGCCTCGCCCCTCATGAGCGCGTCGCGCGTCACCTTGGCGACACAGGACGCCGCCGCGACCGACAGCGACGTCGCGTCGCCCCGAATGACCGTTGTCACGCGGGCGCCCAGCGCCAGGTAGTCGTAGTTGCCGTCGAGGATGATGCGGTCGGGCTCGTACCCGAGCACAGCCAGCTGCGCGAGCGCGCGGCGCCCGGCGGCGCGGAGCGCCGCGGTCATGCCCAGGGCGTCGCACTCCTCGTAGGACGCGTGCCCGACGCCGATCGCGACCGCCCACCCGCGTACACGTGCAGCGACGACCTCGCGCTCGTCGCGTGTCAGCTCCTTCGAGTCGCGCACGCCACGCAGATGGTCGGGCGGGGGGACGAGCGCCGCCACCGTGACCGGGCCGGCCCAGGCACCGCGGCCCACCTCGTCGATGCCAACGACGACCCGCTCGCCGGCACCCCAGCACCGCCGCTCGAGACGCAAGGTCGGAGTCCGGGTTCGTGACGCGGGAGTTACGCCGACGCCTGCCGCCGGCACCGGGGGAGCAGACGCCGATGCCACCATCGCCGGAACATACCAAGCTCCCGCGACCCCGACGCGCACATGTCGGGGCGCGCCCTCCCGGTGCTGGTCAGGTGCCTGTTACCCTCGCCCGCGATGGAGCAAGGCACCCGCGTCGAAGTGCGCTCACGCTTCGACGACAGGTGGTCACGTGGTTTCGAGGTCGCCGAGGTCGTCGACGAGGGTGACTGCGCGCGCTACAAGCTGAAGCGTCGCTCCGACGGATCCGTCCTCCCCGCGTTGTTCGTCGACGACGAGCTGCGCGAGGAGAAGAAGCGCTCGATGTGGTGGATCGCGTAGCCGCGGTCTGCCGGCCGAGCAGGAACGCGTCGGCCCGCCGGTAACCGGGGTTACGAACGTCGCCGTCCCGTTGTCGAAGTGCGGCACGGTCCGTGCTGCAGGTTCATGCTGCGCCTTCCCCGAACAAGAGCCGCACGTCGGCGATGTCGTACTCGGCTACCGACGCCGAGAGCATTGCCGCGCCTTGCTCGTCGCTGGGGCCGCTGCTGCGAAAGGCGTCGACGGCGGCTTGCGACTCCCAGCGCTCGAAGATGTTGACGCGGCCGGGGTCGATCAGGTCGGCGGTGATGGCGAAGTCGAGGCAGCCGGCCGTCCCGCGTGCCTGTTCGACGACGTTCACGCAGCCCGCGAGGTAGGACTCGCGCTCTTGGGGCTCGACCGTGATGTGTCCTGCAACGATGACCATGGGTGCGCTCCTCTTCTGCCGCCCTGGGCGGCCGGGCGCTCCGCTCGGGTCCTAACCGTCGATCTTCAAGCTCTCGATCAGCTCTTCGACGGAGATCGCCTGGAGCGTCGTGGTCCGCATCGTCCCGCGCGCTGCCAGCATGATCGCGGCCCTGGCCATCGTCGCCTCGTCGGGTGACTCGATGACGTTGAGGAAGTCGTACTGGCCCATGAGGGCGTACTGGGCGATGACCTTCAAGCCCATCCCCTCGACCTCGCGCGTGACCTCCCGGATGCGTTCGGGGTTCTCGCGGACGGTCGCCCAGCCGTCGGGCCCGAGCGTCGTAAGCATGGCGTACGTCGGCATCTCACTCCTCTGGTCGCCGGCGCAAGCTCCGGCTCCTGCGGCGAAGGTCGGCAAAGCCGCCGTCGCCGCGTCGGAGCTTACCGACGGCTCTCCAACCGGGCGATGTTGTCGGCCTCGCCGGGATCGGGCTCGGTGGCGAACCACGCGTCGAGCAGCTCGCGGGCGACGTCCGGGGTCGTGAGCCGAAGCCCCATCACGAGCACGTTGGCGTCGTTCCACTTGCGAGCGCCGGCGGCGGTGGCAGCGTCCGTGCACAGCGCGGCGCGCACGCCCGCCACCTTGTTCGCTGCGATCGACGCGCCCGTGCCCGTCCAGCAGAACAGGACGCCCGTCTCGACGTGACCCTTGGCAACAAGCTCGCCGACGCGCTGGCCCACCTCTGCCCACTCGATGGGCTCGCCACCCGGAGGGCCGACGGGCACGACGTCGTGACCGCGCTGCTCCAGGTCGTCCCGAACGGCGTCGGTCAGCGCCGTCTTCTCGTCCGACCCGAGCGCCAGCTTCATCGCTGCTCCTTGGCGCCGTCGCAAGCTCCTGCTCTGGGGCTGCGGTCGGCGAAGCCGCCGCCGCCGCGTTCCAGCGTACGGCGCCACGCGCTAGACAAGCGGCCTTGGACCGGCGTGAGTTCCTCCGGCGCACCGCGCAGCTGGGCGGGGCGGTCGCATTGGGCGGACCGGCGCTCGCGGCGAACGCACGCGGCGCGCTGGCCGCCGACGACTTCAGCTCCATGCTCGATGACTCGGCAAAGGAATCGCCGATCGACACGGTCGTCGTCGTGATGATGGAGAACCGCTCGTTCGACCATTACGTCGGATGGCTGGCCGACGACAAGAAGTACATCGAACGCGGAAAGAGCCGGTACGGCAAGCGCTTCCGCGTCAACGGGAAGCAGGTGCAGTCGTTTCCCGGCCCCGACGGTGCGCCCGTCCAGACAGCTCCGTTGCTCACGAACCCGGCGGAGACGAATCCGTACCGCGGGTGTGGCCATCCCGATCCGGGACACCAGTGGACGCAGGGGCGCACGCAGCGCGACGGGGGCTTCCTCGCGCCCGGCAGTGGCAACGACACGTTCGCCCTCGGGTACTACCGCGGGGACGCGATGCCGTTCACGTCGCAGCTCGCGCGCGAGTTCACCGTGTTCGACCGATGGCACGCGTCGATCCTCGGGCCGACCTATCCCAACCGCGCCTACCTGCACTCGGCGCAGTCCGGGACGTACCAGACCAACATGCTGCCCACCGCGACCGGTGGCTACGACTGGGAGACGATCTGGGACCGCCTGGCCGCCGCCCGCGTGTCGACGGGCTACTACTTCACCGACCTTCCGGTGCTGGCCCTGTGGGGCGGCCGACTCAACAGCGTCACGCACCCGATCACCGACTACTTCGAGCAGGCGGAAGCGGGCAAGCTCCCCCGCGTCGTGTTCGTCGATCCCGCCTTCCTGACCGGCAACCGCACCGACGACCATCCACTCGCCGACATCCGGGCGGGGCAGCGGTTCCTCCGCGACGTGTTCGCGGCGTTCGCCCGATCGAAGCATTGGAAGCGCGGCGCGTTCGTGCTGACGTACGACGAGTGGGGCGGGTTCTACGACCATGTGAAGCCGCCGATCCTGCCGGACAACCGAGCGAGCGCCGTGGACGCCGACAACTTCGGCCAAGCTGGTTTCCGCGTGCCCTCGGTGGTCGCGTCTCCTTACACGCGCCGCGGCTTCGTCGACCACACCCTGTACGACCACACGTCGGTACTCAGGTTCCTCGAGTGGCGCTTCCTCGGCGCGCCCGCCCGCGGGCCCGGGAAAGCCGGGCAGACCTGGTTCCTCACCGAGCGCGACCGCCGCGCCAACAACCTCGGCGCCAGCTTCACGTCGGATCCGGTCGAGAAGCGGGTCGGCATCAACCTCGACGTCGTGCTCACCGACCCTTCGCCGCCCTGCGGGACGCAGCCCGGCATGGGGGGAGGCCTCGCGGTCCGCGCCCCCGTCCCGGAGACGCCCCCCGAGGACCACGCGTTCCAGTACGCCTACGACGCGGGCTGGTTCGAGCGGGTCGGCTTCGACGTGAAGCCGAACCCGATGGTGAAGCAGTGGGTCCGCGGCTGATCGTCAGGCGAGACGGAAGCCGTGCTCGAAGAGCACGGCCCGCAGGGCCGTTCGGCGTCGCTCGACCAGGCCGTCGGTGAGCGGATAGCCGAAGCGTCGATACACCTCCGGGTACGCGACAGAGCCGCTGAGGCCGACCCGCACGGTCACCGCGTCCTTGGGGAGGAACATCCGGCGACCGAACGGGAACCACAAAGCGATGCCGTCGTCGAGAACCGCGAAGCGCCACGGCAGATAGCGCGCCACGACGAGACCGACGACGGCGAACACAACTGCGTAAACCAGGGCACCGAGGCCGATCGCGGCCAACACGACCAACCCGAACACGAGCATTCCCGGCGGCCAGCAGCGCAAGAACGTGCTCGTGCCCACGTATCGAGCCGGACTCACGCAACCAGGCTACGCACCCGCGAAGTGGCCGGCGGGCGTCATCACCCGCCGGCCACTCCGGCAGCCGCCGCAGAGCGGTCGTGTTACCGGCCGATCGTCGGATCGGGCGACGTCGTGCTCGCGAGCACCTTGTCCTCCGCCGGGTCCTCACCGGCGAGCACGAGCTCGCTGGTTGTCAGGTCGCCGTAGGCGACGACGCCCATCTCCGGACGGTCCAGACCCTGCTGCTCCACCTCCGGCGTGGGTCGGATGCCGCCCTTCGTGAGCGCGTTCTGGATCTTGAAGAACGCATAGGCAATTCCGAACATGACGAACATGATCGTGAGTGCGCCTACTACCTGCGCGCCGAGCTGTCCGAGGCCCGGGTCGAGCCCGTACAGGATTCCTGTCACGCCCTTCGACGACGCCGCCGCGCCCTCCTTGGTGAGGTTCCACCCCGCGCCGTACTCGCCGCTGGAGAAGATCCCGACGCACAACACGCCCCAGATGCCGCAGACCCCGTGGACCGAGATCGCGCCCACCGGGTCGTCGATGCCCTTGCGCTCGATGAAGAGGATCGACTCGATCACGATCACGGCCGCGATCGATCCGATCACCGCCGCCGCCCACGGCTGCACGAAGGCGCACGGTGCCGTAATCGCCACCAACCCCGCGAGCATGCCGTTGGCCATCATCCCCGGGTCGGGCTTCCCCAGGCGCCGCATTGCATAGAACATGCCGATCGTGGCTCCGAACGCCGCTGCAAGCGCCGTGTTGACGGCGACGACGGCGAACCTGATGTCGGTGGCGGCGAAGGTCGACGCCGCGTTGAACCCGAACCAGCCGAACAACAGGATGAACGTCCCGAGCATCGCCATCGGGATGTTGTGCGCCGCGAGGGTACGCGGCTTCCCGTCGGGCCCGTACTTGCCCAGGCGGGCGCCGAGGACGAGGGCACCGGCCAGGCCGGCCACGCCACCCATGGCGTGCACGACTCCGGAGCCGGCGAAGTCCACGTACCCGAAGCCGAGGTGCAGGCTGTTGCCGAGCTGGCTCAGCCAGCCGCCGCCCCAGGTCCAACCGCCGAAGATCGGGTAGTAGATCGCGCCGCAGAACAGCCCCCACCAGATGAAGGACTTCCACTTCCAGCGCTCCGCCATGGCGCCGGTCGGGATCGTGGCGGTCGTGTCCATGAACGCGACCATGTAGAGGAAGAACGCCGCCACCGGTCCGGCGGCGTTCAGCCCGCCGAGGTGCGTGAGACCGAAGCCGCCCTTCCACAGGAACACCCATTCACCCGAGCCGATGAAGTTGTCCCCGATGGCCTTGTCGTAGCCGAAGATGCCCGGGAGGCTGTACCCGCCGAACATGAACGCGTAGCCCACGAGGAAGAAGGCCACGAACCCCAGCCCGAAGATGGCGAAGTTCGTGCTCACTACGTGGGCGGCGTGCTTGGCCCGGCAGAACCCGGTTTCGACGAGCGCGAAGCCCGCCTGCATGAATATGACCAGCAACGCGCCGACGACGACCCACAACAAGTTCACGCTGATTCCGATGTCGCTCGCAGCCTTTGGAATCAGCGAGCCGTCGTACACGGGTTTGGGCCCTTGACCGGCGAATGCCGCCGTAGCCCCCAGCGTCACCAGCAACACCACGAGGGTCGCGACGATCGCGCCCCTGCCCAACCACTTCCGTTTCACATCGTCCTCCTGCTTGTCGTAGGACCCGGAGTGGAGAGCACCCCCGGACCATTCCCTGAAGGGCGCCGGTGCCCTCCCCCTCGCGTGGCTCCAGCCCCTCTGCGCGAGATAGGGGGAACGTAAAGGGGGCGCGTTTCGCGATCGGTGCCGGTTCGTGAACGAACCGAAACACACGTCTGACGGAATCCTGACGGCCCGCGCGAGGACGGGGACCGGGCGGGTGGGCGGCCCGGGCCGATGCGGATCGCGGTAGAGACCTCACGCTCTGCGGTTCGAGCCACCCGTGCAGTCCCTGCCGAACCGGAGCCGATGAAACACACGCTGATCAAGCTGGAAGATCACAGCGTCGTACCTTGGGCCGTCGCCGATGAATTGCACAACGGCAACGAACCTGCAACAGGTCGAGAACACGGATCTAGTATTCGAAGCTGGTGGAACGGCCTGCGCGGGTCCTCGTCGCGGTTGTAGCTCTGTTTGTTACGACGGCGGCGGTTCCGTCGGACTACTTCGCCGACGAGCCACAGGGACTCGTCGCAAAGAGCTCATCCGCATCCCCGGGCTACACGCTCTATGCCCCTCTCGAGCTCGAACGAACCTACCTCGTCGACCTCGACGGCAAGACCGTGCATTCGTGGCGTCACGACACCCAGCCCGGTCTCTATCAGTACCTCCTCGAAGACGGCACCCTCGTGCGGGCAGGTCGGCTGAAGCTGAAGGGGCCGTTCGCGGACGGCAAGGGCCAAGGCGGACGCATCGAGGCCCTGGATTGGGACGGCAACCCACTCTGGCGCCTCGACTACGCGAACGACCGGCACATGCAACATCACGACGTTGAGCCGCTTCCCAACGGCAACGTCCTCTTCCTCGCGTGGGACCGCAAGAGCGGCGAAGAAGCGCTCGCCGCGGGACGTGACCCCAAGCTCCTCCCCGACGGCGAGGTATGGCCCGACACCGTCGTCGAGTACGACCCGCGGGCGAACGAGGTCGTATGGACCTGGAGCGTGTGGGATCACCTCATCCAGGATCACGATCCAACCAAGGTGAACTACGGCGATGTGGCGGCTCACCCGGAGAAGATCGACGTCAACTATGCGGTCGTCGGCGAGGGCGAAGCCGACTGGAACCACGCGAACGCCGTCGATTACAACCCTGCACTCGACCAGATCATGATCAGTCTGCGTTCACACAGTGAGGTGTGGATCATCGATCACAAGACCACGACGGAGGAGGCGCGCGGACCCGCTGGCGACCTTCTCTTCCGCTACGGCAACCCCGCCAACTACCGGCAGAGCAAGGTCGCTGGGCGCCACCTGTTCGCGCAGCACGACGCCGAATGGATCGGTGACGGCTTGTCGGACGCGGGCAGCATCCTCGTGTTCAACAATGGCGAAGGCAAGGCTCGGACGTACTCCAGCGTCGATGAGATCGCTCCGGTGATCGAGAACGGCGAGTACACAAGGGACGAGCACGGGGTCTTCCGGGCGACGATCAAGCGCGTGTATCCCGAAGGCAAGGCCGACAAGGAGTTCGCAGCCCTCATCTCCGGCGCGCAGCGTCTCCCGAATGGTGACACGCTCATCACGTACGGTCCGACAGGCCGAATCTTTGAGGTCGACTCCCGAGGTCGGGTCGTCTGGAACTTCGTCAACCCGCATTACACAGTGCGAAAGGACACGCCGACTGAGAACACCACGGGCTTCGAGATCAAACCATGGTGGACGTTTCGCGCTGACCGTTACTCGCCCGACTATGCAGGCCTCGCCCGGCTCAACGGCCACAAGTGAATGCCGGGACGGATTGACCGTCCGTCAATGGCTTGCCGTTTCATTCTGAGAACCAAGGCGGTTCGAGCAGGTGATCCAAGACGGCGTTTCCCCAAGTCATGGCGACCGAACCCAGGTCGCGATCGTCCCGCACACGCATTGGGACCGGGAGTGGTACGCCCCCTTCCAGGTGTTCCGGGCCCGGCTCGTCCGCCTGCTCGACGAGCTGCTGCCGCTGCTCGAGCGAGACCTCAGCTACGCCCGCTTCCTGCTCGACGGCCAGACCGTCGTCGTCGACGACTACCTGGAGGTCCGCCCGGAGGCGGCGGCAACGCTGCAGCGGCTCGCGGCCACCGGCCGGCTGTCGGTGGGGCCGTGGATGGTCCTCATGGACGAGTTCATGGTGTCCGGCGAAACGATCGTCCGCGACCTCCAGCTCGGCCTGCGGCACGCGACCGACCTGGGCGGTGCGATGCAGGTGGGCTACCTGCCCGACATGTTCGGTCACATCGCGCAGATGCCGCAGATCCTGCGGCTCGCCGGGTTCGAGCACGCGGTGGCATGGCGCGGCGTGCCGTCCACCGTCACGCAGACCGCGTTCACGTGGGAGGCGCCCGACGGCTCGTCGGTGCGCGCCGAGTATCTCTACGGCTCGTACTCGAACGGCCGCGACCTTCCTGACGACGCCAAGCAGCTTGTCGCCCGGGCCCGGAGCTACGAGCTGGAACTCGGGCCGGCGCGCCTCCCGGGCGGGGCGATGCTCCTCATGAACGGCACCGATCACCAGATGCCGCAACCGTGGCTCGGGCGCGTCGTCGCCGAGGCGAACGAGATCCAGGACGACTACCGGTTCGTCGTCACGTCGCTGCCGGAGTACGTCGTCGAGCAACCCACCGACGGCCTGTCGACGGTGCGGGGCGAGCTCCGATCGGGCGCGCGCGCCAACGTGCTGATGGGCGTGGCGTCGAACCGGGTCGACGTGCACCAGGCGTGCGCGGTCGCCGAGCGCGCGCTCGAGCGGCGCGCGGAGCCGCTGTCGGCGCTCCTCGTTCCGGCGGACCGGTACCCCGACGCGCTCCTCGCGATCGCATGGCAGAAGCTCGTGGAGAACAGCGCCCACGACTCGTCGTGCGCCTGCAGCGACGACGAGGTCGTCGACCAGGTGATGGTGCGCTATCGCGAGGCGCGCCAGATCGGCGACGTCCTCGCGCGCGAAGCGATGCGGCAGCTCGCAACAGAGGTGGACACCCCTGCCGGGTCGACCCTGGTCGTGAACTCGACGCAAGCCCGCCGGGGCGGCCTGCTGTCAGTGAACGTCCCCGGGGAAGGGCCGTTCCATTTCGTGACGCCGGACGGCCGGCCGTGCCCGACCCAGGTGCTCGGCGTGCTCACCGGCGAGGGGTTCTCGACCATCGTCTCGGGCCAGAAGGTGCGGTGGGTGCTCGAGATGATGAACGGGCCCGAGTTCGCCGGCGAGCGGATCGGCCACTACGACATGACCGAGGCCGACGACGGGGCGCTGGAGCTGGTCTTCCGGGGCGCGCAACCGGGCGAGACGCACATCGACCTGACCGACCTCCGCGACGAGCTCGTCCACCTCGGCGACGAGGGCAAGACGTTCCGCTTCCGGGTCCTGGCGGCGCCGGTACGGGAGGCGATCTTCGCCGCCGACGAGGTTCCCGGGTTCGGATGGCGGAGCTACACGATCGCGCCCGGCGACGGGCCGGCGACCGGTGTCACGTCGGGGCCGTCGTCGCTCGAGAACGAGCACCTGCGCGTCGAGGTCGACGGTGACGGCACGTACGCAGTCACGACCTCCGACGGTCTGACAGTGCGCGGTCTCGGACGGCTGGTCGACGGCGGCGACGGCGGCGACACGTACAACTACTCCCCGCCCGCCGAGGACCTGCTCGTCGACCAGCCCGAGAGCGTCGAGGTCACCGCGGTCGAGTCCGGTCCCGTGCGCGCCCGCGTGCGCATCAACGCGACATACCAGTGGCCCACGCACGCAATCGGCGACGAGCGTTCGTGCTCCCGGCGCGCCGACGAGACCACGCCCGTCGCGGTGCACACGACCTTGGAGCTCCGGACCGGTGAGCGGTTCCTCCGCGTCCACACCGAGCTCGACAATCCGTGCCGTGACCATCGCTTGCGGGCGCACTTCCCGCTCCCCGAACCGGTGACCGGCTCGCACGCGGAGTGCGCGTTCGCCGTCGTCGACCGGGGCCTGACCGCCGAGGGCGGCCCCAACGAGTTCGGCCTGCCGACGTTCGTGTCGCGCCGGTTCGTGGACGCCTCGGGGGACGCCGGCCTCGCGATCGTCCACGACGGACTGCTCGAGTACGAGCTCCTCACCGACGATGGGAAGCACAGCGGCGAGCTCGCGCTCACGCTGCTGCGCGCCACCGGATACCTCTCCCGCTTGCAGCTCTCGATGCGGGCGAGCCCGGCGGGATACCCGTATCCACTCGAAGGGCCGCAGATGCTCGGCCGTCGTACGTTCGACTACGCGCTGCTGCCCCACCGCGGTGATTGGCGCGATGCAAACCTCTACGACGCGGCCGACGAGGTGCTCGTCCCGCTCGAGCGCGTCCGCGCCGGTGGGGTGGGGGGCGCGCAACGCGAGCCCACCGGGGCACGGTTGCAGGTGGACGGCGCCCGGGTGGCCGCGGTGCTGCGCGAGCCGGGCGGATTGCTGGCGCGGGTGTTCAATCCGTCCCCCGAACCGTCGACGGCCGCCGTCGA
Source organism: uncultured Actinomycetes bacterium (assembly GCA_963836445.1). GTDB lineage: Bacteria > Actinomycetota > Acidimicrobiia > IMCC26256 > JACDBD01 > JALZAA01. The sequence continues at coordinate 178,811 of CAWIJM010000021.1, forward strand.
GCAGGACGAGGCGCCGGTGACGGGCTGGACGGTCGATCTGGTCGGCCGGCCGGTGGAGCGATTCGAGGGCGCCGTCGCGCTCCGGCCGTGGGAGATCGCGACGCTCCGGATCGACGCCCCGATCAGCTGAAACCGCCGGCGTCGCCCGGCGCGCCCGCGGGGGCGGCGAGCAGCGCCTCCCCCTTTGGCTCCGTCGTCGACCAGGCGCGGTCGAGGCCGGGCGCGCTGAGCCGGACCGGCCGCTCGCACTCCCACAGCAGCGCCGGCCGGGCGCCGTGCCAGCGGACGGCGTAGGAGATGCGACCGGCGCGGGTGGGGGCGTCGTGCACTTCCAGGCTCTGGCCCCGCCACTCGGCGGGGAGCTCGACGAGCAGCGCCGCCGAGTCTTCGTCGCCGGCGCTCATACCGCCGCCCACGAGGAGGTCACGCACCGCCCCGAGCAAGGGCGCCGGGCCGTCGGGCCACGTGAAGGTGGCCGACGCCGAGGCCAGTCGGGTCCGGATGCTCGACCACGGCGTGGGGTCGGGCGCGCGGTGCGACGCTCGCGCCCGGGCGCGAATTCCGAGCCTTCGCCAAGCGGCGGCCGCCTCGCCGTCGAATCCCCAGTCCTCGAGGGCTGCAACTTCCTCGCCGCTCGGGCGGCTGCGCGCGTCCGAAGCGAGGAGGAGGGCGGCGCGCCCGGCGTCGATCGCCTGTTGCAGCCGTGCATCAGGCACGACGACGCGCATGCCGCGGCGCCGCTGCGCATCCCACCCGGCGGCGGCCACGGCGGCGTCGGGAAGCGAGGAGAGATCGACGGCTTCCACCGGCACCGAGCGGCCCGGGCGGCCCACCGCCAGCGCGCAGCGCAGGCGCGTCCGGTGCGCAACCGGGTGCAGCAGCGCGACCTCGAGTCGCATGCCCCTGCCTCCCACGCCGTTGAACGTGCTCTCCTGGGCCCGGCCGGCGGTGACCAGGTCGAGCGTGTCGCCGCGCATCCCGGCGGCCCATCGCATCGCCGGCCGCGGGCTGCGGAGCGCGGGTCGCCCGTCGACGGTCACCCACGAGCCGCGCGTGCCGACCGCTCTCATGCGGCCGGCCGGCGCCGGGCCGAGCACGAGCGCGGCGACGAACGGCGCGCCCGACGCGTTCTCGATCTCGACCGCGACGAGCCCGGCGGGGCCACCGACGCCGTAGGCGCGGTGCACCGCGTCGCCTCCCGGCACGCGCAGGATCGTCTCGACGACCGGCGCGCCACTCACGAGCGTCTGCCGAACGGCGGCCTCGCGCGCCGGGATGTGCCAGCGATCGTCGGCGCCGACCCACCAGTCGAGCTGCCATCGCCCGCCGTCGGGAGTGATCCTGCCGCGGTCGTCGACGAGAGCCTGATGGGTCGAGCCGAGCACCCCGATGCGGGTCGGGGCGCGCTCGGTCACGTCATCCCGCCCTGGCGCTCATGTGATGCCGTGCAGTTCGGCCTTCGCCTCGCGCAGCATGAGCGCCGTGACGAGGTCCTCGGCGCGCTTGCCTTCGTACAGGACCGCGCCCACCTGCTCCGCGATCGGCATCTCGACCCGGTGTCGTTGAGCGAGCTCGAGCACGGCGGCGGTCGACTTCACGCCTTCGGCGACCATCTTCATGTCGGCAACGATGTCGTCGAGCTTCCGGCCCTTCCCGAGCTCGACGCCGACGGTGCGGTTCCGACTCTGTGTGCTCGTGCACGTGGCGACGAGGTCACCCATGCCGGCCAGCCCGGAGAACGTGAGCGGGTTGCCGCCGAGCGCGATGCCGAGGCGCGTGAGCTCGGCGAGACCGCGGGTCAGGAGCGCCGCTTTCGTGTTGTCGCCGTAGCCGAGGCCGTCGGCGATCCCGGCTGCAATCGCCATCACGTTCTTGAGCGCGCCGGCGATCTCGCACCCCACGACGTCGGGATTCGTGTACACGCGGAACGTCACCGTCATGATCAGGCGCTGGAGCTCGTGCGCGGCTGCCTCGTCGCTCATGGCGACCACCGACGCCGCCGGCTGCCCGGCTGCGACCTCGCGCGCGAGGTTCGGGCCGGTGAGCACCCCGATCCGGTCCGCGAGGTGTGTTGGCAGCACCTCGCCGATCACCTCGGTCATGCGGCGCAGGGTGCCCTGCTCGACGCCCTTGGCCAGGCTGACCACCGGCACCGCGGGGCGGACGAACTCCGCCGCCTCCATCAGCACGGCCCGCATGCCGTGCGACGGCACGCCGAGCACGACGACGTCCGCGCTGCCGCACGCGTCGCCGATGTCCGACGTGACTCGCAACGCGTCGGGGAGCGCGACCCCGGGGAGATAGTCGGGGTTCTCGTGCCGCTCCGAGATCGTGTCGGCGAGGTCGCGCCGGCGTACCCAGAGCACGGTGTCGGCGTTGTTCGACACGAGCCCGGCGACGGCGGTACCCCAGGAGCCCGCACCCACCACGGCGACGCGCGGCGCGTCGCTCACGGCGCCGTCTCGACGTCTTCGGGTTGGTCTTCGGTGCGTTTCGCCGGGCGCACCTGCGCCGTCTCGGGCCGGCGCTGCCACCATCCGTCGTCGCCCGGCCCGGGGCGCTGCGGATAGATCTCGCGTGCCCGGGCGACGCACCGGGCGATCGCGCTCATGATCCGGTCGGTGGCGTCGTGGACGTCCTCGTCGGCGTGGACTCGCACCGGCGGTCCGACGACCGCGGTCTCGGCCACTCCCCAGCGCCAGTTCGGCTTCCGACCTTTGAACAGCGTGCGGTGCGCGCCCCACAGCCCCACCGGCGTGACGGGCACGCCGGCCTGCGCCGCGAGCCGCGCCGTGCCCGACTTCCCCGCCATCGGCTCGAGGTCGAGCGAGATCGTCCCCTCGGGGAAGATCGCGACGCATTCGCCGCGCTTGAGCGCTTCGACCGCCAGCTCGAGTGACCCCGCCGCGGTGGGCGAGTTGCGCACGACCGGGATCTGATGCACCTGCTGCAACAGGAAGCCGAGCGGCTGTTTGTCGAACAGCTCGGCCTTGGTGAGGAAGCGCACCCGCCGGTGGCGCCGGTCGGCGAGGTACGCGAGCGCGAGCGGATCGAGGTACGAGGTGTGGTTGCTGGCGAGGATCACGGGGCCGCGCGGTGGGATGAGGTGCGCGCCCTCGATCGTCCATCTCATCCCGTAGTGCAGCGGTGGCAGCAACACGGTGCGAGCCACGGAATACACCGGTTCCAAACGCTCTCCTTGTCGCGGTCGCAAGCTCCCGCTTTGCAACGGCAGACGGCAAAGCCGCTGCCGTTGCCCGGTAGCATACGCATTCACATGCGTTTCGACTTCCGGCGTGCGTTGCGGAGTCTCGAATGACCGGTGCGGGCGTCGTGATCCCGGTGCGAGCATTCGCGCTGGGCAAAGCGCGGCTCGCCGCGCAGCTCGACGACCAGAAGCGTGCCGAGCTCGCTCGCAAGCTCGCTGACCGCGTCGGAACGGCGTCGGGTGAGCTCCCGACGGTGGTCGTCTCGAGCGCGTCCGATGTGCGTGAGTGGGCGCGATCGCGTGGACTCGACGTCGTCGACGACCCCGGAACGCTCGATGAAGCCGCTAACGCTGGACGGCAATGGGTCGGAGCCCGCGGATGCGCTCGTGCGGTGATCGCCCACGCCGATCTGCCACTCGCCCGCAGCCTCGCGCCGCTCGGACGGGACGGCGCCCAACCGATCGTGGCGATCGTGCCGTGCCACCGTGACGACGGGACCACCGTGCTGTCGGTGCCCGTCGACGTGCCCTTCCGGTTCGCCTACGGGCCGGGCTCGTTCCGGCGGCACGCCGCCGAGGCCCGGCGTCTCGGCCTCGGCTTCCGCGTCGTCCGCGACGCCGAGCTCGCCTTCGACATCGACGTCCCCGACGACCTCCACCGACTCGATCTCCTTGTCCCCTGAGCTCCCCATGCCGGAGCGCGCCCTCGCGATCGGGGCCCATTTCGACGACGTCGAGTTCGGCTGCGGCGCCACGCTGGCCAAGTGGGCCGAAGAGGGCGCCGAGGTACGCCTGCTCGTTCTCACCGACGGCTCGAAGGGAACGTGGGACCCCGACGCCGACCTCGGGGAGCTGATCACGACGCGGCGCCGGGAGCAGGAGGACGCCGCCGCCGTCCTCGGGCTGGCCGGCGTCGACTTCCTCGACATCCCGGACGGCGAGCTTCTCAGCGGGCTCGCCGAGCGGGCCCGGGTGTGCGAGGCGATCCGCCGGGCCAGGCCGAACATCGTGCTGGGCCACGATCCGTGGAAGCGCTACCGGCTCCACCCCGACCATCGCCACGCCGGGTGGTTGCTCCTCGACGGGGTCGTCGCGGCCCGCGATCACCACTACTTTCCCGAGCAGCCGCTGCCCGCGCACCGTCCCGACCAGGTCCTCCTGTTCGAGGCGGAGGAGGTCGACCATCTCGAGCCGGTCGGCCGGCACGTAGACACGAAGATCCGGGCCTTGCTGTGCCACCGCAGCCAGTGGCCGTCGACGATGAGGATCGACGCCGAGGGTCCGGACGGCGACACCCAGCTCGAGGGCTTCGTCGGGCGGGTCCGGGCCGAGGCGGAGGCGACGGGTCGGGCCGCCGGAATGGGCCCCTCCGAGGGGTTCAAGCGCCTCGATAAGGTGTGAGCCGGCGGCGTCCGGTCGCGAGAAGGGGGCCCGAAGGCCCCCTCCTCACCTTTGCTGAAGCTGTGGAACTCGCCGGTCTTACCGGCGGGCCCGCCTCTTCGCCGGACGCCGCTTTGCCGTCTTGCTCGCCGCAGCCTTCGCGACGACGACGCTTGACGGGCTTCGCAGTACCGGCAGCCTTACGACGACGCCGACGCTTGACCGGCTTCGCCGCGGCAGCCTTGCGCCGACGGCGCTTGGCCGGTGCCTTCTTGGCCGTGCTCTTGCGACGACGACGCTTCGCGGGCGCCTTCTTCGCAGTTGCCTTCGACGACGACGCTTCGCGGGCGCCTTCTTCGCAGTTGCCTTACGACGACGGCGCTTGACCGGCTTCGCTGCAGCTGCCTTACGCCGCCGCTTCGCCGGCTTCCGTGCCGTCGACTTGCGTGTCGTCCGGCGACGCGTCGTTGTGCGGCGCTTCGCCGGCTTCCGTGCTGTCTTCCTAGCTGATTTCCGTGCTGTACGTCTCTTCGCCGGAGGCACGGTCACCACCTTTCGTCGGGAATAGGTCTGTAGAGAGCGAACAGCCAGCGTTCGCCGTTCGTCTCTACTTGTTCACGGCGGACTTGAAGCCGGCTCCTGCCGAGAACTTCACGCCCTTCGATGCCGCGATCTGAACCGGCTCACCCGTCCGCGGGTTGCGACCCGTGCGCGCCGCGCGCTGGGTACGCGACCAAGCGCCGAAACCGGGAACCGTGACCTTGTCGCCGCGCGCTACTGCACCCTGCACGACCTCGATGAGGCTGTCGACGACGGATACAACGTCCTTCTTGTCGACACCACCTGCCGCCGAGTGAACTGCATCGACGAGCTCTGACTTGTTCACGCCTACCTCCGAATTTGCGGCCGGGTATCTGAGAAAGTTGAACCCATCTCGACCGCAATTTCAAGCATTTCCATCAATTGTGAACGACGCGCGCGCGAAGAGCAAGCTCTGAAGTGCGAACTCCGCCCCTCGGACCCACCGTGACGCCGCGACAACGCGCGATCGCGCTGGCACTTCGCGCAATGTGAGTCCGTGTCGAACACCGTAACCCGCGCGACGATGCAAGCGGTGGATATTCCGCTTGCTGACGGGGTGTACGACGCGTTCGTCGTGTGGGCAGACACGCGCGACGACGGTGCAATCGCGCTCGATCTCACCATCACGACCGGCGCGCGCAAGGGCGATGTCGTGTCGGTGCGCGCGGCGAATGCACCGCGCGACGCGATCGGTCTCGTCGGCATGCCGTGCACGCTGCACGTGCGTGCAGGAGAGCCACACGTCGAGTGGTGAGCGCGTGTGCGCGCGCACGAAACACCCGCTTGACCAGGGAAAACGCGAAAGACCCGGCCGTTGCGGCCGGGTCTTCGCACTGCAGCCCCGAGCAGATTCGAACTGCCGTTTCCGCCTTGAGAGGGCGGCGTCCTAGGCCACTAGACGACGGGGCCGGGGCCGTTTGTTCCGGGCTCGGGGGGGAGGACTCGAACCCCCAACGACAGGACCAGAACCTGTTGTGTTGCCGATTACACCACCCCCGAAGGAAGCGCCATGGTACCGAGTCCGGGGACGAGTCTCCCTACCCGGTTCGTGCCCCGGGCGAGTCGTCCGAACCCGAAGATGCGACCGGCGGCCACCCCGAACGCCTCGCTCATGAACCGGCGCCACTCCGCGAAACCCGAGATCGGGCTCGTCCGCGTCGGGGAGGTCACGGCATCGAGCCCGAGCTCGTTGGCGATGGATCGGATGCGGAGCGCGTGGAACGGGTCCGAGACGAGCACCACCTGCTTCTCGCCGCGATTCCGGAGCACGCGGGCGGCGGCCGACAGCGACTCCCAGGACGTGTGACTCGTGGTTTCGCGCAGGATCGCGCTGTCGGGGATGCCCTTCTCGTGTAGGTAGTTCGCGCCCGATGCGGCTTCCGTGAACATGTCGCCGGTCTGCTTGCCGCCCGTCACGACGATCAGCGGAGCGACGTGCTCGTGGTACAGATCGGCGGCGTGGTCGAGCCTCGCCTTGAACACCGGCGACGGCGTGCCGTTGTACTGCGCGGCGCCGAGCACGACGATCGGCGTCCGAGCGACGGGTGTCGTCGTGACGAGCGGCCCACCACACCTGCACGAACGTCACGACGTAATAGAGCAGCGCGGCGAGGAGCACGACGAGGCCGACGCGCCGGACGAGTTTCCAGCCCGTCACGCGGCGCTCTGGAGTCGCTCGCGGGCGGCACGCAGACGGCGGAGCGTGCGATCGCGACCGAGCAGGTACATCGAGTCGAAGAGGGGCAACCCCGCGGCTCGACCTTCGACCGCGGTGTAGATCACGTGCATGGCCTTCCGGGGCTTGATGCCGAGCTTCTCGAAGACGGGCCGGATGTCGAGGTCGTCGCTGCTCTGCCACGGGCTCGCCTCGACGTGTTCGATGACGCCGTCGAGGATCTCGCGAGCCAGCTCGGTCTTCTCGAGGCGCTCCCACGACGCCGGGTCGATCGTGAACTCCTGCTCGTCGACGAAGAGGAAGTCCATCTGTTCCACCAACGCGCCAATGGTCACGGCACGCTCCTGACCGATTCGCAGCGCGCCGCGGAGGACGTCGGGATCGAGGCCGTCCCCGAAGCGTTCGCGGGCGGTGGGGAGGACACGGCGTTCGAGCTCGTCGAGGTCGAGGCGGCGGATCCATTCGCCGTTCATCCAGTCCAGCTTCTGATGGTCGAAGAAGGCGGGCGAATGGACGACGCGAGCGAGGTCGAACTCCGCGACGAGCTCGTCGCGGTCGAGGACCTCGCGGGCGTCTTCGGGTCCCCAGCCGAGCAGCGCGAGGTAGTTGAGCACCGCCTCCGGGAGGTAGCCGGCGTCGCGGAACTCCTCGAGCGCGACGGCGCCGTGGCGTTTGGACAGCTTGGCCCGGTCGGCGCCCACGATCAGCGGCAGGTGCGCGTACGCCGGGCGGTCGGTCGAGCCGAGCGCCTGCCGCAGCGCGAGCACCCGGTGGGTGGTGTCGAGCAGGTCCTCGCCCCGGATGACGTGCGTGATCGCCATCTCGATGTCGTCGACGGCGTTGGCGAGGAAGAACAGCGGTGTGCCGTCGGAGCGGACGATCACGAAGTCGGGGATCGTCGCCCACTCGACGCTCACTTCCCCCCGGATGAGGTCGGTGAACGTGCTGGTGCCGTCGTCGGGCGTGCGGAACCGCAGCGACCGGGGCGGCCCTCGGCGGCGAGCGCGTCCCGTTGCTCGGCGTCGAGGTCGCGGCAGTGGCCGTCGTAGCCGGGCGTGCGGCCCTCGGCCCGGGCCGCCTCGTTGCGCGCTTGCACCTCTTCTGCTGTGCAGTAGCACTCGTAGGCGCGGCCTTCGGCGAGGAGCCGGTCGGCGGCGGCGCGGTAGCGGTCGAAGCGGGTGCTCTGGAGCACGGGGCCCTCGTCCCAGTCGAGCCCCAGCCAGCGCAGCGTGTCCTCGATCCGGTCACCCACTCGGGCCGCGACCGGGCGACGTCGGTGTCCTCGATGCGGAGGACGAAGGTCCCCCCGTCGTGGCGGGCGTAGAGCCAGTTGAAGAGGGCGGTGCGGGCGCCGCCGACGTGGAGGGAGCCGGTGGGAGCGGGCGAGAACCGCACCCGCGGGCCGTCGGCCATGACCCGGAGGAGTGGCGAGCTTGCCGACCGTCGCCGCGGAGCCGGGCTTGCGACGGCGACCATCAGGCGCCGGAGGCGAGCTCGTCGAGGAGCTTGCGGGCGATCACGACGCGCTGGATCTGGTTCGTGCCCTCGTAGATCTGGGTGATCTTGGCGTCGCGCATCATCCGCTCGACCGGGAACTCGCGGGTCGTGCCGGCGCCGCCGAGGAGCTGGACGGCGTCGGTCGTCACGCGCATGGCGGTGTCGGTCGCGAAGAGCTTCGCCATCGACGAGCCCTTCGTGATGCCGGGCGCGCGGGCGTCGATGCGGGCGCAGGCGGCGTACACCAGCAGGCGGGCGGCTTCGAGCTGGGTCGCCATGTCAGCGACCATGAACTGGACGCCCTGGAAGTCGGCGACGCGCTGGTCGAACTGGCGGCGCTCGAGCACGTAGGCGCCGGCGACGTCGAGGGCGCCCTGGGCGAGGCCGAGCGCCTGGGCCGCGACGACGGGCCGGGACATGTCGAGCGCCTCGAGGGCATAGTGGAAGCCGCGGCCCTCGTCGCCGACGAGGTTCTCGGCCGGGACGGTCACTTCCTCCAGTACGACCTCGCCGGTGGGCGAGCCGCGCAGGCCCATCTTGTGCTCGAGCTTGCCGACCGAGACGCCCGGCCTGTCCCGCTCGACGATGAAGGCGCTGATGCCCCGGTGACCGGCGGCGGGATCGGTCTTGGCGAAGACGGTGTAGACGTGGGAGACGCCGGCGCTGGTGATCCAGGCTTTGCGTCCGTTCAGCACCCACTGGTCGCCGTCTCGGACCGCCCGGGTCGTCATCGAGGCCGCGTCACTGCCGGCGTTGGGCTCCGAGAGGCAGTAGCTCGCCTGCTGCTCCCCCGCCACGACCGGCGGAAGGACCTGCCGCCTGAGCTCGTCGGTGCCGTGAGCGAGGAGGGCGGCGACCCCGGTGCGGGTGACGAGCGCCGTCAACGCCGTCGACCCGCACGATCGGGCCAGCTCCTCGACGACCAGCGCCGTCGTCAGCAGGTCGCCGGAGTCACCGCCGTGCTCGGGCGGGTAGAGCGCACGGACGAAGCCGGAGTCGCGAAAGGCGTCCATGCTCGCCTTCGGGTACGCCTCCCGCTCGTCGACCTCGGCCGCGTGCGGGGCGATCTCCTTCTCGGCGAACCGGCGGAGCGCCGCCCGGAACTCCTCGTGCTCCTCGGAGAGCAAGAAGCTCGGGGCACTCACAACCTGACATCGTAGTCAGGGTCCGCTCGAGCGGAGCTCAGCAACGCCCGTCAGGGCAGCGGCACCGGCACTGCGGCGCGCAGCGCGTCGCGGGCTTCCGCGAGGTGGGCGGGGAGCGCCGACGGGACGAGGCGCAGGATGTCGACGGGGATCGCGTCGACGAGGGCGCGGCGCTCGTAGTAGTCGTGGTGGGCACCCTGCACGGCGCGCATGCGCCAGGCAACGAAATCGGGATCGGCGTCACCCCGGTAGCCGAGGATCTGCATCCCGAAGTCGACGTCGCGCATGACCGGAGCACGCCCGAAGAGCGCGGCGCGGCGCATGGCGATCTCGGCGACGACGGCGATCGCGTCGTCGGCATGCTCGTGCGGTGCGAGCGCGAGCTGGTCGCGTACCCGGTTCGCGAGCATGAGCGCGTACCCGATGTTGGGCCCGGGCGAGCCGAGCAGCTTGCCGGTCGGCCAGCCGGCGGGCAGGTCGCCGGGGCGGTCCGCCACCCAGCTCCTCGCCGCCGGCATCTTCACGCCCGGCGGAAGGTTCGGCTCCTGGCGCGGCTCGTTCTCGAGGCGCTCGGGGACGAACGGGTCGGTGGGCACGAGTGAGTCGCTAGCCGCGCAGCTGGGCGCGGAGCAACCCGTACACGAGCGAGTCCTCGAGCGCCTGCCACGACGCCTCGATGATGTTCTCGCCCACCCCGATCGTCGTCCACGTCTCCTCGCCGTCGGTGCTGTCGACGAGCACACGGGTCACGGCGCCCGTGCCCTTGTGCGTGTCGAGCACGCGCACCTTGTAGTCCGTGAGATGGATCCGATCGAGCTCCGGGTACCGGGTCGCCGATGGCCTTGCGCAGGGCGGCGTCGAGCGCGTTCACGGGGCCGTTGCCCGTCGCGATCTCGTGGAATGCGTCGCCGTCGGCGCGGCCCCGCACGATCGCCTGCGTCGACAGCCGCTCGTCGTCGCGGGCGTCCTCGACGATGACCTCCCATTCCTCGACGTGGAACCAGTCCTGCCGCCACCCGGTCGCGTGGCGCATGAGCAGCTCCAGCGACCCGTCCGCCACCTCGAAGTGGTAGCCCTCGTGCTCGAGCTGCTTCAGCGTGTCGACCATCTCGCTGAGCTGCGGCCCGTCGAGCTCGATGCCGAGCTCCTTCGCCTTCATCGCGAGGTTGCTGCGCCCGGCGAGCTCCGACACGACCACGTGCGTGCGGTTGCCGACCAGCTCGGGACGGACGTGCTCGTACGCGTCGGGCTTGCGGGCGATCGCGCTGGCGTGGATGCCGCCCTTGTGCGCGAACGCGGACGAGCCGACGTACGCTGCCTGCGCATTCAGCGCCATGTTCACGAGCTCGGCCACGTGGTGGGCGACCGGCGTGAGGCGCTCGAGCCGGTCGGGCGGAATGGTCTCGATCCCCATCTTCAGCGTGAGGTTCGGGATGATCGCCGTGAGGTTGCAGTTCCCGGTTCGCTCGCCGTACCCGTTGATCGTCCCCTGCACCTGGGTGGCACCGCCGCGCACGCCGGCCAGCGCGTTGGCGACGCCGGTGCCGGCGTCGTCGTGGAGGTGGACGGCGACGGCGACGTCGCCGCCGAAGTAGGCGACGACCTCACGCACCACTTGCTCGACGTCGTGCGGGAGTGTCCCGCCGTTCGTGTCGCACAGCACGAGGTGCGACGCGCCCGCTTGAGCCGCGCCTTCGAGCACACGCGAGCGCGAACTCGGGGTTGCTGCGGTAGCCGTCGAAGAAGTGCTCGGCATCGAAGAGCACCTGGCGGCCGTTGGCCCGGAGGAATTCGACCGAGTCAGCGACCATCGCCACGCCCTCGTCGAGCGTCGTCTGGAGCGCCTCGGTCACGTGGTAGTCCCACGATTTGCCGACGATGCAGACGGCCTCGGTGTTGGCCTCGATGAGCTGCCGCAACGTGTCGTCCGAGTCGACCTTGCCTTTCACCCGCCGGGTCGACCCGAACGCCACGACCTTGCTCGTCTGGAGATTCAACTCGTTCGGGATCCGGCGGAAGGCCTCGTCGTCCTTGGGGTTGGAGCCGGGCCAGCCCGCCTCGATGTAGTGAACGCCCAGCCAGTCGAGCTGCTCGGCGATGCGCAGCTTGTCGTCGACGGTGAGCGAGATGCCCTCGAGCTGCGCGCCGTCGCGCAGGGTGGTGTCGTAGATCTCGACGCTTCTCGGGACGTCACTCGCGGGCATATTCCAACCACTCTTTGTATTGCGGCACCTCGCCGTGCACGGTCGCGAAGTAGATCTCCTGGATCTTTCGGGTGATCTCGCCCGGCTCACCGATCTCCCGATCGTCGACCGATCGCATCGGCACGATCTCAGCGGCGGTGCCGGTCAGGAACGCCTCGTCGGCGCAGTAGAGGTCGGTCCGGAGCATGTTCTCCTCGCGCACCTCGTAGCCGAGGTCGCGGGCGATCGTCATCACGGAGTCACGCGTGATCCCTTCGAGCGCGCCCGACGAGAGCGGCGGAGTGATCAGCGCGCCGTCCTTCACGACGAACACGTTCTCGCCCGTGCATTCGGAGACGAATCCGTGCGTGTTGAGCAGGATGGCCTCGTCGTAGCCGGCGTGCAGCGCTTCGACCTTGGCGAGGCTCGAGTTGATGTAGATGCCCGTGCCTTTGGCCGCCACCGGGTTCACGTTGGGATCCATGCGGCGCCACGACGACACCTTCATCCGCACACCGTGCTTGATCCCCTCGTCGCCGAGGTACGTGCCCCACGGCCACACCGCGATCGACACGTTCACCGGCGAGAGGAGGGGGTTGAGCCCCATCTCGCCGTAACCGAGGAACGCGATCGGCCGGATGTAGCACGACTCCACCTGGTTGACCCGGATGGTCTCCTTCGTCGCGTCGACGAGCTCCTGGAGCGAGAAGGGCAGTTCCATCATGAAGAAGTGTGCGGATTGCAGCAGCCGGCGCATGTGGTCGGTGAGCCGGAACACCGCCGGCCCGCTCGCGGTCGGATAGGCGCGGATTCCCTCGAAGACACCCGAGCCGTAGTGCAGCGTGTGGGTGAGGACGTGAATGCGGGCGTCGTCCCAGTCGACGAGCTCCCCGTCCATCCAGATCTTCGCCGTCTTCTCGATGGGCATCCCGTCACACCTTTCCGGCGATCGCGTCGCCGATCTCCGACGTGGTCCCCTTCACGTCGTCCGAGGCGGTTACCGCCTTCTCGACCCGGGCGGCGGCCTCGGTCTCACCGAGGAACTCGAGCAGCATCGCAACGGAAATGATCGCAGCCCTGGGGTCGGCCTGTCCCGTTCCCGCGATGTCGGGCGCCGAGCCGTGCACCGGCTCGAACACCGACGGGCCCGTCCGGGCGGGGTTCAGGTTGGCGGAGGCGGCGCGACCGATCCCGCCCGAGACGGCGCCGGCGAGGTCGGTGAGGATGTCGCCGAAGAGGTTGTCGGTGACGATCACGTCGTAGCGGCCGGGGTCCTGGACGAGATGGATGCACGCGGCGTCGACGTGCTGGTAGCCGGTCGCGACGTCGGCGTACTCGGCGGCGACGTGGTCGAAGGTGCGCTGCCACAGATCGCCCGCGAACGTCAGCACGTTCGTCTTGTGCACGAGGGTTACGTGCCGTTGTCCGCCGGCGGTGGGCTCACGCTGTCGTGCCAGTTCGAACGCGAAGCGGACGCACCGCTCGACGCCCAGCCGAGTGTTCACCGAGCCCTGCGTCGCGACCTCGTTCGGCGTGCCCTTGCGCAGGAACCCGCCTTCGCCGGCGTAGACGCCCTCGGTGTTCTCGCGCACGACGACGCAGTCGACACCGGTGTTGAGCGCGCTGGGCCCGGCTTTGAACGGACGCAGGTTGACGTACAGGTCGAGCTCGAAACGCAGCCGGAGGAGCAAGCCACGCTCGAGCACGCCCGGCGGCACGTCGGGTGTCCCGACCGCTCCGAGCAGCACGGCGTCAAGGCCGCCGATCTCGCCGAGCTCCGCGTCGGGGAGGACCTCGCCCGTGCGCAGGTACCGTGCGCCGCCGAGGTCGAAGGCGACGGCTTCGTAGGCGACGCCGGTGGCGTCGACGACTTTGAGCGCCTCGGCGACGACCTCGGGGCCGATGCCGTCGCCGCCGATGATCCCGATGTGGTGGGTCACGGTGCTGTTCCTGCTCCTGCATTTCCTGGGATGTTGCCGAGAACGAAAAACCGCCCACCGAAGTGGACGGTCGAGGGCGAACGCCGGGCTACGGCGTTCGCTACCGAATGACGATGACGGTGCTGGTCAGAGGCTCCATCGAGGTGGATCGTAGTCGAACCCTGACGCCAGTCGTCCGTATACATCCCGTAGCGTGACGCGACCCCACCACGGAGGGACCGATGAGCCGGCTGACGAAGATCCTGATCGGCGTGGGCGTGGTGGTCGTCCTGCTCGCCGGCCTCGCGGTCGGCGGGTGGTACTTCTTCCTCAAGAGCGACCCCAAGCCGCCGGCCGAGATCACGAAGACGACGACCGTCGGCGGGGGCACCCTCGACGGGACGTACCGGGTCGCACCGGGCGACGCCAACAGCTTCGTCGGGTACCGCGTGACGGAACAGCTGGTGGGCGGGGCGATCGACCAGACCGCGACCGGCCGCACCAGCGACGTCACGGGCTCGTTCACCATCACGGGCACGACCGTGCGGGATGTCAGCGTGACGGCGGATCTTCGGACCCTGACCTCCGACCGCGACCAACGCGACAACGCCATCAAGGATCGCGGCCTCGAATCGAACCGCTTCCCCGAAGCGAAGTTCGTGCTCACGGCACCGATCGAGGAGCCGAAGCTGCCCACGGCGGGCGAGACCGTCAGGACGACCGCGAGAGGTGACTTCACGCTCCATGGCGTCACCAAGAAGGTCGAGATCCCGGTCGAGGGACGGTGGGACGGCCGTGACGTGCAGGTCGTCGGTCGACTCCACATCGTGTTCGCCGACTACGGGATTCAGGCGCCCACGTCGCCGGTAGTGGCGAGCATCGACGACCAAGGCGAGATGGAGTTCCAGATCTTCTTCCGCAAGGCGTAGGGGCGCGCGGCGGCGGTAGCATCTTCGGTTCATGGATGAGCTGCACCTTTCTGCCGACGCGCGCCGCCGGCTCGAGGAGGAGCTCGAGTGGCGCTCCGGTGAGCGCCGCCGGGAGATCTCCGCGTGGATCGAGCGCGCCCGCGAGCACGGCGACATTCGCGAGAACGCCGACTACGACGCGGCGAAGAACGAGCAGGGCCACAACGAGTCCCGCGTTCGCCAGCTCGAGGACATGCTGCGACGCGCCGTGGAGGTCGAATCGGTCGCCGGCGACGTCGTAGAGCCGGGCACCGTGGTCGAGGTGCGGATCGAGGGCGACGACGACACGACCCTGTACCTCGTCGGCTCGATCGAGGAGCGCCACGAGACCTACGACGTGCTCTCGACCGGCTCGCCGCTCGGCCAGGCCCTGCTCGGCCACGGACCGGGCGAGGTCGTGACGTACGAAGGTCCGCGCCGCGCCTTCCAGGTCGAGGTCGTGAGCGTGCGTCCGGAAATGTGACGGACGCCCTGCGCCGGCTCGGCACCGCAGCGGTCGTCGCCGCAATCAGCGTGAGCGGCGTCCTCGCATTCCTGACTCCGCCCGCCGCCGTCGCGGCGCAGCTGCAGCCCGATGCGTGCAAGGTGCTCACGCCGAAGGAGGCGAAACGCGTCCTCGGCAAGACGCCGCATCGCGAGGCGAAGATCCGCAGCGTCCAGGGCTCGGAATGCATCTACGCCGCCGAGAAGGACGCCAAGCGCATCGTCCGCCTCGCACTCGGCGAGTTCTCCTCCAAGGACGAAGCATCGAACGCGTACACAAGGGCTCGAGCAAAGGCTCAGTTCGACGGACTGAAGGTCGAGAACGTGCGCGGGGTCGGGCAGCGCGCGGATTGGCTGCCGCAGACGAACAACTTCGAGCGCACCGTGCTCGGCGAACAGGTCGGGTTCGGCGAGCTGACCGTGCTCGAGGGCCGGCGTGTGTACAGCGTGTTCATCGCTCCACCGTCGAAGACGAAGGCACGCGAGCGCGATGAAGCGCGTCATCGCCAACTAGCTGTGGCCGTACCCGCCGCCACCCGGGGTGAGCAGGCGGATCACGTCACCGGCGGCAAGCTCCACGGTGCACTTGTCCGGGAGGCGTCGGGCGCGCTGTGTGTCACCCTCGGGGAGCAGCCAGTTCTCGCCCGGCGACCCCGGCTCGCCGCCGTCGACCCCCCACGGCCGGCTGACGCGCCGCTCGGTGACGAGCGAGACGGTGGCCGGTTCCAAGAGCTCCAGCTCGCGCTGGATGCCGTCACCGCCGGGGTACGCGCCGGCGCCGCCGCTGCCGCGCCGCAACCCGTAGCGGCGGACCCGGATCGGGAGCGCCCGTTCGAGAGCCTCGACGGGTGTGTCGCGCGTGTTCGTCATCGCGGTGTGGACGCCACTCATCCCAGCCTTGCCCGGACGGCCGCCCTGCCCGCCGCCGACGGTCTCGTAATAGACCCAGCCGTCGCCGCCGACGAGCACGTTGTTCATCGTCCCCTGCCCCGCCGCGCCGAGGCGGCCCGGGGCGGCGAGCGCGAGGGCGCCGAGGCACACGTCCGCGACCCGCTGGCTCACCTCGACGTTGCCGGCGCCGACCGCGGCGGGCGGACGCGCCGGCGACGACGGTGCCTGCGGGCGCGACCACCTCGACGGGCCGCATCGCACCGCCATTCGCGGGGATCGAGGGGTCGGTGGCCGAACGCAGCGCGAACGCGACCGCGCTGACGGTCACCGCCTCGACCGCGTTGACGTTGCCGGGACGCTGCACCCCGGTCCCCGTGAAGTCGAACGTTGCACGCTCGCCGTCGACGGTGAGTGTCACGACGACGGGTGTCGGTGACTGCTGCTCGGGGCGCGGACCCGCGGAATCGAGCACGTCCTCGAAGCGGAACTGCCCATTGGGTAACGCCGCCAGCGCGGCGCGCATGCGTCGCTCGCCGTAGTCGACGACCTCGGCGAACGGTTCGGTCGAGGCGAGGTGGTCCGCGAGCTCGGCGAGGCGGGCGACGCCGAGCCGGTTCGCGCCGCGTTGCGCATCGAGGTCGCCGCGCCGCTCGTCGGGCGTGCGCGAGCTGGTGACGACGACCTCCGCGACGTCCCGGGTGAGCAGGACAGGCGGGATGCGCAGGCCTTCCTGCTGGATGTCGACCGCCTCCGGTGGCATCGAGCCCGGGGCCATGCCGCCGAGGTCGGCGTGGTGGGCGCGGTTGGCGGCCCAGCCGACGAGCTCGCCGCCGGCGAAGCACGGCGCGACGAGCGTCACGTCGTTCAGGTGCGTGCCGCCGGCGTAGGGGTCGTTCAGCACCACCTGGTCGCCCGGCTCGATGCGGTCACCAAATGCGTCGAGGGCAGCACGCACCGACGCCGGCATGGATCCGAGGTGCACGGGGATGTGCTCGGCCTGCACGAGGAGCTCGCCGTCGGCGCTGAACAGCGCCGCCGAGCAGTCGGCCCGCTCCTTGATGTTGGGGCTGTACGCGGCGCGGCGCAGCACCGCGCCCATCTCCTCCGCGATCCCGGTGAGGCGCGAGATCAGCACCTGCAACGACGCGGGGTCGAGCGCGGTCATCGGGTCAGCACCCATGCGCCGAGCGGGCCGGGCTCGGCGCGCCAACCCTCGGGCACCCAGACCGTGCAATCGGGCTCGGCGACGACCTCGGGGCCGCGCACCTCGAGGCGTGCGACCGGCGGGAGGTCGGCCGGCGACAGAGCCGCGGGACGCCGGGCGCGGACGCGCAGCGCCACGACCTCGACCGGCGCGCCCGGGCGGGCGAAGCCGTTGCGGCGCTCGTGCTCGGCGGGGAACGCGTCCGCGCCGGTGACCGTGATCTCGTGGCTCTGCCCCGTGTACCGGCAGTCGACGAGCCGTTCGACCTCGGCGTCGCCGTCGCCGTCGCCGACGAGCGCGACGGCCTCGTCGGCAACGCGGTCGAGGGCGGCGTCGATCCCCGCGTGGGCGAGCGGGTCGGGCCAGGACCGCACGAGCTCGCGCTGGCGCGGCGAGCACACGAGCCCCACGGCCGACAGCACGCCGGCGCGCGGGGGACGATCACCGCTCGCATGTCGAGCGCGCCGGCGACGGCACAAGCGTGCAGCGGGCCCGCGCCGCCGAACGCGACCAGTGCGAGGTCGCGCGCGTCGACACCGCGCTCGACCGTGACCACGCGAACGGCGCGCTCCATGGCGGCGTCGACCACCGAGACGACGCCGTCCGCGGTGACACGTTCGCGGTCGAGCGCGCGCCGGGCCGCCGCCACGTCGAGACGGCCGAGGCCGGGAAACGCTGCCTCTGCGGGGATGCGCCCGAGCACGAGGTCGGCGTCGGTCACCGTCGGCTCCTCGCCGCCGCGCCCGTAGCAGGCAGGGCCGGGGACGGCCCCGGCGCTCTCGGGGCCGACGACGAGGGCGCTGCCGGCGTCGAGTCGCGCGATCGACCCGCCGCCGGCGCCGATCGTGTGGATGTCGAGGGCGGGCAGCCGGATCGGGTATCCGGCGACGATCCGGGACGGCGCCGGCTCGGGCGCACCCCCGCGCACCAGGCACACGTCGGTGCTCGTTCCGCCCATGTCGAACGAGACCGAGTCGGGAAAGCCGCACGCCAGCGCGACTGCCGCCGCCGCCCGTACGCCGCCCGCCGGTCCGGAGAGCAGCAGCGCCGCCGGCCGCTCGGCCGCGTCGGCGGCCGGCACGAGACCAGCCTCGGACGTCATCACGAGCGCTTCGCGCGCCAAGCGCGTCGAGCCCGAGCAAGTAGTCACGGCACACCGGGCGCAGGGCCGCATTAGCAACGGTCGTGACGACGCGCTCGTACTCTCGGAACTCGGGCGACACTTCGTGCGAGCAGGTCACGTCCAAGCCCTGTGCCGCAAGCTCCTTGGCGACGTGCTGCTCGTGGGCGGCGTCGAGGTCGGCGTGGAGCAGGCATACAGCGACCGCATCCACGCCGTCCGGCACGGTCGGGATGCTCGAGGGGTCGAGGGGCTCGATCTCGCGACCGTGCCCGTCGAACCGCCCGCCGACCTCGACGCGCAGGTCGCGGTCGACCAGCGGCCGGGGCCGGTCGGCCATCGGGTCGTACAGCGAGGGCCGGACCTGGCGCGCGATCTCGATGACGTCGGCGAACCCTTGCGTCGTCACGAGCGCAACCCGGCCACCCCTCCCCTCGAGCAAGGCGTTGGTCGCGACCGTAGTGCCGTGGGCGAGCAGCTCGGCGGACGCTCCGGCGCCGACGTCATCGAGCGCAGCCCGCAGCGCGTGCGTCGGGTCGTCCGGCGTGGACGGCACCTTGACCACGCGCCCGTCGTCCCCGACGAGGTCGGTGAACGTCCCGCCCGTGTCGACACCCAGTCGCATGAGGCGGCCAGCGTCGCCGTCTCTTTGCCGCCGTCGCAAGCTCCGGCTGTGCGCGCGTCAGCGGCGGCGCAGGAGACGGCCCCGGCGGCCGGTGCGAACCCCGCCGGTGATGGCCTCGATCACGGCACGCTTTGCCGGCTCGCCGAGCTTCCGGCCGTTCCGGTCGGTCACCTCGAAGCGGTCGACGGCCTGGCCTGCGACCGTCCCCACCCGCGCCGAGTGCACGTCGACGCCGGCGCTCGCGAACCCGACCGTGATCGAGTGGAGCAACCCGGGACAGTCGACGCAGCGCAGCTCGCACAGCGTGTACCAGGGCGATGCGTCATCGTCGAAGACGACTTCGGCGCCGGGAGTCGGCGGCGCCTCGAGCGGTCGGCCGAACGCCTCGACGATCGCTGCTGTCAGCGCGTCGGCGTCCGGCGGTCTCCGCTTCGTGGGCACCACGCGGAACGATTCGAGCGCGCCCCCGTCGCCCCACGTGGCGACGACGGCGTCCTGCACGCTCAGACCGGAGTCCGACAACACACCCGACACGGTTGCCAGCAGTCCGGGGCGGTCGCGCGACGCCGCCTCGACCCGCCACTCGTTCCCTCCGCGCCGTCTCCCTCGAGCTGTTCGACCGCGACGCGGGCACGGCCCTGCGGCGGCAGCGGCTCGAGCAACGCGGCCTGACGGGCGACGTCGGCGGCGTCCTGGCCGAGCAGGTACGTGCGCGGCGCACGCGCGATGCGTTCGGAGACTGCCCGGTCACCGCCTGCGACGCGCATCGCTTCGGCGCGTCGCCGCTCGACAAGGTTGCGGGCGTCGAGGCCCGTGAGGTCGGGCTGGTCGAGCGCGGCGAGGACGAGATCGTGCAACTCGTCGAGGCGCGACCTGTCCCACGGCTCGAGCCCGCCGAGGGCGAGAGTGAGCAGGTACAAGGCCCGGGCGCGTTCGGGCCGGTCGAGGTGGGTGGCGAGCGCGAACACCCGCTCCTCGTCGAAACCGTCGACCCGCTGGGCGGCGGCGCGCAACAGGCCCGAGTCGCCCACCAGTAGCGCGATCTCCTGCTCGGCGGCCGCGCCGAGGTCGAGCCGCCCCGCCAGCCGGCGGGCGAGGTCGACGGGCGACGCGTCCTCACCGGCGGTGTCGAGAATGAGCGCCGCGAGCAGGAGCCATTCCGGATGCTGCAGTCGCGCGTACTCGGCTGCGGCGCGTTCGTCGGTCGCGACGAGATCGCGGATCGTGTCGACGAGCGAGAAGCGCAGTACGTGCGACGGGTCGATCAGGAACGGATCTTCGCGGCGACGGCGGACGGCCTCGGCCAATTCCGGCAAGCGCGCGCTCGAGCACGCCTGTCGTCTCGAGGAACCGCCACGTTCGGGCATCGCCGGTACGCAGCACCTCGAACAGCTGCCGCGACGCCTCGCCGTCCCATCGCATCGGCGCGTCGCCGAGATCGCCCAAGTACTCGAGGAGCGCGCGCCCGGGCTGCACGCCGCCTCGGCTGATCGCCTGCGCCGCTTCGAGCGCGAGCGAGAGCGCGAGGCCCTCGGGCGGCGACCCTGCGAGATCGACCTCTCCGTCGCGTCGTCACCAGCCATCGCCCACCCGGAGGCGCCGTGCTCGGGGTGTCGTCGCTCGGCGCGTCCGGCGCGGGATCTGTTGGAGTCGCCCGCGCAAGAGCGGCGGCGCGACGAGCGTGGTCGCCAGCACGACGAGCAGCAGCGCCGCGTATTGCTCTTGGTCGAGGATGGTCTCGCGCAGCCCGATGGTCGCGAAGATCAGCCCGACCTCACCGCGCGGGAGCATGCCCAGACCGATGAGCCGCTTGTCGCCCGGCGCAGCCGGTCGCGCCGACGGCGGCGGCGAGCTTGCCGACGACCGCTACGACGAACAGAGCCCCGCCGATGGCGAGCACCGTCGGGTCGAAGAACGCGTCGATGTCGACGTCGATGCCGATCTGGAGGAAGAACACCGGGATGAACAGGTGGCCGACGGGAGCGAGCTCGCGGCTGATGCGCTCGGAAACGGTACTGCGCGACAGCGAGAGGCCGGCGACGAACGCGCCGACGATCGGCGCGAGCTCCGCCGCGTCGGCGAGCTCGGCGAACGCGAGTGTGAACGCGAGCGCGAGCGCGACAAGCGTGCCGGTGGAGCGGGCGTACCGGTGGAGGAACTGGAATATCGGCGGCGCAGCCCGGGTGCCGACCGCGGTGGTCGCGACGAGGAAGGCGAACGCGATGGCGAAGATTCCGAGCACGCTCAGAACCGACACCGAGCCTTCGGAGACGATCCGCACGACGACGGTCAGGATCACGAGACCCAGGACGTCGTCGGCGACTGCCGCTCCGAGCACGGTCCTCGCCTCGACGCTGGCCAGGCGCGCGGAGGTCGCTGAACACGCGGGCCGTGATCCCGACGCTCGTGGCCGCCAGCGCGGCGCCGATGAACAACGCCGTCTTCGCGTCGTAGCCGACCAGCTCGGACACACCGAAGCCCCCGAGCATCGGCAGAACGACGCCAACCACCGCCACCGACACCGACGCCCGGCCGACGGCGCCGAGCTCGCCGAGATCCATCTCCATGCCGACCTGGAGGAGCAGGAGGATGACGCCGATCTCGCCCAGGACCTGAAGGGTCTGGTTGGTGCCGACGAGGTCGAGCACCGACGGTCCGATGACGACACCGGCCAGGATCTCGGCGACGACGGGCGGGAACCCGACTCGCTCCGCGATCTCCGCCGCGACCTTGGCCGCGACGAGGACGATCAGGATGTCGAGGAGGATGCCGGTGACCGACACGGGCGGCGGTCTACTGAGCGTCGGCTCGTGGCTGCGCCGCCTGCATCAGGTACCCCCGTGACCGGACGGTGCGCACCTCGACTCCGAGCGGTGCGATGCGGCGCCGCAGACGGAGCATGTGCACGTCGAGCGCGTTGCGCGTGGGGGTGCCGTCGGGCCACGCCCGGCGGGCGAGCGTGTCGCGGCCGACCACGGCGCCGAACCGGTCGACCAACGTGATGGCGAGCGCCGACTCCACCGGTGACAGCGCGACCCATCGGCCCCGGTAGCGCAGCAGCCCGTCGCCGTCGACCTCCGGCGCGGGCTGCCGGGTCTCGGACCGGGAGGAGAGCCGGGCGACCCGGGCGCGCACGTCGCGGTCGTCGGCCGGCAGCCGGATCCAATCCTCGAGGCAGTCGGCCGACTCGGGGGGCTCCGACTCATTGTTCAGGAGCAGCAGCCGGGGCGAACCCGTGTCCCGCAACTGCCGCAGGCGGGCGTCCTCTTCGGGCCAGCGCACGAGCACCACGTCCATGCGGGGACGGTACGGGTGTCGTGTTTCGCGACTGTTTCGCCGTGGTGAACGGTGTTTGTTGGCGCCGTTCGGCCCATAGCCTGTTGGTGATGAGCCAGACGCTGTCCGAGAAGGTGTGGGAACGCCACGTGGTGCACCGGGCCGAGGGCGAGCCCGACCTCCTCTACGTCGACCTGCACCTCGTGCACGAGGTCACCTCGCCCCAGGCGTTCGACGGGCTGCGCCTCGACGGCCGGACCGTCCGCCGACCCGACCTCACCGTCTCGACGATCGACCACAACAACCCGACCACCAGCCGTGACCGCCCGGTCGAAGACCCCGTCTCCGCCAAGCAGATGGAGGTGCTCGCCCGGAACTGCGCCGAGTTCGGCATCCACCTCTACGGGATGGGCGACCCCGGGCGGGGCATCGTGCACGTCATCGGCCCCGAGCTCGGCCTGACCCAGCCCGGGCTGACGATCGTGTGCGGCGACAGCCACACCTCGACGCACGGCGCGTTCGGCGCCCTCGCGTTCGGGATCGGCACGAGCGAGGTCGAGCACGTGCTCGCCACGCAGACGCTCCCGCAGGTGAAGCCGGGAACGATGGCCATCACGGTCGATGGGGCGCTCGGCGCCGGGGTGACGGCCAAGGACCTCGTCCTCTCGATCATCGCCCGCATCGGCACCGGCGGCGGGATCGGCTCGATCATCGAGTACCGCGGCTCGGCGATCCGGTCGCTCTCGATGGAGGGCCGGATGACGGTGTGCAACATGTCGATCGAAGCCGGCGCCCGGGCCGGCATGGTCGCCCCCGACGACACCACGTTCGCCTACCTCGAAGGTCTCCCGTTCGCGCCGTCCGGGAAGGACTGGGAGCGCGCCCTCGACGACTGGCGCGGCCTCCCGACCGACGCCGGCGCCGCGTTCGACAAGGAGGTCGTGCTCGACGCGGCCGAGATCCGGCCGTCGGTCAGCTGGGGCACGAACCCGAGTCAGACGACCACCATCGACGACGTCGTGCCCGACCCCGACTCCTTCGCCGACCCGTCAGAGCGCGAGTCGGCGCGCCGCGCGCTCGGGTACATGGGCCTCAAGGCGGGGACGCCCATGCGTGACGTCGAGGTCGACACGGTATTCATCGGCTCGTGCACGAACTCCCGCGTCGAGGACCTCCGCGCCGCCGCCGCGGTCGTGCGCGGCCGGCGCGTCCGCGACGGCCTGCGGGCAATGGTGGTGCCCGGGTCGATGGCGGTGAAGGCGGCCGCGGAAGCCGAAGGCCTCGACACGGTCTTCGTCGATGCCGGGTTCGATTGGCGCCCCGAAGCGGGATGCTCGATGTGCCTGGCGATGAACCCCGACAAGCTGTCCACCGGCGAGCGCAGCGCGTCGACCACGAACCGCAACTTCGAGGGCCGTCAGGGGAAGGGCGGGCGCACCCACCTCGTCTCACCCGCGGTGGCCGCCGCGACCGCGGTCGCCGGCCGCTTCACGACGCCGGAGGACCTCGACTGACATGCAAGCCGTGCAGGAGATCATCGCCCGCGGTGTGCCGCTGGACCGGAGCGACGTCGACACCGACCAGATCATCCCGAGCGACTGGCTGAAGCGCGTCGAGCGCACGGGGTTCGGCGAGGGATTGTTCTCGGAGTGGCGCGAACGCTCCGACTTCGTGCTCAACCAGGACCGCTTCCGGGACGCGAAGATCCTGGTCGCAGGGCCGAACTTCGGAACGGGCTCGTCACGGGAGCATGCCGTCTGGGCGCTCGAGGACTACGGGTTCCGTGCGGTGATCTCGCCGCGCTTCGCCGACATCTTCCGCAACAACTGCCTGAAGGTCGGTCTCGTGCCGGTCGAGCTGCCGCAGGACGTCGTGACCCGCATCATGCGCATCGTCGAGGACGACCCGTCGGTCGAGATCGTGATCGACGTCGTGGACCGGCGGGTCGCCGTGCCTGCGATCGACCTCGACGAGCCCTTCGACCTCGACGACCACACCCACCAACGCCTGCTGCACGGGCTCGACGACATCGGCCTCACCCTCCAGCGCGGCGGCGAGATCAGTGACTACGAGGCCCGTCGCCCGGGCTGGCTGCCCAAGGTGCCCGCCGAGGGTTGACGCCGCCTCTGCGGAAATCCGCGGATCGCGCCGCGCTCGGGCTCGATACTGGTGGGCCTGATGACTGTCGACCCGGTTTGGATCGTTCCTGCTGCGCTGGGCGTGCTCGCGCTCATCGCGTTGCTCGTGTGGCGGCTCCCGCGACGCTGGCGGGTCCGGCGGCGTCTCCGCGCTCTCTCGCGGCGGCTCGACTCGTTCGACCCGGACGAGCGTGCCCACGCCGGCGCGGCGGTGGTCGATCTCGGGCTCACGCGCCGCACCGCGAAAGTTCTGCTCCATGCCTGAGCCGGGAGGAAGACCGGCGGGTGCAGTTCGCGAATCGCGCTGGCGGTCGTACGCACGAACAGCGGCCGGTTCCGTCGTCGGCGGGTGCGGCGACTCCGAAGGTGGGCTGTCGCGCGACTCGTCGACCACGGGCATCCCATGCATCGGGGACTCGAGTGGCAACCGCCGCGGAAGCGACCCGAGATGGCCTGGCCGGCACCGGCGCCGCAACCCTGAGTACCGCTGGGCCGACACGTTCGGCTCGACCGCGGAGCGAGAGCTTCCGGCGTGAGGTGGGCCGTTCTTGGGGCGGATGGAGTAGTGCAGGACGAGGAACGGGAAACCGAAGACCCAGAACGCGTGCTCGGCGCGCAGTTCGTCGTCCTCGACGTAGACATCGAGCTGCTCAGCGAAGCCGTTGACCTCGAGTGCAGTGAGCTCTCGCGTGGTCGGGTCGATGTAGGTCAGGTAGTGACCCGGCTGGTCGAACTCGTCGCTTCGGCTGGTGAGCACGAGGCCGCCACCAGGAAGGGCGCGCGGGAGCAGCGTGGCCGTGAAGCTGGCTTGCGGGAGCGGGAAGCCGACGCTGACGTAACCGCGCCCGCCGTGGCGGTAGGTGGTGTAGATGCCGACGTAGATCGGCTCGTCGGTGTCAGCGAAGGACCGGATCCAGCCGCGCATCGGCCACCACGTCATCCCGATCCAGGCTGATGGTATCGATACGGCTGCGCATCCCCCGTTGCGCTTCACGCTGGTTCATCGGCACGCTGGCCTGCCCGAGCGGGCGGGCGACCAGGCGTCCGATACAGCAGGTAGCCCGGGCGCACCCACGAGACGCCATTCGCGGGACGATGTCGAGGGTGAAGCCGCGTCGTGTGCTCGTAGAACTCTCGAACCCGGGGGTCGATGACCGCAGGATCGAACTCGGGTCCGGCGAGCTCATCGAGTGAGGCGATGATGCCGACGTCGGACGCGTCGGCGACATACGTGCCGCCCAGCACCTCGGCCAGGGTCTCGCACGTACCCGGTGCCGACGTACCGCGATCCGAGCTTCCCGCGGCACGACGAAGGGAAGATCCTCCTCGCGGACCCGCTCCGCCAGCAGGCTCACTTGAGCATCCCGGAACAGCAGACGCCGACAGCACCCGGTAGGCGAGCACCGTGGCACTCGCGACCGCCGCCGCCGGCACGGCGCGCTGTCGAAGCAGCAGAGGCTCCACGCCGACCGTTACACCGACCAGTGGTCCCAACGCAACCTTCTGTGGACGCAGGCCCAACGCACCGGCGACGGTCCCGGTCGCGGTTCCCAAACGCGACGGGTCCGACTCCCGTCGAGGCGGGCTGCCGCCCATCCCAGCGGAGCGGCGAGCGCCGAGGTCGTCGCGATGCGGTGCCACAGCGCCGGGATCTCGCCGGGGCGCTGGCGTGCCCGCGCCACCGCCTCCGACGCCGCGAGACCGACGGCACCAGCCGCCGCGCCGAGCGCGGCCGACCTGGCGCCCCGGTGAGCGGCCAGCGCAGCCCCCGCCAGGCCGCCGATCGCACCCGCGAAGCCGACGGACCCGGCTCGACTGGGCGGCGGCGTCGGATCATCTGACCTCACGCTCGGACCCTATGCAGATGACGCCCCACCTCGCTGACGGCCGGCACCGGCGCCGGAAACCCGAGTACGGGTTACATACCGGAGCCGTAGAGAAACGTCTCGCCGACTCGACGAACCGCCACCTGCCAGCCGAGCGAGCTGAGCCGGTCCTGGAGCTCGGTCGGATCCCAATACACCTTCACGACGTCGAACCGTCGCCCGTCGCGGAGGGTTCGTGGCGCGGCGGGCACGCTGCCGACGAGGTGGATGTCGTCATTCACCGTGCCCCGATCGTCTTCGTCGACGAACGCGACGCGGCCGCCGGGACGAAGGGAGGATCGTACGAGAGTCCAGAACCGGTCGAAGGTGACCGGCGGTACGTGCGACAGCCAGAAGCCGAAGAAGACGGCGTCGTACCGCCGTTCTGGCTGCCAGTCGAAGATGTCTGCGTTGACGTAGCTCACCGTGCTGTCGTCCACCTCCCGGCGGTTGCGTTCCAGCATCCGAGGCGACCCGTCGACGGCGGTCACCGTTCGTGCATGGCGGACGAGCTCGCGGGTGAAACTGCCGCTCCCACATGCGAGCTCGAGCACGTCTCCGGTGAGGGCGAAGCTCGTCGATCAGGACGCGGGCCAGTTCGATCGGCATGTTGCCGCTGACTCTTCGGTCAGGGACGGCTTCGTCACCGAAGTCGGGTGCCCGGAGGTCGTAGAACTCGCGCTGCGACGCAAGCAGGCCGGCCAGCCGGTCGGCTTCGTCGGCGCCTTCGCCCATCGGCAGCCTCCCGACTGGAAGCCCTATCCCGGCTTCACCCCCGCGAGGAGAGCGATCTCGCGCCATTTCCAGTGGCAGTCGACCTGGTCGAAGCCGATCTCGCGCAGCCATGCCAGCTGCGTCTGCGACGGCGACGAGCTTGTTCGACGGGTCGTCCTCGGCCGGCGTCTTGCCGATCGCGGCGAGGAAGTCGACGTGCAGCTGCGGCGTCGCCGAGTCGACGTGCTCGAGGTTCAGGAAGCGCCCGCCCGGCTCGAGCAGCTCGAACACCTCGCCGTACAGCGCCCGCTTGCGCTCGTCGACGCAGTGGTGGATCGCGAAGCTCGACACGACGAGGTCGAAGCGCCCGAGCGTCCGGCAGCGGAGCGTCGAGGTCGTGCTCGACGATCTCGACGTCGGGGTCGCCGGCGAAGCGCTCCCGGGCGAGGCCAGCATCTCCGCCGAGAAGTCGACACCGACACCCGTCCGCGTCGGGGTGAAGCGTTCCGCACGAGACCGAGCGTGTAGCCGTCGCCCGTACCGAGGTCGAGCACACGGCGAGGCGCGGCCGGCAGCAGCTCGATCAGCACGGCGAATCCCTCCATGCGGTGCGGGAGGTCGTCGCGTTCACGCAGGTAGCGCTGCGCCCACGCCGACTCGCGTCCACAGGTTGACGGGCGCGCTCATGGCCCGATCTCGATCTCGCGTTCCTCGCCCCGCTCGCGCAGACGCACGATCCGGTTGACGGCGTTCAGGTAGGCGCGGGCGGAGGCCTCGACCACGTCGGTCGACACGCCGCGTCCGGACACCTTGAAGCCGTCGGCCTCCATCTGGACCACGACGTCGCCGAGCGCGTCGCCGCCGCCGGTCACCGCGTGCACCTGGAAGTCGGTGAGCCGCCCCTCGACGCCGGTGGCGGCGGCGATGGCGGCGATGGCGGCGTCGATCATCCCGTTGCCGGATCCCTCGGCGTCGATCTTGCCGTCGCCGTTCGCCACCACGACCTTCGCCGTCGGCGTCGACGACATGCCGCCCGACAGCGTGAGGTCGACGAGGTCGAACCGGTGCACGTACCCGGTGCCGAGCTCCTCGGCCACGATCGCCTCGATGTCGGCCTCGGTGATCTGCACCTTGCGGTCGGCAAGCTCCTTGAACCGGGTGAACGCGGCGTTCAGCGCGTCACCCTGGATCTTGATGCCCATCTTGCCGAGCGAGTCGGCGAATGCATGCCGGCCCGAGTGCTTGCCCAGGACGATCTGCGCCGCCTCCTGGCCCACCGTGTTGGCGTCCATGATCTCGTAGGTCTCGGGGTCCTCGAGCACGCCGTGCTGGTGGATGCCGGCCTCGTGCGCGAAGGCATTCCGACCGACGACGGCCTTGTTGTACTGGACGGGATAGCCGGTGAGCCGCGACACGATGCGCGACGTGCGCGCCAGCTCCTCGGTGCGCACGTTCACGTCGAGGTGACCGAAGTAGTCAGTCCGCGTCTTGATCGCCATCACGATCTCCTCGAGGGCGGCGTTGCCCGCCCGCTCCCCGAGCCCGTTGATGGCGCACTCCACCTGCCGGGCACCGGCGCGCACGCCGGCGAGCGAGTTCGCGACGGCCAGGCCCAGGTCGTTGTGGCAGTGCGTGGACACGACGTAGTCGCCCCGGACGCGGGCGAGCACGTACGAGATGAGCTCTGCGAACTCCTCCGGCACACCGAAACCGACGGTGTCGGGGATGTTGATCGTCGTCGCGCCGTTGTCGACGGCGATCTGGCACACCTCGCACATGAAGTCTTCGTCCGACCTGCTGCCGTCCTCGGGCGAGAACTCCACGTCGTCGCAGTAGCCCTTCGCCCGGGCGACACCCGCCGCTGCCTCTTCCTTGACCTGATCCTCGGTCATGCGAAGCTTCTTCTTCATGTGGATCGGGGACGTCGCGATGAAGACGTGGATCCGCGGACGCTCGGCGTGCCGTACCGCTTCCCACGCCCGGTCGACGTCCTTGAAGCCGGTACGCGACAAGCCGGCGATCGTCGACCCGCGCACACCCTTGGCGATGGCCTCGACGGCGTCGAAATCGCCCTGGCTCGCGATCGGGAACCCCGCCTCGATGATGTCGGTACCGAGGCGTGCCAGCTGCTCGGCGATCTCGAGCTTCTCGCCCACGTCCAGCGAGATGCCGGGCGACTGCTCGCCGTCCCGCAGCGTCGTGTCGAAGATCCGTACCTGGTCCATCTCGATCTCCCGATCCGTCTCGTGGTTCCGCAACGAAAAACCTCCCCGGCCCGTAGGCACGAGGAGGCGTCCGCGAGCACCGAAAGGCGCTCGCAACTAGGTAAGGAGCAGGCTCTGGGCGCGCAGTTCCTTGGTCATGGTCCAGTAATGTTCGCAGGCGCTCGGGGGGACAGTCAACTTCTTTCGCGCGTGGGAGACTCTGCCCGTCGAAGGAGGGAACGGTCGTGAGGCGATTCGTGAGGCGAATGTTCATGCTCAGCGTGGTGGCGGGCACCGCCTACGCGGTCTGGCGGTGGTTCGAGTCGCAGCGCTCCGATTCCGGCCTGACCTGGGAAGCCCAGCCGGCCCCCTTCCCGCCGCAGCCCCGGCCTCAGGACTCCGTGCACGTCCCGTCGCAGGTCGAGCCGCCCGGCGGTCCCGAGATCACTGATATCGGCGCGGCCTGGGTCGAGCCCAGCGACGGCACGTGCCCGGCGAGCCATCCGGTGAAGGCGAAGATGTCCAGCAAGATCTTCCACGTCGAAGGCGGTCTCAACTACGAGCGGACGCACCCCGACCGCTGCTACCGCGACGCCGCGGCAGCCGAAGCGGACGGCCTGCGCAAGTCGGCGCGCTGACCTAGCCGGCACAGCACCTCCGACAGGGGCCGGGGTTTCCCCGGCCTCGGGTCGCGACGACTGTGGGCTGGAGCACTTGCGCAAGCAAGTGCGACCAGAGAGTCAGTCCAGCTCGATCGGCTTGGCGTCGACGACGCCTCGTTCGGCTCGGAGCGCATCGACCACGTCGGGCGGGACCGGAGTCGACGTGGTCAGCGCCATGAGGGCGGCTTCGCCGGACGGGCTCTTTCCGACGCGCATGTCCTCGATGTTCACACCGGCGGCCCCGAGGATCGAGCCGACCGTGCCGATCATGCCCGGCACGTCCTCGTTCCTGACGACGAGCATGTGGCTCGCCGGCGGGACCTCGATGCTGTGGTCGTCGATGCCGACGATGCGAGCCTCGCCGCGCTGACCCGTGAGCGTGCCGGCCACATGGACGGGACGTCCACTCACCCTGCCCCGGAGCGTCACGAGGTTCACGTAGTCCCGCGACGAGGACGTCTTGGTCTCCCGGAGCTCGAGGCCTCGCATCTGCGCCAGCTGGGGCGCGTTCACGAACGACACGGGCTCGTCGACGACCGGCGCGAGGACCCCACGCGTGATCGCGAGCGTGAGCACACGGCAGTCGTAGTCCGCGATCTCGCCTTCGTAGGTGACCTCGAGCGTGTCGGGCACGGCGCCGGCCAGCGCTGTGAACAGCGCGCCGAGTCGCTCGGCGAGCGGCAGGAACGGCCGCACGGTCTCGGACACCTCGCTCGCAGCGACGTTCACCGCGTAGAGAACGAAGTCGCCGCGCAGCGCGAGCACGACCTGCTCGGCGATGGTCTGCCCGGCCTTGTCCTGCGCCTCGGCGGTCGACGCCCCCAGATGCGGCGTCACGACCACATTCTCGAGCTCGAACAACGGTGATGCGGTCGTCGGCTCCTCGTCGAAGACGTCGAGGGCGGCGCCGGCGACGCGCGACTCACGCAGCGCCTCGTCGAGCGCCTTCTCGTCGATGATGCCGCCCCGCGCCGTGTTGACGATTCGGAGTGTCGGCTTCGCCTTGGCGAGGACGTCCCGGCCGATGAGGCCCGTCGTCTCGGCCGTCTTCGGCAGGTGCACGGTCAGGAAGTCGGCCGTCGCCACGAGGTCCTCGAGCCTCGGCATCAGCTGCACGCCGAGCTGCCGAGCGCGCTCGTCACTCACGTACGGGTCGTACGCGGCGAGGCGCATGCCGAAGGCGTGGCCCCGCTGCGCGACCAGGACCCCGACGCGCCCGAGCCCGACGACGCCGAGCGTCTTGCCGTACAGCTCGATGCCCTCCCACCGGGACCGGTTCCAGCCGCCACCGCGCAGGTCGCGGTCGGCCTGTGGGATGTTGCGGGCCTGGGCGAGCAGGAGCGCGATCGTGTGCTCGGCCGCCGAGAGCACGTTCGATTGCGGCGCGTTGACGACCATCACGCCCCGGCGCGTGGCCGCGGTGACGTCCACGTTGTCGAGGCCGATGCCGGCCCGCCCGACCACGACCAGATCGGGGGAGGCCGCGAGCACCTCCGCCGTCACCGGCGTCGCGCTGCGGACGATGAGCGCGGCTGCATCGTGCACGGCCTCGAGCAGCTCGTCGGGGTCGAGGTCGAGACGCTCGTCGACCTCGAGGCCGGCCGCCTTGAGCGCCTCGATCCCGCGCGGGGCGATCTGCTCTGTGACGAGCACGCGAGTCATCCGTCGACCCTACCGGCGCCCGTCACGCCAGCAGCTTGGCAATGCGCTGGATGCCTTCCTCGATGTCCCCGTCGGAGACCGCGAATGTCAGCCAGCGCGTACCCGGGGGCGCCGAACGCCTCCCCGGGGACGACCGCCACCTTCGCCTCTTCGAGCAGCACCGCGGCGAGCTCGATCGTGTTGCGCGGCGTCCGCCCCGCGATCTCGCGGCCGAGCACGCCTTCGAAGGACGGGAAGCAGTAGAAGGCGCCCTGCGGCTCGATGCACGTCACGCCGGGGATCGCCGACAGGAGCTCGCGCATGCGCGCCCCCGTCGTTCGTACGTGCTCCGCATCTCGAAAACGGCGTCGAGGTTGCCGAGCAGCGCCGCGATCGCCGCCCGCTGCGACACGTTGCCGACGTTCGACGTCGAGTGCGACTGGAGGTTGATGGCCGCCTGCACCACGTCAGGAGGACCGACGATCCACCCGACCCGCCACCCGGTCATCGCGTACGTCTTGGCGACGCCGTTGACGATCAATGTCGTGCCGGCGAGGTCGGGGATCAGGCCCGGCATCGAAGTGAACCGGTGCTTGCCGTACGTCAGGTGCTCGTAGATCTCGTCGCTCAGCACCCAGACGCCGCTCTCGAGCGCCCACCGTCCGATCGCCTTGACCTCCGCCGGTGGGTACACCGCCCCACTCGGGTTTCCGGGTGAGACGAAGAACATCGCCTTGGTCCGCGGCGTACGAGCGGCTTCGAGCTGCTCGACGGTCACGCGGAACTCGGCCGCCTCGTCGGTCGGAACGATCACGGGCTCGCCACCGGCGAGCGAGATCGCCTCGGGATACGTCGTCCAATAGGGCGCCGGCAGCAGCACCTCGTCGCCGGGATCGACGATCGCCTGCATCGCCTCGTAGACGGCGTGCTTGGCCCCGTTTGTGACGAGCACCTGCGACGGCTCGCAGTCGACGCCGGAATCACGGCGCGTCTTGTCGGCGATCGCCAGGCGCAGCTCGGGCAACCCGGCTGACGGCGAGTAGCGGTGGTTGCGGGGGTCGCGGGCCGCCTCGACGGCGGCGACGACGATGTGCTCGGGCGTCGGGAAGTCGGGCTCGCCGGCGCCGAACCCGATGACATCCTCGCCCGCGGCCTTGAGCGCCTTCGCCCGGGCGTCGACGGCCAGCGTGGCCGACCCGGTGATCGCAGCTGCTCGACCCGAGACGCGCTTCATGCCGCCATCGTGGCACGCCTCCGATGTGGCGGTGTGCGTTTTGCTTCGCTCAGGCGACCGCGGTTCCTGTCGCCTCGAAGGCGCCGAGATCGGCCAGGCGAGGATCGTTCGAGAACACCTCGACGATCGGCTCGTCGAGGCTGAGACGGCGCTGCACGACGCGCACGAAGTTCTCCTGGTTCCAGAGCATGAGCGTCACGGCGACGCCCGCCTCGCCGGCGCGGGCCGTACGACCCGAGCGGTGCAGGTATGCCTTCTCGTCCTCGGCCGGGTCGTAGTGCACGACCACGTCGACGTTGTCGACGTGGATGCCGCGGGCCGCGACGTCGGTGGCCACGAGCACGGCCAGCTTGCCCTTGGAGAAGTCGGAGAGGGCTCGTTCACGTGCGCCCTGGCGGAGGTCGCCGTGGATTGCGCCGGCGCTTACTCCCTCGCGGCGGAGCTGGCTGACCAGCCGGTCGGCGCCCCGCTTCGTGCGCACGAAGACGAGCGTCCGCTCTGCCCCTCGGCTGATGGCGGCGGCGACCTTCACCTTGTCCATCTGGTGGACGTGCAGGAACCGGTGCTCCATCTCGTCGACGGTCGCCTCGGGCGATTCGACCTCGTGCCTGACCGGGTCGTGCATGTACCGGTTGACGAGCTGTCGTACGCCGCCGTCGAGGGTGGCCGAGAACAGCATCGTCTGATGCTCCGACTCGATCCGGTGCAGCAGCTTCTGGACCTGGGGCATGAAGCCGAGATCGGCCATCCGGTCGGCCTCGTCGACGACCAGCACCTCCACGGCGTGAAGGGACAGCTCCCGGCGTTCGAGGAGGTCGATGAGCCGCCCCGGGGTGCCGACGACGGCGTCGACGCCCTTGTGGAGCGCGGAGATCTGCCGTTCCATCGACGCGCCGCCGTAGACGGCGGAGACGCGTATGCCGCGTACCTTGCCCAGGGGCGCGAGGACGTTCTTGACCTGGTTGGCGAGCTCGCGGGTCGGGGTGAGCACGAGCGCCCGGGGCGCCTTCGGCTCCGCCCGCCCGATGCGCTCGAGCAGGGGAAGCCCGAACGCGAGCGTCTTCCCCGAGCCGGTCTTG
Source organism: uncultured Actinomycetes bacterium (assembly GCA_963836445.1). Lineage (GTDB taxonomy): Bacteria > Actinomycetota > Acidimicrobiia > IMCC26256 > JACDBD01 > JALZAA01. Next base: position 212,504 of record CAWIJM010000021.1, read on the forward strand.
GCCTTGCCGCAGAGGTCGCGGCCGGCCAGGGCATCGGGGATCGTGAGGGCTTGGATCGGGAACGGCTCGGTGATGTCGTCGCGCGCGAGCGCGCTGACGAAATCGGCTGCGACGCCGAGTGTTTCGAACGTGGGTGACAAGGGGGAACTCGCTTTCGCTCTTCGGGCTCGTTGATGTTGGTAGCGCCCGCCGCATTCTGCGGCGGTGGGTCCCCTCGGAACCCGTGCGCGAGCCGCGAACGGAAGCGATGAGGTGACCCGCGAGCCGTGCCGTTGTGGAGGCTTTGTGCTCGCCGAACTCATAGTACCAGGTCAGGGGAACAAACGGTGGCGCGCGTGATGCGCGCACGACGCGGGTACGGTCGATTGCGATGGAGTACGTGCCCGGCGAAGGCGAGGACGAGACCATCCTCGACGTGCTCGGGGAGCTCGAGTCCCAGGGGTTCACGGGGCAGTTCATGCCCCGCGACGGCGGCCAGGTCGAGTGCCTCACCTGCCACCGGCTCTCCCCCGCCGACGAGACCGTGTTCCGGCAACTCCGGCGCCTCGAAGGTGCCTCCGACCCCGCCGACATGCTGGCGGTGGTCGGCCTGGCGTGTCCGCACTGCAGCGCAGAGGGCACCGCCGTGCTCGGCTACGGCCCGGAAGCCGCCGCCGTCGACGCCGAGGTGCTCGAACTCCTCGAGGACGCGCGCCGCCGAACCGAGAGCGAAGCGCGGTGACCACGCCCGACGCCGTGGTCATCGGCAGCGGACCGAACGGTCTCGTCGGCGCGAACCTGCTCGCCGACCAGGGCTGGGAGGTGCTCGTCCTCGAAGCGCAGCCCGACCCGGGCGGCGCCGTGCGGAGCGGCGAGCTCACCGAGCGCGGCTTCGTGCACGACCGGTTCAGCGCCTTCTACCCGCTGGCGGCGGCCTCGCCGGTGATCCGCTCCCTCGGTCTCGAGGACTTCGGGCTCCGGTGGCGCCACGCGCCGGTGGCGCTGGCGAACCCGACACCCGACGGCGGCTGCGCGGTGCTCTCGACCGACGTCGACGAGACCGCGGCTTCGCTCGACAACTACGCGGCCGGCGACGGCGCGGCCTGGCGCGAGCTGTACGCGCAGTGGCAGCGGGTCGGCCGGCATCTCGTCGACGCGCTGTTGACGCCGTTCCCGCCGATCGTCGCCGGCGGTCGCCTGGCCGCCGCCGTCGGAACGCGTGAGTGGGGACGCTTCGCGCGGTTCGCGCTGCTCCCCGTCCGCGCTATGGCGGAGCAGGCGTTCGCGGGTGCAGGCGGCGCGTTGCTGCTCGCCGGCAACACGCTGCACACCGACCTCGGGCCCGAGCAGACGCTCGGAGGGTTCTTCGGATGGGTGCTGGCGTCGCTGGGCCAGGAGCACGGCTTCCCCGTCCCCGAGGGTGGCGCGGGTCGACTCACCGACGCGCTCGTGCGCCGTCTCGAGGCGCGCGGCGGGCGGGTCGTCTGCTCGACGGCCGTCACGTCGGTGGAGGTGCGCGGCCGGCGGGCGGTTGCGGTGCGCACCGAGCACGGCGACGAGATCGGCGCGGCGCGCGCGGTGCTCGCCGACGTGGGCGCCCCCGCTCTTTACGGCTCGCTCGTGCGTCAAGAGCATCTGCCGGCGCGCGTGCTCGAGGGCATGCGTGGATTCGAGTACGACCACGCGACGGTGAAGATCGACTGGGCGCTCGACAGCCCGGTCCCGTGGTCGGCGGAACCCGCCCAGCGCGCGGGCACCGTGCACCTCGGCGACTCGCTCGACCATCTCAGCGAGGTGGCGGCGCAGCTCGCGACCGGACGCATCCCGGCAAAGCCGTTCGTGCTCATCGGGCAGATGACGACGAGCGATCCGACCCGATCACCGGCGGGGACCGAGAGCCTCTGGGGCTACACGCACGTGCCGCACCGCCCGCTCGGTGATGCCGGCGGCGACCTCTCCGGCAAGTGGGACGAGCGCGAGACCGAGGTGTTCGTCGCCCGCGTCGAACGCGAGCTCGAGGCACGGGCGCCGGGCTTCAGCGACCGGGTCGTCGGCCGCAACGTCCTCACACCGCCGATGCTCGAGGCAGCCGATGCGAATCTCGTCGGTGGGGCCGTTAACGGCGGCACCGCGCAGCTGCACCAGCAGCTGATCTTCCGACCCACCGTCGGGTTGGGCCGGGCCGAGACCCCGATCCGCGGGCTCTATCTGGCGTCGGCGTCAGCGCACCCCGGGGGTGGTGTGCACGGCGCCTGCGGCGCCAATGCCGCGCGCGCGGCGCTGGCGGCAGACGCCCGGCGACGGTTCGTCGCCGCGCTCTCCCGTTAGCTACCAGGGCATCGAGACGCCGCCGTTGGGGCGGATGGTCTGGCCCGTCACGAAGGACGCCGCGTCCGACACCAGATAGAGGATCGTCCACGCAATGTCCTCGGGCGTGCCGATGCGTCCCAGCGGTGACATCGCGCCGAAGCGCTGCTTGTACTGCTGCAGGCGCTCCTCGTTGACCGTGCCGTCGGCGTCGACGAAGTGCTGGCGCGAGAAGTTCGTGAGGATGACCCCCGGCGCGAGCGCGTTCACGCGGATGCCGGCCTGACCCGCTTCCATCGCCAGCGTCTTCGTGAGCATGGCCACGGCGGCTTTCGTCATCGCGTAACACGCGAGCGTGGGCGCTGGGGTGTCGATGGCCCCGGACGAGATGTTGATGATGCTCCCCGACTTCTGCGGTGTCATGACTCGCAGGGCGGCCTGACATCCGTAGAACACGCTCTTGAGGTTGATCGCGAGGATGCGCTCGAACTCGTCGTCGGTCACGTCGGCGACCATCTGGTTGTGGGGGATGCCGGCGATGTTGCCCATGATGTCCACGCGGCCGTAGTCGCCCGCGGCCCGGTCGACGAGGGCGTCGATGTCGGCCCGTTTCGTGACGTCGGTTCGCACCGGCAGCGCCGTCCCGCCGCGTGACCCGATCTCGTCGGCCGCGGCCTGCGCGCCCTTCCCGTCGATGTCACCGAGCACGACCGTCGCGCCCGCGCCCGCCAGCACCTGTGCGGTCGACCGGCCGATGCCGCTGGCGGCGCCGGTGAGCACTCCGACTCGACCCGACAGATCGAACGCCTCGTCGATGCCGGACGTTGCGGTCACCTCAGCCATGCCGTCCTCCGTGTGCAACCCGTCAGGGCTTCGAGCCTACGCAGCCGCGTCAGAGATACGCAGATCGAGTGTCAAGCTGTTCATCGATGAACGAGCTCAGCGTCGTCACGCTCAACCTCCACGGGGGGCAGCGCAACCGGGGCATCTCGACCCCGCGCCTGCGCCAGCACGGCCCGCCGCCGGAGAAGGTGGCGACCAACGGTGCGTTCGACGTGGCCGGCGCGCTGCGCTCGTTCGACGCCGACGTGCTCGTCCTGCAGGAGTCGTGGTGGCCCGACGACGGTCCCGCCGTCATCGACCTCGTGGCAGCCGACTCCGATGCAACGGTGCACTGGGCGTCGTTCGGCCGCGGGATCGTGGAGCCGTGGCCGCACATCATCTCGGCGCGGCCACACCGCGCCTGCGGTCGGATCGGCCTCGCGGTCGTGAGCCGCGTGCCGGCGCGGCTCGTCGAGATGATCCCGGTGGGCGACGTCCCCGGTGACCCGGCGTTGCGCCGGTGCGCGTTGCACCTGTCGCTCGACGTCGGCGGCCCGGACCTCGATCTCATTGCCGTGCACCTCAGCTCACGACTGCCGTACGCGCCGCCGATGCAGATCCGCAATCTCCGGCGGCGGCTCCCTCCGCCCGACCGGCGCACCGTGATCGTCGGCGACTTCAACCTGTGGGGCCCGGCGGTGACGGCCTTGCTTCCAGGTTGGCGCCGCGCCGTCCGCGGGCGTACGTGGCCCGCGCACCGGCCGCACAGCCAGATCGACCACGTGCTCGTGCGCAACGGCGTCGAAGTCGTGGACGCGGCGGTGCTCGACGAGGTTGGTTCCGACCACCGACCGGTGCGGGTGACGATCCGGCCGGTCTGATGGCGGTGCGTCAGACGCCGGGCAGACCGGCGTCGGCGCGCATCTCGTTGTAGACGGTCAACACCTTCGCGGCGTAGTCGGGAGCCGCGGCCCAGTTGCCGTTCCCCATGTCGTTCCAGCTCGGCGCCTTACCCTTGGGGCTGACGAAGTTGAACGTCGGGTCGGCGCACGGCGTCGCCAACGGCGGCTGCGAGCAGCTCGTCGCGGACGCATCGGCGTACGCGCGCAGGTGCTGGATCTGTGCGCGCACCCCGGTCTCGGCGTCGGGGAAGCTGCCGCTCATTCCGCCGTAGTTGTTCTGCCCACACTGCACCGAACCGCCGTAGCGAAACCATCCCGTCTCGACCAGCGCCTGGGCGAACGCGATGTCGCCCCGGACGTTCTCGAGGTTGCCGTGGTAGGCGAAGTAGTACGCCAGCTCCTCGACCGAGGCGGACAGGCAGGGCAACCCGGGCGGCTGATGCGCCCAGAAGTAGCCGGCGATCTGGTCGGCGCCCAAGTCCGACTGGCCCATGACCGGAACCGCGCCCGCCGCCGGCTCCTTGACCGGGGCGCAGGCGACCGACGCGGCAAGCGCGAGCAGGACGGGGAGAAGAAGGAGACGACGGAGGCGCATGCGGGGGGGAGATGTGTTACCTCTGGTGCTGGTGTGGTTTGTGAGGGCCAGGAGGGTAACCGCGATCGGCCCCCGATGGCGAGACCTACGATGCGCTCTCGTGACGACAGCACCCCGCATCGGACTGGTCCTGGGCGCCGGCGGGGTGATCGGCCACGCCTACCACGCCGGTGTCCTCGACGGTCTGTGTGACGCGACGGGCTGGGACCCACGCGACGCCGAGGTGATCGTGGGGACGTCGGCGGGGTCGGTGGTCGGCGCCCTGCTGCGGGCGGGCTTCTCGGCGCGGGACCTCGCGGCCCGCTCGACCGGCGATCCCGTCTCACCCGAGGGGGCCGAGCTCGCGGCCCGGGCCGGCATGGGAGGCGGCCCGGCGCGCTTTCCGATCGGACCGATGCGTCGCCGGGGACTCCCGCGCATGGCGTCTCCTTCGCTGCTCATGCGGGCGGCCCTGCGACCGTTCTGGATGAACCGGCCCGGCGTGATGCTGGCCGGCGCGCTTCCCGCCGGTGCGGTTCCGACCGCGCTCGTGGCGGCCGCGTTCCGCCCGCTGTTCGGGTCGGACTGGCCGACGCGGGACCTGTGGCTGACGGCGGTGCGCCTCCGCGACGGCAACCGCGTTGTCTTCGGTCGCCCCGGCGCGCCGCCGGCGCCGGTTGCCGACGCGGTGGCGGCGTCGTGTGCGATCCCGAGCTTCTTCGAGCCGGTGATGATCGGCGGCGTCACCTTCGTCGACGGCGGCGCGCACTCCCCCACCAACACCGACCTGCTCGTTGACTACCGGTCGCCGTCGCAAGCTCCGGCTCCTGCTACGCCGGTCGGCAAAGCCGCCGGGTCCGCGGACCGCGAGCTCGACCTCGTCGTCGTGAGCTCGCCCATGTCGGTGGCAGGCAACCGGCTCCGTCCGGCGCTGGACCTGCCCGCCCGCCGACTGTGCCGCTTCTACTTGGGTCAGGAAGCGGCGCGCGATCCGCCGGCGCGGTGTGCCCGTCCTCGCGTTCCAACCCACCGGCGACGACCTCAAGATGATGGGCATGAACGCCATGAACCCGGCCCGCCGCGGCCCGGTAACGAAGCAGGCGCGCGAGTCAGCCCTCAAGAAGCTCGAACGCGACGATGTTCAGTCTGTTCTCGGCAGCCTGAAGGCCGTTCTTCGGACCTAAGTCTTCCGAAAAGGCTCAGCTGGCGGTCTGCTCCAGCTGCATGCGCTCGTACTCGGCGCCGGTGTCCTCCCAGTCCTCGTACTCGAGGACGCCGAGCTCACCGAACTTCTGGCGCAGCCAGCCGTCGCCGGCGTCGAGGAGCCCGAGCTTCTTGAGGTTCGGGACGATCTTGGAGAACAGCATCTTGCGGAACTCGCGCTGGAGCGGCGAGTCGAGCATCGTGCGCGTGCACTCCTTCACCGGGAGACCCGCCCACTCCCAAACCTCCTGGCCGAGGAAGCGGTCGCGCATCTTGACGGCGGCTTCGTAGCAGAACTCCTGCCGCTCGCGGATCTCCGCGGCGCCGAGATCCTGGTACGCCTCCTTGAGCGACATGACACCGAACGCGACGTGCCTGGCCTCGTCGGCCATGACGTACCGGGTGATCTGCTTCAGCAGCGGATCCGGCGACGTCTGATACTGGAACCCGAACGCGGCCAGCGCCAGACCCTCGACCATGATCTGCATGCCGAGGTATGTCATGTCCCAGCGCGCGTCGGACAGGACGTCGTCGAGCAGCGCACGCAGATGCACGTTGATCGGGAACTCGTGCGCCATCTTCTCCTTGAGGTACTTGGCATAGACCTCGACGTGACGCGCTTCGTCCATGACCTGCGTCGCGGCGTAGTACTTGGCGTCGATCCACGGCACCTGCTCGACGATCTTCGCGGTGCAGATGAGCGCGCCCTGCTCGCCGTGCATGAACTGCGACAGGACCCACGCCTGCTGGGCGGCGCCCAGATCGAACCACTCGTCTTCGGACAGCTTCTCGAACGGCGTGCCCGCACGATCGAGCGCCATGGTCGTGTTGAGCGGGTTGTTCGGGTCGCGGGCGATCTTCCATGGGTCGACGTCGATGTCCCAGTCGATGTCGGTGGAGACGTTCCACATCGACGTCTTCGCCTTCTCGTAGAGCTTGCTCAATGCCTGGCGGCTGCGTTCGTAGTCCCACGTGAACAGCGCGTCGCCTGCCGAGCGCACGTTGTGGACGGCTTCACGCTTCTCGGCGTCGGAGACGGTCTCGGCGAGCTCCTCCACCGTTCCCGAACGGATCTCCTGCTCGTCGACCGCCATGGCGATTCCCTTCGTTTCTCTCGACTTCGTCGTCAGTACTGCTTCGCAGCGGGGGGTTCCCTGGATGCTCCAGCTTCGTCGCTTCCGTCGTCGCCTGCCAGCTTGAGCAATTCGGACATTCCGTCCTCGACCCCGCGGCACAGAACGCCGATGTCGGGCGCGGTGTCGAAGTCGCCGGTGACGCCGAAGTTCAGCATCCCGTTGTAGGAGAAGATCGCGACACCGATCCGCACGTGCCCGGCGATCGGGACGAACGGGAACGCCTCGAGCATCTGCCGTCCGCACGCGTAGAGCGGGAACTGCGGCCCGGGGACGTTCGTGGTCACCGTGTTCACGTTGCGCTGCGGGATGCGGAACGCCACGCGTGTTCCCAGCGCGAGAAGCAGCGCGGGCGCAAAGCCCGAGAGCGACGTCAGCACCTCGCCCGCGACGGCCTGCTTGGACTCCTTGAGCCCGCCCATCTGCGCCCGGATCGCGTCGAGCCGTTCGGCGGGGTCGGTGATCCCGACCGGCAGCTGGGCGAACATCGCCGAGACCCGGTTGTTGTAGACGCCGTGCTCGTCGGCGAGTCGCACCGAGACCGGCACGAGCGTGCGCACGACGCGTCCTACCGGGGACTCGTCGCGCGCCACGAGCAGGTCACGGAACCCGCGGGTCAGCACCGTGAGCACGACGTCGTTCACGGTGCCGCCGAGCGCGGAGCGGACGCGTTTCACGTCCGCCAGCGTCGTGTGCGCCCAGTCCCATCGTCGGTGCGGACCGATCGGCCCGTTGAGCGACGACTCGACGGTCGGCCGCACGAGGCCCGCCATGGAAGCGACGCCGCGGGCGGCGTCGGCGAAGAGCCCGGCGAGTTGGCTCCACCCGCGGGCCGCGGCGCGCATCGCCCGGAACTGCTCGTACGGGCTGGCGACGAGGTCTCCGACTGCCTCGCTCACGAGTCGCAGGTCGGACGGCTCGGGCTCGGGACGCCAGGTGTCGACGTTGGCCGGCGGCGGCTCGCGCTCGGGGTCGAGCATGACCGCGAGCAGATCGGACCCGGACACGCCGTCGACCATGCAGTGGTGCACCTTCGAGACGAGCGCCCAGTGGCCGTCCTGGACGCCCTCGACCATCCACATCTCCCACAGCGGCTTGGTGCGGTCGAGCTGCTGGGCCATGAGCCGGCCGACGAGGTTGCGCAGCTCGTGGTCGCCGCCCGGCGGCGGCAGAGCGGTGTGTCGCAGGTGGTACCCGAGGTTGAAGTGCGAGTCGTCGACCCACACCGGGCGGCCCACATCGAAGGGGACGAAGCGCACCTTCTGGCGGTAGCGCGGCACGAGCGGGAGCTTGCCGGCGACGAGGTCGGCGAAGTCGCCGTAGTTCGGGGCCGGCCCCTCGAAGATCCCGACCGAGCCGATGTGCATGTGGTTCGCGGCGTTCTCGACGTGCAAGAACAATGCGTCCTGCGGGCTCATGCGATCCATCGAGGACCCCCCGGTCAAGTCCGCGGAGGGTACCGCGGCGGTACGGAACGCGTGGCGGCCGACGGGTAGCTCGACCTGGAATCAACGGACCGTAGAGGTCCGATCCCTAGTCGGCGATCCGCCGGCCGTCACCGATCGTGTACCCAGCTGCACCGGGTGTCACACGTCGTTCGGCGCCCTCGGGTCAGTAGGCCAGCAGGGCCCGCAGGTCCCTGGCGATGTCGTCCACCTGCGGGAGCACCGCGTGCTCGAGCGTCGGCTCGTACGCGACGGGCGTGTCGAGCGCGGCGAGGCGCCAGACGGGCGCGTCGAGATCCTCGAAGCACTCGTCCGCGATCCACGCCGCGACCTCGGCGCCGAACCCGCAGCGCAGGGTGTCTTCGTAGAGGACGAGCACGCGACCTGTCTTGGCCACCGACTCGGCGACGATGTCCTGGTCCCATGGGACGAGCGTCCGCAGGTCGACGATCTCGATCGCACCGCCGTCGGGATCGATCTCGCGGGCGGCGAGCTCGGCGCGGTGCAGGGTCGCCCCGTAGGTCACAACGGTCACGCGTTCGCCGCGCGTGACGTATGCGCCCTTGCCGAACGGCAACAACCAGTCGGCCGGTGGCATCGGATCGCGGTTGTAGCCCTGCCGGTACAGGTGCTTGTGCTCGAGGAACAGCACCGGATCCTCGTACCTGAACGCGGTTCGGAGCAGACCGACGGCGTCGCGGGCGCGCGACGGAAAAGCGACGAGCAGGCCGGGTACGTGGGCGAAGATCGACTCTCCGCATTGCGAGTGCCAGATCGACCCACCGGTGAGATAACCGCCGATCGGGACGCGCAGGACCATCGGGCAGCTGAACGCGCCGTTCGACCGCCACCGCAGTGTCGCCGCCTCGGACTTGATCTGTTGCATCGCCGGCCAGATGTAGTCGAAGAACTGCACCTCGGGGCTGGGCCGCAGCCCGCGTGTGCCCTGACCGATCGCGCGGCCGACGATGTTGGCTTCGGCGAGCGGGGTGTTGTAGCAGCGCGCGATCCCGAACTCGCTCTGGAGCCCGTACGTGACGCCGAACACGCCGCCCTTGCCCGGCACCTTGCCCAACACGCGCGGGTCGGCGTCGGCGACGTCCTCGCCGAACACGCGGACGCGCTCGTCGCGCGCCATCTCTTCGTGGAGCGTGAGGCGGATCGCCTCGCCGAACGCAACGGGGTCGCCGGCGGCAGCGGGCGGTTCGGGTGGCACCTCGGGAACCGGACAGGGCCCGACGAGGTGGTGCGAGATGCTCCCGGGGTCGGGACGCGGCGGCGGCCAGCGCCTCCTTGGCCGCTCCTGCTACGAGCTCGTTCGCTTCGGCCCGGACTTCTTGCGCGCGCTCGGGCGTCAGCACGCCGAGCCGGACGAGCTGGCGCTCGAGGAGCAGGATCGGGTCGTGCTCGGCTTCGTCCTCGAGCTCCTCGGCAACGCGGTACTTCTTCTGGTCGTCGGAGAGCGAGTGCGAGTACGGGCGCGTCACCGTGGCGTGGATCAGTCCCGGTCCCTGTCCCGCGCGCACGCGCTGGACCGCCTCGGCGCCTCGCGTGCGCACCTCGAAGTAGTCGCGCCCGTCGAGAACCGTCACGTGCAGGCCGCGGATGCCCATCACCATCTCCGACACCGGCGCGGGGGCCTGATCGCTCGCCCGCACCGAGATGGCGTACCCGTTGTCGGCGACCACGTAGAGCACGGGCAGGCCGAGGCGGCAGGCGGTGTTCAGGCTCTCCCAGAACTCGCCCTCCGAGCACGCGCCTTCGCCGAGCGACACGTAGGTGACCTCGTCTCCGTACGCGGTGCAGCCGGGAAGGTCGCGGCCGACGATGTACCGGCCCGCCTCCGCGCAACCGACCGCCGGGAGGCACTGGCTGCCCGTCGGGCTCGACTGGCTCACGATGTTGCGCGCCGCGTCACCCCAGTGACACGGCATCTGGCGACCGCCCGACGCGGGATCGTCCGCGCTGCCGACCGCCTGGAGCAGGATCTCCAGCGGCGTCACGCCGAGACCGAGGACGAGAGCGCGGTCCCGGTAGTAGGGGAAGAACCAGTCGTAGCCGGCGCGCAGCGACCGGGCGAGGCCGAGCAGCAGCGCCTCGTGGCCGGCGCCCGAGATCTGGAAGAACACGTGGCTCTGCTGGCGGAGCGCGATCTCGCGGTCGTCGATCGCGCGCGAGATGCAGGCAAGGCGGTGGTCGGCGAGCGCTTCGTCCAGTGGCACGTCGCTGTGCCCGTTCCGGCTGACCCCATTGGACGAATGAGGGGAATGGTGCGCGAGCCGATCGAACAGCTTCACCAATTCGAGGATACGACCGGAAGAACCACTCTGGGTGGAACCCCGTGACTACCGTGTGAATCGTGGCCACCGTCCATCCGGCCCGCCTGCGTCGAGCGCGCCGAACGCGGCCGGGGTTCCGGTCACCGGTGGTGCGGCGGTTGATCGCCGAGCATCGGCTCGACACGGTCACCGTCGACGGGACCGGATCCGCGGGGCGCGTCACCGCGCGGACGTGTTGGCGTTGGTTGCGCCGCGGCCCGAGAACCACGTCGTACCGCTCAACCGGGTGCAGCGACTCACGGGCGCGCACATGTTGAGGTCGCTCCAGGTCGCTCCCCACGCCTTCATCGCGATGGAAGTCGACTTCGAGCGGGTGGACCAGGTGCGGCGAACCGCCGGGCTCACGTTCCTCCCCTTCGTCGCGCGCGCGGTCGTCGACGCCATCGCGGAGTTCCCACAGGTGAACGCGTCGGTCGGCGACGGCGAGCTGGCCGTGCACCGCGACGTGCACCTCGGGATCGCCGTCGATCTCGATCACCAAGGCCTGCTCGTGCCGGTGGTCCGCGGAGCGCACGGCCTGCGTCTCACCGCGCTCTCCGACGCGATCGCCGGGCTCGCCGGGCGCGCTCGGGCGAAACGGCTCAGCCCGGACGACGTCGCCGGGGGCACATTCACGATCACGAATCCCGGACCGTCCGGCACGACGATCTCGGCGCCGATCATCCACCAGCCTCAGGTGGCGATCCTGTCGACCGACGGAGTCAAGCGGCGCCCTGTTGTCGTCGAGCTCGATGGCGGCGGCGAAGCGATCGTCGTCCACGCCGTCGGGATGCTCGGCCTCAGCTTCGACCATCGCGCGTTCGACGGCGCCTACGCATCGGCGTTCCTCGCGCGCGTGCGCGACATCGTCGAAACGCGCCCGTGGGGTTCTGAGCTCTAGCTACTCAGATCCACCGGTAGCACGGCAACCGCGAGGCTGATCGCGCCGGATGCGGCGCGCGATGCGCTCTTGGACCCGGTGTCGCCCCTGTGCTGGGGGCGAGGCGGCGGTCCCCCGGGTCGGCGGGTGATGCGGGCGTCGTCGAAGAAGGGTCGGTGTGGTCGTGGCGGTTTGGCCTGCGGTGGCGAGTCAGGCGACTGCGGTGGGTAATCGTTCGAGCCTGCCGAGCGCGGCGACGAAGCGGTCGAAGAACGGATGGGTGTCGGGGAGGCGCAGCGTGAGGCGCCGGCCGCTGCTGACGACGATGGCGGGGATGGCGAGGTAGCGGTAGCGAAGGCGTTTGGCGCGAAGCTCGCCGTCGTCGCGGCCGGCGCCGAGGTGCCCGAGATGTTGGGTCCAACGGCACAGGTTGTGGGCGAGGCACACGAGGAGGAGCCACGCCCAGTTGGCCATGAAGCTGTGCTTGCGGATGGCGTCGAGGCCGAAGTTCGATTTGAGTTCGCGCATGCCGGACTCGACGTCGGCCTTGTGGCGGTGCTCGGACTCGAGCTCGACTGCGGAGCGGTCGTGGTCGTTGGTGACGAAGACCCAGTAGCGGTAGCCGTCGGTGCCGAGGGTGGTCTGCTCGCCGATCTCGAGGCGGATGCGCTTGACGACATAGCGGCGGAACTGGAGGCGGTCTCGCATCCGGTAGCCGAACTCGGCGACCTCGCCGTCGTCCTTGTCGAGGCAGGGATCCCAGGATTCATCAGGGATCTGGTCGCACGGGCCGAGGATCGCCGGGATCAGCGGGACGCCACAGAGGTAGGTGACGCCGGCGCGTTCCATCTGGGACAAGAGCACGTTGCCATAGAAGCCCGAGTCCAGGCGAGCCCGGACGGCCACCCCCGCCGGTACGCGCCGCAGCGTCTCGGTCAGGAACGTCTTCATCCCCGTGGACGCGCCCGCCTTGCCGCGCCGTAGCCGGGCGTGCACGGCCGCTCCCGTCTCTGCGTCGAAGCACAGCAGCGGATGGAGCGCGTAGCCCTTCTTGTAGGTGCGGTCGACGCCCCGGCGGCGCTTCGAGCGGCTGAAGATGTAGGTCGAGTCGAAGTCCAAGGTCACCTCGTCGACACCGGCCACCACGAAGGCGTTGCGCTGCACCTCGGCGAGCGCCTTGTTCAACTGGCCGATGTGACCGAGCGTGAAGCGACGCAGCCATGTGCCCGCCGTCTGTGCCCGGGATCGCGAAGCCGCGCAGCTGCTCCTGCGCGGCGTCGCCCCGAGCCACCGCCAGATCATCGAGGCAGCGAGCCCCGATCGCGATCGACTCCGCCAGCCCGGTGACGAACTGCGCATCGCGCAGCCCGCGATCCCGCTGCTTGAGGTGCACGTGCACGTCCATGGCCGTCGCCAGCCCGACCGCCCGCATCGCCGCCCGTAACAACACCGCCCCGCCATGCGCCGTGACCGCGCGCTTGGTCGTCCCGACGCGTATGCTCATCTCGGAAGTGGCCTCCTTGCCCGGGAATGCAGGTCTTCGAACAACCGCATTTTCCCAGGCCGGGAGGCCCTTTCGCGGACGCGCGGAGTTGCGTCAGTGCCCTACCGGTGGATCTGAGTAGCTACGCCACCCAGCCGCTATCAGAGAGCTTGCGGTCGATGGCGTAGGCGGCGCTGATCAACCCGAGGTGCGTGAAAGCCTGGGGGAAGTTGCCCAGGTGCTCGCCGTGGGGGCCGAGCTCCTCGGCGTAGAGCCCGAGGTGGTTCGCGTAGCCGAGCATCTTCTCGAACACGAGCCGCGCCTTCTGCACGTCGCCCGAGCGTGCCAGCACCTCCGCGTACCAGAACGAGCACATGTTGAACGTGCCCTCTTCGCCCATCATGCCGTCGACGGCGGCGTCGCCGACGCGGTACCGGAACACGAGCGAATCCTCGACCAGGCTGTCCTTGATCGCTCGGAGGGTCGAGAGCCAGCGAGGGTCGGTCGAGCTGATGAACTTGACCAGCGGCATCAGCAGTGTCGACGCGTCGAGCGTCTTCGTCCCCTTGTGCTGGACGAACGCCTGTTGTTCCGGGTCCCAGAAGTTCGTGTAGATGTCCTCGTAGATCTCGTCCCGGGTCTCGCGCCAGCGGTCGTGGGGATACGGGAACGAACGACGGTCGGCGAGTCGGATCGCCCGGTCGACGGCCACCCAGCACATCAGCCGCGAGTACAGGAACTCCTGCCGGCCGCCGCGCACCTCCCACACGCCCTCGTCGGCAAGCTGCCAGTGGTCGGTCACCCAGTCCACGAGTCGGACGAGGTTGAGCCACAGGTCGTGCGAGATCGGCGCGCCGTACTTGTTGTACAGGTAGACCGAGTCCATGAGCTCGCCGTAGATGTCGAGCTGGAGCTGGTCGTAGGCGCCGTTGCCGATCCGGACCGGCTTCGAACCGGCGTAGCCCTCGAAGTGCGGGAGGATCTCCTCGGTCAGGTCCTTGTGCCCGTCGATGCCGTACATGATCTGCAACGCCCCGTCGGGCTCGAGATCGTTGCAGCGATCTTCGATCCACCGCATGAAGGCGCCCGCCTCCGCCGTGTAGCCGAGCCTGATCAGCGCGTACAACGTGAACGACGCGTCGCGGATCCACGTGTAGCGGTAGTCCCAGTTACGGTCGCCGCCGAGCTGCTCGGGCAGGCTGCACGTCGGGGCGGCGACGAGCGACCCGAACCGATCGGAGACGAGCAGCTTGAGCACCAGCGCGGAGCGGTTCACGGTCTCGCGCCAGCGACCCTGGTACTGCGAGTGACCGACCCAGTTGCGCCAGTAGTTCACCGTCTGCTTGAACACCTCGGTGACGTAGTGGGGGGACTCCGACGGGCTGGGCCGCCCGGGCACGGCCTCCTCCATCACGAAGGCGGCGGTCTCCCCTGCTCGCAGCGTGAAGGTGCCGACCACCGCTCCGTTCTTCACCTCGAGGGGCACTTGCGACCGGAGCCGGATCGTCCGGCCGTCGGGGCCCTCCGAGTGGAAGAGGATCTCCCCTTCTCGCACGTCGACCTTGTGGCCGGCACGGCCGTAGTCGAAGTGGGGATCGAAGATGACGTCGAAGGACGTCTCGCCTCGGACGCCCTTCGCCCTGCGGACGAGCGCGTGGCAGTGCTCGGCCTCGTCGACGCCGACCGGCATGAAGTCGGACACCTCGGCGACCCCGTCCTTGTCGAGCGTGCGGGTGATCAGCACGTTCGTGTCGGGGAGGTACATCTGCTTCACGGTGCCGGAAGGGTGACAAGGCTGGATTTGAAACCGGCCGCCGTGGTGGGAGTCGAGCAGGCAGCAGAAGATCGTGGCCGATCCGAAGTGCGGGTACGACATGAAGTCGATCGACCCGTTGGTACCGACGAGCGCGACGGTGTGGAGGTCACCGATGACGCCGTGGTTCTCGATCGGGAGGTACCCGCCGTTGCTCATCGTCCGTGCTCCCCTTTCCCGAAGCGGTCAGATCGATCTCGATGATCGCACGTTGATTCGCAGGCGACCGCCTCATCGGATGGGCGGGCACGGATAACGTTGTCGGCCATGACAGAGATGGCCGGCAAAGTCATCGTGATCACGGGCGGGAACACCGGGATCGGCAAGGAGGCTGCGGTCGGGCTCGCAGCGCTCGGCGCACAGGTGGTCATCACCTCCCGCAACGAGGAGCGCGGCCGGTCGGCTCGGCAGGAGATCGTCGAGCGGAGCGGGAACGAGTCCGTCGACGTCATGTCGCTCGATCTCGCCAGGTTCCGGTCGATCCGATCGTTCGCGACCGACGTGCTCGACCGCTTCGACCACCTCGACGTGCTCGTGAACAACGCCGGGCTGATCTTGCACCGCCGCGCCGAGACCCAGGAGGGCTTCGAGGAGACGTTCGGAGTCAATCACCTCGGCCATTTCCTGCTCACGGACCAGTTGCTCGAGCGGTTGCGCGCCAGCGCACCGTCCCGGGTCGTGGTGGTGTCGTCGGGTGCGCACAAGGGCGCCCGACGCGGGCTCGACTTCGACGACCTCCAGTCCGAGCACAAGTACAAGTGGATGGACGCGTACAACAAGTCGAAGCTGGCGAACATCTACTTCACTCGGGAGCTCGCGCGGCGGCTCGACGGAACGGGCGTCACCGTGAACGCCCTGCACCCCGGGTTCGTGCGCAGCGAGTTCGGTCGGGGCGGCGACCTCGGCGGCATCTACGGCTGGGGGATCAAGTACCTGGCGAGCCCGTTCGCGATCAGTCCGGAGAAAGGCGCCCGCACGACGGCCTATCTGGCGTCTTCGCCGGAGGTGGAGGGCACCTCGGGCGGGTACTTCTACAAGTGCAAGCCGTCCGTCCCGTCGCGCATGGCGCAGGACGACGACGCCGCCCGCCGCCTCTGGGACGCGAGCGAGAAGCTCGTCGCGTCCGTACCTGCTTGAACCGCCGTTCTTCCGCCTCTCGGCGGTCAGGGGATCAGCACCACGCGCCCGAACGCCTGACGGCTCTCGGCGTAGGCGTGGGCGCCGGCGGCGTCGGAGAGCGGGAACGTCCGGTCGACGACGACGCGGAGACTGCCGGCGGCGATGTCCTCGAGATGGCGGGCGATGTTGGCGCGCACACGATCGGTGGTGATCTCGGCGCCCAGGAACACGCCGGTCAGCGTCTGGTTGCCCATCATCAGCATGCCCGCGTCGAACGGCTGCGGATCGCGTCCCGCGCTGCCGACGAGCGTGACACGACCCCGGTACGCAAGCGCCTGCACGCTTCCTGCGAGCGTCGAGCCGACCGAGTCGACCACGAGGTTGACGCCTTGCCCGCCGGTCAGCTCGCGGGCGACCGCCGGGAAGTCGCTCGTGCGGTAGTTGATGCCGTGGTCGAGGCCGTACTCGCGCAGGCGTTCGAGCTTCTCGTCGCTCGACGCGGTCGCGAGCACGGTCGCGCCCGTCCGCTTGGCGAGCTGGATGGCGGCGAGCCCGACACCGCTCGCGCCCGCCTGGACCAGGACCGTCTCGCCCGGCTGAAGATGCCCGAACTCGAACAGGCAGTCGTCCGCGGTACCCCACGCCACGGGCACGCACGCCGCCTCCACGATGTCGAGCCCGTCGGGCACGACCCACGTGATGATCGACGGGGTGGCGACCCGCTCGGCGTGCGAGCCCCACAACATCGTGCACACCACCCGCTGCCCGGGCCGGCGGTCGTGGACGTCCGCTCCGACCTCGGCGATCGTGCCCGCGCACTGGTACCCGACCACGTGCGGCGACGTCGCCATCTCGCCGCCCGCGCGATTGAGCGTGTCACCGCCCTCGATGCTGATCGCCTCGACGTCGACCAGCACGTCACCCGGCCCGCACACCGGGTCCGGCACGTCCTCGTAGAGGCAGACGCTCGGCGGACCGGTCTCGTAGTAGACCGCAGCCTTCATCGCCCGCCGACGCTACTGCGCATCGGCCTACGAGACGACGTGGAACTCGACGCGGTAGAGGAGCGTGTCGTCGTCGATCGGCCCGGCGTGGGCGGCGCGCCGTCGGAGCTCCTCGCGGTCTTGCTCCCCCGATCGCCGGACGTCGGCGCGCGTCACGCTCGAGAACGGCACCAGCTCGATCGAGTCCACCTCGATGACCACGGGTCCGACCGGGTAGCGGCCCCCGACCTTGACCTTCGGCCGGCTCCAGAGCCTGAACGAGACTGTGATGTCCCCGGATGCGACGTCATCGCGCAACTCGGGGCTGAACTGCACGACCAGACGCTAGGGCGGATCGGGCTCATCGAGCGGGACGACGTAGACGGCAGCCTTCATAAGCCCGCTCCTACCCCTTCGGGTCAATCGGCTCCGCAAAGATCCACTGCTGGCCACCGCGGTCGGCGGCGACGTAGATCTTGTTGTCGCTGAAGTGCACCGCCGGTTCGCTCACGATCCGCGCGCCGGCTGCGCGTGATCGCTCGTAGTGCGCATCGACGTCGTCGACATAGACGAACATGCGCGTCGTCGCCCATTCGGGGTCCTCGACACCTCGCGTCCCAAATCCCTCCATCCCCGGCCCGATCATCACCACGCCCTCGCCGGCGCGAAGCTGCGCGGTCAGCACCTCCCCCTGGTCGTCCCGAAAGGCCGACTTGACCTCGAATCCGAACGCGTCCACGAGGAAGTCGAGCGCCTTCGTGGCGTCTTCGTAATAGAGGTACGGAATGATCTGCGGCGAGTCGTCCGGCCGTGAAGCGACCACACCGCATCGTACGCACGGACCCTGATCTCCGTGCGGTCAGGACGGGATGAGATCCCGATCGACGCCTGTCAAGCGGGATCGGTGAGCTCTTCGGCGAGGAGATCCATCAGCAGGCTGTCGTGCCAGGTGCCGTCGTTGCCGCGTTCGGCGCGGCGCTGCACGCCCACCGGGCGGAAGCCGACCTTCGTGTACGCGCGGATGGCGGCGGGGTTGTCGGCTGCGGGGTCGATCGTGAGGCGGTGGTGGCCGTGGTCGTCGATCAGGTGCCGCGCCAGCGTCCGGACCGCGTCGGTGCCGACGCCGCGCCCGTGCACGGCGGGATCGACGTAGATGTCCATGCTCGCGTGGCGGTACTCGGGCTCCTCCTCGGCCTGCCATTGGATCCAGCCGACGACGCGGCCGTCGAGCTCGATCGCGTACGCGGTGCTCGCCTGCTCCCCGAAGTCGTCGAGCACGGCGGCGACCATGTTGTCGCCACCACGCCAGTGGCGATGGACCTCGGGGGTTGCGCGGATCCGTGCGAGCTCGGGGACGTCGTCGAGCGTGGCGGGTCGCAGCCGGACGGACTCCCCCTGCAGGATCGTCATCCGCTCGTTGTTACCCCACTCTCGTGTAGACGAGGTCGAAGTCGTGCTCCCAGGTCGAACCGTCATAGGCGAGCTCCCAGCGGCAGCGGATCGCTCGACCGTCGTCGCTGAGCGTCCCCGTGAAGCGCTGTGCGAAGTCCAGAGGTGAGAAGTCCGCCGTGGTCCGGCTGAGCGTCCAGACGCCGTCGTCGAAGCTCATGGCGTACACCCGCGCGACACCACGCGAGTCGAAGTAGTGCTGGAGGTATCCGCCGCTGTTCTCCGGATCGACCCCGATGACCGCGAGACCGTCCGGCGCCTCGTCGATCGGAACCTCCCAGCGTTGGACGAGGAAGTTGCCTCCCGTCATCCACTCGAACACTGTCCGCCCGCGGAGGTCACTCGGCGGCGCCCACGGGGCGAACGCTTCGACGCTCCATTCGCCGACGAGCGGCTCGAGCGGCGCGAGCTCGGTGCTGGGTTGCTGTTCTTTCATGATCGGACCTCCACGGGGTACGACGCCCGGGCGACCCCGAACTCATCGCGGTCAGATCGTCTCGCCGACCGACAATCGCTGCATCGCCAGCTTGCGGAGCTCGTCGCCGCGGATCTTGGCATTCCCGGTCAACGACAATTCGTCCTCGTCGAAGAACAGCACCCGACGCGGAATCTTGTACGCGGCCACCCGACCGCGCAGGAAGTCGCGCACGTCGCCCTCGTCGACTTCACGCCGTCGTGCGCGACGGCGCACAACACGACCATCTCCCCCAGCTTCTCGTCCGGGATCCCGACCGCGAGCGCCGACTTGAGCCCGGGATGGCGGAGCAGGGTCTCCTCGATCTCGACCGGCGACACGTTGGCGCCGCCGGTCTTGATCATCTCCGTCATACGACCGGTCCAGTGCAGGTACCCCTCGTCGTCGACGAACCCGGCGTCTCCGGTGTGGAAGAAGCCGTCCTCGTCGAAGCACTCCTCGGGCAGCTTCTTCACGTACCCGAGCATGAGCGTCGTGCCCTTGACGGCGATCTCCCCGATCGCGTCGACCGGCAGCGCCGCGCCGCCGTCACGATCGACGATCCGCACCAGGTTCCCGGGCAGGATCACGCCCTGGCTGCGGTCGCGAATCTCGTGGGGCGTGTCGGCGGGGAGGGAGCTGATGATCGTGCACGTCTCGCTGAGCCCGTACGCGGCGCGCGGGCTCCATACGTCGTCGACGTGCACGCTCGGATGACGGCCGAAGCTGGTGAACGCCTCGCAGTGGCGGATCGCCGACAGATCGGCGTTCGCCCAATCGGGATGGTCCTCGAGCTCGGCGAGCTGGTGCGCCCAGGCGTGCGGCGAGGTCACGTGCTCGGTCTCCAGGAGATGCAGCGCCTCGCCCGGCTCGAAGTGCTCCTGCAGCACGAGTCATCCGCCGGCGGCGAGGGTCGCGCCCATCACCATCACGAGGCCCGCCGACCAGAAGAACGGGAACGCGCTCCACACCCGACGGTCGGGTCGAGCCGGAGCTGCTGCGCGAACCGCCAGCTCTGGATGGCCGGCCCCCGATGAGGGTGCAGGACGCCTTTGGGCGCCGCCGTCGTGCCCGACGTATAGATGATGAGAGCGTGATCGGCCGGGGTGATCTCGGCGGCGGACGCCTCCAGCAGCTCCTCCGACACCACGTCGCCGAGACGGAGGAACTCGTCCCATGGCTCGACGGCGCCGCGGCGCTCGTCCAACCCGAGCGCGACGACCCGGCGCAGGTGCGGGAAGCGGCTGGACCGCAACTCGCCCGGCGCCGCGCCGGCGAGCTCGGGGCACAGCTCGACGAGCTGGTCGACGTACGCATGACCGAGCAGCCGCGTCTGCGTGAGCAGCAGCTTGGCGTCCGAGTGGCGGAGGACGTAGTCGAGCTCCGGCGGCTCGAAGTACGTGTTCAACGGCACGGCGACGGCGCCGGCGAGCGCGACGCCGTACAGGGCCGCGACCCACTCGGGCCGGTTCCCCATCAGGATCCCGACCCGGCTGTCCTTCCCCGCTCCGGTGCCGAGCACCGCGTGGGCGACGCGGCGCGACTTCACGTTCGAGGTCCCGGTAGCTCCAGCGCAGCACCGTGCCGTCGGGCTCGTGGAAGACCACCGCCTCGCGCGCGGGGTGACGGCGTGTCACCTCGAGCAGGAAGCCGCTCAGCGTGAGCGCGCCCATCCCGTCTTCGGTTTCGGGCGGCGGGCCCCGGAAGGTGGTCATGCGGACCGGCCGAGTTCCGGCGAGCTACTCGGGCAGCTGCACCTCGACCGGGCCCTTGGCCATCACTGCGCTGTCCTGCGTGCTCATGACGACTTCGAGGGTGACGAGCGAGACGCCGAGCGTCTCGTCGTGACGCTTGCCGGTGACCTCGGCGTCGAGGTACGTGACGTCGCCCTCGAAGGCCGGGAACCGGTACTGCACGTTCGAGTGCCGCACGAAACCCTCGTGGCCGGCCCAGTACCCGACGTAGTCGAGCACCCAGGCGCCCATCGACGCTCCGTACCCGTAGCCGCGCGGCATGCCGATGAGCTGCGCGTGCTCCTCGTCGGCGTGCCCGCGCGAGGGCCCGCGGTACAGCCCGTCGGTCAAGGCGGGGTCTTCCTCACCGGCTTCGAGGTTGCGCTCCATCTCGGGGAGCCATCCCGCCTCCTGCAGGTGCTCGGGGCCCTCCTGGTAGCTCGAGCCCCAGACGGTGAACGTGTACGAGCGCCACTCGGTCGCGAAGCTGGCGATCGTGTGCGGGCCCGATGGCACGGCGCGGGCAGCTGCATGCCCGCCTCGACGTCACCCCATCGTGGCGTCTCGCCCTGGCGGTTCGAGCGGATCCACGCGAGACGCATGCTCTCCACGTTCGCGAGCTGCTCGTCGGTCCACTCGGGGCGCGGAGCCGTCTGCTCGAAGAAGCCGAGCCGGCGCGCCTCCTCGGCGAGATAGCGCACCGACGTCGAGCGCTGCAGGGCGACGACCTCGCCCCGCTGGTTGCGGTAGAGCGTGTCACCCCTGGAGAACATCGTCGGGCCCGCGAACTTCGTGTCGGAGACCTTGTAGTCGTGGAAGCGCCGCTCCATGCGCAGCAGGTCGCCGGGGAGGATGCGCGGTCCGCCGAACCACCATTCGTCGCCGCCGAAGATCATGTGCGTGCCGGGGATGCTGCCGACGATGGCGGGACCGGCGCCGTGGCCGACGTCGCAGCAGATCGTGAACGACTGCGGCGCCACGATGCGACCGAACCTGGTCTGCGCCGCGTACACGTCGTCGTAGTGGAGCGGGTTCGCGTACTGCATGCCCTGCACCCAGCGGCGGATGTCGTTCACGGCGACCGGCTCTTTGAGCTGCCCCCCGCCGACGGGCTGGCCGAGATGACGATCGACATCCGTCGTGTCCAGCGTGACCCGAGACTCCTCGACCTTTGCCATGTGCCCTGCTCCTCTCGCGCGTCGCACCGGCTCCGCCGGCGCGCCCGCACTGTATGACAGGCACGTCAGGTCGACCACCGGAGACCCGCAGTCTGGTAAGGATTGTGCAGGGCGCGGCGTAGGGGGAGGTCGCGTGTTCGAGGTCATCGGGCTCAGCCTGGGGCGGTTGTCGGCAGACACCGTCCCCGCCGGGAAGCCGGTCAAGCTTGCCGGGCGCGGCACGATCCTCGCCTACGACATGCCGGGCCCGCGTGACGCACCCACACTGTTGCTGCTCCACGGCCTCGGCGCGTCCGGGCTCCTGAACTGGTTCCCGGCGTTCGGTCCCCTGAGCGAACGCTTCCGGGTCGTGGCGATGGACTTGCGCGGTCACGGCCACGGGCTGCGCTCGGGATCGCGGTACCGGCTCACCGACTGCGCCGACGACGCCATCGCGCTCATGGACGCACTGGAGATCGAGCGCTGCATTCCGGTCGGGTACTCGTTGGGGGGTCCCGTCGCGCAGTTGATGTGGCGCCACCACCGTGACCGCGTCGACGGCCTCGTCTTGTGCGCGACGAGTCGCAACTTCCGCGGCAAGCCGCACGAGCGGTGGGGATTCTGGAGCCTCTGGGGCGCCTTGACGGCCCTTCGGCTTGCCGACGCGCTGCCGTGGCCGCGCCGCTCGCCGCCCGTCGCGTTGCCGCCGCCCGCGCCCGAAGCACTCGACGGCGTGCGGCTCCCGCAGTGGGCGATTCGCGAGATGTTGCGCTGCGATCCCGTCTCGATGATCGGTGCGGCGTACGCGCTCGGGCAGTTCACGTCGCACGAGTGGGTCGGCTCGATCGATGTCCCGGCCGCGGTCGTGGTCACCCTGCGAGACCAGCTCGTCTCACCGTCGCGGCAACGCAAGCTCGCCGAGGCGATCCCGGGCGCGACGATCCACCAGGCCGACACGGACCACGCCGCGTGCGTGCTCGGTGCCCGGGCCTTCGTGCCCGCGCTCGTCGATGCGTGCGGCTCGGTCGCGGATCGTCTCGCCGGCGCCCGACGTGTCGCCTGAGCGCGGCAGCGGGTAGAACACGAGGACCCATCCCGACAGGAGGGTCCCATGGATCTCGAGGGCACCCGCGTGATTGTGACCGGCGCGTCCACCGGCATCGGGCGCGTCACCGCTTTGCGCCTTGCGCTACGAGGAGCCCGGGTCTTTGCCGCCGCCCGCGACGAGCGCCGACTGGACGCGCTCGCGGCCGAGCATCCCGAGATCGTGTCCGCGCCCTGTGACGTAGCGGACGAAGCCGACCGCGCCTCTCTCGTCAAGCAGTGCGAGCCGGTCGACGTGCTCGTGAACAACGCCGGCGTCGGGTGGCAGGGCATGGTCGAGGCCATGCCACCCGACAAGGTCCGGCAGCTGTTCGAGGTGAATGTGCTCGCGCTCATCGACCTCACTCAGCGGGTCCTGCCGGGGATGCTCGAACGGCGCCGCGGGCACATCGTCAACGTCGGCTCTATCGCCGGCTACGTGGCCTCGCCGGGCGAGGCTGTCTACTGCGCGACGAAGTTCGCGGTGCAGGGGTTCACCGACGGCCTCCGCCGTGAAGTCGGCCGGCGCGGCGTGCAGGTCACGCTGATCGCGCCCGGTCCGATCAAGACAGAGTTCATGGCCCGGATCCGCACCGGTGAGCCCGCGGCCGAGCCGGGCGCGCTCGATTACGGCCTGTCCCCGGACTCGGTGGCGAAGGCGATCGTGCGCGCGCTCACTCGGGAACGCGTTCCGGGTTACCGCACGATCACCGTGCCCCGAATCGGCGGGTTCAGCCGGATCGGCTCCGCACCGGTGATGTCCCACGCCACCGACCTCGCGACCCGCAGCAGGGCGCGCAAGGCGCTGGCGGGCGAGGAATAGGCGCGCGATGCCCGTCCGGCGACGCAAAGACGCGAAAGGCCCCTACTACCAGTGGGGTGACCACGGGAGGAAGTACCGCTACTCGCCCGGGGACAAGGACAGCCGGGAGAGGGCGAAGCGCGGCGCGACGCGGCAGGGCCAGGCTGCGCACGCGCACGGCTACCGCTGCTGACTCGCTCCCGAGTCTTCGCGATACAGCTCTGTCATCGCGATGAGGCGCGAGTCGGCGAGGCCGGCGGTGCGGTCCTTCGACACGTCCTGGTACTTCGGGCTCGACGTCATCTCCATGAACGCCCGGCGCGACGGGTACTCGACGAGGATGACCGCGTCCCAGTCGTCGGCGTCTCCTCCGATCACGACCGAGTCGCCGCGCCCTTGCCACAGGATCCGACCCCCGACCTTTTCGAGCATCGAGCGCACGCGTTCGCCGTAGCGCGGCGTACGAGTCGCGCCCGGACCCGCCCTCGTCGCCGTTCTCGCTGCCGGCGCGCTCGGCGAACTTGAGCAGGTTCAACATCACGACGGGCGTGTCGAGATCGCTGTCGAGGAGCGCCTGGATCTGGTCCTTGGTCGGTGCGATCGGCATGGCGGGTCCTTCCTTCCTTCTCTTTGTCTCATGCGGGGCGCGGCGACGGGGAGCTTCGGTTCACGCGCGGCCGGCAGGCTGTCGTAGAGGTCGGCGACGAGGTCTGATCGCACCGACCGGTACCCGGGGTCGTCCCAGAGGTTGCGGAACTGGTGCGGGTCCTCGTCGACCCGGTACAGCTCACCCTCGCTGCCGTCGAAGGCGACGGAGCTGCGCGGCCCACCGTCTGCCAACCTGAGACGGCGCGAGATCTCCTCCGGGAGGTGACCGAGGAAGTCCTCGAGGCCGTTCGGTTCGCCGATGGTGCTCGGCTCGTACGCGGTGCACGACCACCCGTCGCGGTAGATCGAGCGCATGTGCATCCCGTAGCCGGGGAACTGGCTGTCCCACTCGCACAGCGCCCGCTCGCGAGCGGAGCCGGGCGCCATCGGCAGCGGCGCGCCCTGCATCGACGCCGACGGCTCGACGCCGGCGATGGCGCAGAACGTGGGCGCGAGGTCGAGGTGGCCGACCGGCTCGCCGACCTCGGCCGGCGCGACGCCCGCCGAGGGCGCCGGTCGCCACACGAACGGCACCCGCATGAGCGCGTCGGTGTGGAACGGGCCCTTGAACAGGAGGCCGTAATCGCCTTGGAGCTCGCCGTGGTCGGTGGTGAAGAAAACGTCGGTGTCGTCCGTCCACCCCCGCCGCTCGACAGTGTCGAGCACGCGGCCGCAGGCCTCGTCGATCAGTTCGTTCATCACGTGCGTGAGCGCGTTCACCTCGCGAACTTGGTCGTCCCCGAGGGTGGAGGGCACGAAGCGGGCCGGTCCCCCCTCCACGTTGTGCCACGTGCCTTCGTAGAACCCGAGCCAATGCGGGGGTTTCTGCGCCAGCACGCCGCGGATGGCGTCGGGCGAGCCGGGATGCCCGGGTGGAAGGTCGAGGTCCTGCCACGGCACGCGCTTGCGCTCGGACGCGGGTGGATCCCACGGATGGTGCGGGTCGGGGAAGCTCATCCACACGAACCAGTCGTCGGCGTCGGAGAGCGAGTCCAGGAACGCGATCGTGCGGTCGGCGACCCAGTCGGTGTGGTACAGGTCGCGGCGGGATCGGATTGATCTTGGTCTCGGGGGCGCCCGTATCGCCGCCGCCCTCGGCCTGGAGAAGCGCGGCGAAGCCACTCACGTCGTCAGGGTGCGCTTCCACGAGCCACTTGCCGTAGTGCTGGAACGGGCGGCCGGCGATCGTCGGCGCGTGCATCGCGAGCTCGGCGTGGTCGAACCCGCGCAACGGGCCGGTCGACCCCTCGCCCGCCATCGCGTTCTCGGGGTACGTGAACATCGGGTCGAAGCCGGGGTCGAAGTGCGCTTTGCCGAGCAACGCGGTGCGGTACCCGGCCTGCTCGGCGAGATGGGCCGCGACGCTGGACGAGTCGTGCGGCAACTGCACGCCGTTGGCGAACACTCCGTGCGTGCGCACGTACTGACCCGTGAGCATGGTCGACCGCGCCGGCATGCACACCGTGTTCTGGTTGTAGGCGCGGCGATAGTTGATGCCGTCAGCTGCGAGGCGATCGACGACCGGCGTGCGCGCGATCTCGTTGCCGTTACATCCCAGCGCGTCGTAGCGCTGCTGGTCGGTGGTGATGAACAGGATCTTCCGTCCCATGGGAACCCTTCCGGTCAGGCCGCTCTGTTCCCGGGACGCGCGAGCGCCCGCTCGCACGTCCGGAGCTCGGCGAGGAGCTTCGTGCGCGTCGACGGCGTGGCAACGCCGAGCAACGACACCCGCAGCGCGTAGTCGGCCTCGGCCCGGAACCCGGCCGCGTTCAACTCACCCGCCGCCCAGCGCCTGATCACGCCATTGATCGCCAGCGTGACGTGCAAGGCGAGCACGTGCGGGTCCAGGTCGTCCCGCAGCAAGCCCTGGCCCATCGCGTCGCGGATCGAGGTCTCGTACAGCGCGATCGTGCGGCGTCGGATCGGGACACCCCGCGTCCCGGCGGCGGGGTCGTGCACCGCCTGGACGAGCGCGCGGTACAGAGCGGGGCGGGCGACGAAGTGGTCAACGACCCCCGCGACCAGCCCCCGCGCCCGGTCGAGCGGGTCGCGGGACGCGACCGCCGCCAGCTGCGCGCCGAGGTCCTCGAGGCCGGACCGGAGCAACGCGACAAGAACGTCCTCCTTCGACCCGATGAGGTTGTAGACGGTGGCGTAGCTCACGCCGGCGGTCTCCGACAGGCGCCGCATCGTGAGACCGTCGAGCCCGTCGTTCTCGACGAGCTGCGCGGCGGCGGCGAGGATCCGCCGCCGCCGCCGCTCCTTGCCCTGCTCCCGGCGCCCCTGCTCCTGCATGCCCTGCTGCGCCGAAGTCATATCAGAGTATAAGTTTGACCTCGCCCGGTCGAGGGCGCAAGGGCGGTTTTTTCGCCCGGCGTAGGCTCCGGCTCAGTGCAGTCCAGGGGGGCAGGCATGGCATACGACCTCGTGATCCGGAACGGGACCGTCGTCGACGGCACCGGGCGCCCGTCGTTCCGGGGCGACGTGGCCGTGACCGGCGACCGTATCGCCGCCGTCGGCGACCTCGACGGCGAGGGCCGCGAGACGATCGACGCCGAGGGACATGTCGTCAGCCCCGGGTTCGTGGACGTCCACACCCATCTCGACGCGCAGGTCGCCTGGGACCCGGTGGCGTCGTCGTCGTGCTGGCACGGCGTCACGTCGGTCGTGCTCGGCAACTGCGGCGTGACGTTCGCGCCCTGCAAGCCCGAGGATCGCGAGTACCTCGCCGAGATGATGGAGTCGGTGGAGGACATCCCGGCCGCCAGCATCCTCGACGGCCTCTCGTGGCAGTGGAAGACGTACGGCGAGTACCTCGCCGAGCTCGACCGGCTCCCCAAGGGCGTGAACGTGGGCGGCATGGTCGGCCACTGCGCCGTCCGGCACTGGGCCATGGGCGAACGCGGCCTCGACGAGACGCCCGCCTCCGCCGACGACGTCGCCGCGATGACCGCGCTCGTCGACGAGGCGATCGGAGCCGGCGCGCTCGGCTTCTCGACGTCGCGCACGATGCTCCACCGCGTGCCCGACGGCCGTGCCGTCCCGGGCACGTACGCGACGCCCGAGGAGCTGCTCGCGATCGGCGACGTGCTCGGCCGGCACCAACGCGGCACGTTCGAGGGCGCGCCCAAGTTCGGGGAAACGGATGGCGCCGACTACGAGGGCTCCCGGGCCGAGGTGGCCTGGATGGCGGAGGTCAACCGGACGACGGGCCGGCCCGTCACGTTCGGTCTCGCCCAGAGCGACTTTCGTCCCGAGCTCCACACGCGGGTGCTCGGTTTCGTGGACGACGAAGCGGCCCGAGGTGCGCAGCTCCGCCCGCAGACGACTGCGCGCGGCATCGGGCTCCTCTTCGGGATCGCGCACCACACGTTCTACGACGGCCTGCCGTCGTGGCGGGCGCTCCAGGCGCTCGACTGCGACGGCCGCCTCGCCGCGCTGGACGACGACGAACGACGCGCGCAACTGATACGCGACGCCGACGAGCGGCCTCCGGGCCTCGATCCCTGCTGGATCTACCTCGTCGGGACGAAGGACGCGCGACTACGCGTACACATCCGAGGACAGTCTCGGCGCGATCGCCGCCCGCGCCGGCGAGTCGCCGGCAGCGACGTTCGTGCGGCTCACGCGCGAGAGCCGGGGCCGGGCGCTGTTCAGCTTCCCGTTCCTGAACCAGAGCCTCGCCGCCGTCAACGAGATGCTGCACCACCCCACCGTCATGCTCGGCCTGGGTGACTCGGGTGCGCACGTCGGCCAGATCATGGACGCCTCCTTGCCGACGTTCTTCCTCTCGCACTGGGTGCGCGACCGCGGGGTGTTCAGCCTCGAGGACGGGATCCGCCGCCTGACCTCGGACACCGCGGGCGTCTTCGGCGTGGCCGACCGCGGCGTGATCGGCGAAGGCGCCTACGCCGACCTCAACGTGTTCGACCTCGACGCCCTCCATCTCCCCCTGCCCGAGTACGTGCACGACTTTCCCGGCGGCGCCGGGAGGTTCGTGCAACGGGGATACGGCTACGACGCCACGATCGTCAACGGACGCGTCTTCATGCGCGGCGGCGAGCCCACGGGCGAGCTGGCCGGGACCGTGCTGCGGAGCGGTCCCCCCACCGCCTGATCACCGTGGCGGGGGCGACGCTCGACTGGCTGGGGTGCGCGACCTTCCGTCTGAGCGTCGGCGAGGTCGTCGTCTTCCTCGACGCGTACCTCGACCGGGTTCCCTCGGCGCCGCCGGTCGGCCTCACGACCGGGGACGTCGATCACGCCGACTGGATCGTGGTCGGCCACTCGCACTTCGACCATCTCTGGGGTGCCGAGACGATCGCGCGGAGCACCGGGGCGACGATCCTCGGCTCGTACGAGACCGTGCGCGTCATGGAGCACCAGGGCGTCCCGCGCGAGCAGCTGCTGCCCGTGGCCGGTGGTGAACGCGTCCGCCTCGCGCCGGATGTGACCGTCACCGCGTTCCCGAGTCAGCACTCGTGCGTGTGGTCGCAGACGAAGATGACCGACGCCGACGAGGTGTGCATCGGGGACGTCGGGCTCACCTACCAGGAACAACAGGAACGGTTCGCGGCGCTGGCCGAGTGGTTCGGCACCCTCGACCCGGAAGTGCAGGCGCACCTCGGTGCCAGCTATCAGGGCGCCCGCGGCGACGGCGGCGCGCTCGGTGTTCCTCGTCGAGACGCCCGGCGGCTCGCTCTTCTATCAGGACACGTCCGGTCATTGGTCCGGCATCCTGCGCGACCTCAGGCCCGACGTCGCGATCCTCGCCGCCGCCGGGCGCGGCAACGTCGACGGCGAACCGGTGCAGGGGTCGCTCGCCGGGTTCGTAGCCCGTCAGGCCGAGCTGCTGCGCCCGCAGCGCGTCGTGCTGTGTCATCACGACGACTGGCTGCCCGGGTTCTCGAACGCTATCGACATGAAGCCGATCCGCGACGAGCTCGGGCGCCAAAGCGCGCGCGCCGAGCTGGTCGAGATGGGCTACCTCGACGGCTACCGGCTGTTCGACGGGGTGTAGCCGGCGACGAGCCCGAGCGGGCCGCGCACCCGGTCGCGCTGACGCTGCTGCCGGTATGCAAGCTTGCCGGCTCGGATCGCCGCCCGGCTCGCGGGATGGTCTCGTCGAGGTGATCGCCCACCTGGGAGAGCACGCGGTCGACCTCTCCGACGGCGTCGTTGAAGTGCCCGGCCGCGGTGGCAAGCGCGTCCCGGCAGGTCCCGGTGAAGCCGGGGCGGAGCAGGACGACGTTGGCGCTTCGCGGATGCAGCCTGGTCACGAGCCACCTCCAGGCGATCGGATACTCCACGGTATCTCCCCGCTATGCTGACGTCGGCGTCAGGTGGGGGCGCTCCCATCGAGCGGGGAGGGACGTCCATGTCCGAGGTGGAATCGGTGTCCGATACGCCCGAGATGCCCACGGGGCAGTTCGACCTCGATCCGGCCAAGCCGCAGGCGATCTACGACATGCTGCGCGAGCACTCGCCGATCCTGCGCACGGAGCTGGGCGGCACGATGATCGCCCGCCACGAGGACGTCGAGTTCGCGTTGCGGAATGCCGACGTCTTCTCGTCCGACATGGACGCGATCTCGATCGGCAACGTGCGGCCGCTCATCCCGCTGCAGATCAACCCGCCCGAGCACGTGAAGTACCGGCGGCTGCTCGACCCGCTCTTCGCGCCGAAGCAGGTCGCGCTGCTCGAGAACGACGTCCGCAAGCTCAGCAACCAGCTGATCGACGACTTCATCGACACGGGCGAATGCGAGTTCAACAGCGCGTTCGCGATCCCGCTTCCCTGCACGGTGTTCCTCCGGCTCCTCGGTCTCCCGCTCGAGGACCTCGAGCTCTTCCTCGAGTTCAAGGACAACATCATCCGCCCCGAGACCAGGGACGAAGGAGGAGTACGAGCGGATCCAGGCCGAGACCGGTCAGCGCATCTACGCGTACTTCGACAAGGTCCTCGACGAGCGTCAGCAACAGCCGCGCGACGACATGCTGACCGGGTTCCTCGAGGCCGACGTCGACGGGAACCGCCTGACCCGCGAGGACATCCTCGACATCTGCTACCTGTTCCTGCTCGCGGGGCTCGACACGGTGACCGCGTCGGTGGGCTGCATGGTGTCGTACCTCGCGCAGCACCCCGAGCAGCGGCAACGCCTCGTCGACGACCCGTCCCAGGTCCCGGGCGCGGTCGAGGAACTGCTGCGATGGGAGACGCCGGTGCCGGGCGTGCCCCGGGTGGCGACCGAGGACGTCGAGCTCGCGGGCGAGCGGATCGAGGCCGGCGAACGGATCACGGTGTTGCTCGGTTCGGCGAACATCGACGAACACGGATTCCCGGAGCCGGAGAACGTCGACTTTCAGCGGCCCGCCAACCGCCACCTTGCGTTCGGCGGCGGCATGCACCGCTGCCTGGGCTCGCACCTGGCCCGGCTCGAGCTGCGCGTCGCGCTCGAGGAGCTCCACGAACGCATCCCCGACTACTCGATCAAGCCCGGCGAGACGCCGGAGTACTCGATGGGCATCCGGGCGGTCGAGCACCTGCCGCTCGTGTTCACGCCGCCGTCGTGAGGGTACGCGTCGACTCCGAGCTGTGCGTCGGGCACGGTCGTTGCTACGTCCTCGCGGACGAGGTGTTCGAGGCCGACGACCGCGGCCACTGCCTGATCCCGAACGCGGACGTCCCGCCCGAGCTCGAGGAGAAGGCCCGCGTCGGCGAGCAGAACTGTCCCGAGCACGCGATCACCATCGAGGAGTGACGCGGGACTGCCCGGCGTTAGCCTGACGGCATGACGACGGACGAAGCCGCTCCGGGCCAATCGGCCATCCCGATCACGGGCGTGCCCGACGCCGACCAGCTGCTCGTCGACAACCCGTTCGCGCTCCTCATCGGCATGCTGCTGGACCAGCAGGTCCCGATGGACTGGGCGTTCCGGGGCCCGTTCACGCTCGGGAGCGCCTCGGCGTGTCGCTCGACGCCGAGACGATCGCCGCGATGGGCCCGGAGAAGATCGAGGAGATGTTCCGCGACAAGCCCGCCATGCACCGCTACCCCGGCTCGATGGGCAAGCGCACCCACGCGCTGTCCGCGTACGTCGTCGAGCACTACGGCGGCGACACCGGCGCGATCTGGCGCGACGCCGCCTCGGGGCAGGAGATCTACCGCCGTCTGCGGGAGCTCCCCGGCTACGGCGAGGAGAAGTCGAAGATCTTCCTCGCCATCCTGGGCAAGCGTCTGGGTCTGGCGGCGCCCGGGTGGGAGGAGGCGGCGGCGCCGTTCTCCGACGCGACGCCGCGGTCGGTTGCGGACGTCGACTCGCCAGAGGCCCTCGCACGCGTGCGAGAGTTCAAGCAGGCGCGGAAGGCGGCGAAGCAGGGGAAGGCCGACTGATCGGGCGGCCACGCGGCCGCACCAGCCACAACCAGACCACGAGCCCGCCGACCGAGCTCACCGCGATCACGAGCATCGACGCGTCGAACCCTTCGACCGTGCCCTGCTGCGCGCCGGAGATGAACGCCTGTCGCTGGTTCCCTTGCAGCCCGTTCGCGGTACTGCTGATCGCGCTGGGCGAGCCCGTCAGCACCTGGTCGAGCTGCTCCTCTTCGGGGCGGTTCACGCCGGCGGCGTCGAGCTGACGGTTCAGCTCGGCGATGCCCGCGCTGCTGAAGACGAGGCTGCCGACGGCGACGATGAGGGCCGCGCCCACGTACCGGAAGATGTTGAGGATGCCCGACGCCTCGCCGCACTCCTCGGCCGGCACGTGCTGGAGCCCGGCGGCGGACGGAGTCGAGAACGTCATGCCGACGCCCAGCCCCGCGATCAGCGTCGGCCCCCAGAGCCCGCGGAAGGTCGTGCTCACGTCGGTGAGGTAGAGAAGGAAGCAGCCGATCGCGATGAGCACCAGGCCCAGGGCGACGGGCAGACGAGCGCCGATCCGGTCGGCGAGCCGGCCCGACACGAGCGACGCCACGAAGATGCCCAAGCCGAACGGCAGCAGCGCCACGCCGGCGAGCAACGCGGAGTAATCGAGCAGCACCGACGACTGGGCGTAGAGGTTGAAGAAGTAGAGGATCCCGATCAGGGTGATCGAGTTGACGAACGTGCCGATGTTCCCGGCCGTGAAGACGGCGTCGCGTAAGAGGCGAAGGTGCACCAGCGGCGTGGTCACCCGCAGCTCGACGAGCACGAACGCCGTCAGCGTGATCGCGGCGACGGCGACCGTCGCCAGCAGCAAAGGCGACGTCCAGCCCCAGCGACTCCCCTGCTGGAGGGCGAGGATCGCGGTGAAGAGGCCGACGGCGAGCAGGACGATGCCGGCGACGTCGAACCGAACGCCCCGCTTGCCACCGGAGAGCCCGCGCAGCATCGGGCCGGCAAGCAGGAGCGCGACGATCGCCACCGGCACGTTGCTCCACCACACCCATCGCCAGCTCAGAGCGTCGGTGAAGAAGCCGCCGATGAGCGGACCGACGGCGAACGCGACCCCGCCGACCGCGCCCCAGATACCGAGCACAAGGCCCTGCTTCTCCTTCGGGAAGGCGTCGTGGAGAATCGCCATCGTCGCCGGCATCAGGATGGCGGCGCCGGCTCCCTGCAGGGCGCGTCCGCCGATGAGCTGCGCCGCCGAGCCCGAGCTCGCCACGACGACCGCCGCGAACGGTGTAGAGAGCGATGCCGATGACGAAGATGCGCTTGCGGCCGAGCACGTCGCCGAGCTGCCCGCCCAGCACCACGAAGGCGGCGACCGCGAGGAGGTAGGCGTTGAGCGCCCACCCGAGTGTCGTGGACGAGATCGTGAGGTCGTCGGCGATGGCGCTGACCGCGGTGTTGATCGCCGTCGTGTTCACCGCGATCAGGAACAGGGCCAGGCACGCGGTGCCGAGCGCGCCCACGGGTGCGGGGGAGCCACGAACGTCGCCGCCGGCACGAGCTGCTCGCGATGTACGGCGTCGTGGTACACGCCGGCGTCGGCTCGGACTGTCTGTTGCGTCTCGACGCGCCACGCTAGCCCGGGCGACGTGATGTCACCGGGATGTCATCGGCATGACCCCGATCCCGCCGCCGGTAGTGCATATTGGATGAATGAACTCCGGGACCGCATACCTCGAACACCTCACCGAGGCCGATCTGTCGCTCCTCGGGCCGGCGGTCGACTCGCCACCTGCAGAAGATGCCTCGGCGTACCTGCGGTCACACCCCGAGCTCGTCGAGGAGGCGCTCGGCTCGTCGGCCGCGTTCGACCTCGTGCTCGGCGCGGATGTGCACGACGAGCTGCTCGTCCACGCGTCGCCGTTCCTCGTCTTCGCCGTGGCCGTCCACCGGACGGTCGACGAGCTCGGGCACACCACGTTCGTCGAGGAACGGGTGACACCCCGCATGCGGGTCCCCGTGTTCGACGCCGGGCAGCTGCGCGAGTTCGGCGTCGATCCCGCCCGCCGCTACTTCATGGTGGAGCACCTCGCCTCGTACACCCGGGTGATGAGCGGGCCGGTGTGGACCCATCGCCGGGGTCATTGGCGCCGGCAGCGGGTCAGCGAGCTGGACGCGCCGCGACTGGCGGCCACGCTCGACGCCGTCCCGGAGTCTGACCGACCGGGCATCTACCGGCGGCTCGGCGACTTGGCGCTGTTCCTCACCGGCGTGTTCCCCGACCACTCGACCACGCGTGCCGTACATCCCATCGAGCTCGAGCGGCTGCTGCGGTCGCTGCCCGAGGTTGCCGGATCCCGTCCGACGCTCGCGGACCTCGAGCAGCTCGCGGGCGAACGCGGCGCGGCAGGGCTGCTGGAGTGGCTCGGGCCGCGCTGGTACCGCGCCGCCGCCGAACGCACACCGGTCGCGGGTCTCGGGCGGCTCCTCGATGATCTGGCGACGCGCTTCGACCAGGCGCGCCGGTTCCTCAACCACCTCACCGACCAGTACCTGTTCCCCGTCCGCAACCGCTGGTTCCCGACGGCCGGCGGCTGACCGGTCAGTGGCGCGTCGCGACGACCGTCAGGGTCCAGTCCTCGAACGCGGTCGGCCTCGGGATCGGCCGTGAAGCGGCTCGTGAGGCGGGCGAAGTAGTCATCGAGCACCTGTTTTGGATCGTTCCCGGCGGTTACGCCGGGCTCGAACAGGTGGTCGCGCAGGCTTGATTCGGTGAAGCCGCGGACGAACGCCGCGTAGGACCGGCCGTACTCGGCGGAGTCACCGTCGGCACGCCAGCGATCGATATAGGGGTTGCCGACCCGATCGGTACGGATCGTCTCGACGTGGAAGGCGTCGGCGACGGCAGACCTACGACGCTCGAGTGGTGCGCGCGCCTCCTCCGGCGTGCGCGCGTACACCGCGAGGAGATAGCGGTCGACAGCGTGGGCGTCAAGCGTCCCTGCGGCGACGAGCTCCACCGCGACCTCGTTCATGGCGCGCAGCAGCTTTTGCGCCGTGACCCGAGTCTCGCCCGACGGCTCTACGTCGCTGCCGACCATCTGCACGAGGAGCCGTCCGCCCGGCGCGAGGTCGGCGGCGCCGCGCGGAAAGGAACGCTGTCCAGTCGGCATCGGCTTGGGCCGCCAGCTCCGAGCGGGCCGCGCCCGTGGCCTCGCAGAAGTAGAGCCCCTCGGGCACGGTCACCGAGGGCTGCGAACGCAGCCATTGCGCGGCCGAGAACGACACGCCGAGATGCGCGGACGCCGGCGGGACGGCCGGATCGAAGAACGAGATCGCCGACGCCAGCGGGAGAACCGCGGGCCCGTCGAGGTGCAGATAGCTCTCCGGTCGAGACGCAAGGTTGGCAAAGAGCTGGTTCCAGTCGTTCGTGGGGAGGTCGTTGTGGATGGCGGCGACCGGCTGGTCTGTGTTGCGCCTCCGCACTGCTTCGACGGCGGCCCGCACCGACGCCAGGGAGTTGGCGCCCGTCGACGCGCCGTAGTCGACGACCACGACGGCACGGCCGGTCGGCGGCATGGGGATCGCGGCGACGCATTCCTCGATCAACGCCGCGCCGGTGGCGGCGACGCTGCGCTGGTACTCGGAGTGGTCGTCGTAGTAGCCGCCGCCCCTCATGCCCTCCGTCGTGGTCACGGCGGCGTGACGGTGGGAGGTGTGGTCGGCTCGTGGCCGAGCACGGTGACAAGCGCTTGTTCGACCAGATCTGCGAGGTGCTTGCGTTGCTCCGGCGTGGCCGCGTCGGCCCACAGGGTGAAGTCGGCGCCGGAAACGTCCTGCCAGCCCAGCGTCTTCAGCTCGTCCACCGCCGCCGTCGCCAGCTCACGGTGACGACCCAGGTACTCGTCGCCGACGGCCTCGCAGAGCAGCGCGGTCTCGCCCTCGACCCGGCTGATCTGGACCCAGAGGTTCGAGTCCCGGGCCGAATGGACGACGAGCGCGTCGTCGCGGCCGGCTGCGACGCGCTCGACGGCGTCGAGGATGACGGCGTTGGTGTCCATGCGCCCGCAGAGATACCACGACCGGGCACCGGCTGCCCGCCCCCGCACCCGGACCGAGACGCGAGACTCCTGCGGTGGCCGGACACGGCGAGCGACGACCGGCGCCTCACCCGCGATCCCCGGCTGTGGCGAGTGATCATCGCCGCGTCGCTCGGGCGTGTTCGCGATCGAGCTCGACTTCTTCGCCGTGCAGGCCGCGCTCCCCGACATGGCCCGCGACCTCGGCACGTCGGTGACGAACCTGCAGTGGGTGATCAGCGGCTACATGCTCGCCAACGGCGCGACGCTGATCGTCGGCGGGCGCATCGGCGACCTGCTCGGACGGCGGCGGTGGCTCGTGATCGGCATCGCCGGCTTCGGCTTTCGTCGCTCGCGGGCGGGCTGGCACCGACGGCCACGTTCCTGATCGCTCATGCGCCTCCTGCAGGGCGTGGCGGCCGCGTTCGCGTTCCCGCTCTGCCTCGCGGTCGTGACGAACGCGTTCCCGCAGGTGAAGGTCGAACGCGCGGTCGGCATGGTGTTCGGCATCGCCGCCGTCGGCCAGGCGTTCGGGCCGCTCATCGGCGGCGGCCTCACCGCGCTGTTCAACTGGCGGGCGGTGCTGCTCGTGAACGTGCCCGTGTCGCGTCGCGTTGATCGTGCTCGCGTACACGTCGATCCACGAGAGCCGGGACGAGACGCATGCCCCGGCACATCGACTGGCTCGGGCTCGGCCTCGTCATCGTCTCGATCAGCGCGTTCACCTACGCGGTGGACCGCGCCTCCGACTGGGGCTGGACGTCGACCGTCGACGCTCGGCCTGATGTTCGCCGGACTGCTCGGGATCGCGGTCTTCGTCGTCGTGGAGGGACGCGTCACGATTCCCGCTCATGGACCTGAGTCTCTTCCGCATCCGCGAGTTCGACCTGATGACGGCGGCCGGGACGATCGGGAACATGGGCACGTCGACGGTGATCTTCACCTCGATGATCCTGCTCCAGTCGGTCGACGGGCTCTCGGCGGGCGAAGCGGGTGTCGCCTTCCTCGGCTTCTCGCTCGGCGTGGCGGCGGCGTCGCAGATCTCGGGACGCGTCGAGCGCTTCCCGTCGTGGCTCGTGATGTCGACCTCGCTGCTGTGCGGCGGACGTCGGCGCGATCGCGATGGGGCTCGTCGGCCAGCTCGCCGTCGTTCATCGTCGTCGCCGTGTTCGCCGGGCTCGGGTTCGGCATGAGCTGGGCGTTCACGAGCGTGTCCACGCAAGCCGTCGTCCCGGCCCAGAAGGCGGGCGAGGCGTCCGGTGTCGTGCTCACGATCGTCGTCACCATGGGCGGCGTGGCCATCGCGATCGCGTCGACTTCGTCGAATCGGCCGGCGCGGGCGTCAACGGGCTGGAGGACGCGCCGCGAGGCGTGCTTGTCGGCGTCGGCGTGCTGGCGGTCGCGATGTCGGCTGTCGCTCGTTACGCTCGGTCGCCTGACCCAGGACGCCGGCGGCCGTCGCCCGGCCGAGCGAGGCGTAGCGTTCAGTCGAGCGCCTCGATGATGCCGGCCAGGTCGGTGAGGCTCGCCAGGTTGTGCCCGGACACGAGCAGGTCGATATGCGGCAAGACGGCGCGCATGCCCCGGGTCGTCGGGCTCGTACGCAGGACCCGCTTTCAGCGGGTTGACCCAGATGACGCGGTGCGCCAGCCGGGAGATCCGGGCCATGGCAGCGGCAAGCACGTCGGGATCACCGCGCTCGAGGCCATCGGAGCAGACGACGACCACCCCGCCCCGGAATCCCCCGCGCCACGCCCACGTTCGGAGGTACTCACGCATCGACTCGCCGATGCGCGTCCCGCCCTGCCAGTCGACGACCGTCTCGGCGGCGCGGCGCAACGCCTCGTCGGGGTCCCGGCGGGCGAGGGCGCCCGAAACCCGCGTGAGACGCGTCCCGAAGCAGAAGACCTCGACCCGGGCCGGCCCCCGCGCGACCGCGTACGCGAACTGGAGCAGCGCACGCGAGTAGGAGGACATCGAGCCCGAGACGTCCAGGAGGAGGACGAGCGGACGTGCGCGCAGCCGCGGCCGCCGACGCGGGATCCGGAGGTCGGCGCCGCCGTGGCGGACGTGCGTGCGCAACGCACGCCGTAAGTCCGGACGGACGCCCTTCCTCGCCCGCTCGGTGCGGCGCGTCTTCCGCTTCGGCGCGGCGATCACGAGCCCCGCCATCAGCCGGCCGATGGCGGCGAGCTCGTCGGGGTCGCAGTCGGCGAAGTCCTTGGCGCGCAGAAGCTCGACTTCGGAGGCCGACTGCCCGACGCTTTCCGCATCGCGACGACGCTCACGACCTGTCGCGGGGGCGAGCGTGTCGGGACGCGCCTGGGTCGCGTCTCCGGCAGGTGAGCCGTCGCTCGGGACGAGGTGGCGCGGCCCGGCCTCGCCGAGGAAGTAGTGGGCGAACGCGTTGTCGTATGCGGCGAGATCGTCGTGGCGCGAGACGAGGCACGCGCGACCCGACCAGTAGATGTCGCGCAGATCGGTGGGGTCGAGGTGAGAGAGCCCCTGGCAGAAGGAAAGCACTTGGCCCGTCCCGACGGGAAGGCCGGCCGCCCGCAACTCTCGTCCGAACCCGGCGAGCGCCGGTAGCACCTGCGTGACGCCGCCGTCGGCGTCAGCCATCGGCGAGGATGCGCCCGAGGTCGTCGCGGACCCGCACGAGGTCGTCGTGGTCCTTGACGACGGTCCCGAGCGTCACGTCGACCGCGTCACGTTCGAGGCCGCGTGGCGCCCAGGAACGCGAGCGCCTTGGCCCATTCGATGGTCTCGGCGACGCCGGGCCGCTTCACGAGGTCGAGCGTGCGGATGCGGTCGACGGCCGCCGCCACCCGTCGGGCGAGGTCGGCGGGAACGGTCGGCGCTCGCGCCGCGAGGATCTCCACCTCGCGGTCGAGCGACGGGTAGTCGATCCAGTGGTAGAGGCACCGCCGCTTGAGGGCGTCGTGCAGCTCCCGGGTCCGGTTGGAGGTGAGCACGACCGCGGGTGGCCGCTCCGCCCGGATGGTCCCCAGCTCGGGCACGGTGACCTGGAAGTCGGAGAGCATCTCGAGGAGGAACGCCTCGAACTCGTCGTCGGCCCGGTCGATCTCGTCGATCAGCAGCACGGCGCGGTCTCCGGCGCGCACGGCTTGCAGCAACGGACGCTCGACGAGGAACCGCGGCCCGAAGATCTCGTCGGCCGCGTCTTCGCGCAGCTCTCGTCCCTCCTGGAGCAGGCGGACGTACAGGAGCTGGCGCGTGTAATCCCACTCGTACAGCGCCTGGTGGGCGTCGATGCCCTCGTAGCACTGGAGGCGCACGAGCTCGGCGCCGAGCGCGGGTGCGAGGGCCTTGGCGACCTCCGTCTTGCCGACGCCGGCTTCGCCCTCGAGCAGCAGGGGCTGGCCGAGCGAGAGCGACAAGAAGATCGCGGTGCCGAGGCCGCGGTCGGCGAGGTACGCCTGCTCGCCGAGACGCGTCGACAGCTCCTCGACCGACTGTGGGCGGTCCGGCGGGTCGTCGGCTTCGGTGCTCACCACATCAGTCTCGCTCACCGAACCGCACTATGCCGGTGTGAGGTACTCCTCCAGTGGAGCGGGTTGAAGGCCGGCGGCCCGGGCGGCGTCGAGCGCGACCTCGAGATTCTGGCGTAGGTCGGGGCGGAAGTGCATGAGGATGATGTCGCCGGGTTGGAGCGGACCGCCGCCCTGCACGTCGAGGCGACCGTCGTTCATGGTGGCGCGCCACGTCACGACCGCGCGAATACCGCAGCGGCGAGCGACGACCGGGACCGACGAGGAGAGAAACCCTCCGGGCGGGCGCATCAGCCACGGCCACGCGCCGAACCGCACTGTGTAGTCGTCGAGGACTCCGCAGATCTCCTTCTGGAGCGCCGTACCCTCGAGCGTCCGCAGGTCAGGGTGCGTGAGGGTGTGGTCCTCCGCGGACGCGCCCAGTCCATGGATCGCATCGAAATACGCCGGGTCCTCACGCACATAGCCGGGGACCGGGAACATCGTCACCGGGATCCGTCGGTCGCGGAGGAAGTCGATGACGGTTGGATCTCGCACCAGTCCGTCGTCGATCGTGAAGAACACGACCCGGTTGGGCGTCGGCACCCTCGAGATGACCGGCGCCACCGAGCCGCCTTGGATCGGAACCGGCGTCGGCGCCGGCAGCGGAGGACTCGTGGTCGTCGTGGTGGACGTCGATGTTGACGTCGTCGTCGATCCGCCCGACGCCCGGTGCCGCTGGGATCGGTCGGCGGTGGCGGCGTGTCCCCCGGATGTGAACGATCCGCCGAAGCCCCAGGCGCCCAAGGCGCCGACCGCGACGACGACAGTGCCCGCGAGCACCCACCGCCTGCGTCTGGACGCGGCTTGCCGCCGCATTCGTCGGGCCATTACGCATGCTCTCTCGCCGCCGACCGCCAGCGGCGGATGCTATGCGGACAAAAGCCTCGAAAGCCTATGGAACGCCGGCCGCGCTACACCGGAGCGTCGGGTGGCGACGCCGGCGTCGCACAGTCGTCCGGCAGCTCAACGGCGCCGGCCGCCGCTTCCATCTTGTCGATGCGGATCCACTCGTCCTGCTCGGGATCGTAGAGATTTTGGAGGCCGAACTGGAGCACCTGCCAGAACTTGCTCGGAGCTTCGCGATCAACGTAGATGTCGCCGGACATGAGCGGAATCCTGAGATTCGATATGCCGGGGATCGGCGGTATCACTTCGGGCGGGGGCTCCCACACGACTCCGACTCGGAAGTGGTTGACGCGGAGCGGCTCGTTCCGCTCGAGCGTTTCGGACCGACGAAGCGCGAGCTCTCGAGAGCCGTGTTGAGGTCGTCCAGAGTGAATGGTCCAAGTGGAGAGCACGGACGGCGCTCGATGCCCGGCCACTTGTACGTCAGCGTGTAGAGCATGCCGTCGTAGACGAGATTCGTGAAATGGATCGGGTGGTTCTTCGCCGCCCACGACCATCTGCAGGTCGCCCGCGCTTCCGTATCAAGAGAACGGCACCTCCACCGCGAGGTCCGGAACTTCGTACGTCCCGGTCCACGTGAAGTCTCGTGGGAGCCGCGGCGGAGGCGGGTCGGGCACGCCGCACGCTACCAAGCGGTCAGGAACCTCGTGCCTTGCAACTACCCTCGTGATCGCCGGTCGAGACGCGCGGTTCTGAACCAACTTCTCTGCCGGCCCCGCCCCCGTGCCCCCGGCCCCCGTCGGGACTGGAGAAAACCCGCACGGCAATGGGCCTCACGGCGGCTGGGAACGGATTCCGCCGATTTTTGGAACGTACGGGTTCGCCGGCGGCTGTTAACGCGGCGGACCTTGCCTGCCGAGGCACGAGAGTGCAGGCAATCAGCCCTGCGATTGGGTTCGTTTCGCGAGACGTCGTCATCGATGCGAGTGTGGTCTCTTCTAGGCGTCACCGCGTCATGCTTGAGATCCTCGTGGCAGGTCTGCGTAGGACGTTGTGCTGGGAAGTCGAGGCGGATTCGCGGATTCCTCTGGGGGATCCAGTGACCGGGACTGAAGGGCCCGGTACAGCGAAAGCGCTCCTTCAAGCTGATGACCCAGACGCACAAGCATCGACGAGGCGGTGGCGAGTGTCCCGGCCAACGAGCGCTTCGCTGCCGCCTCAAGGAGCAGGCTGACCCGGTCTTCGATGATGGCGCGTTGTTCCTCTACGTACGAGGTCGCCCACCTCGTAGCGGCTTCGGGGGTCCGGAAGATCTGACTCGCAAGCCCAACCCCGGCCTGTTGCCACTCCGCAGCATCTTGTGGTTCGCGATCCTCGGTCCAGACGCCTTGCACCGAGAGCTCGTTGCCGCCGTTCGCCTCCTCAATGAAGAACTGCGCGACGTCGGGACCCCACGGGCACGCTTCGGGGTTCTCGCCCCGCATGGCTTTGGTGATCGATGAGGCCCATTCGATGTGCAATTGGCGCTGGTCGATCTCTTTCTCAAGGTGAGCCTATTCCAAGCAGGGAAGCCATCCGCCGCGAGCGCCTGGGCTTCGTAACGGTCATAGCGCCGGAACCTGTTGTACAGACCGCCGATCACGTGGGCCTGCTGGATCTCAATGGCATCACGTGGCCTCAAGCAGTCCGCGATCCCGGAGACGAAATCCTGGACCTCGTCCGGATCCTCTTGAAACGGTCCCCGCGGGATCGCCGCGCCCCCCTGGGCATATACGCCATGCTGCGTTGCGTTTTGAGCGCTTCGCCGCTTCCCGGCGTCGCTGCGGGGCCCGGTCGACTTCTGTGCATTCCGATGATTCGCCGTGCGCTGTGCCTTGCTAGCCATGGGATCCCTCCTCCGAGGACGCCGAGGTCGGCGTCTTTCCATAGATATCGGCGCGCGGCCTCGCCGAACCCCGCTTCGGGTGAACTTTCTGCCGTTTTGTGACAGCTTTTCTCGTGCGCAAAGGAGAGGAGGCGGCTCCGCAAGCGTCTGGGCTTGAGGGGATTAGCGGCATCATCTACGGCGGAGCGGGAGGACGTATGTCGCGTGGTACGGCGTCGGTTCTGGACTTCGTCGAGTCGTGACCGGGAAGCTGCGTATTCAGCTTGCCGGGAAGGTGAGGACGACCTTGCCGGGCCCGACCTTTGCGGATTGGGCCGCGGCGGCTTCGCCGAAAGCGAAAGTCGCGGCGATGGTGGGAACGAGCTTGCCGGCAGCGACGAGGTCGACCAGGGCCGACATGCCGAGCCGGTCGGCTTCGACGAGGAGGCCGGCCATGCGGATGCCGCGGTTGGCGGCGTCGTTCGCGACCGGGATAAGCGTGTCGAGCAGCGTGGAGACGAGGGTGCCGCCAGACTTGAGGACCTCCAGGGCCTTGGCGGGGTAGTCGCCGCCGATGACCTCCAGCACGACATCGAGGTCGCCGACAACGTCGGTGAAGTCGGTGGCGGCGTAGTCGATCGCCTCGTCGGCGCCGAGCGAGCGGACGAAGTCGGCGTTCGCGGCCGATGCCAGTGCGATGACGTGGGCGCCGCGCGCCTTGGCGATCTGCACCGCAACATGCCCGACGCCGCCGGCCGCGCCGTTGATCAGCACGCGGCTGCCCTCGCCGACATGGGCGGTCTCCACCAGGGCCTGCCAGGCGGTGAGGCCGACCATGGGGATGGCCGCGGCCTCGACGTGGTCGAGGCGGTCCGGCTTGGGAACGAACACGCGGGTGGGGCCGACGACGTACTGGGCGTGCGCGCCGTGGCCGTGCGGGAAGGGCAGCATGCCGAACACCTCGTCGCCGGGCGCGGAGAGGGTCACGCCCAGGCCGACAGCTTCCACTGTGCCCGAGACGTCCCAGCCGAGCACGAAGGGCGGCTGGCCGATGAACAGGCCGCTTTCGCGGTTCATCACGTCGACCGGGTTCACGCTCGCCGCGTGCACACGGACGAGGACCTCGCCGAGGCCGGGCTCGGGGATGGGCACGGTGACGAGCTCGAGGACCTCGGGCCCACCGAGTGCGTCCTGGCTTATGGCCTTCATCTGCTCGTTCATGGCTTCCTTCCGACCCACGCAACGACGTCGTAGTCGTTGAGGCGGCTCCTGGCACGCACACCGTAAGCGCCGCCGCTGGCGCTCGTCGGCTGCGACAGCACCGCTCACGCGCGTCGAGGTGATCTCGTCGTCGTTCCCCCGGGGCGGGTATCCGTGATGCCGTTCGGCTGTGGCGGAGGACGTCCCCTGAAGCGACGCCACCTTGCTCTCTTCCGACTTGCGATGAAGCGGCGATGCACCGCGGCTCGGTCGTTGGCTCATGCGTCCCGGAAGGTCCGCCATCGAGCAACAAGCCACGAGGTGGACCCCACGGAGTCGCCCTGGGTTCCAGCTGCAAGTCCCCCCTCCGACACAACCCTGAACCCAGTAGGTCGACGTTCGAGACGCGTTAGCTCGATTGAAGCGCAATGAGCGGCGCGCGACCCTTGGGCAAACGCGCGTCGAGTGTCCCTAACGCGAAGTCTGCGAGCGCATAACGTCGGTTCGGGGCGGGTTGAAAGGCCTTCGACGGCTGTTGTTATGTGCGCCGCGCCGTGCGACAACGCAATCCACCCTGAGGACGGTTGCGTCACTCCGCCCGGTCGTCCAAGC
The DNA here is from genome assembly GCA_963836445.1 of uncultured Actinomycetes bacterium. GTDB lineage: Bacteria > Actinomycetota > Acidimicrobiia > IMCC26256 > JACDBD01 > JALZAA01. The sequence goes on from CAWIJM010000021.1 coordinate 256,317, forward strand.
CGGGCGGATGGGAGCCAGTAGCTGCTTGCCATGCGGCAGCAGCGCCGCGTTGGGCGACGAGGCGAGACACGGAGGCGCCGACTCCTAACGAGATCGACCAGATGAGCGCGTCCCGCCAACGCACGCCTCGTGCCGCCGGGTTTTCCGGGGGATCTTGGTCGCGGCTCACGCGCCAAAGTGCCGTCATACCCCTGCGGCACGCGGCCGCAGCGGCGGCGCCCGAAGCGAATGCAAACATCTCCCACAGGCGGCGCTGCACGCGTAAATCGTTCCCCCGCCAGCACGTCCGGCAACCCGGACAACGCCGGCGACCCCAGGGCGGCGCAGGTGGAAAGGTCGATCACGATGCGTCCCCGGGGCCGTCGAAATGGGATGCGAACCGGCTGCCTGATGTCGGTGAGCCAACCGACCGAGTTTCTTTACTCATCCCACGCTCAGCGTGGGATGCCCGAGTAACTGAGCTGTGCTCGGGGTACGCGGAGATCGATGGCCTGGGCGATCGACCTCTTGGGCAGGCCCGCCATCGTTCGTAACGCTCGCGTCTTCAGGCGACGCTCTCGCCCACGGCGGGGTGGAGGCGTCGGTCATCGAGGTGGCGGTGCGGTTGGTCAGCGAGCTCGTGACCAACGCCGTTGTGCCGGCTGGTCGGCGATCGCGCTCGCCCGCGCGTATCCCTCGGTGCGAGTGGACGGCTTCGACCTCGACGACGCGTCGGTTGCTACTGCCCGGCGGAATGTCGAGGAGGCTGGCCTGTCGGCTCGGGTGGCGGTGCAGGTGCGGGACGCTCGTGACCCGGGCCTCGCAGGGCGCTACGAGCTGGTGTGCGCGTTTGAAACGCTGCATGACATGGGCGACCCGTCGGCGGCACTGGCGGCGTGCCGCTCGCTCGTCGCCGAAGACGGTTTGGTGCTGGTGGGAGACATGGCCGGAGCCGAGGAGTTCTCCGCCCCTGGCGACGAGCTGCAGCGATTCCTGTACGCCTTCAGCGTGCTGCACACCCTGCCCGTCGGCATCGCCGATGCCCCGAGACCAGCGGAGTCGGCGGCGATCGGCACCGTGCTGCGTCCGGGGACCCTGGAGCGCCTCGTTACCGACGCCGGTTTCGCCACCATCACGCCCTTGGACGTGGCCCATGACAAGTGGCGGTTCTGGGCGTTGCGACCGTGACCGGCCGCGCTCGCATCGCCACCGACACCGACGCGGCCGAGGTCGGCCGAATCCTCGCCGCCGGCTTCGCCGAGGGCCCGGTACTCACGTGGGTCTTCCAGGAGCCAGGTCGCGCCTCGAAGCTCGCCTCCTTCTTCCAGTTCCTCGGTTCGCACCTGGCCCGCATGGAGTTGCGCGTCGCCCTCGAAGAATGGATAAAGCACTACCCGAACTTCGAGCTCGCCAAGGCCGGGCAGGTCACGTGGTCAGCCGGACAGGTGCGCAGCCCCGGCAGCGTCCCCGTCCAAATCCTCGGAGGCAACTGATTCAGATCGACAGCTTGTCGCCCAGAGCGAGCGCGCGCGGAACGAATCAGGAGCCGAACGAACGGTCTCGGCACGAACGGCTCTGTTGCGTTGATTGGTTCGGGTAGCGTGAGACGGAGCTGCGGTCCGTTTCCGTTCAGATCGCTTGGGCGAGTGAGTGATGGCGGCCGCGACGCGGCGGCATGGATGGGCTTCGACCCCGAGTTCGTAGTGGCCTCGCCGCACGTTCATCGCGCTGCGGGGACATGCACCCTCATTAGTCCGGGGGCACCAACCCTTGACGAAAGCACCGGCGGACGAAATCGTGGTCGGGTGCCGCGCACGCGGTGCTGCACGAGGCAGCCCACGAAAGGGGCGGTGAATGGCGGACAGCGTCTACAACGTCATAGAACTCGTTGGGACCAGCACGGACTCCTGGGAACAAGCAGCGGCGAGCGCGATTGCCACCGCATCGCAGTCGTTGCGCGATCTCCGTCTCGCCGAGGTCTCCGAGCTCGATGTTACGATCGAGAACGGCAGGGTCTCTGCATACCGCGCCAAGGTGAAGGTGTCGTTCAAGTACGAGGGCGGCGGCTGATCGCCCCGCCAGCGTCCGGTGTAATCCTCAAGCAGCACACGACGATCACCAACCACGACCGTTGATGGTGCGACGGTGCTCGAAGGTGCAGCCCTCGTCTACCAATTCCCCGAGCCTGACTCGTGGTTGTTTGGATCGCTAGTTACAGATTGGATCGGGTTTCGAGAACCTGTGGGCGAGAAGAGGACTCGCGGTCTGTTTACCGATCCGGACGCTCGGGGCGCGCGTTCGGTGGAGAAGGAGTTGGGCGGTTGCGGGCGCGGCGTCGGGGCGCGAACGTGCGGGTCCACAACAGCACCACAAGGAGAGCCATTATGCCGAAGTATCTTTTCAGGGCGTCGCTCTCGCCGGAAGGGGTCGCCGGGGTTCTAGCCGAAGGTGGCACCGCCCGTCGTACCACCGTCCAGAAGGCCATCGAGACCCTCGGTGGCACACTCGATGCCTTCTACTTCGCCTTCGGTGATGACGACGTCCTCGGCATCTGCGAACTACCTGATAACGAAACCGCCGCCGCCTTTGCCCTGGAGATCTCCGCGTCAGGCCGAGTCTCGGTATCGACGACCGTGCTCATCACCCCCGAGGAGGTCGACCGGGCCCGCCAGAAGAAGAGCGGTTGGCGGGCGCCGGGGACCTGACGGCCCCTTCACGAGAACCACGCCTTCGTTCAGCGGTCAGCAACGGAATCCCAAGTCAGTGCGGCGCCCGACAAATGGCGAGCGAGGGTCGACTCGCCACGCCGGAGCTAGATGTAGTTCCGAGATAGGTCGTTGACACAGCGAGGGCCTCGCTTCTCGGATGGGTGTTGCGAGACATCCACCGAGGGGAGGCCCTCGTGGCTCACCGTAAGGCGAAACTGACTCCTGCCGGAAGGTTGCTGGTGGTCGAGCGGATCGTGGCGGGCGGTTGGCCGGTTGCGCACGCCGCAGAGATGGCGGGCGTGTCGCGCTGCACCGCGCATAAGTGGCTGCGGCGTTGGCGCGCCGAGGGAGTCGCGGGTTTGGAGGACCGCTCGAGTCGCCCGCGCCGGTGTCCGCGTCGCACCGCCGCCGAGGTCGAGGCTCGGATCGTGGACCTTCGGCGTCGTTGGCGGCGAGGACCGCATCTCATGGCCGGTCAGCTCGGCGTGGCTCCTTCGACGATCCATGCGGTGCTGGCCCGTCATGGCCTGTCCCGCCTCACGCGTCTGGATCGCGTGAGCGGCGTTCCTATCCGTTACGAACGGGACCACCCCGGCGAGCTGTTGCACATTGACGTCAAGAAACTGGGCCGGATCCCACCCGGCGGCGGTTGGCGTGCTCACGGGCGCGGCAACGCCGCTCGGGGTCTCGGGAAGGCCGGCTGCGACTACCTCCACGTGGCCATCGACGACCACAGCCGCTACGTCTTCGTCCAGGTCCATCGCGAACGAGCGCGGCGAGACGTGCGCCGGCTTCCTCGCCGATGCGATCACCCACTTCGCCGAGCTCGGCGTCACGATCGAGCGGGTCATGACCGACAACGCCAAGAACTACACCCTCTCGAAAGCCTTCGCCGCGGCGCGAGGCGACATCCACCACCTCGTCACCCGCCCCTATCGACCCCAAACCTACGGCAAGGTGGAGCGCTTTCACCGCACACTGCTCACCGAATGGGGCTACGCACGCTCCTACTCCAACAACGACGAGCGCCTCTTTACGCTCGGGTCATGGCTCAAGGACTACAACTACCAGCGACCCCACTCAGCCATCAGCAACCACCCACCCGCAAGCCGGCTCCCGTCAACAACGTGACTGGGAACTACACCTAGAGCAGCCGACAGTCCGCACCGAACAGCGCGAGAACCGGGCAACGCTGCGCCACGCACCCACTCCGAACCGGCGCTACGAGTGGGCGCGGAAAGTGCCGTTCGGTCGTGACAGCCCAGTGGTCTGGCCGTCATTCGGTTCGTACGTTTGGTGCGGTGCCATGGCCGCCCTGTTGGCGGCCACGCATCCAGAACGCACACGCTCGCAGGAATGCCGATCGGCGCTCGACCTCTGCGCACAGAACAGACGCACCGAACGTCGCCCGACAGGTCCTGCGGGGCGCGCCCTATCGGCACTTCTGCGTGCGGGCAGGCGACCTGCCTCGCTGAGAGTGCGACGCCCTATGTTCCGCCCTCGGAGGGCGTTTGGTTTCCGAAACGATCTGGCCGAGGAGTGTGGACGCCCCAGGCGGCTGCCATGCGGCTCGCGCGTACTCCAGACCTGATTGGCCACGCGGTGACAGACTGGCCGCTTGGTACGAGCGGAGTTCGACGAGGCTGTTGCCGAGTTCCTTAGTGCGTTCGCGGTTCCACGGAGACTTCGCGAGCCGCGCGTCGCCGATCGACTTCGTGCTGTTGACACAGTGAGTGTTCCAAGCAAGCACGGTCGCCTGTCGGCGTGGCGACTCGGTTCGGGTCCGGCAGTGCTGCTCGTGCACGGATTCGAGGACGACAACTCGCTCTGGTCACCGCTGGTCGATCTCCTCGACGATCAGGGTCGGCCGATCGTCGCGTTCGACTCGCCGGCGCATGGCTCATCGGACGGTCACTGGGGTTTGGGCTGGGAGACAACAGACGGAATCCATGCGGTCACGACATCCCTCGGGCCAATCGACGCCGTTGTCGCGGACTCCGTGGGATGTCCCGCAGTGCTCGGAGCTATCGCCGAGGGGTTTCGGGTTGATCGAGCAGTGTTTGTCGCACCCTCACCGTTCGTCAGTGCCCACGAAGCGCGGCAACTCGGCGATAGATGGCATCGATACGGGCAACGCCTCGGAGCACCGGACGAGGTCGTGCAATCCGCCCGTGCAACCTACGAAGCGGCCCACGACCCGTCCCGCCATCGCTTTGACGCCCGCGCCATTCTCGACTCGATGGATGCGGACATCCTCATCGTCCACTCCACCGACGACGAGCGCATGCCTCATGCCGCCTCGGCGGCGATCGTCAGAGAATTGCCGCACGCCCAGCTGGTGACAGTGCACGATCTTGACCATCGCCGCACCGCCCGAGATCCAGAAGTCGTCCGATCCATCGCACGGTTCCTGAGAAGCTGAAGCGCGTTCCATCCGCTGGACCGCCGGGCGCGCCCTATCGGCACATATTGCTCGTGGTCTACGACACACAGATCGCCGGTTCTGGGTGGGGCGAAGACCGCTGGGCGAGCGTTGTTCTGTGCGCGTGAGGGATTGCTCGCCGAGTTCGACTAGGCGCGGTTACGGGTCCTCCGACGGACCAGAGTCGGTGGCGTTCGGCACCCACTCTGCCCACCTCTGGTCGAGACGCCAATCGCGCCACTGACCGATTCTTGACGTCAGTAATTGCGCATCTCGCCGCCGTGCGCCGTCAGCGCCCAGATGACGAGCACATCGATCGTGATGATGATGATGGCCCACACCGGGTACACGGGAAGCCACAGGAAGTTGGCGATCAGGCTGACGATGGCGACAGCGACACCGACAATTCGCGCCAGCACGTTGCCGGTGAATACACCGAACCCGGCCAGCAACACGATGGCCCCCACGATGATGTGGACCCAACCCCATGTACTCAAGTCCAGGGATACCGCGCCCCGATTCGCGAACACCACCCAGTTGTCGTTGATGGCCGCGATGATGCCGAAGATCAATCCGAGCGATCCTCCGATGATCAGCATGACGCCGGCGAAGGTGATCCAACCGGTCCATCCAGTGCGCTCGGTCTCGCCTCCATAAGCCTGCTGAGACACGGCCGGTCCCCCTCATAGGTCTGCACGATCCCGACGGTGTGCCAGGAAGGTAGTGCCGCGGCACGATCCCGGGAAGAGCCTGATTACCGCGCTTGGGAGGACTCATGGCCCTAACGGGGTAGGGCGAACCTCGCCTAGCGTGCGGTCTTGTCGGGTAGCAGTCGGAGCCCCCCTCTGGCACCCGGTGACATAGGGGCAGCACCGTAGGGTCTTGCTCCGGCTCCTCCGAGGCCCATAACTCCGCCCACATGCATGGCTGACCTCGGTGGGAAAGCGACGAAGACGGGAGACCGGCGTGCAAGGACCGAGGTCTCCCGCCTTCCGCGCCAGCGCCAGCCTGGGTGCTCGCCGGTAAGGGCGGCGGGGTTGCGGCCGACACCCTCCCGCGACATCCGGCGCAGTAAGGCCCGCACCCGCAGCCAGCCCTACCCGCTCGCGTGGATTCCTCGGCGACTACCAGGGCCATCAGGACGGCCGGGTCGCCGACGTGCCTCAGCGCGCCGGACCGACGGCAAGTTGGGCGGCGCCAGTTTGAGGCCGCACGCGAAAGGCGGGAGACCCAGGTACTCGGTCTCCCCGCCTTCCCTTTCTTCCCCCGAGGGTCGCGTTGGCGGTTGTTTGCCCTCGGAGGGTACGGAAGCAAGAGCCGTGCATTGCGGGTCCCTGCATCTATGCCGCCTCTATGCGGCCGGGCGTTGGGCGAGTGAGCCAAGCCGCTACCCGGACAGATCGGCACGCTAGCCGACAGCGTCAAGTCCGCAACCAGTTAGCAAGAGCGGTGAAAGGGAACCCCGCACCGGCCGGGTTTGGGCCCGCCACGCTACGCGCTCCGACGAGTGCGTAAGGTGGCAGACTCTCTAAGGTTTCGTTCAGGCATGCCGGGCGCACCCTGGATGATTGTCCGCGGGGCGGACGCGGGCTGGGGCGGAGGGCGCGTCTCGGCGGGCCAATCCAGTCACGGGCAAGCTCTGCGGTCCCGTTCGCGGGATGCCATTTCGAGGAGACGAGCCATGCCGGACCGATGGAAGCAATACGGGATCGACCCGGCCGAAATCACCACCTCCGTAGACGCGGCGCTCATTGGCAATGCCGTTCCGCGGCAGTGCGCCGAAGATGCGTCAGCAGCGCTCCTCCGTACCCTGAGCGAACGAGCCACGCCGCTCACGAAGAGCAGCACTAAAGCACAGCAGGCGGCGATAGCCGCAGCAGTCGCTGCCATCTTCAGGAACGTCGCCGCGCAATACGAGACGAGATTCCAAGGGTCGAGCGGCCACGGCTCATCCAACGCCGCGTCCCGAACGAGCTCGTAGGACGAGTCGTCCTCCGGCGACTGGCCCTTAGCAGAGCGCTCTACGAAGTGCGTAACAACCGTGGCGTCGGGCATGCCGGCGGTGACGTCAGCCCCAACCACATGGACGCCGTCACCGTCCTGGCGATGGCCAAATGGCTAGTTGCCGAGCTCGTGAGGGTGTTCCACAACGTGGACACAAAGACGGCGACCGCCATCACGGACGCGCTTGTCGAGCGCGAGGTACCACTGATCTGGCGTGTCGGGGAGAAGGAGCGGGTCCTCAAAGCGAACCTCAGCCTCAAAGGCGCTTGGCCTTCTCCACCGCCGCCGCCGACGTCGTCGACGTGCAAGTAGAAGATCCCCAGCGGCCCATCGCCGAGGCATCCCCTGGTCTCATTAGCCATTCGGTATCCCGCCGGAGGGTCTACCGGACGGACCGTGCGGCGCTGGCGCTTTCCGATCGGCGCTGGTGCTCGCGCTTGACCGCGCCCACATCACCTGCACCACGAGGCCGATTACGAGGTCGGTGATCATCTGCCCGGTCACGACGAGCCGCGCCGCTTGGGTTTTGGGGAGTAATGTCACCGAACCCCACTGTTGCGAGCACGGTGACGGTGAAGTGCAACGCGTCGTGCGGGTCAATGACTCGCTGAAGTTGTCGGCGGAGATCCTCTCCATCATGAAATACGTGCTACGCAATCACGGGAGCAGGGTGAAACTGCCAATCATCTTCTGTAGGACCGCATCCTGACGCTTGGTATCGGCGGCAGTGAAGACGACGGTGTACTTGCCCTTGGCACCCAGAAAGTGGAAGACGGTGTAGCGAAGGTCGGCGGTTGCCCCGGTCGCGAGCCTTATCTGCCGCGTGCTCGTTACCTTTACCGCGTCGCGGCCTGCAACTTTCGTCTGTTCCGCAGAGACGTCTCGGAACTGGGGGCTTCGAGTCTGGCCAGCGACATACTGGTCCGGAGTCGACAAGGATGAGACATTCGGATCGAGGTCCACAGTTGCGTCAGGCGTATCGCCGTTGCCTTTGGGATCGATTGCAACAAGCGCTAGCGTACCGTTCGCCGCGACTCCCTTTGCTCTCTCGAGCACGCTGGCGAGCTTTGGGTACCGCTTCGCGAGCCTTTGACGTTGTCTCTCCGCCTTCGTTCCTGTGAAGTCGACCGTTCCCCACTTATCGGGCACCGCGATGCGGAAGCCAGCCTTCTTCACCGTCACGATGTGGTAACCACGTGGCGCGGTTCGCTTAGCCGCAGCAGTTGCAAAGTCCGGGGCAATGACGAGAGCACCGAGGACGAGGCCAACTAGGGTCCAAAGTTGTATGCGGATTAGAGACAATTGCATTGTCGCTTCCTCCGAGCCCTGCTTGCTGAGCTCCTTATGAAACTCGGTCTGCTTCAAACGACCGCGCGCGCTGGTTCCCGTCTCTAACCCTGGACCGACGCTTCCTCGATCCGTATCGTCATGATGGTGTCGGATAGACCTGGATGAGGTTCCGAAACTCGGGACAGAAAATCGGAATCACGATGATCGCGACATCGGTCTTTGTTAGGTCGAGTTGGCCGCCGTTCCGCAGCTGCTCACAGATTTGCTGACCCGCACGAACCGCTTCCGCCTCCGTCGGGTACCGGTTAGTGAGCCCCGCGGCCCGAAGTTGGTCGAGGAATGTTCGCTCCGGGGTACCCGGGGCGTACATCGGGGCGGCGGCCGTGGTCGTGGGCGTCGTGGTCGCTGTGGACTTGGACTTGGTGGGAGGCGGAATGAGCGCGCCGTCAGGTTCGCAGTCAAGCTTGATGTTGCGTGTGACCGTCTTGCCCGGCTTCACCGCGAAGGGCGCTTCCGCTACCACGCTGACGAGGTGAATGAGCCCAACGGGCTGATAGGGCGCAGGATCCGCAACGGTCACGTCGTAGCCGGGGGCGGTGCATGCGGGGTTGCCGTGCGACCCTGGATACAGTCCGAGGTGTATGCCGAGCGTGTAGCGGCCCGGTGTCAGGGCCTTCACTGTGAAGCGCCCCTTCCTGTCCGTTTTCGCCTGGCGGCGGCGCTTTCCGGCGGGGTGGCGGCCGACGGGGTCGCCTTGCCCTTGATCCAGCGACAAGTGCCACCCCTTGACGGGTTTGCCGTCCAAAGTGACTAGCCCCTCGACGCGGCCGGTGGTACCCCCGGTGATCCCGTTAGCTGCCGCGACACCGACCATCGGGGTGGCGGCGCTCATGACGATGATCCAGATGAGTAGTCGGTGCTTCATGGCGCACCTCCTAGCAACCGCAGAGCGAATTACGCGCATGTAGCCCAATTCGCGTCGGCGCCTTCGCCAGCGCGGAGCGGAGTCCGAGGAGAGCCCAGACGTCGCACGTGGCCTCGGCGAAAACGCGGTGTGGGCTGGCGGGATTAGGCGACCTCATTGAGCCTTCCGCCTTCACCCGTTCGGGGGCTGGCCAGGTGCTCGCCGTGCAACTGCGAAGAACAGACCGAAGGCCAGGAAGATGACGCCTGCGACGATCGCAAACACCGCCTGTGCCGCGATTCCGATGGCCACGAGCACGATCGCCAAGACGACGAGCGCCACGCCGAACACGAATGCATGTTGCCGATTCAGTCAGATCGCGGGCTGCCCCTTTCGCGGTCGAGGTTGTTGTGCCATAGACGCTCCCCTTTATGGCCGTACTGGTGGATCTGCGACTCACCGTTCAACAATCGACATCTACCGTCGTGCTGTCGACGTTCTCGCTCATTAGAGCTGGCGACAATCTGCTGCAACCGTGACCACGGACATACAGGAAACCAACCTTGCCTCGATCGATGCCGTCGAACCTGTAGCGGCCTTCCTTATTCGTGGTGGTCTTGGCAACGACGCCGCCCTTCTGCGCACTGTGCAAAAGGCTCACTGACGCTCCGCTGACGGCAGAGCCGCCTTCTGTGACCGTCCCCTTGACGGTGACCCCACCACCACCGCTGCCTCCGCATGCCGCGAGGAAAAGGCCCGCAATCAAGACGAGAACGAGACCGAACTGCGACGATGGATGAAGCGAGGTTCGCGGTCTGAAACGAGCAATCATGATCCCATCCCTAGACCATCTTGCGAGGGATAACTGGCACGGTGACGCCCGATCGGTAAGCATTCGCGGTTCCGTCAAGGCTTCGGCAAGGCATTCAGCTGGTCGGTGATGGCGTTGTGCTGATCCTTCACCGTGTTGGCCTGAGTGACGAGGGCGTTGAACTGATCAAGGTTCCCGGCTAGCGCCGCGGCCAGCTGCTGGTTAGCCAGATTCTGCTGCTGGTCGCCGAACGACAGCATTTGCTGGAATACGTTCTGGTAGTTTTCGGCCTTCGTCGCCGCACCGTGCGATGCGGCGACTGCAGCGGACCGAGCCTGCTTAGCGTCCTTGACCTGCTGCTCGAGGGTCGCAGCCCGCTTCTTGTCTTCGGACGAGCTGCCCTTGGTCAACCCCACCGAGAGCCCGACGATCGCGAACACCAGCGCCGCCGCGACTACGCCCAACATCACTATCAGAAGCGTCGAAACTGCGCCGCGTTCCCGCGCCGCTGAGGGTTCCTCGTCGTCGCCCAAATCGTGACGTCATCGCGGCGCCCCCCGTGCTTGTGCGACAGCGCCCTGCAGCTCGGTCAGCACCTGCTTTTCCTGCGCAATGAGCTGTCCTAGGGAGTCCACCGCTGCTCGAAGCGCCGGATCCGAGTACGACGAGGCCTCGAATCCCGGCTGGTCAGTTGCGGAGTTGAACGCATCTATCACCGAGTTGGCGGATTGGGCCTCCTGGACATCAAGTGCGCCGAGCCTGTCAACGGCGTCGCGGATGGCATTGGTCTGCGCCTGCGCCGATTGCGTCGTCTTCCTGGTCGCCGCCAGCTGCTGTTCGAGCCGATCGCCCTTCTCCTTGGCGTCGTTGGACCCGGGAAGCGCGAAGCCCACGATCCCGACCACGACCAACACGGCCGCCGCCACCCCGAGCAGCCCGATCACCCAACCGCTAGGGCCTTTGCGCCCCGTCGGTGCTGCTGGCGCGGGCGGGGCAGAAGGTGCCGGTGTCGGACCGGGCGGCGGCGGTGACGGTGCCGACGGCGGATCCGCGGGTGCCGACGGTGGACCTGCGGGTGCCGACGGCGGACCGGGAGGCGAAGGTTCCGTCGGCGGACCGGGGACCGACGCATGCAACGCGTCGCCCACCGGATCGATGTTGTCCTGCCCGCTCATGGCCCTACACTCCTGCCCTTGTCTTCTTGCAATTTCAATGGGCAGCGCTTCCGCGCTCTAGGGCCGCTCGGCTGCAATTCCGCTGACACTAGTCCCGAACTGACGCAATTCGGCGAGATGCGTCGTGAGCGAAGCGCTATGGGAGATTCAAGATTCGAGGTGAACATCCGTTAACCTGCGACGCTTCCGCCTACTCACGCTCCTGATGGAGGCTGAGTCGCGCTCGCCGACGCCCGGCTGCGGTCTGCGAGCGGGCTAGTCCAGTACGAGCCGCGACGTTCGCGCCTCCTCACACCGTCAGCGGAGGAGTCGAATCGCCGCGGGGCCTTCACGTCTTTCAGGGACAACATTCGTCCATCGCCGACCGCCCTCCCTGCAGGCAACACGGGTGCGCCAGACGGACGCGATATGCAATTCACTCACGGCGTGCTCGTGGGCGACGGAAGAACCACGACATCAGTCTTGCAGTCCATCTTGATGTCGCGCTTGACCGTCTTCCCCGCCTTCACCTGGAACGCCCGCTGTGATTCCACGGAGGCGATGATGACATTTCCTTGCGACGTGCCCGTAAGGGGAAGGCGCGCGCGTAAACGCCGGCCTCGCCCGCCGCCTCGGCCTCTTAGGCCCCGACGGTCCTGGCTCCTGGACCCATCCCCATCCGAGCCGGCTCTTGTACGCGGATGGCAAGGTGATCGCGCCGCTCTATCGCGCCAAGCCCGACGAGGACGACGTCGATCCGAACACCGGCGAGGTCCGGGGCCGCCGCCACGAGCGCGACGCCGACTTGCACTTTGAAGGCGACGGCGAAGCCGCCTGGGGCACCAAGTTCGTTCTCGTCGCCACCCGCACCGACAGCCCGCACGGACGCGTGATCCTCGACTGCGCCTGGGTCCCCAAGCCCGGCGCGGAAGCCGCCACCGCGATGGCGTGCCTCCGACGCCTCGCTCCGCTCGTACGCGGCGCCCAAGGAGTCGTCTATGACACCGCGCTGCGCGGCACCCACCACCAGGACCTGCTGCGTCGCCTCGGGCTGATGCTCATCAACCGCGTCACCGCCGCCCAAGCCGCCACCAAGAAGCCCCGACGCCGGGGCGGCCGGCGCATCGAGAAAACGCTGCACCTCGAGGACAAAGTCATCCGGCTCGCCGACGGCACCGCCCGGATCATCCACCTCTACGCCCGGAAAGGGGCCATCGGCGTCGCCGAACTCACCGACTTCGGCGACCTGAACTTCGACGAGCTCCACCGCGTCCGCACGCACCGCATCCGCGATAAGAACGGCGCCTTCCGTTGGTACAACGACTACGCGCTGCCCGAACGGCTCGGCCCTGGCACGGTCACCGTCCGACTCCGCGGCACGGACCACGACGCGGCACGGAAGGTCAACCGACCCGAAAACCTCCGAGCCATCCCACCCAGCGACCCTGACTTCGCTCGCCTCTTCCGCCGACGCAACGACGCCGAAAGCATCAACCGCGCCATCGACGACACCCTCCATCTGGGGCGCGCCCACAGCGTCGGCCACGCCCGCCAGCACCTCAACGTCCTCGGCTTCGCGCTGATGGTCAATTCACTCGCACTCGCCCGCCACGAAAGCGCCCCAACCGTCCAAGCCGCGTAACACGCCAGCGCTACGCGACCTGAAGCGATCGCAGCGCGCCCGAAGCACCGCCCGGCCGCTACAGCGCGCCCCAGAAGCGCTTCGGCGAGCCCAACGACCGAACACACAGGGACTGCAAGACTTCCGAGTAAGTTTTCTCCCGAGAATTCTCCATCCCCCGCCCCCGTAGCTCAGGGGATAGAGCGTCGGTTTCCTAAACCGTGCGTCGCAGGTTCGAATCCTGCCGGGGGCGCAACTGCTAGGTGGCGAATCCAGGCTGAAGTCGCTTGCCAGAACGATTCTTACTGCCGCAGCCAGCTGACCGGCGATGCCCGATCGCGACACGGGCGCGACCACCCGGACGAGGTTGGAACAAGGTTCCATAGGGATTGTCGAGCAGCCGTGGCAACGCGGCGGCTTCCGGCATCCGGACCTCACAGGGCTGGGCGCTGGCCGACCTGGAAGCCGTGTTCAAGATTCGAAATACGTCGAAGGGAAACGTTGGCGCGTACTGATCGAGAGGCATCTAGCTGGATGCGAAAGTGATTTGAGTAGCACGGTGATCCGGCTACACCATCAGGTCCTCAGCGACTCGGAACGAATCTCAACCCCTTGGGTGTCCTCTCGGACGCCCTGTCATCAGGCTTACCTTCGGACGAGCCTTGACGGGTCCACTCTCAGCTACGGGGGGAGTGCTCGGCACGGGGTTGGTGCCGTGCGCGATCCTGATGTCCGACTCACGGAGGTCGGCATGCCGACGACCATGGCCCTCTGGCAACTCGGCGACGACGGCTCGGCGTCTCCTGTCCCTGAAGAACGACTCGCGGCGGAGAAGCTGATCGAGGGGGCAGTGGAATCGGCCCCCGAACTACTCGGCGTTGACGTGCTGATCATCGGACGACAGGTCGCAACACCGACGGGTCCGTTGGATCTCGGCTGGGCCTTGCCATCGGCGATGTCGTAGAGCTCGAGGATCCGGTTCTTCTTGGCCTCGAAGCCCGGATCGTTCGAGGTCTTCCAGGTCTTCAGCGCTTGAAACGACACGCCCTCCTCTCGGAGCAGCGCCCGCAGGCGCTCATGGCTGATGTCGTCGACCACCCCCTCAGCGACCAGGAACTCCGCCAACTTCGAGAGGCTCCAGGTCGAGAACGGCAGGTCATGGTCCTGGGGGCGGCTCAACGCCAGCTTCTTGATCTTCCGGCGCTGAGGAAGCGTGAACGTCGGCGGCCGGCCACCCACGTAGCGCGGATACAGCGACTCGAACCCATCGGCGTTGAAGTTGTGGATCACCGCCCGCACCCGATCCGGCGACGTGAACGCCACCTCAGCGATCTGCGAAACGTCCATCCCCTGGGCCGACAACAACACCATCTGCGCTCGACGCCACGTTACTACCGACCCCGACGACCGGCGCACGATCCGCAACAACCGGTTGCCCTGGTCACTGGAGATCTCCCGAACCCGAACCCGCTCAGCCATCCACCGAGTCTGCGCGACCCCGTCAGCCAAGTGGTGGACGCGGCCCCCCAACGTTGCCGGTAACGGCACTAGCTGGCGCGGGGCCGCAGCCTCCGGGCCTGCCAAACGACTGCGAGCCCTGTGTACGGCGATGAACGCCCTTGGCTACCGGGCAACCAGCCCACGGCCAGGGCTTGGGCCGATCTCGAGGCGGCGGGTCAATTGCCGAAGTCCCAACCAAGGCCGTCGTGGTAGCGGACGAGGATGTTCTTCGCTATGAGGATCTTGTGGACCTCGTCGGGGCCGTCGGCGAGGCGGAGCGTGCGGGCTCCTTGGTACATGTCAGCGAGGGGCAGGTCGCCCGACACTCCGGCGCCGCCCCACACCTGGATGGCCCGGTCGACGACGCGGTGGTAAGCGGCCGGCACGAACACCTTGATGGCAGAGATGTCGGTGCGGGCGTCGCCGCGGGCGGCCATCACCTCCGCGCAGTGGATCGTCATCAGCCGCGCCGCCTGGATGTCGATGTAGGAATCCGCGATGAAGCCCTGGATGAACTGCTTCGTCTCGAGCAGCCCGCCGTGCACCTCGCGGCTCATCGACCTTTCCACCATCAGGTCAAACGCGCGCCACATCTGTCCGATGGAGTTCATGCAGTGGTAAACGCGCCCCGCGCCGAGGCGATCTTGAGCAGCTTGGTGGCCGCTGCCTCGGTTGCCGAGTTGGTTCCCCACCGGGACGCGCACGTTGTCGTAAATGATCTCGCAGTGGTCGGAGTCCTGACCCCACACTTTGATGCTCCGGACGACGTTCACGCCCGGTGTGTCGCGCGGGACGATGATCTGGGTCATGCGCGAGTTGCGATCATCTGCACCATCACCCTCCTCAGTGCGGCACATCACGATGAAGAAATCGGCCCGCGTGCCGTTCGACGTGAACCACTTGTGGCCGTTGATCACCCACTCGTCGCCGTCACGCCACGCCGTCGTCTGCAACGAGCGAGGATCCGAGCCGGCCGCGTCGGGTTCGGTCATCGAGAACCCCGACTCGAGCTTCCCCTCGATGGACGGGATCAGCCACTTCTGCTTCTGCTCTCCGGTGCCGTACTTCACAAGGATCGACTGGTTCCCCGAGTTGGGCGCGGCCACGCCAAACAGCGATGCGGCACCCACCGCGTAGGCGAGTACCTCATTCATGTACGCGTGCTCGAGGAAGTCGAGGCCGGCCCCGCCGTACTCGGCGGGGAGGTGCGGCGCCCACAACCCCGCTTGTCTCACCCGCTCCTTGATGTGCTCCCGCAAGTGGCGTGACTCCTCGCGGTCAGCGTCGGTGAAGCGCTGTCCCAATCGCCACCCCCACAACATGTTCTCATTGGGGAGGATCTCGTCGTTGACGATCCGAGCGGTGAGTTGACGGATCTCGTTGATCCGGTCTGAAACAGTGGGAATGGGCTCGACGTTCATCCGCATGGGCGGCTCCTTGGCTCACGAACCATCTCGGGTGAACGGCCAGACGTACCCGAGAACCTAGTGGCGTGACTCGGGCGCCGATCGCTTGGGCGCGGACGCCGAGCGCGCCAGCGTCGGTGCGATCGAGGACGTACCGCCGGGTACGTCGAAGCGAACTATATGCATGCCCAGCTGCATCGTGTCTCCGCGTCGCTGAGCGTCAGGCGAATCGAGCGCGAACGCTATCGCTCGACGCCGGACTGCCCCGCTGCTCGACAAGCTTGGCCTGCAGTCGCCGCGCAACGTTGGCGAGGAAGCCGTGAAGCGACTTCTCGGCGACACGCCGCCCGCCTACGGCGTCCCCGACCGCGCCACCGCGCCGAGCGGTGAGCGGTACTCGCCGACGAGGCGCAACAGGATCTGCTTGCCCTCGTCATTGCTGATGCGCAGTTCGCCGTCCATGACGGGGAACAAGCTCGGATGCTCGGCGGCGGTCCAGTGCAGTGGCACCGACAGACGGCTGGGGCCGCTCGACATGGGACCAACGATGGCTTCCACCCGGCGAGTGAAGGCGCCACCACCAATCTCGAAGCGCAGCTCTTCGAGCGGAGCTTTGACGACCGAATCGAGGTCGACCTTCAGGATGGCGGAGGCGTGCCAGTACGTGCCTGGGATTCGCTCGGCGAGGTCAATCGCGTGCTTCATGTCCGTCCTTCGAGTGTGGATCGTCGTGTGTGTGCAGAACACGCGACGTCGGACCCGGGAAGAAGAGGGTCTTGTGACCGGTGTCGTCCCAGCGGACCATGTGGCGCTCGCGGCCATCATCGAGCCGCACTTCGAGGATCTCACCCTTCCTTGCAGGCTCGCCGATATGAAGGCTGTCGACGACGAGCTCGTCTCCGACCTCGGACTGCATCTCGACCTCCTTCGTAGCTTCCAACCCGATGGTCCGCTGTGCGGCGTCCTCAGGGAAGGGCCGGGCGTCACCTGCGCGTGGGACCGATGGCTCCCGGCGATTACCCGACCGCCCTCTATGTTGAGATGTCGAAGCAGTCCACGTCGCGCTCAGCTATCAGCCTGCCGAACAAGTCGGCGTACACGGTGGGGTGCAGCGCCAAGAGGGAGCTCCGAAGAGCACCGAGAAGCTAGCGGTCGGCTCGGTGAAGTAGGGAGGACCTTGCGGCGGGCCGGCCTGCCTGCCGTCGCGACCCGTGGTAGAAGGTTCACCTGTGCCCGTCGGGTGACGGCATGGATGACAGGAACATCGGATGGGTGTGACCTCGGGCTGGACCGCACCCGGGTTCGAGCACGTGCAAAACGTCTTCGAGGCCGGCTTCACCACCGGCACGGAGCTCGGCGCGGCGTTCGCGGCCTACCACCGGGGTGAGCCGGTGGTGGACCTGTGGGGCGGGATCGCCGACGAGGCGACCCGGCGGCCATGGGAAGACGACACGATCGTCCTGGTCTTTTCGACCACGAAGGGAGCGACGGCTGTCTGCGCCAACCGGCTCGCCCAGGAGGGTCGGCTCGACGTCGACGCGCCAGTGGTGCGCTACTGGCCCGAGTTCGGCAAGAACGGCAAGGAGGACATCACCGTCAGCCACCTGCTCTCGCATCAGGCCGGCCTCGCCTGGATCGACGGCGTGCTCACGCCAGAGGAGGCGCTGTCGTGGGAGCCGGTGATCGAGGCGCTGGAGAACCAGAACCCCCACTGGGTACCGGGCACCTGTCACGGCTACCACGCCACCACCTTCGGCTGGCTGGTGGGCGAGGTGATTCGCCGCGTCGCCGGCCGCACGGTCGGCACGTACTTCCGCGACGAGATCGCCGAGCCGCTCGGCCTCGACTTCTGGATCGGCCTGCCCGCGGAGGAGGAGAGCCGAGTTGCCACGATCGTGAGCATGATCCCGGAAGGCCTGAGCATCGACATGCTCGCCGACCCGGGCGACGACGAGGCGCTGAAGCTGACGGCCGAGTTCCTTGGGCCCGACACCGCGCTCGGCAAAGCTCTCTTCGCACCGGGCGGCGCCCTGACCGATCAGGCGATCTGGAACTCGCGGGCGATGCGGGCGGCCGAGGTGCCGGCGGCCAACGGCGTGTGCGACGCCCGCTCGCTGGCCCGGCTCTACGCGGGGTGCATCGGCGAGGTCGACGGCATCCGCCTCCTCACTCCCGAACAGCTTCGGCGGGCGACGACGAAGCTCACCGAGGGGCCCAACACGGTGCTCCTCGACATGGACATCCAGTTCGGCCTCGGCTTCATGCTCCGGTCGAGTCTCGTCGCGATCGGTGGCGAGGGATCGTTCGGCCACTTCGGCAGTGGTGGCTCGGGCGGCTGGGCCGACCCCGCGGCCGAACTGGCCTTCGGCTACGTCATGAACCGAATGCACATGGGCCTCGCGGGCGACGCCCGCAGCGGCGCCCTGATCGACGCTTGCTACGCCTCGCTGTGACGGCCCCCGCCGGCCGGATGCGCCGGCCCCCTACACACCCGCCCGTACGCGGCGGGCGACGTCGAGGCAGGCGTCGACCAGCACGGGCACGAAGCGGACGGGCTCCCGCACACCGACGGCGTGGTCGCCGTCGCGCTCGTGCACCGTGGCGCCAGGCACGGCGACGGCCAGCTTGCGCTGGCGCTCGGCGCGTCCCAGCTGGTCGCGTCGGATCACGACGACCGCGGTGGGGACGTCACCCTGCCGATCCAGTCGTGTGACGTGTAGGGCCCGAGGGCCTGTGCCGCTTCGATCATCTTCTTCATGTGGTCGTGGCGGCCTGCGCGCGATGGGCAACGAGTGGCATCGCTCTCATGCGCGATCGCCGCGGGTGGCGGAGTCGCGCTCGTCCCAGACGGCGAGGAGCTTCGTGAGCACTTCCTCGGCTGCACCGAACCCGCCCAGATGGCTCTCGCCCGGCCTGACGTACAGCTCGGCGTCGGGGATGAGCGACACCATGTGCTGGCCGTGGGCCAGCGGCACGATTGGGTCGGCGTTGCCGTGCCACCAGCGCACGGGCACCGTGATCTCGCGAACGGAGAAGCCCCACGGCTGGGAGAACAGGAGGAAATCGAGGATGGGGGCGGCCATGCCCCTGCGACTCCCGTTCAGGAAATCGTCCAGGAACATGGCCTTGATCTCCGGCCGGGCGAACACCCGTTGGTCGCCTTCGGGGGAGATGCGGGCGTAGAGCTCGAAGGCGGTTGACGCCAGAGGGCGCATCGCCCACACGAGTCCCGTAAGCCCCAACGACAGGGGCGCCCGGAAGGTCATGGCTAAGGGCCCAAGGGGCGCGATCCGTCCGACGAACCCCCCGGGTGGGGCGTCGTCGCCCCGGGCCGGCGCGACGCCGCCGAGCACACCCGCGACCGCTATTCGGTCGGGCAGCGCGTAGCACGACGCGAGCGCGTAGGGGCCGCCTCCGGACAACCCGATCATCCCGAAGCGCTCGATCCCGAGGTGATCGGCGACCTTGGCGAGGTCGGTGGTGAAGTCGACCAGCGACCCGTAGCGGTGCGGCGTGGACGAGCCCACCCCGGGGCGGTCGATGCCGACGATGCGCACGCCCCGTTCCTCCGCCACGACCCGGGCCGACTGCGGTATCTGCCGTCGCGTGCCAGGAGTGCCGTGCAGCCACACGAGGGGACGACCGTCAGCCGGCCCGAACTCGGCGAACCCGAGCCGCCGCCGGCCGCGTCCGACCTTCACCGTCCCCTCGACCCGCGGCGGTGTGATCATCCAGTCACCTCCTCCAGGGCGGCCCGCCCCCACCCGGTATCACCTCACCGGGCCTGGCTTACATCTCAGTACCTTCGTCGTGCCTGTCGGGCCTCTTCGCAGCCCGTCGCCGTGAGCTCGTCGAGCGAAGCGTGCAGCCCGTCCACGAGCTCCCACGGGTCCTCGATCATCTCGCGGTCACAGATGCAGCCGATGTCTACGGAGTCCATGTAACTGATCACCGTGATGTTGAGGACCATGCCGATGACGATGGGCGGCACCGGGTGAGATCATGAGGCGATTTCCACGCATGTCGCCCTCGATGACAACGTCGACCTCACGGTCCGCTCCGGTGACGCTGTCGCGGAGTGTGTTGGACTCCATGACTGAGTCGCGCGGTCGCGCGAGACGCTTGCCAAGCGCACGCGCCGCCGCCAAGGGTGCGACGATCACGGGGCGGAGCGACGGCACATCGGCGCCCTATCGGCGTCGGAACGAGGAGCCACCCCTCCGTTGCCGATCACGACGAAAAGTTCGCAGGCTTTCCTGTTGCTCCGCGTCGGCACTCGCGTCCCCGATGTGCCGATCAGGGACGCGCCAAAACACACACACCGACGTCGGCGTCTATCAACTAGCCCGCGATACAGAACGGCATATCTGAAGCGTCGCATCAACGGGGAACACCGACGTGGTTTGGAATCTGCCGAGCATTGACTGTGAAAAGCTTCGTCGGTTTGATTCGTGAACGAGCTCTGCCCACATGATGCGTGGATTCGATCAGCGCGCATCCGTTGCTCCGCTCGGCGGGTGTCCGGTCCTCCCATCGCAAAGCCAAGTTGCATCTCAGCGGCTGTCCGCTACGGGAGCAGGGTTTGCAGTGCGCGCCCGATCATCACGAGACACACGGAATCTGGGCGGACCCTCCGAGAAGGCACGCCGGAAGGTACGACGGGTCGAACGAGTGCCAATCGCGACGAAGCTCGCTCCATCACGATGTGTCGACACGATTAGATGCGCTTGACCGCGATGTTCGTGAGCTTGGCGAGCTTGCTGCGCACCCGCGGAGCAGAGGGCTCCTTGCCGAGAAGGCCGAACGTGGCCGAGAGGCGAAGGTAGGTGCCCCCTTCAGCAGGTTGAACCCGCTCTGGTAGCCCGGGCCGTAGAAGGCCCGGTCGCCCAGCCCCGCGATCGCCTCGCCGGCCGTCGCGAACCCCTCGAAGTTCTGCGCCGCTGCCGGACCGTTATCGACTTCGACCTCGACGCTCCCGCCGCCCTTCTTGCCGATCCCCCCAGCGAGGTCCCAGGCACACAGGCCGTCATTTCGCGACGGCGAGCCGACGTCCTTACCGAACGCCTTCTCGATCTCTGCAGCCTTGAGCGCATGGCACGGATTGGCCGGCGCCGCCACCGACGCCGGCGCGGTTCCCATCGGTGCCACGGTCACGACCACCGCAGCGGCCACCATCGCCGACGTCATACCAACCCATGTCCCCATGCGGCCGACACCGTAGGCCATAGGCTTGCCTCTATCTCTGGGCGCCGTGGCCGAGACGAACCAATAGCGAACCGCTGAAGCATCGGTCATTCGCTTTCAAACTCAGCGTGGGACGTGATGACCGAGACCAACAGGCATGTCCCGCCCCAGCACCCCTACCGGGGTCACCCAGGGAGCGGTATCACGCTGCCGCCGTACGACAAGCCGACGCCGTGCACCGCGACGAGCGGGGCGGCGACGTCGTCGAGGATCGTTTGATGTGTCTGCCGAGCTCGCCGATCTCGGTGGCGAGGGCCTGCCAGCGGCGCGCGACGGAGGCGAGCGCGTAACGCGACGCGCCATCAGGCGTCGCGGTGCGGGTGCGCCGCCAGCGGGCAGCGAGCGCGATCTTCTTCTTGAACGTCAGGTCCCGCAGCTGGGCGCGGACCCGCTCGGGGGCGGTGTCGATGAGGCTGCGCAACTGGTTGGCGGCCGCGGTGCGGGCCTTCATCGCCCCCGCTCGCGCCACGCGCAGCTGACGCAGCGCCTCGACGGACCGGTGCCGGCTTTCGGGGTCACGGTGTCGTCACCGGCGAGCACCGCCCGCGCCGCGGCCTCGGCGTCGACGGTGTCGGACTTGCCGCGCCGGCGACGGTTCTGGCGGTTGGGTCGGTGCACCTCCACCACCCGCACGCCACGAGCAGCGAGATAGCGGGACAGTCCCGCACCCCGCGACCCGCAATCCTCGACCCCGACCGCGACGAGCGCACCGAAGTCGTGGCGGATTGGTTTGCACGCCGATCGTCGAGATATTCACGATGTGCCCGAACCGTCGCGCCGTCATGTGCGGCAGCAAACCGAGGACCAACCTCACCGGCGCGAAATAGTTGAGCGCCGTCGTGCGCTCATAGTCGTGGAAGCGTGACCGCGAGGGCGACGTGGGCCGGGACCGGTCCCGACCACGTCGGTAGCATTGGCCAGAGCGCTCGTCCCGAGGAGGCACGGTGAGGGAGCACGGGCTTCCGGCCGACGAAGTTCTGGCCGAGCTGGACCGGCGCCAGGGACGCGAACCCTCGGTACACGGCGCCCGACTGTTCGCCCTCGTGTACCCCACCGGGCAGCCCGACCTCGAGACGCTGATCGCCGAAGCGAACCAGCGTTACCTCTTCGGCAACGCGCTCAACCCGTTCAAGTTCGTCGAGCTCGCCGCGCTCGAGCGCGAGGTCATCGACATGACGGGCGCGCTGCTGCATGCACCCGAAAGTGACAGAGGCACGATGACCTCGGGCGGCACCGAGTCGATCCTCATGTCGATGCTCGTCAATCGCGAGCGCGCCCGCGCCCGCGGCATCGAACGCCCGCAGATCCTCGCGCCCGCGTCAGCGCACCCGTCGTACGCAAAGGCGGCGCACTACTTCGACATGGACGTGGTGCGCATCCCGCTCAAGGCCGACTACACGGCCGACGTGCGAGCGGCCGAACGGTTGATCAAGCCCGCGACCGCGGTCGTCGTCGCCTCAGCGTTCACCTACCCGCACGGGGTCATGGACCCGGTCGCGGAGCTCGCTGAGCTCGCGGCCGCGCAGGGCGTCGGCTGCCATGTCGATGCGTGCATCGGCGCGTTCGTGCTTCCGTTCCTCGAGCGCCTCGGCCACGACGTGCCGCCGTGGGACTTCCGGGTACCCGGCGTCACGGAGATCTCCGCCGACGTGCACAAGTACGGCTACTGCCCGAAGGGCGCGTCGGTCATCCTGCACCGCGACGCCGACTGGTTCGGCCACCAGGTGTTCCTCTTCGACGACTGGCCATCCGGGCTCTACGGCTCGCCGGCGATGGCGGGCGCCCGCCCCGCCGCGCCGATCGCCACGGCGTGGGCGGTGATGAGCTACCTGGGCGCCGACGGGTACACCGAGCTCATGCGCGATCTCATGCACACGGCCGCGCATGTCCGAGCCGGCATTGAGGCGATCCCCGGGATCGAAATCGTGGGCAACCCCGTCGGTCCTGTCCTGTCGTTCCGGTCCGACGAGCACGACCTGTATGCCGTGGCCGACGTGATGGACGATCGCGGGTGGAACCTCAACCGCAACACCGAGCCGCGCGGCCTCCACCTCATGCTGTCCCCAGCCCACGCCGCGGTGGCCGACGAGCTCCTCGCCGATCTGCGTTTCGCGGTCGAGCACCATGGCGAGTCGCGCGGTGTCGAGGCTCGATACTCGTAAGCCTCATAGCGGAGATCCGGTCGACGGAGCTTTCCTTCACGCGTACCCTGGGACCCGGACTTCGTCGAGAGGAACCGTATGGGCGCGTCGCATCGTCGTCGTCTCATACCGGTCGCGCTCCTTGCGGCGCTCGTTCTCATGGCGAGCACGTGTGGGAGTGGTGGGAGCAGCAAGGGCAGCTCGAAGACGAGGGCGCCGGCGGCCGACGCAGGGAAGCCCACACCTGGCGGCAAGGTCGTCTACGGCGTCGAGAGCGACACCGGCGGCGGCTTCTGTCTCCCGGCCGGACAGCTCGCGATCTCGGGGGTCATGGTCGCGCAGTCGGTCTACGACCCGCTCACCTGGCCCAACAAGAAGGGCGAGTACGTCCCGTACCTCGCCGAGTCGGTCACACCCAACGCCGACTTCACGGAGTGGACGATCAAGCTCCGACCCGGCATCACGTTCCACGACGGCACGCCGCTCGATGCCGACACCGTGAAGCTGAACCTCGACACCTACCGCGGCAAGAACCCGAACATCGCGCTCGACACTGTTCTCGATCGTGCTCCAACCAATCGCCGACGTCACCGTCGCCGACCCGCTCACCGTTGTCGTGACGACGAAGGTGCCCTGGGTCGCGTTCCCCGCCTACCTCTACAGCTTCGGCCGAATGGGAATGATGGCCAAGGCCCAGCTCGAGAACGAGGACACCTGCCCGCGCCAACTCATCGGGACCGGTCCGTTCCGGCTCGACGGGAACTGGACGCCGGGCACGCCGGTCGAGCTGAAGAAGAACAAGTCCTACTGGCGCAAGGACCCGAATGGCGTGCAGCTCCCCTACCTCGACGCGATCACGTTCGTCGGCGTCGTCGAGTCGTCCCAGCGGATCACCCAGCTCGAGGGCGGGCAGCTCGACGTCATGCACACGCACTTCGAGCCCGAGCTCGAGAAGCTCCAGGACAAGGCCGACAGCGGCGCGATCAAGCTGACGATCGGCGACCAGGGCCGCGAGATCCGTTACTACATGCTGAACGCCGGTAAGCCACCGTTCGACGACCCCAAGGCGCGCCTGGCCTTCGCCACCGCCCTCGATCGGGAGGAGATCAACACACTGCGGAACCTGGGCCGGTCGACGATCGCCAACGGGCCCTTCGACAAGGACGTGATGGGCTATGTGGCGAATCCGGGCTTCCCGAAGCACGACCTCGAAAAGGCGAAGAAGCTCGTCAAGGAGGTCAAGGCGGCCCACGGCGACTTCAAGGTCACGTTCGTGGTCCTGCCCGACACGGAGAACCGCAACGAGGCCGAGCTGCTGAAACAGCAGCTGAGCAAGGCCGGCATCGCCGTCGACATCCGCACCGTCGACCAGACGGCCGAGATCAGCACCGCCATCGGCGGCGACTACGACGTGCTGCTGTGGCGCAACCATCCGGGCGAGGATCCCGACACCGAATACATCTGGTGGCACACCGGCGAGCTCACCAACTTCAACAAGATCAACGATCCCGAGATCGACCGGCTCCTCGACGAGGGTCGCACCAACGCCGACCCCGCCAGGCGCGCGGCCGCGTACAAGGGAATCACGAAGGAGTTCGCGAAGCAGGTCTGGAACGTGTGGGCCTGGTACGCCGACTGGGGCATCGCGACCCGGCCGAACGTCAACGGGATCCTCGGCCCACCCCTGCCCGACGGCAGCCGCCCGTACCCCAACCTCGCCGGCTCGCACCCGACGCTCGGCATCTGGGTAAAGCGGTGACGACGGACCCGGCTTCCTGAGACGGCAGCATCACGGTGCGCCGGCTCACGGGAAAGCTCGTTCGGCTGATCGTCGTACTCCTGCTCGTCACCTTCGGGACCTTCATGCTCGTCCGGCTCCTGCCCGGCGACCCGGTGAAGAAGATCATTCCGTACGGCACCGACGTCAAAGCCCAGCGCGCGGAGCTGCGCAAGGAGATCGGGCTCGACCAGCCCCTGCCGCAGCAGTACGCCTCATGGCTCGGTGATCTCCTCCACGGCGACTTCGGCAAGATCTATCCGTCGCGCACCCCGGTCTCCGACGTGCTCGCCAGCGCGGCGCCGGTCACCCTCCAGCTCATCCTGTACGCGCAGGTGCTCGCGCTGCTCGTGGCGATCCCGCTCGGTGTGCTCACCGCCTACCGGTCGGGGATGTGGCTCGACAAGATTGCCAACGCCAGCGCGTTCGGGCTGCTCTCGATCCCCAGCTTCGTGCTCGGGCTCTACCTCGCGTACTTCGTCGGCGCCAAGCTCCAGTGGCTGCCGGCCGGGCAGTACGTCCACTTCGGAGACGACCCCGTCGAGCACTTTCGCTCGATGGCGTTGCCCACGATCGCGCTCGCCGCCGGGCAGATCGCGATCTACATGCGGCTGCTACGCAGCGACATGATCGCCACGCTGCAAGAGAGCTTCATCAAGACCGCGCGCTCGAAGGGTCTGTCGAATGCGCGAATCCTTTGGCGTCACGCGTTTCGCCCATCGAGCCTCACGTTGCTCACGTTCGCCGGGCTCAACTTCGGTGCGCTCATCGGCAGCGCGGTCGTCATCGAGACGATCTTCAGCCTCCCCGGCCTCGGCACCGAGATCTACAAGGCGATCATCGGCCAGCAGTACGTCGCATTGCAGAGCTACGTCGCGCTCATCGCGATCGGCTACGTGCTCATCAACTTCACCGTCGACTCCCTCTACACCGTCCTCGATCCGAGGATCCGCTATGCAAGAGCTGCCGCCTGACCCCGCGGTGCGTGGGCGCGAACGGAGGCCGGAGCCGACGCAGGTGAGCTCCCCACACCGCCGAGCGAGGCCGTCGCTCGAGATCCTCGCCGTGGAGACCGGGACCGAGGGCGCGCTCGCACCGACGGGGTATGGCTTCGGCGCGGGCCTCGCGCTCGGCTGGATGGTGCTTCTCGTGGGCGCGGCCGTGCTTGCGCCCATCCTGCCCCTTGCCGATCCCAACGCCAACAACGTCGCCATCTCCCGCCAGGCGCCGTCGACCGCGGCGCTGCTCGGCGGTGATCCGAACGGCCGCGACGTGCTCGCGCGGGTGGTGTACGGCGCCCGTGCCTCGCTGCTGATCGGGGTCGGCGCGATCGTGATCGGTCTTGCCGTCGGTGGCTTCCTCGGTCTCGTGGGCGGGTACTACGGACGGCGGCTCGACACGATCGTGGGGAGCGCGTTCGACGTGATGCTCTCGATACCTGCCCTCGTCCTGGCCTTGGCCTTCAGCGTGTACCTCGGAGCCGAGGTCCGCAATCTGACCGTCGCTCTCGGCATCGTGGCGATTCCGCAACTCGGGCGCATCACGCGCGCGAACTCCCTCGCCTGGTCGCAGCACGAGTTCGTGCTCGCGGCGTGCGCCGGGGCCCGCAACTCCCGGATCATCGCACACGAGATCCTCCCCAACGTGCTGCCTGCGATGTTCTCGGTCGCGCTGCTCGGGATCGCGGTGGCGATCGTCGCCGAGGGTGCCCTCAGCCTGCTGGGCGCGGGAGTGAAGACCGGCACGATCACGTGGGGCACGATGATCGTCGGGGGTCGCGACGACCTCGAGACGGCGCCGTGGGTGGTGCTCGCCCCGGCGACCGCCATCTTCTTCACCGTGTTTGCGCTCAACTATCTGGGTGACGTGATCCGGGCCCGCTTCGACGTGCGCGAGGCCGCGCTGTGAGCGAGCCGAGCGATTCCCGACGGTACACGGGCCGCTGCTCGAGGTCCAGGGCTCACGACGCACTTCCGCACGCCCACCGGCGTGGCGCGAGCCGTCGACGGAGTGTCGTTCACGCTCGAGCGGGGCCGAACGCTCGGCCTCGTGGGCGAGTCGGGATCGGGCAAGACCGTGCTCGTGCACTCGATCATGGGTTTGCTGCCGCGGCGCGACGTCGTCACCGCGGCTCGATTCGCTTCGAGGGTCGGGAGATCTCGGGGCTCACCCGCGCGAAATGCGGGCGTTCTGGGGCATCCAGATCGCGATGATCTTCCAGGACCCGATGACGTCACTGAACCCGGTGATGCGCATCGGAAGCAGATCACCGAGTCGCTGCACGAGCACCTCGACGTCTCGAAGAGCCACGCCCGCGAGACCGCGGTCGCCCTGCTCCGTTCGGTCGGCATCCCCGACCCGGAACGCAGGATGCGTCAGTACCCCCAACAGCTCTCCGGTGGCATGCGTCAGCGGGTAACGGTGGCGATCGCTCGTCTGGGCCGCAACTCCTGTTCGCCGACGAGCCGACGACTGCGCT
>CAWIJM010000022.1:0-35084 GCA_963836445.1 uncultured Actinomycetes bacterium
TACCCAGCGACTCCACCAGGCGCGGGGTCACGTCCACGGCAGCGGAGTGCGCGGATGTGGATCAACGGTCAGAACCTCGTCTCCAGGCGCTCACATCCTCACACGGTCAACCGGCGACGTCGTGACAATGTCAATGTGACACTCTCCAGCGGAGAAGTGACGCATGAGGCTCATACCCCGCGGTGCGGTGGCTCGACGTCGACGCCGTGGCGCAATTGGTAGCGCCGTTCGTCGTAGATGACGATGTTCTCGTACGCAATCACCGCCCAGAGCAGCACGTCGACCCCCGCGAGCGTCGCCAGTGCCGGAGCAGTCGTCGCGACCGGGATCAGCGCGAACAGCCCGAGGGCGAGCACGAGACGCTGGACGTTGAACGTGCCCGCGTTCCGCAGGCGCAGCGCAACGTGGGCGAGCAGGTAGATCGAGACCCCGCCGAGCAGCGCGAACGCGTGCACGGCGTCCAGCGCCCCGCCGATGTGCGCGAGCGTCTCCTCGAGACCGAGTGCGGCGAGGACGATGCCGGCCACCATCGGGAAGTGCAGGTAGGAGTAGGAGTCCCGGGCGAGGGTGTTGCGCTCGCGTCCCTCGGGGGCGAGCACGAGGCGTCGTGCGTTGACGAGCGCGACGACGTCGAAGTAGGTCCACCACAGGGCGGCGGCGAGGCCGATCCCGAGCACCGCCGCCGTGACCACGCCGGCGGTGAGATCGACCCGGGCGCCGACACCGAGAGCGATGATCGACTCACCCAGCGCCAGGATGATGACCAGGCTGTGGCGCTCCGCGAAGTGCCCCGGGACCAGCCTCCACCCTCGCATCCCGAACAGGGCCGGGCCGCCCCAGTCGACCAGGATCGCGATCCCCCACAGCGCCTCCTGGGCACCGCCGGCGAGGAACGACGCGCCGGTCAGCAACCCGACCCCGATCGCAGAGCTGATCGCCAGGCTGACGACCGAGCGGCGGAGCCCGGGGTCGTCGCGGCTCGCGATGAGGAAGAGCGCGATCTGGCCGGCGCGCACCATTCCGTACACGATGGCAAACAGCAATGCCCGATCGCCGAACGCCTCCGGCACGCACAGAGCAACGACGATCAGCGCGGCCATCGCGGCGAACATCACGATCCGGACCGGGCCCTCTTCGGGCTCGATGACGCTCGTCAGCCACGCGTAGCCGACCCACGCCCACCAGAGCATTGCGAGCACGAGCATCCCTCTGCCGATGCCGTCCCAACTCGGCTGGTCGGCCATCAGGGCAGTGCACTGCGTGAACCCGAGCACGAACACCAGGTCGAAGAACAGCTCGAGGGGCTTGACGACCTCACCCTCACGCAACTCGGCGTTCATACGACGCCTGTGCTCGCGCGACTCCCTTCGGCGGGTCATGCGTCATCGTCCTCGGTTCCGGCGCGGCCGTGCTTCCAGTAACCGCGTACCGAGGTCTGCGCCGCGGCAGGCCGCGGTCGTCGAAGAGATGGCGGCGGATGCGTTGCACGGCGGCGGCTTCGCCGGCCGCCCACACCCGGGTGCCGTCCGGGAGCTCCACGTCGCGTACGGCGGCGCCGAGCGCGTCGCCGGGAGGCGCCCCGGGCTGCCCCTCGCACCACTCGACGGTGGCACCGGGATGCTCCGGCAGCGCAAGACGGCCGTCGGAGTGGGCCACTTCGACGCGCACCTGCACGGGCACTGCATCGGGGACGACGTCGAGCACCTGGGTGATGGCGGGTATGGCGGTCTCGTCCCCCGCCACGAGGTATGCGGGCGCGTCGCCGTCGACGGTGTACCCGCGGCCGGGACCGGAGATCGCCGCCGACTCGCCCGGCTCTGCCGACAGCGCCCAGTCGGACGCGACTCCTCCGCCGTGGACGACGATCCCGACGTCGAGCTCGAGCGCATCGGAGTCGACGCGCCACGGCGTGAACGTGCGGATCGTCGGGCGTCTTCCGTCGGGCAGGAGGAACTCGTTGCCGTTCCAGCTCGGGACCACGAGATCGGCCCCTCCCGGAGTCGGGATGAGTACGCGGACGCTGGCCGCCGGCTGCTCGACCGTGAACCCCGCCAGCTCGGCGCCGCCGAGGGTGACACGGACCATGCGCGGGGTCAGGTGGTCGACGCGGCGCACCTCGACGTGTCGAAACGCCGGTGGTTCGCGGCGGAGCCGCCTCGTCGCCGTCACCGATACTCGAACGCCGCCGCGTGCGGCGCCTGCATCTCCGATCGGAAGCGGTCGAACGACCACGGCCAGGTCGCGGGGATGCCGCGGTCGTCGAGATACCAGCTGCGGCAACCGGTGACCCAGACCGTCTTCTCGACGGCTTGCACCCGCGCTGCTTCGTGCCGCTCCATCGCGTCGCGAGTCGCGCTGACCTCGCGGCTGTCGCCTGATCGCAGCGGCGCCAGCAGCTGCATGATGTAGCCGAACTGCAGCTCGGCGACCTCGATCAGCGAGAAGTTGCCGACGGGCCCGTTCGGTCCGTTGAGCATGAAGAAGTTCGGGAAGCCGGGAATCGAGATCGACATGTAGGCGCTCGGGCGCTCCGACCACGCCTGTGCCAGCGACTCGCCGTCCCGTCCGATCACGGTCATCGGGCGCATGAAGGCGTCGGTCTTGAAGCCGGTGGCGAGGACCAGGACGTCGAGCTCGTGCAGCCGGCCGTCTCGCGTTCGCACGCCGGTCGTCTCGATTCGCTCGATGGCTTCGGTGACGAGCTCGGCGTTCGGTCGCTGGATCGCGTCGTAGAAGTCGGGCGAGATGATCAGCCGCTTACACGCCGCCTGGTAGTCGGGACGGAGTGCCTCGCGGAGCTCGGGATCGCGCACGTTGTTCTCGAGGTTCTCGCGGCACATGCCGGCGATCATGTGCATCTCCGGTGAATCGGCGTCGACGATGGCGTTGGCGAACGTGTCGAACACGCGGGTGAGGTTCGCCCGCAGCTCGGCGAGTTGCTCCGGGTTCGCTCGAAACTCCGACTTCTCGTCATCGCTGTACGGAGGGTTGTCCTGCGGCATGATCCACTGCGCCGTCCGCTGGAAGAGCGACAGTTTCTCCACCCGGTCGACCAGTGCCGAGACCATCTGCACCGCCGTCGACCCGGTACCGACGATGCCGACCCTCGCCCCGTCAAGTGGCACGTCGTGGTCCCAGCGTGAGCTGTGGAACATCGCTCCTTTGAAGTCGCCGAGACCATCGAAGTCGGGAAACTTGGGATGGTGCAGCACGCCGGTGGCCGCGATCACGACGTCGACCTCATCGCGGTACCCGCCGGCGGTCTCGACGTGCCACCTACCGTCGTCGAACCGGCAGCTCGTGACCGCCTCGCCGAACCGGATCCGCTGTTCGATGTCGTGTTCGCGCGCGACCCGCTCGAAATACCCCCGAATCTCGTCACCCGGCGAGAAGCGATGGCTCCAGTCGGGCGTGGGCGCGAACGAATAGGAATAGAGATGGGACGGGACGTCGCAGGAGAGCCCCGGGTAGGTGTTCTCCCGCCACGTACCGCCCACCCGATCGGCCTTCTCGTAGACCGTGAGATCGGTGAGGCCCGCTTCCTGCAGCTTGATCGCGCTCAGGATGCCCGCCATCCCGGCGCCGATGATCGCGAACCGCAGCCCGCGGCCGTCGTCGACCAACGGAGTCCCCTCTCTGTTCGTTCGGTTCTCGCCGTTTGGAATTCGACCCCGCCGGGGTCACCTGATTTCATGCTGACACATGAGCACAGTGGAGATCCGCCGAGCGGCGACACGCGCGCACACGCAGATCGGCTGGCTGGACAGCTGGCACAGCTTCAGCTTCGGCCGCCACTACGATCCCGCCAACACGCATCACGGCCTGCTGCTCGTGAGCAACGACGACCGCGTTGCGCCCGCCAACGGGTTCCCCGCCCACTTCCACCGTGACATGGAGATCGTCACCTGGGTGCTCGACGGCCGGCTCGAGCACCGCGATTCCGAAGGCAACCACGGCGAGCTCTACCCCGGCCTCGCGCAGCGCATGAGCGCCGGCACCGGCATCGAGCACTCCGAGATGAACCCGTCTCCGACGGAGGAGGTGCATTTCGTCCAGATGTGGGTCCCGCCCGACACGGAAGGCATCGCCCCCGGCTACGAGCAGCGCGACGTCAACCGCGAGCTCGACAAGGGCGGGCTCCGGCCCGTCGCATCCGGTCACGATCACGAGGGTGCGATCGCGATCCACCAACGCGACGCCGTGCTCTGGGGCGGGCGCCTCGGGGCGAACGAGACCACCGCGGTGCCGGACGGCGCGCACGTGCATGTGTTCGTCGCCGCCGGAGACGTCGACCTCGAGGACACGGGCGCACTCGCCGAAGGCGACGCGGCGCGCCTCACGAGCGCGGGCTCCCGCACGTTGACCGCCGGACCTTCCGGCGCCGAGGTGTTGGTCTGGGTGACGTCCTAGATGCGTGGGAGAATCGAAGCGTGACCGAACGTCCCGCGCACGTCGACGCGGTCGTGGTCGGCGCCGGCTTCGCCGGGCTCTACGCCCACCACCGGCTACGCCGGCTCGGACTCAGCATTCAGGGCTACGAAGGCGCCGCCGACGTCGGCGGGACGTGGTGGTGGAACCGCTATCCGGGGGCGCGCTGCGACGTCGAGTCGATGGACTACTCCTACTCGTTCTCGGCCGAGCTCGAGCAGGAGTGGACGTGGTCGGAGCGCTACGCGACCCAGCCCGAGATCCTGCGCTACGTGAACCACGTGGCCGACCGGTTCGACCTGCGCCGCGACATCCAGTTCGAGACCCGGGTGACGGCGGCCACCTGGGACGAAGCCGCGCAGCGCTGGGACGTCGTCACCGACCGCGGCGACGGGGTGTCGGCGCAGTTCTGCATCATGGCGACAGGTTGCCTGTCGGAGGCGAAGCAGCCCGAGATCGACGGCATCGAAACCTTCGACGGCGAGATCTTCCACACCGGCCGGTGGCCGCACGAGGGTGTCGACTTCAACGGGCTTCGCGTCGCGGTCATCGGGACGGGCTCGTCCGGGATCCAGTCCATCCCGGTCATCGCCCGACAGGCCGCGCACGTCACCGTGTTCCAGCGCACGCCGAATTTCACGATGCCGGCGAAGAACGCTCCGCTCGATCCGGAGGCGATCCGGGCGCGCAAGGCGCGCGCTCGGGAGCACCGCCAGGCGATGCGTGAGTCGCGCGCCGGTGTGGTCGTCCCGATGCCCGAGGATTCGGCGCTCCGCGTCGACGACGAAGCCCGCGAAGCCCAGTTCGAGAGGGCGTGGGAATCGGGGACGTTGTACGGGATGGTCGCCGCGTTCAACGACCTCCTGGTCGACCGCAACGCCAACGACACCGCCGCCGAATACGTGCGGGGCCGCATCCGCGACGTAGTGGACGACCCCGACGTGGCGGAGCGGCTGTCGCCCCGCAACCACCCGTTCGGGACGAAACGTCCCTGCCTCGACACCGACTACTACGCGACGTACAACCGCGACAACGTCACGCTCGTCGATGTGCGCTCCTCCCCAATCGTCGCGATCACCCCGACCGGGATCCGAACCGCGACCGACGAGTTCGTCGTGGACGCCATGGTCTTCGCCACCGGGTTCGACGCCATGACCGGCCCGCTCCTCCGTCCCGATATCACCGGCGCCGGCGGCGTGAAGCTCCGCGACAAATGGGCAGCGGGGCCACGCACGTACCTCGGCATCGCGACGGCGGGATTCCCGAACCTCTTCACCATCACCGGACCGGGCAGCCCCTCGGTGCTGGTCAACATGCTCGTCGCGATCGAGCAGCACATCGACTGGGTCGGCGACTGCATCGCCTACTTGCGCGCGGGGCACCTCGCCTCGATCGACGCCACCGTGGAAGCCGAAGACGCCTGGGTCGACCACGTCAACGCGGTGGCCAACCTGACTCTGTTCCCGACGGCCAACTCCTGGTACATGGGCGCCAACGTGCCGGGGAAGCCGCGTGTGTTCATGCCCTACATCGGCGGCCTCCCCCGGTACACCGAGACGTGCGAGGCGGTCGCCGCCGACGACTACCGGGGGTTCACGCTCACCCCGGCGAGCGCGCCGGAGCCGGAGCCGTCGCGGTCGTAGCTACTCGAACGCCTCGGTGGAACGCTGGGGGAAGCGGGTGGCGGGCCACTTCCCGGAGTCGACAGGGTCGTAGCTCCAATCCGGTTGCTTCGCACGGTGGCGCTCGTCGAGAACCGCTCGGCCGTCCTCGATGTCGACGATCGCCGCGATCAGCTCGGGCTCGACGGGTCGCGTAACGGCGTGGGTGTGGGCGCGGGCTTGGTCGGGGAACAGTCCCCGGATGTTTCCCACGACGAGCTGGTGCTGCAGCGCGAGGTTGCATCGAGCGCTGTCGGCGACGGTGCCGATGCGCTTGTCGAGCTCCTCGAGGTCGGCGTCGTTCGCCGTGTCCTTGCACATCCGCTCGAGGATGGCCGCTAGCTCCAACCCGTCCTGCTTGCACGGAACGCACTGCCCGCACGACTCGATGCCCAGAAACCGGGACACGCCGGCGGCGACGGCGACGAAGTCGGTCGTGTCGTCGAAGACGATGAACCCGCCGGTTCCCAGCCCCGTGCCGATCGCCCGCATCCCCTCGTAGCTCACCCCCGCGTCGAAGTCGTCCGCGAGGATCAGCGAGTTGGCGACGCCGGACATGGCGGCGACGTGGCGACGTTCCGGGAGAGCTCCGCCGCCGATCGCGTCGATGACCTCGCGCAGTGGCGTGCCCATCGCGACTTCGGCGACACCGTGGCGCGGCGTCTGCCCGCTGACCGTACACACGATCGTCCCCGGAGAGTCGTCCGTGCCGACGGACCGGAACCATTCCGCGCCCTGGGCAAGGATGCCCGGCACGTTCGCCAGCGTCTCCACGTTGTTCGCCAGTGTCGGCGGCGCGTCGCTGAGCGCCCCTGGCGCCGCCATCTCGATCTTCGCCGCCGACGTCACCAGGTCGGCGCCGAACTCCTCGGCGCCGTGGCGATAAGGCGGCGAGACGCGAGGGAACGGACCACGCCCGTCGATCGCCTCGAGCAACCCGGTCTCCTCGCCGTACAGGTACTCGGGCGGGCCCTCGAACACGTTCAGCTCGACGTCCGTGGCCCAGCGAGCCGCGTGGATCTCCTGGATCGCGGCGCGCAGGCGCTCGGCTTCGGCGACAAAGGTCTCCTTGACCGCGACGATCACCGTGTCGGCCGTGAGCGCGAACGCGGCGATGAGCGCACCTTCGAGCACGCGGTACGGGTCGGCGCGCATGATCGCTCGATCCTTGAACGAGCCCGGCTCACCTTCCGCCCCGTTCACGACGACCGTCGTCGGCTCGACGGGCGACACGTTCCCCGACACCGCTGCCCACTTCCGACCGGTCGGGAAACCGGCTCCGCCGCGCCCCCGCAAGCCGGACGCCGCGACCTCGTCGATGACCCCGTCCGGCCCGAGGCGCGTGGCGGCTTCCAAACCCTGGCCACCCCCCGCCCGCTCGTAGTCCGCAAGCCGGAGCACCGGACGGGGAGGCAGCACGCGCGGGGTGAGAGCCATGCGGCCATTCTTGCCTGGTTCGGGTTGCGCTCAACCAACCCGGGTCAAGTGATCCGCGCACGCGATCAGACGCCGGCGCGCACCGGAACCGACTCGCCGCCGGTCGCGCTGCGAGGCGGCGCGCAGAAATCCCGGACAACCCGCTCGAGGTATGTCGCCAGGTCGTGCAGGTCGGCGGCCGACCAGGACGACAGCATCTCGGCCATGAGCTCGTCGGCTGCCACCCGGTACGACTCCGAGGCCCGCCGTCCCTTCGGCGTGAGCCCGACGATCCCCGCCCGCCCGTCGGTCGGGTCCGCCTTCCGCCGGACGTGACCGCTCTCGACGAGGTCACCGACTTCGCGGCTGATGAGCGGCGCCTCGAGGCCCGTCAGCCTGCCGACCTCGGAGGAGCGCACGTCCCCGGCGCTCCGAAGCGCGGCGAGGATCGTGAGCGCGGGTTGGGAGAGGTAGACCCCGGATCGTTCCGATCGGAGTCGCGCCCCTTCACGGCCCGTCGCGATGCGTGCGATGCGCGCGATGGCCTGATCCACCCGCCGGAGATCGTCACGCCTCGTCATGGGAAGTCCAGCTTCAGATCGGAGCTCACGATCCACATCGCGAAGTACTGCGCCGCGCCGCCGTAGGCGTGGCCGAGCGCGACCCGGGCTCCGTCGACCTGGTAGTCCCCCGCCGTGCCCCGCACCTGGTTCGCCGCCTCCAGGCAGCGGATGAGGCCGGACGCGCCGATCGGGTTCGACGACAGAACACCGCCCGACGGGTTCACGGGAAAACCCCCGCCCAGCTCCGTCTCCCCCGCGTCGGTCAGCTTCCAGCCCTCGCCTTCGGGGGTGATGAGGTGCCCCTCGAGCCACATGGGCTCGTACCACGAGAACGGGACGTAGAGCTCGGCGCAGTCGATCTGGCGCAACGGGTCCGTGACCCCGGCCTTGGCGTAGAGCGCCTCGGCGCAGTCGACGCCCGCCACCGGTCGCACCGTGTCCCGACCCGGGAACGAGCTGAACTCCGTGCGCTTGGCGTGGGCGACGACCCACGCCGGCGGGCGCGGGCTGCGGCGGGCGACATCCTCGCTGGCCAGCACGACGGCCGCCGCTCCGTCCGACGACGGGCACGACTCGAGGAAGTGCAATGGGTCCCAAAGCATCGGGGACTCCTTCACCTTCTCGATCGAGATGTCTTCGATCCGCAGGTGCGCGTGCGGGTTCTTCAGCGCGTTGAGCCGGTCCTTGACCGCGATCTTCCAGCCGATGTGCTCGGGCGCGCCGGAGCGCGAGATGTAGCTGCGGATCCACGGCGCGAACGTGCCGCCCGCGCCCTGGCCGCCGGAGCGACCGCCCGACAGGGCCCACGTCGCGTTGCCCTCGGACTGCTTCTCGTAGCAGACGACCAGCACACGCTCGTACCGGCCCGATTCGACCAGCGTCGCGCCCGTGATCGCCGTGGATGCGCCCACCGAACCGGCGGTGTGCACACGATGGATCGGCTTCCCCACTGCGCCGAGCGCGTCGGCCAGCGACAGCTCCGGCATCATCACCGCCTCGAGCGCGTCGGGCGCCTTGCCGATGACGATCGCGTCGATGTCGGCGAACGTCATGCCCGCGTCTTCGAGCGCTTCGAGAGCCGCCCACCGCACGAGGCCGTCGAGCGTCACGTCCAGCTGACGCCGGTAGTCGGTCTGGCCGATGCCGACGACCGCGCACGGCCGCGCCATCAGCCGCCTCCGTCCATGAGGCACACCAGGTTCTGCTGCAGGCACGGTCCGCTCGACGCGTGCGCGACACCGCGGCTCGCCGACCCCGCCTGGATCCGGTCGGCGACTTCGACGACCCGGATCAGGCCGGTGGCCATGACCGGGTGGCCGGCGAGCGGACCGCCGGAGGGGTTGACCGTCACGCCGTCGCCGAGACCGAGCGCATCCCGCAGGATCAGCTCCTCGGGGCTGTAGTTGACCATCAGCTCGGCGACGTCGACCGGCCCGTCGGCCAGGCCGACCTGCTCGGCTGCGAGCTCGGAAGACACCGACCGCGTCAGGTCCCGCAGACCGGGATGGTGCGACTCGATGCGGTGGTCCATCCCGCGGATCCAGACGGGATTGTCGGAGAGATCGCGGGCCCGATCGCCGGCGGCGATGATCACCGCCGCCGCGCCGTCCGAGATCGGCGGGAGGTCGTGCGTGCGGAGCGGCGCGGAGAAGTACGGCTCGCCGAGGAGGTCGTCGATGGTCGCGTCCTTCGCCACCTGCGCGTGCGGGTTCTGCAGCGCGTCGCGGCGGCTGCGGCTGACCACTTCGGCGAAGTCCCGCTCGCTGGCACTCCCCGCATCCAGCAGCGCCCGCGCCTGGATGCCGGCGAGCGAGACGGGATCCATCCCGAGGGGAGCCATCACGTAGGGGTCGGTCTGGAGCGCGAAGACCTCGCGGGGACGCCCGGGGGAGGACTTCCCGGACCCGATCACGAGCGCGACATCGATGTCGCCGAGCTGCAGCCGCAACCAGGCTTCGAACAGCGCCCACGCGCCGTCCATCTCGACGTGGCTCTCGTACACGGGCGGCCATGCCCCCACGCCGTCGATGTTCATCACGAACGCGAACGGCATCCCGGAGAGGTAGTCACAGCTCCCGGCGATCGTGAACTGGACGTCGTTGCGATCGAGGCCGCGTGCGCTCCAACACGTCGTTCACACAGCGCATGATGAGCTTGGGCTCGGAGTCGTCGAACCGGCGGTACGAGCTCGTCTGCGACGTCGCCACGACCGCGACCTCGCGGGGCGCGGGGGTCAAAACGCGAACTCCTGCAACGGTCGGGGATCGACGTCGGGCTCCCCGGTGGGCTCCCAACGCTCGATCACGCCCTCCCACGCGCCGCCGAAGCGGTTGCCGAGGTCGCTGACGTCCCGGTCGGCGGGCGGCTTCCAGACGGCTCGCACGCGCATGCCCACGCGGAACCGTTCGAACGTGATGTCGCGGATGTCGACGCCGGTGATCGGCTGGTCGGCGCCGTCGAGGAGGATCGACGCCCGGATGTACGGCTCGGTCTCCTTCTGGCCGTAGTACTGCACCGGGGTGATAACCGTGAACGAGCTCACGGCACCCCGGTCGGCCACTTCGACGTCGTCGGCCTCGGTCATCTCGACGCGTTCGAGGTTGTCGTAGCCGTTGCTCGGGACGTACACCTTCCCGCTCGCCGGCGAGCGCTGGCCAACGATGCGCCCCTCGAGCAGGCCACGGGCGAACCGGGCCGCGGTGCGGGTAGAGCGGTTCGCTGATCCGCAGCGACACGAGGTGCTCGGTGATCGTCACCGGCTCGTCACCGGCGGTGATGTCCTGTGCACGCGCCCGGCCTCGGGCACGAAGTACACGTCGGTGATCGCACCGTCGCGCTCGTCGCGGTACTGCGCCGCGACCCGCATGCCCGTCGACATCGCCTCGATCGACCCGGCGTCGACGGCGTGGGCGATCGGTGTGTCGGCCCCGTCGAGCTGGATCAGCGCGAACGCGAACGGATGGTCGAAGGGGTGCTTCGGCGTGGGATGGGCGACCCACGTCCACGACTGGACCGTCCCGCCCGGCCCCACCTCGACGAACTCGGGCTCGAGCGGCTCACTCGTGTCGGGGTCGTACTCCAACGGCGGGCAGAGCACCCGGTCTCCGCACCGGTTGCCCAGGATGCGACCGTCGCGCAGGCCCGTGAGGAACGGCCCGATGACCGGGCCCGTCGTGCGGGTGTACGGATACTCCAGCGTCATCTCGACGTTCGGGAGCTCGGTCGCGCTCACGATCCCGCCGCCCGCTCCGTCTCGAACTGCTGCTTCGCCCAGCGGTAGTCGGCCTTGCCGGACGGCGTGCGCTGGATGGCATCGACGACCTTGAGCTCACGCGGCACCTTGTAGCCGGCGATCGTCGTGCGGCAATGGGTCGCGACGTCCTCGAGCGTCGGGAGACGACCGACACGGGGTTGCACGATCGCCGCGACGCGCTCCGTGAAGCGCGCGTCGGGCACGCCGACGACGACAACGTCGAACACGTCGTGATGGCTCTTGACCGCGGCTTCCACCTCTTCCGGGTACACCTTCTCGCCGCCGGTGTTGATGCATCCCGAGCCGCGCCCCAGGAGTGTGATCGTCCCGTCGGCTTCGATGCGGGCGTGATCGCCCGGGACCGACCAGCGCACGCCGTCGGGGCCGGTGACGAACGTGGCCGCCGTCTTCGCCTCGTCCTTGTAGTACCCGAGCGGGATGTGACCGCGGCGCGCGAGCAGCCCGACCTCACCACTCCCGGGCTCGACCGGACGGAGGTCATCGCCGAGCACCGACATCGACTCGATGGTGTTGAAGCGGGTGCCTGCGTCCGGGTCCTGCTGCGAGCCGCTTGCGCCGAGCTCCGACGCCCCGACGGTGTCGATCGTGAGCACGTTCGGCAGGTGCTCCTTGAGCTTCGCCTTGACCGCGGCCGAGTACACCGCACCGCCCGATCCGATCGACACCACCGACGACAGGTCGTACGACTTCTGGTCGAGCGCCTCGCCCAACGGCCGGGCCATCGCGTCGCCCACCACCATGACGGTCATCGCGCGCTCCGTTTCGGCGAGCACCCACGCCTCGTGCGGGTCGAAGCCGTGCAGGGTGTACAGCACGACCTTGCCGCCGCCGAACAGCATGATGCACATGCCCCACTGGGCGGCGCCGTGCATGATCGGCGCCAGCGTCAGCGAGGTGACGCGGCCGTCCTCGGGCCACACCCGCCCCGCGATCTCCTCGGGCGTCTGAATGGGCGGCTGGCCGAAGCCGCCGCCGCCCAACGCGGCGAAGAAGATGTCCTCGTGGCGCCACATCACGCCCTTGGGCGTGCCGGTGGTCCCGCCCGTGTAGAGGATGTAGAGGTCGTCGCCCGACCGACGCAACGCCGGCCGTTCGGCGCTCGCCGCGGACACTGCATCTTCGTAGGGCGTCGCGTCGCCGCGGTCGGCGTCGCCACCGTCCTCGAGCACGATGACGTGCCGGAGCTGCGGGAGCTCGGACTCGATCTCGCGGACCAACGGCAGGAACGAACGCTCGACGACGACCGCCTCGACGTCGGCGTTCTCGAAGACGTAGCGGAGCTCGTCGGCGACGTACCGGTAATTGATGTTGATCGGGACGAGCCGCGCTTTGAACGCGCCGAAGAACGCCTCGACCCACTCGGCGCGGTTCCAGCCGTAGATCGCCACCTTCGCACCGGGTTCGAGACCCAGACCGAGCAGGTGGTTGGCGACGCGGTTCGCGCGCTCGTCGAGCTCCGTGAAGGTCCGGCGCGCCGCGCCGGCGACGAGCGCTTCGCGGTCCGGCACGGTGTCGACGA
The DNA here is from genome assembly GCA_963836445.1 of uncultured Actinomycetes bacterium. GTDB lineage: Bacteria > Actinomycetota > Acidimicrobiia > IMCC26256 > JACDBD01 > JALZAA01. The sequence continues at coordinate 12,862 of CAWIJM010000022.1, forward strand.
CGATCTCGAGGAGATCGGCGAGGTTGAACGTCGGCGGCCGGCCCGTCGGCGGTCACGCTTCGATCAGGTTGTTGAGCCGCTGCGTGGTCTCGATCCACTCCTCGACCATCTCGAAGATGACGTCCTTGGTCGGGCGCACCGTGTTCAGCCGGCCCACGATCTGGCCGACCGGGAAGCCCGACAGCTCCTTGCGTTGGACCCTGGAGACGCGCCGGGCGGCGTAGTTGTAGATGATCCCCTGCAACGGCATCGGCAGCGGGCCGGGCGAGTCGTCACTCTCCCACGCCTCCGTCCACGCCGTGCGCAGCTGCCGGGCCGGCTTGCCGGTCATGACCCGGGAGCGCACGGTGTCGCGGGACGTGGCGGCGAGCATGTTCTCGAGCGCGGCCGGGTTCGTGTCGGCCTCGGCGACCGTCAGCCACATCGACCCCGTCCAGACCCCTTGGGCGCCGAGCGCGAGGGCGGCGGCCATCTGCCGGCCGGTCGCGATGCCGCCGGCGGCGAGCACCGGGACCTCGGACCCGACCGCGTCGACCACTTCGGGCACGAGGATCATGGTGGCGATCTCGCCGCAATGGCCGCCGGCCTCGGTGCCCTGGGCGACGATGACGTCGACGCCCTGGGCGACCTGCCGCTCGGCGTGCTGCTTCGCCCCGACGAGCGCGCCGACGAGCACGCCCGCGTCGTGCGCGGTCTGGATCACGTCGGGCGGCGGCGGCCCGAGCGCGTTGACGAGCATCTTGGCCCCGTGCTGCAGCGAGACCTCGACCTGGCCGGGCCCCTCCTCGTCGACTCCGAGGCCCGCCGCTTTCACCGGGCGGCCCTCGAGATCCTCGGGCAGCGGCGGCACGTTGTACTCGGCGAGCACCTTGTCGGCGAAGTCCCAGTGTTCCTGGGGGATCATCGCTTCGAGGCTCGTGAGCTCGGCCTCGTTCCCGCCCCCCTTGCCGACGTAGTTCATCGGCATGACGATGTCGGTGCCGTACGGCTTGCCGTCGACGTGCTCGTCGATCCAGTCGAGCTCGATGTCGAGCTCGTCGGGCGTGTACGCCAGCGCGCCCAGCACGCCGAAGCCACCGGCGCGGCTCACGGCCGCGACGACGTCGCGGCAGTGCGAGAAGGCGAAGATCGGGAACTCGATCCCGAGATCCTCGGAGATCGGCGTCTTCATGCGCTGGACCGTACCGGCCTTTGCTTGACTCGATCAACTATCCGCGACCGTCGTCAGCGGATCTGATCGAGCTGCTCCACATCCAGTCTGACGTGGTCGATGACCCAATCCTCGAGGCACCCCCGGAACTGCCGCTGGTTGGAATCGTCCAGCGCCGGGACGAGCACGGCGCGGTAACGACCATGGCCGAGCCGCTCGATCGGTCCGGCGAGGTCGGACTCGACCTCGAGACGACACGTGAGCACCTGTGCCTCGACCATCTCGGAGAGCGTCTGGTTCTCCTCGCCGCCCTTGGTCTCGCCGGAGAGGACGAGGCGCGTCTCTCGAGCGTCCACATCCTCGTGCGTCGACAGCGTGGCCTCGCGGAGGGCCAGCACGCCGACCACGCCGATGCCGAGGCCGACAACGGCGAGGGCGATCTTGCCCAGCCGTGCCCAGGTCACGGACGAGGCGCGCGGCGCAACAGCCAGCGGATCTGCTCGTCGTTGGCGCCCGGCACGTCCTGGGCGAGGACGGTGACGTCGTCGAGCAGCAGTCCCCCGGACGGGTAGCTGATGCCGCTGAGCTGGCGGGCGAGCTTCTGCTCGCCGACGGGCGAGGACGATTTCTGCGCGACGCGATCGACGACCCAAGCGCCGGCCGAGAGGATGACACCTCCCCCGATGATGAACGTGATGAAGACGTTCGGGCGCTGGGTCGCGTCACGCAGCCACTCGAAGCGGTCCGGCGACGGTGGTCGAGTCTCACGGAGTGCATTGGCAACCACGGGGTCGACAGGTCTGCGCATGCGGTACTCGAGGCGCGTGAGGCGGCGGAGCACCAGTCCCGTCGCGAGACCAACCTCGGCGATGAGGACGATCAAGCCGAAGAACAGCGCCCGGTTCCATTCCCACCGATTGAGCGACACGATCATGTAGAAGCCGCCCGCGACCAGCGTGCCGATCCCGGCGAGCCAGGCGATGACCTTCATGACGTGGGCTCCTTGTCCTGGATGGTGACTCGTCCTGCATCACCGTCGACGAAAACGTCTGCGCCTTCGGAGAGGTCGTTCATCGCACCGGCGTAGCCGACGACCGTCGGCACTCCGGCTTCTCGCGCCAGGATGGCGAGGTGCGACAGCACCGAGCCGGTCTCGGACACGATGCCCGCGAGCCGGGGCAACAACGGGCCGAGGCCCGGTGACAGCGTCGTGGTGACGAGGACGGAGCCTGTCGCGGGGTCCTCGGCGTCGTAGGTCACCGGTCCGCTGCCCGTGCCGCCGCCGGCTCCGGTGCCACCGCAGACCTCGGGCGCGACCTGCGCCGCAATCGGCCGCCCCAAATCGGACAGCTGGAACCGCGCCGGAAGCGGGGCGCCGAACTCGTGCTCGTGGATCAACACGAGCTTCGGCACGACGACGGCTCGCTTGGTGGCCACCGACTCCACGTGCTCGAGGCTCATGTGACAGATGAGCTCCGGCTCCGTGAGGTCGCCGGCGGCGGCGAGGCGCATGCCGAGCTCCCAGGCGGCGCGGCCGGAAACCTCCTGCACCCAACGCACGCGCAGCCGGAGCGCTTCGCGGATAACGCCCTCGTCGCTGCAGGCCTGGCACGCGGTCGACACAGGAAGATTCTCGGTCTCGGCTGGGAGCTCGGGCTCGGCTGCGACCCGGGGCCCGGTGAGCGCCAGCACCGTTGGGCTCCGGGCGAGGATCTCTTTGTCGGTCAGACCGTCCTCGCGGGCTTCGGCGAGCACGCGCAGCGCCACCGACGCGCCCGTCAGGCGATTGCCACCGGTGTCGGTGAGCATCCCGGTCAGGATCTCGTGCGCGTGCAGCGCGCGCAGGATCATCCGGCTGCGGTGCAGCAGCGCGATCAACTGGCGCCCGGTCAGCTCTGACAACGCCGGCACGGCTTCGAGATCGGCGTCGGTCCGGTCGATCAGGCTCTCGGCGAGGCGAGGCAGCGCAGAACGCAATCGGCCGACGCGCCATGCCGCTCGCATGCGACGGAACGCGGGGACGGGGTTGAGCGCGTGCAGGAGCTTTCGCTTCGGCGGAATCTCTCCCGCCAGCTTCAGGTCGATGGCGACGTGCCCGTCGACGGAAACGACTACCTCGCTCGCGTCGACGTCCGCCTGCGTCGCCGCGCCCGCCAGCAGGACGGCTTCGCGAACCGCTTCGCGGAGCGGGGGAACCCAGAGATCCTCCTCGAGCTCCGTGAGCGGTGACGGGAAGGTCTCCGCGATCGGGCCCGGGCCGTACACCGGACCGCGCGGCACACCCCGGATCTCGGAGGTGACCGGGCGCGACTGGAGCAGCCACAGCTGTTCGTCGTGTCCGATGGCCCACTCGACGTCCTGCGGCCCGCCGAAGACCTCCGCGACCTTCTCCGACAGCGCCACGAGCCGGTGGAGCGCAACGCGATCGAGCGCGGGCCCGTCGTTGGCGTCGAACTCGAGTGCCTTGACGTTGCGGGCATCGAGCACGTACCTCGAGCCGTCGACCTCACCGCTCACCAGATGCTCGGGGCCGCCCCGCACGGAGGAAACGACTTTGCGGTCGGTTCGACCCGACACCGGGTCGATGCCGAACATCACGCCGCCGAACTTCGGTTCGATCAGGGGCTGGACGAGCACTGCGATCGGCTGGTCGGCGGCGCCGGCGCGTTCGCGGGAATCGAGCACGGTCGCGACGGCGGCGACGAATGCGTCGAAGCCGCTGATACCGACGATCGATTCGAATTGCCCGGCCATCGACGACGCCACCGTGTCCTCGACGACCGAGGAGCTGCGGGCCACGAGTGCCTGGTGGTCACCCCCGGCGCGGTCGAACGCCTCTCGCACCGCCGGGTGGTGCGCGATCTCTGCGCCGCCGTCGACGGCGTCGCAGAACGCAGTGGTCAGCACGATGCCGGGAAGGGTGTCGAGGCCGGCAGCTGCGGCTCGCGCGAGCGCCGCAGCCTTGCCCCCTGTCAGCGCCGGGTCGGTTGCGGCTTCATCACCGAGCGCAACGATGAACGGCCGATCGGCGGCAACGGCCCGTTGAGCACTCCCAACCTGAGCGTCCGTCATTCCGAGGCACTCCTCGAACGGTTCACTGATTGTTTACCGGGTCGTAAGGCTAGGACTGCTGTAAGGGAAGCACGACCTGGAAGCGAGTATTCCCCGGCGTCGACTCGAGCCGGATCTCGCCGCCGTGGCGGCCGACGACGATCTGCCAGGCGATGTCGAGCCCGAGCCCGGTTCCCTGGCCGACGTCCTTGGTGGTGAAAAACGGCTCGAACACGCGCGTGCGGACCTCGTCGGGCACGCCGGGGCCGGTGTCTCCGATCTCGACCATGATGCGATCGTCGCCGAGGGCCGCGGTTCGCACCGTGAGCTTGCCGTGACCCTCCATGGCGTCGGCGGCGTTGTGGATGAGGTTCGTCCAGACCTGGTTGAGCTCCCCGGGGAAGGCGGCGATCTTCGGGAGATTGCGGTCGTAGTCGCGGACGATCTCGATGTCGTCGCCGAGCTTGTGGGCGAGCATCGTCAGGGTGGCGTCGAGGCCCTCGTGGATGTCGAACGACTGGAGCGGCGCCCGGTCCATCTGGGTGTACTGCTTGGCCGACGCGAGCAACCCGGAGATGCGTTCGGCGGCGTCGGTGATCTCGTCGAGCATGAAGTCGGACTCCAGGGCCCGGACGGGATAGGAGAGGCCGATCTCCACGTGCGGTGGCGGCAGCACCTTCGCAAGCTCCTCGAGCCAGTCCACGCCCACACCGGCGGCGACCAACGTGGGCGCGATGTCCCACGCGCTCGCGACCCCGTGGTCCTCCAGCCAGTCGGCCATCTCGCCTTCGCGATCGGACGTCTCCAGCGGCGAGAGGGCGGGCGCCTGCCGGCGTTGCTCGAGCGCGCGCCCGGCGAGGTCCGCGATCGCCTCGAGCTTGTCTGCGGGCAGCTGGCTGCGAACCATCGTCCCGACCTTCTCCCGCATCTCGGTCATCATGTCGCGCAGTCTCGCGGTTGCGCGCACGACCGCCGTGACCGGATTGTTCAACTCGTGGGTGAGGCCGGCGGTCACCGATCCGAGCGCGACGAGTCGCTCGTGCCGGGCGACGGTGTCTCGGGCGGCGTAGCCCTGGATTTGGCTCCCCGCCAGTAGGTGAGCGGCCATCGGGAACCATTCCTTCACCGCATGGCCCCAGTCGGCGGCCGGCAGCTCGAACAGCCGGCAGTCGGTGATCGCCCGCGCCGTACCCGGGTACAGCTGCGGGACACCGCGCTCGGACAGGTAGGCGTCGAACGCGCCGGTGTACGAGCCGCGGTAGTCGGAGCGGAACAGCTCGATCTCGCCCCCCTGCACGCGGCTCAGCATGGCGAGCGTCCCCGAGAGCAGCACGAAGAAGCAGGATGCGGGCGCCCCTTCGGCGTGGATCGTGCCACCGGCGGGATACTCGACCACGCGACCGCGCTCGGAGAGCCACACGAGCTGGTCGTCGCTGAGATGCTCGAAGAGGAACAGCGTCCGCAGCTCCTCCGGCGCCAAGCGTTCGGGTTCGGTCATCGGTGCTCCAGATAGGTATGGAGGAGCTGGATCGCCATGGCGCCCTCGCCGACCGCCGACGCCACCCGCTTGATCGAGTTGGCGCGGACGTCGCCGGCGGCGAACACGCCGGGCGTGCTTGCTTCCAAGTAGTAGGGGTCACGGTCACGGTCCCAGCCCCGCGGCCGACGCCCGTCCAGGACCAGGTCGGGGCCGGTGAGCACGAACCCTCTCGGGTCACGCTCGACTACCCCGTCGAGCCACTCCGTCCGCGGTTCGGCGCCTATGAACGCGAAGAGGTAGCCGGCGCGCACCGTCTGCTGCGTCCCGTCCCGGCTGTTGCACAGCGTGAGCTCCTCGAGGTGATCGTCGCCGCGCATTTCGATCACCTCGGTCGTGAGGCGCACCTCGATGTTGGGAATCTCGTCGATCTGGCGGACGAGGTAGTACGACATCGACTGCCCGACCTGGTCGCCCCGCACCAACAGAGTGACGCGCCGGGCGTGCCGGGAAAGGAACACCGCCGCCTGGCCCGCCGAGTTCGCCGCGCCGACGACGTACACGTCCTCGCCGAAGCACGCCGGCGCCTCGGTCGCGGCGGAACCGTAGAAGACACCGCGGCCGGTCAGCGCGTCCGCGCCCGGGATCTCGAGCTTGCGGTAGGAGATGCCGGTCGCGAGCAGCACCGCGTGCGCGACCACCTCACCACCGTCGGCGAACCGGACCGCGCGCGACGATGCTCGAACGTCGAGTCCGACCACGTCGCGGGTGGTGAGGATCTCCGCGCCGAACTTGTGCGCTTGCCGGCGCGCGCGGTCCGTGAGCTGCGTGCCGGTCACGCCGTCGGGGAACCCGAGGTAGTTCTCGATGCGCGAGCTCTGTCCCGCTTGCCCGCCGGTCGCCTGCCGCTCGACCAGAACAGTTCGCAAACCTTCCGATGCGGCGTAGACGGCCGCGCCAAGACCTGCGGGCCCGCCGCCGACGATCACGACGTCGTAGAAGTCCGTGGTCGGGACGGTCGACAGCCCGACTTTCTCCGCGAGCTCGCTCATGCCCGGCTCGATCAGGTAATCGCCCTCGGCGGTCACGACCAACGGGATGCTCGTCGCCTCCACGCCCGCGGCGGCGAGCAGGCGTTGGCCCTCGGGCTCCTCGGTCGAGAGCCAGCGATACGGCACGGAGTTGCCGCGAGGAAGTCCCGCACCTCGAAGGAGCGCGCCGACCAGCGATGGCCGACGACTTGGGTGCGGGTCACGGGCTGCTCGTCGGTCGTGCGCCACATCTCGATGAGCGCGTCGACGACGGGGTAGAGCTTCTCTTCGGGTGGATCCCACGGCTTCAGCAGATAGTGGTCGAGGTCGACGACGTTGATCGCCTCGATGGCGGCGTCGGTGTCGGCGTAGGCCGTGAGGAGCGCGCGCCGTGCGTGCGGGAACAGGTCCATCGCCTCTTCGAGGAACTCGAGACCGCTCATGTCGGGCATGCGATGGTCCGCAAGCAGCACCGCCACCGGGTCGCCGCGCAGCTTCAGCTCCCGCAATGTCTCCAGAGCCTGCGGGCCGGACTCCGTCCGGACGACGCGGTAAGCCTCGCCGTACTGACGGCGGAGATCCCGGGCGACGGCGCGCGACACGCCCGGGTCGTCGTCGACGGTCAGCAGGATCGGCTTCCGGTCCGTCTCGATGGCCATGGGCCTTCGACGGTATCTCGTCTGGCGCGGTCTTCAGACGAGCGTGTTGAACAGCTGTCGAGGAGCGTCGAGGAACCGGCTGACCGCGGTGGCGACCACGGGCGGGTCGTGCGCCCCGCCACGGTCGAGAGACCGGATGAACGCGATCTGCTCGAAGGTGAGGACCCCGATAGCGAGGCTCTCGCGGAGCGCCTCCGAAGCGGAGGCCTTGCCCGTCGTGACCTTGTACGCGGCGGACATCGTGCCGGCGCGCCCGACGCCTTCGCCGCAATGGAGGAAGACACGCCCCTGGCTCTTGTCGACGATGTCGACGACTTGCCGGACCTGGCTCGGCGACGGAGGGGTGCCGTCCGTTACCGGCAGATGGATGCTCTCCACCCCGAGGGCGCCGAGCTCCTTGTCGACCCTGCGGGCGTCCTTGCTGGGCCGCAGGTCGATCACGGTCGTCACCCCGCTCTCGGCGAGCGAGCGGAAACCCCCCAGGCCCGGTTGCGCGCCGCGCCAGAGCCGATCGTCGACGACGTAGAGCTTGCGAACCCCGTCGAGCTTGGGCCCGGCGTCGAGCTCGGTGTTGCCTCTCGCCCACCAGCTCGCGGCGATCAAGGCCAGGTTGCCCTGGAGCAACGCGCCGACCGTCGCCGCGACCACGATGAACGCGGCGATACGGAGACGACGTGGCCACCGCGACCGGGTCTGCGTCGGCGGCTCGACGGCTGGACGCTCGCCTACCGCGACCGCCATCAGCTTCGAATGGGAACCGGAGACTCGACACCCGGAGCTTCAGAGTGCTCCGAGCACGGGTGGCGGCGGTGAGTGACATCCCCGATGCGCTCGATGACCAAAAGGAACACGGCGCCGAACAGCAATCCGCCGATCACATCCGAGAGCCAGTGCACACCCATGTAGACGCGGCTGGCGGAAACCAGGACGATGATGGCCCCCGACACGACCGACGCCGCCCACCACAACGCCCGCCGGTTCGTGACCAGCGCAACGACCGGCGGCACCAGCCCCCACAACGCGATCGCCGCCAGCACGTGCCCACTCGGAAACGAGGGGCCTCCGCTGCTCACGAGCGCGCCTTCCGATGGCCGCACCCGACCGACGCCCGACTTGGTCAGCCACTCCAATGCGGGACGCGCCAGCGTCGCCACGATGAGCAGCGCCGCCATCGGCGCGCACACCCGCCACGCCAGAGCAAGGAGCACCACGAGGCCGATGACGACCACCTGCCAGCTGCCGAGCCGGGTGACGTTCAGAAAGAAGGTGTCGAGCCAGTCGACGCGATGACCGGAGATGAAGCTCCGAACGGGCTCGTCCCACACCCGCAACAACGCGCCGTTGGCGATCGCCGCCGCGAATGCCATCGCCACGAAGAGCGTCACGATGGCCGGAAGCGTCCACGGGTACCGGAGCAGGACCCCAGCAGGAGTCAAGGGCGGCTCGCGGTGGAGGTTCCGCGGCCGAAGGTCTGCCGGTTGAAGATTCATCGCCCGAGACCGAGAGTGTAGGACCGAAGGGAGCCGTCCGGCTCGCGATGCCGAGCCCGCTCGTCGGGCGCCACGCCGATGATCTTTGGGGTCGTCACGGGGTCCTACCTCATGTCGGCCTAGCCCGGCTCAACGACCCCAACGCAGGAGGAGCGATGAGCCTTCCCAGGATCGTCATTCGGGAGGAGTGGCTCGCTGCCCGCAAGGAGCTGCTCGCCGAGGAGAAGCACCACGCCATGGTGTCGCGGGCACCCTTGCCGAAGCTCGAGCGGTGGAAGGCCACGAAGGGTTGGGACATCCCCTGGTACTCCTCGTTCGGGACCGACTTCAACTACGACTACTTCCTCGACCTCACCCCCCTCGGCCGGCAGGAAGAGTGGGAGGAGCCCAAAGGGCGCAGCGAGTCCGCCCGGTCGGCCAGGCCCGACTTCGCGTCCTAACCGCGGTCACACGACGATACCGACGTGATCTTCGTGGCGTTCCTCCGCGCCATCAACCTCGGCCGCGTCAACCGCGTCCCCGATGGGCGACCTCCGCGTCGCGCTCGCCGACGCCGGGTTCACGGACGTCGCCACACACCTGCAGAGCGCCACGCGCCGACTCGGCGGGGCTCCGCGTGGCATTCCTGAAGGCACGGCCGGGAGTGGCGGCGAGACGTGCCTTCAGCGGGCGCACGTTCGGCGACGATGAATTCGTGATCCGCGACACCGAGGTCTACCTGCGGTACCCACACGGTGTCGCCGCCTCGAATATGAACCTTCAATGGCGCGCGATGACTCTTGCGCCGCCGCGAAGTCTTCAAATTGAGACCGGTTGACGCGACAGAGAAAGAGAACAATGAGCTTGAGCGGTTACAAGCTGAACGTGTCGATCGCGGTGTCCGATATGGCGCCGGCAACGGACTTCTACGAACGGAAACTCGGGCTCTCCGTGGCACAGGCCGGGGCGGACGGGAGCCGGATCTACGCGACCGGTGGCAGCGACGGTCTGCACGTCTACCCGTCTCCGGCCCACGCGGGGAAATCGACGGCGACTCTTGCCACCTGGTACGTGGACGACGTCGAGCGAGTCGTCGACGCGCTCGGCTCCAACGGCGTGACCTTCGAGCACTACGAGGGAGTCACGACCGACGAGAAGGGGATCTCACCGAGGGCCGGCGGCGGGAAGGTCGCGTGGTTCAAGGACCCCGACGGCAACACGTTCGCAGTCGAGGGAGACCGTTAGCAGCGTCCGACCCGCGGAGCGGGCCTCCGGTTCAGGGCTGTGAGGACTCCGCAGACGCGGAACCTGCCAGCTCGCGTTCGAGCCAGGTCCGCAGTGCCGGCTCAGGCAGTGCGCCGGTCTGGCGGGCAACGACCCGCCCTCGCCGCAGGAGCAGCAGCGTCGGGATGCCCTGTACCGAGAAGCGTGTCGCCACCGCCGGCGCGGTGTCGGCGTTCACCTTGACCAGCTTCACGCGCCCCGCGAGCTCATGGGCGAGCCGGTCCAGCGCCGGACTGACCATGCGGCACGGACCGCACCACGGCGCCCAGACGTCGACCAGAACCGGGAGCGACCCGGCGTCGGCAACCTCGGCGAACGAGCCGTCATCGGCGTCGGCGATCCACGGCAGCGGCTCGTGGCACTGGGCGCACCGCGGTGTTCCGCGAGCCGCCGCCGGCAGCCGGTTCTTGCGACCGCAGTTCCGGCACTCGATCACGTTCATCAGCGGCCATCCACGAGTCTGGCGAGCTTCTCGATCGACATGCTCCAGCCGAGCTCGTTGTCGGCAGGCGACACTCCGGGAGGCAGGTTCTCGTGCACACCCGTGAGCTCGGTGCCGTCATCGGCGTCGGCGAGGCGATAGGTGATCGTCATCTCGCCCTGCATCTTCGGGTCGTCGCTCTCGAACTCGACGACCTGGACGACCTCCGTGTCGGGCACGAGCTTCACGAACCGGCCGTGGAACGAGTCGGTCTGACTGCTCGTCTTGCCGGCCGTCGTGGGCAGGTCGTAGGTCAGCGAGATCCGGAACGTGCCGCCCTCACGTGTGTCGAACGAGTGGACGTGGCTCGTCATCCCGTCGGGCACCATCCACTCCTGGACGGCCTCGGCATCGAGCAACTTTCGATACACAGCCGAGCGAGGGGCCCGGATGTGCCGGGACACTCGCGTTGTGCTCATGACTGGAGGCTAAGACGTTCTTCGAGCTGTGAGCCGAGTGCCGGAAGGAGTCCCTTGTAGAGGGTCGGGTCGCGACCACGATCCACCGGGAACGACGAGCTCGACGCGGTCACCGTGCCATCCGCGCATGGTGTGCCGCCCGTGGACATCAGCTCACCGGCACTCGCTGGGAGATCTACGGCGATTGGCGAGAAAACCCGGAGGGATCTCGAAGCCGAGATCAACTACTTGATTCGCTGAGCCAGCATGCCTCTGACCGACCGAGGACCCGATCCATGCTTCCCTGCGGCCGTCGACGCCGGGAAGAGACGCCGTGAACATTGCGTTGGCGCGAGGGTTGCCGCCACCGCATCGGAGGCACAAGCGTTCATAGGTAGATCGACTGTCGAACACCCAGCATCGAGAGGAGCAGTTCATGACTCCCATCATCGAGGCGCAGGGGCTCACCAAGAGCTTCGGCAAGGTCCGCGCCCTCGACGGCCTCGACCTCGTCGCCGAGTCCGGTCAGGTCACGGCGCTGCTCGGGCCCAACGGCGCCGGCAAGACCACCTTCGTGAGCGCGGTGGCCACCCTGTTGCGGCCCGATGGCGGTGAGATCCGCGTCGCCGGCCTCGACGTCTGCGCCCAGCCCAAGCGGGTCCGCCAGATCATCGGCCTCGCCGGCCAGTTCGCGTCGGTCGAGCCGGCGATGACCGGCACGGAGAACCTGCGGCTGGTCGCTCGGCTGTTCGGGCTCGGCCGGCGCGAGGCGCGCACCGCCGCCCAGGACGTTCTCGAGCGGCTCGGCCTCGCCGACGCCGGCGACCGGCTCGTCCGCAACTACTCGGGCGGCATGCGTCGTCGCCTCGACCTCGGCGCCAGCCTGGTCGGTCGGCCCCAGCTGCTCCTCCTCGACGAGCCCACCACCGGGCTCGACCCGCGCGGCCGCATCGACCTGTGGGACGCCATTCGCGGCCTGGTCGCCGACGGCACCGACGTCCTGCTCACCACCCAGTACCTCGAAGAAGCCGACCAGCTCGCGCGCCACGTCGTGATCATCGACCACGGGCGCGTGATCGCGGCCGGGACGCCGGACGAGCTCAAGGACCGCGCCGGGACCAACGTGATCGAGGTGCGCCCGCGGTCCGCCGGCGACCTGCCGGCCGTCGAAGAGGCGCTCGGGAGGATCGGCTGCGAAGCTCCGCACACCGACATGGACACCCAGCGCGTCGCCGCCCGCGTCGAGGGCGGCGCCGATCAGCTGCGCGACATCGTCCGCACGCTCGACGAACGCGGCATCGAGGTCGACGACGTCGGGCTGCGCCGTCCCAGCCTCGACGAGGTGTTCCTCGCCGTCACCGGTCGGCCGCTCGAGCCCACCGATCCCGACACCGACCCCCAGAACGAGTCGGCGGACGCCGCCTGACCCCTTGGAGCTGTCATGACGACCACGACTACATCCGCCACCGACGTCGCCGCCGGCTCGGCTGTCGACACCACCACCGGCGCCGGCTTCGTGACCGCTTCGCTCCAGAGCGCGAAGCGAACCGTCTTCCAGTTCTTCCGCACGCCCCAGCTGCTCATGCTGGGAACGATTCAGGGTGCGCTGTTCCTGTTCATGTTCCGCTACATCTTCGGTGGCGCGATCAACCCGGGTGGAGGGCTCGACTACGTCGACTTCCTCGTGCCCGGCTTCCTCGCCACCGGCATCCTGTGGCTGGGAATGCCGGCGGCGACGGGCGTCGCCGAGGACGCCGCCACGGGCGTGCACGACCGTCTCCGTTCGCTGCCGATCCCGAGGGCGTCGGTGATGTTCGGGCGTTCGTTCGCCGACACCGCGCTGACGATGTGGGGGCTCTTCGTCACCACGGTGCTGGCGTTCATCGTGGGCTTCCGGCTCAACGCCGGCGCCGCCGAGGTGTTGCTCGCGGTGGCGCTGCTGGTGGTCTTTGCCTACTGCTTCATGTGGGTGTTCATCGCCATCGGCTTGACCTCGAAGAGCGCGCAGGCCGCTACCGGGACCTGCACGCTGCTCATCGTCCCACTCGCGTTCATCTCCGCCGCCTACGTGCCGGCCGACTCGCTGCCGGGTTGGATGCAGCCCATCGCCAACAACCAACCGTTCACGATCTTCAGCAACGCGCTGCGCAGCCTCATGCTGGGCGGCGCCGACAAGGTCGGACTCGGCCACAGCACCGCGTACTGGGTCGGGCTCAGCCTGGTGTGGTGCGCCGGGATCTTTCTCGTGTTCAGCACGATCGCCGTGTCCCGGTTTGCGCGGCGGCGCTGACCGTCGTCCCGAAGCTCGCCGGGATCGACGGGATCCGGATGCTCGGAAGAGCCGGCGTCGCCGGCTGGCTTGGTGACCGGCCCGACGTGAACCGGTCACCAAGCCGGAAACTCGATCAGGCGATGTCGAAGCGATCGAGGTTCATGACCTTGTCCCACGCCGCCACGAAGTCACGCACGAAGATCTCCTTGGCGTCGTCCGTCGCGTAGAACTCGGCGATGCCTCGGAGCTGGGAGTGCGCACCGAAGACGAGGTCGACGGCGGTGCCGGTCCACTTGACCTCGCCCGTCTCGCGATCGCGACCCTCGTAGACGTTCTCCGTCGACTCGGACACCTTCCACTCCGTGCCCATGTCGAGCAGGTTGAGGAAGAAGTCGTTGGTCAGCACCTCGGGCCGGTCGGTAAGCACGCCGTGTTGGGTTTGTCCCGAGTTGGCGTTCAGGGCCCTCATGCCGGCGACAAGAACCGTCATCTCGGGCGCGGTCAGCGTCAACAGATTGGCCCGGTCCAGCAGCAGGACCTCGGCCGGCAACTTCTCTCCGGGTCGGAGGTAGTTGCGGAACCCGTCGGCGTCCGGCTCGAGCACTTCGAACGCCTCCACGTCGGTCTCCTCCTGGGAGGCGTCCGTGCGCCCCGGCGCGAACGGGACCGTGACGTCCTGCCCGGCGTTCTTCGCCGCTTGCTCGACGGCCGCGCACCCGCCCAGGACGATCAGGTCGGCGAGCGAGACGTTCTTCCCGCCGGACTGTGAGCCGTTGAAGTCCTGCTGGATCCCCTCGAGGCTCTGCAGCACCTTGCCCAACTCGGCCGGGTCGTTGACCTCCCAGTTCCGCTGGGGCTCGAGGCGAATCCGCCCTCCGTTGGCTCCGCCCCGCTTGTCGGTGCCGCGGAAACTGGCCGCCGACGCCCACGCGGTGGATACCAGTTGGGAGACGGACAGTCCCGAACCGAGGATCTTGCCCTTGAGGGCGGCGATGTCCGCTTCCCCGATCAACTCGTGATCGACCTCGGGGACCGGGTCCTGCCACAGCTGCGGCTCCGGAACCCACGGCCCGAGGTAGCGCGAGAGCGGACCCATGTCGCGGTGCAACAGCTTGTACCACGCCTTGGCGAAGGCTTCCTCGAGCTGGTCCGGGTTCTCGTAGAAGCGCTTCGAGATCGGCCCGTAGGTCGGATCGAGCTTCAGCGCCAAGTCCGTCGTCAGCATCATCGGCGCGTGCCGCTTCGACGGATCATGGGCATCGGGCACCGTGTCCTGAGCCTCGGGATTCTTGGGCGTCCACTGCTTCGCGCCGGCAGGGCTCTCGGTGAGCTCGTAGTCGTACTTGTACAGGTTGTCGAGGAATCCGTTGTCCCACTTCGTCGGCTCGTTGGTCCATGCGCCTTCGAGCCCGCTGGTCATCGTGTCCGCCCCCTTGCCGGTGCCGAAAGTGTTCTTCCAGCCGAGGCCCTGCTGCTCGATGGGAGCGCCTTCCGGTTCGGGACCGACGTACTCCTCAGTGACGGCACCATGCGTCTTGCCGACCGTGTGGCCGCCGACGATGAGCGCCACCGTCTCCTCGTCGTTCATCGCCATGCGACGGAAGGTCTCTCGAATGTCGCCGGCGGCAGCCAGCGGATCCGGTTTGCCACCGGGCCCCTCCGGGTTCACGTAGATCAGGCCCATCTGCACGGCGCCGAACGGATTGGCGAACTCCCCGGGACCGCTGTAGCGCTCGTCCCCCAGCCACGTGTCCTCGGGGCCCCAGAAGATCTCGTCGGGCTCCGGGATGTCCTTGCGCCCGAAGCCGAACCCGAACGTCTTGAACCCCATCGACTCGTAGGCGCAGTTGCCGGCGAAGATGATCAGGTCGGCCCAGGAGATCTTGCGGCCGTACTTCTGCTTGACCGGCCAGAGCAACCGGCGCGCCTTGTCGAGGTTCGCGTTGTCCGGCCAACTGTTCAGGGGCGCGAAGCGCTGCGCGCCCTCGCCGCCACCGCCTCGCCCATCCTCGATGCGGTACGTGCCGGCGGCATGCCACGTCATCCGGATGAAAAGCGGCCCGTAGTGGCCGTAGTCCGCAGGCCACCAGTCCTGCGACGTCTTCATCACCTCGAAGATGTCCCGCTTCAGCGCATCGACGTCGAGGCTCTTGAACTCCGCTTCGTAGTCGAAGTCCGCGGCCATCGGATCGAACCCGGGCGCGTGCTGATGGAGAACCGACAGGTCCAGCTGATCCGGCCACCAGTCGCTATTCGACCGGGGCCGCGTCGCCGTCTGGGGACTCGGCGACGGGATCTCAGGGTTTTCGCTTTCGCTGCGGTCAGTCACGTCGGTCCTACTCCTCTTTGCCTGCTCGTTTGGCTGCCCGATCGCTCGTGCGCCTTGCCACCCCTGCCCGAGCCTCCGCGAAGGCCCAAGTTAGCTCTGGACTTAGAACTCTTCAAGCCCTACCCTCAGTCGAACGTTGATGGGTGTCGACGGCGTACACTGTTCCAATGAGCGGCACGGCCCTCCTCGAACGATTGCGCGAACGGCAGTGGCGAATCACGCCCCAGCGGCGGGTGATCGCGCAGGCGCTCGAGGGAGACCACGTGCACCACACCGCCGACGAGGTGCTCGGGATCGCGCGGGGCCGGTTGCCCGAGGTGAGCCTGGCCACGGTGTACAACACGCTCAACGAGCTGGTTGCAATGGGCGAGGTGCAGCAGGTCGACGCCGGTCCCGGACCGACCCGCTACGACCCCAACGTCCGGCGGCCGCACGACCACCTCGTGTGTCTGCGATGTGGCGAGCTCCGCGATGTGTACCCCGCTCGCGAAGGAAGCGTCGAGCTCCCCCGATCCCAGCGGTTCGGCTACCAGGTCGTGAGCCGGGACGTTCTCTTCCAGGGCTACTGTCCGCGCTGCAGGGCAACCGCGTCGTAATCAAGCGCGCGGGTCCGGACGCGCCTTGGCGCTCGCCATGAACGCAAGCGCCGGGCCCGGTCCGTCGGATCGTCGGAGGCCTGGACACGAAGCGCTGCTCGTCGAGCACCTGGCGCATCGTGGCCTGCGCGTCACGTCGCAGCGCCTGACCACGTGGAGTGCCATCCACTCAGGTCCTGCCCACATGAGCATCCACGCGGTGTTCGAGCGGGTCG
Source organism: uncultured Actinomycetes bacterium (assembly GCA_963836445.1). Classification (GTDB taxonomy): domain Bacteria; phylum Actinomycetota; class Acidimicrobiia; order IMCC26256; family JACDBD01; genus JALZAA01. The sequence continues at coordinate 29,274 of CAWIJM010000022.1, forward strand.
CAGAGCGGATGCCGACCACCACCCTCCGGACGGTTTACGAGGCCGTACACCTGCTCGAGCAAATGGAGTTGGTGCGTCTCCTGCACCTGCCTGGCGGTGCGCGGGTCGAGGCCGAACCCGTTGATCACGCGCACGCGTACTGCGAGCGCTGCGGCAAGATCGTCAACCTGCCTGCCCCGCCGCCGAGTTCGACGGCCGGCGCCGATTTCCACCCGAGGGTCGAGAACGATGTGATCTTCGGGTTGTGCCACGACTGCTTCGAGTGCCGACCCGAGGGCCTCTGAGCACAGAAGCAGGTCCCGCCGCCTTCAGTCTTCGTGGAGCGGACGACGGTATCTGAGTTCAGGACATAGTGCGCAGCTGTCTCGGACATTGTGCACACCTCAGGCAGAGGGGGTGCTCCGGACCCCGGCCCGTCATGGCTGCGCCTTGCGTTGGAGATTGATAGGCGCGGTGGCTCCTCGTTGCGCGATCGCTTCGAAAGTCGCCCAGTCGGGTTCGGCGTCGGCGGGATCATCGGGCCAGTCGGCGAGCACCGAGGCTGCCCAGTCGGCCCACGCGGCCACCATGTCGGCGAAGTCGGTCATGAACCTGCCGGTGACGGCAAGGATGGCGGCGCGTTCGGGAAACGGCCCAGCGCCGTCCAGGTAGCTGGTCGCCACTGTGATGTTCTCGGCGGCGCGGTCGGCGGCCCACTCGGAGATGGCGGCGACGGTGGCGCGGGCCTGGGCGGTCGTGCCGTGCTCGGCGAAGAACAGCTTGAGGAGCTGTTCCGATTCGAGCCTGGTGGGTTCGCCGGGGGTGTCCAGCCAGGTTTTGAGCGCTCGGCGTCCCTTGGCGGTGAGGGCGTAGACGGTGCGGTGACGGTTGCCGACCGCGTCCTCTGTGGCCTTCGCCAAGCCGAGCGCAACAAGCTTCTTCGGCTCGTTGAACAGGTTGCTGCGGGCGCTCGGCGGCCACAGGCGTCCGACGCCGCGTTCCATGTGCTGGGCCAGCTCGTAGGTGGTCCAGGGGCGGATGGCGAGCATCCCCAACATCGCATACGAGGTGGTCGTGAGCTCGGCCGAACGCCTTGACATATAGTCCTCCGAGGACTAACAGTAAGTCCTACACGGACTATAGCGCTCATCGGGCGGATCGGAAGGAGAGCGCAATGATCGTGGTGACGGGAGCGACCGGGAACATCGGCAGCAGGGCCGTCGGGGAGCTGACCGCGGCCGGCATCCCATGCCGGGCCTTTGTGCGCGACGCGGTCAAGGCCGCAGCCGTATTGGGCGCCGACATGCAGGTCGTGGTGGGCGACTTCGCCGACCCCGCCAGCATCCGCGCGGCGGTCGAGGGTGCCGATGCCGTTGTGTTGTCGTCGGGCAACGACCCCCGCCAGGTCGAGTTCGAGGCCAACGTCATCGACGCAGTGGCGGGCATCTCGCGGTGTCCGGTGGTCAAGATCTCCAGCGTGGGCGCCGACCCGGCCTCGCCGGCGGCGTTCGTGGCCTGGCACGGCCGCAGCGAAGCCCACCTGACGGCGTCGGGCCTGCCCGCCACAGTGCTGCGGGCCAACTTCTCCATGTCCAACTTGTTCGCCGCCGCCGACAGCCTCGCCCACGGCGGACCCCTGGCGGCGCCCGCTGGCGACGCCCGGATTGCCATGGTCGACCCCCGCGACGTCGCTGCCAGCGTCGTGGCGGTCCTCACTAGCTCCGGTCACCATGGCACCACCTACGAGCTCACCGGGCCCGAGGCATTCACCTACCCGCAGGTCGCCGACACCCTGGCCCGCGCGCTGGGGCAAAGGGTCGAGTTCGTCGACGCACCCGAGCCGGCGGTGCGCGACGGACTAGTCGCGTCCGGGATGCCCGAGTGGTTCGCGGACGGGTTCCTGAGCCTGTTCGCCGAGTTGCGCCATGGCATCGCGGCGGCCGTCACCACCTCGGTGCAGGACTTGACCGGCCGGTCCGCGACCGAGCTGGGATCGTTCATCGAGGACCACGCCGAGGTATTCGCGCCCGCAACCGCACCCGCCGTCCGATGACCGAGCACACGATGAACCCGACCTGCCGCATCGACATCGACCCTGCCAACGTCGCCGCCTTCGACGCCTGGAACGGTCCCGACGGCGACTACTGGACCGCCAACGCCGAGGTCTTCGACGCCAGCCTGGTCCGCTACCGCCAGCCGTTCCTCGACGCCACTCGCATCGCGCCCGCCGACCGTGTCCTCGACATCGGGTGCGGCAACGGCCAGAGCAGCCTCGACGCCGCCCGGCTCGCCGTGGACGGTCTCGTCGTCGGTGTCGACCTGTCTGCCCGGATGCTCGACGTCGCCCGTCGACGCGCCGCCACCCAGCACGTCACCAACGTCGAGTTCGTCCACGCCGACGCCCAGATCCACCCCTTCTACCCGGCCTCGTTCGACATCGCCATCAGCCACACCGGCGCCATGTTCTTCGGCGACCCCGCCGCCGCTCTCGGCAACGTCGCCCAAGCCTTGCGTGCCGGCGCCCCCATCACCCTGCTCGTCTGGCAGCCACCAGAGGCCAACGACTGGTTCCGCGAGCTCACCGGCATCCTCGCCGCCGGGCGGAAGCTCCCTCCACCGCCCCTCGACAGGCCCGGGCCGTTCTCACTCGCCGACCCCGCCCACACCCGCCAGCTGCTCGAGACCACCGGCTTCGACCACGTCGGCATCGACGCGCTGTACGAGCCGATGTGGTTCGGCGACACCACAGAGGACGCCCTGCGGTTCATCACCGGCCTGGGCGGCTTCGCCGCCCTCCTGCGGGACCTCGAAGCCGACGCCCGCGACGCGGCGCTCGCGCAGCTGCAAAACAGCATCCGCGCCCATTCCACCGGCGAGGGTGTTCAGTTCCCCTCGGCCATGTGGCTCATCACCGCAACCCGCCAGTAGAGGCTTGTGGTGTCTGCGACCGTCGTTTGCTCACCTCGTCGTCGACTGCTTCGACGAATCGCCGGACTTCGTGGTCATGAGAGACCCGGAGGGGAACGAGTTCTGGGTGCTGCGACATGCTCCAGCGGATACGCCGTGGGCACCGCCGGCGTCAGCCAAACCGTGACGTTGGCGCCCCTGCCGCCGGCTGGGCGGAAACGCTCTGCCTTGTGGGGCTCGCGACGTGCTGGCTTCAGTAAGCGCAACCGATCGACGGTACGCGCGGCGCGCGGTTCGGTCGCCTTCGCGAACCGAACGGCACACGTGGAAGTGAGGTCGACGTGTCGATCAACGACTGACGTTCAGCGCACGGTCTTCACGAACCGGCGGATCTCCGCCGCACACGCCACGGGGTCCTCCACCACACACGCATGGCCGAGCTTCGGGAGCACAACGAGCTGCGATGTGGCGATCGCGGCATGGAGCGCCTCGGCGTTCGCGAACGGCGACCGAGCGTCGGCCTCGCCGTGCAGGACCAGCGTCGGCACGTCGATGGTGGGCAGCACCGGTCGGAGGTCAGTCTCGGCACCGATGTGGCCCGCCACTCGAACCGTTGCCGGGCGGATGTTCTCTTGCATCATCGTGGCCAACGCGGTGTCGCGGTCGGCAGGTATGAGCTCAGAGAACAGGCCAGGGTAGGACTTCGGGTCGAACGCATTGCCCAGCTCGGCCATGCCGACGAACATCTCGAGTCGTCGTGCCACCTCGTCGGGCGGCAACGAGCCTGCCCAGCCGGCGTAACCACTGACGAGTACGAGGCTTGCTGGTACTGCGGGGTGGTGCTGGAACAGCGACAGGGCGACCATCGTCCCGAACGAATGACCCACGATGTGCGGCCGTTCGAGGCCGACCGCGGCGATGAAGGCCGCGAGGGCGTCAGCAAACTGTGGCGCTCGCCAGCTGTCGTCGATGTCCGATGACTCGCCGAAACCCGGCCCGTCCCACGCGAGAACGGTGTGGTCGCGTGACAGGTCGGGGAGCATCCACTGCCACGTGCGGCTGTCGCACGGTGCACCGTGCAGCATGACGAGGGGCGGGCCAGAGCCCGCACGGATGTAGGCGATCCGCATCCCGTCGACGACGACGTGTTCCATACGAGAATCCTGCCGCGGACTCGACGGCAGGTCCGGGTGCCGCATCTTTGAGCTGCAAGCCCGCCAAGCTTCCCGGCGCTCAGACCGACAGCGCGCCAGATCGACGGCTCTGGCGTTGGCTCACGCGTGATATCGGCGCACAGTTGTAATGGAACGGCCGGCTCTCGTCCCGGTTTGATGCGTGGGTCATCCACCATCGCTGATGGACGGAGCCACATGGACGAAAGGAGCCGGCCGTGTCCGTTACCAGAATGCCTCTTGAGGACGTGAAGTGGGTAGGCCTCGATGTCGCCAAGGACGCGATCGCGGTGGGTGTGCTCGACGGGTCGTCGCAGAGCGCACCGAGGTTGGAGAAGGTCGCCCACGACGAGGTGTCGATCCGTCGTCTGGTGTCGAGGTTGGGTGAGCCGGTCCGGCTGCGGGTGTGTTACGAGGCGGGACCGACCGGCTATGAGCTGCACCGGCTGTTGAGGTCGATGGGTGTCAGCTGTGGCGTGGTCGCGCCGTCTCTGGTCCCGGTCGCTGGTGGCGACAAGGTCAAGACTGATCGCCGCGACGCCCGACGACTCGTGCGTCTCTACCGTGCCGGTGAGCTGGTCACGGTGAGGGTTCCGACCCGCGCGGAGGAAGGCTGTCGGGACCTGTGCCGGTTGCGGGGCGCGGCGATGGTCGATCGCCGCCGGGCCCGTCAGCGTCTCGGCTCGTTCTTGTTGCGCCGCCACCTCGTGTATCGCGACGGGACGCCCTGGACGCTCAAGCACCGGCGGTGGCTGCGCTCGTTAGCCTTCGACGAGACGGGCGCCCAGGCCACGTTCGCGCACCTGCTGGCCAGCGTCGAAGAACGCGAGCTGCGTGTCGGCGCGATCGACGCTGACCTCGCTGGCTTCTTCGAGCGGGGGCTCTTCGTCGACGAAGTTGCTCGCCTCGGCGCCTATCGAGGGATCGACCAGCTCAGCGCGCTGGGATTGGCGTGCGAGGTGTGCGACTGGCGGCGGTTCCCCGCTCCCGCCAAGTTCATGGGTTTCGTCGGCCTCGTCCCCCGCGAGTACTCCACCGGAGCGAACACGTCGCGTTACGGGATCACCAAAGCCGGCAACGCCCACGTCCGGAACATCCTCGTCGAAGCCGCATGGGCGTATCAGTATCCGGCTCGGGTCAGTCCCGAGTTGCACCGCCGCCACAAAGGCCTTCCCCCCGACGTCGTTGCCCGTGCCTGGGCCGCCCAGATCCGACTCTGTGGACGGTTCCGTCGTCTCGCGGCGCGCAAAGAGCGCCGCACCGTCGTGGCCACCGCGGTCGCCCGCGAACTCGCCGGGTTCGTGTGGGCCGAGATGACCGCCTGACCATGACCGCCGCGCGTGCTCCTCGCCGATCGGCTCGAGGAATTCACGCGCGCCCGATCGCGGGACGCGTCGGCCACCGCCTCCGCAGGCACCGATCCCCGAGTCGTTCTCCGCACCACCGTCCCCGGACGGTCACCGGCGTGCACAGTATGGGGCACCACCTGCGCATGAACACAATGCGGTTCCGACCCGCACACGTGAGAGTGGCGGACAGCCGATCCACCTGGTGCCGACGCGTCCCGCACCACCCGCCACGACCACCACCCCCAACCGACGCTGCAGACAACCACTCGACAAGCCGTTCCATGTGAGAACAACGGCTCGTCGAGCACCGAACGACGACCGCGGCGCGTCCGGAACCGGCGATATGCGCTCCCCCACAGAGCTCGAAATGCCAGCGAGTCCCCAGCAGATCGGGCGTGGAGCGG
>CAWIJM010000023.1:0-31511 GCA_963836445.1 uncultured Actinomycetes bacterium
CCGCCGAGTGGATGCCGGTTCCGGACGCGCTGTCCCCGGGCGGCAGAACGGTGCGCGCAGGAGGAACCGAAGATCCGCGAGATCCGTCCCCGCCACTACGTCGCCTGTCACTTCCCGCTCGAGGTCGACGGCGCGGCGATGACACCGCCCGCGTCGGACGGCGCGAGCACCTGACTGAACCCGCGTCCGGCACGGCGAGCGGCGTGAGCGACCGTGTCTCCCCGCGGCGCCCGGTGCGACGGCTCGTCACCATCGGAGTGGTGCTCGCCCTGCTTGCGGTCGCATGCAGCGGTGGGACCCAGGAGGCGGAGAACAAGGCCCGCGCTGGAACGCCGAGTGCGCCGACGCCGAACGAAGGCGGGTCCATCACCTACGGCATCGAGGCGGAGACGGTGGGTGGCTGGTGTCTGCCCTCCGCGCAGCTCGCCGCCGGCGGGACGGAGATCGCGCAGGCCGTCTACGAGACGCTCACCGTGCCGAACGCCGATGGGCGGTTCGTTCCTTACTTGGCGCGGTCGATCAACCACAACCAGGACTACACGCAGTGGACGATCGCCCTGCGGGAGGGCATCACCTTCCACGACGGCGAGCCCCTGAACGCGGCTGCGGTCGCTCAGAACCTTGATGCGTACCGAGCCGGACCGCTCTGGGGTGTCGTCTTCGCCGACATCTCGGACATTCAGCCCGTGGACAACCTCACTGTGCTCGTCACCACGAGGGTGCCGTGGGTTGCCTTTCCTGCCTTCCTGTGGGGAACCGGCCGTGTCGGCATCGCGGCGCCGGCGCAGCTCGATGACGCCGCGACGTGTGCGACGAATCTCATCGGGACGGGCCCGTTCTCGTTGAAGAGCTGGGTGCCGAACGACAGCCTCGTCGTCACCAAGAACACCCGTTACTGGCAGAGGGACAGATCCGGGAACGCTCTCCCCTACCTCGACGAGATCACCTTCAGACCGCGAGAGGACACATCGCAGCGTGTGAATGGTCTCAAGGGCGGCGACCTCGACCTCATCCATGTCGCCGATGGCCAACAAATCGCCGGGCTCCGCACCGATGCGCAGGCAGGACTGGTCAAGCTCCTCGAGAGCAAGCGTGGCGCCGAGGTCGACCACACCATGCTCAACGCGGGCCAGGCACCCTTCGACCACCGCTCGTGTCGACTCGCGGTCGCGTACGCGACCGACACCGAAGCGCTGAGCGAGCGCACTGGCGCGGTGACCCCGAATGCGACCCAGCCGTTCGCACCCGGGACGCCGGGATACCAGCGAAACCCCGGGTATCCGAGCTACGACCCGGATGACGCGGAGCGGTTCCTCGAGCAATGTACGAGTGAGATCGGCGCCGACGAGCTGCGATTCACGTTGGATTCGACGCCCGACCCGCCCGTACAAGCACTCGCAAACGCAATCAAAGATCAGATGGCGAAGGTCGGCATCCGCGTTGAGCTCGCGCCGCCGACGACGCAGAGCCGATACATCGACCTCGCTGTAGCAGGTCAGTTTCAGGCCATCTTGTGGCGCAATTTCCCGAGCACAGATCCCGACACCATGTACCCCTGGTGGCACAGCACCGCGGTCCAACCCGGCACCGATACGACGGTTCGCAACCCGGTGAATTTCAGCTCGATCAGCGATCCGGTGATCGACCAGAACCTCGAACGCGCCAGGTCGGAATCCGACCCGGCGCGCCGCAAACTTCTGTACCGGCAGATCGGACGGCAGTTTGCCGAGGAGGTCTACAACCTCTGGGCCTGGTACGTGGACTGGGCGTTCGCCGCGAGGCCAAGGGTGAACGGGCTACGAGGCGTCGATCTCCCCAACGGCGACCACCGCGGTTTGCCGATCACGAGCGTGCAGCCGGTGCTCGGGCTCTGGGTCCGTCGTTAGCCGGCCTCGCGCGCTACTGCCCTTCGAGCTGGTCCTGGATCGCGCTAACGAGCGCGGGGTCGTCAGGGGTCGTGAGCGGACGGAATCGCCGGACGACCTCACCGTCACGCGACACGAGGAACTTCTCGAAGTTCCATTGGATGTCCCCCGCTTCGCCTTCGTCGTCCGCATGCGCGGTGAGCTCTTCGTAGAGCGCGTGACGGCCCTCGCCGTTCACCTCGATCTTCGAGAACAGCGGGAAGCTGACGCCGTAGCTCGTCTCGCAGAAGGCGGCGATCTCGTCCGGGCTCCCGGGCTCCTGGGCTCCGAACTGGTTGCACGGGAAGCCGAGGACGGCGAACCCCTTGTCGGCGTACTGCTCGTGGAGCTCCTGCAGGCCGGCGTACTGCGGCGTGAGACCGCACTGTGACGCCACGTTCACGATCAGCAGCGCCTGGCCCTGGTAGTCGGCGAGCTCGGCCGGGCTGCCGTCGAGCGCCGCGACGTCCGCGTCGTAGATCGCCATTGCTCCTCCTCGTCGAGTGGGTGCCCAGTATTACCGACGGTCCGGAACCCCCGTCCCGGCCTAGCCCTCGGGCCGGGCCATCTTGTCGGGGCGGACGAGGCGCTCGAACTCCTCGTGGGTCAGGTGCCCAAGATCGACTGCTGCCTCACGCAGGCTCTTGCGGTGCTTGTGCGCGTGCTTGGCGATCTCGGCGGACTTGTCGTAGCCGATGTGCGGCGTCAGTGCAGTGACGAGCATGAGCGAGTTGTCGAGGTTCTCGGCGATGCGTTCGCGGTTGGCCTGCACGCCCTCGACGGCGAACTCACGGAACGTGCGGCTCACGTCGGCGAGGAGCTCGACGGAGTGCAGGAAGTTGAAGATCATCACCGGCTTGAACACGTTGAGCTCGAGGTTGCCCTGCGAGCCGGCGAACCCGATCGTCGTGTCGTTGCCGATCACCTGGGCACCCACCATCGTCACCGCTTCGCTCTGGGTCGGGTTCACCTTGCCCGGCATGATCGACGACCCGGGCTCGTTCTCGGGGAGAATGAGCTCGCCCAGTCCCGAGCGCGGGCCCGATGCGAGCCAGCGGATGTCGTTGGCGATCTTGATCAGCGACGCGGCGAGGGTCTTGAGCGCGCCGCTGGCGAACACGAGCTCGTCGTGGGCGGCGAGAGCGGCGAACTTGTTCGGCGCCGGCACGAAGGCCAGGCCGGTCAGCTCGGCGATCTTGGCCGTGCACCGCTCGTCGAAATCGGGCGGCGCGTTGAGGCCCGTCCCGACGGCGGTGCCGCCGATGGCGAGCTGGTACAAGCCCGGCAGCGTGAGCCGGATGCGCTCGACGTCGGCGTCGAGCTGGGCGACATAGCCGCCGAACTCCTGGCCCAGTGTCAGTGGGACGGCGTCCTGGAGGTGGGTGCGTCCCGTCTTGACGATGTCACGGAACTCCTCCGCCTTCACCGCCAGGGCATCTCGCAAGGCCGTGACCGACGGAAGCAGGCGGTGCACCACCTGTTCGGCGGCGGCAATGTGCATCGCGGTCGGGAAGGTGTCGTTCGACGACTGCGACATGTTCACGTGGTCGTTGGGGTGGATCGGCGCCTTGCTCCCCCGTTCGCCGCCGGCGAGCTCGATGGCCCGGTTCGAGATCACCTCGTTGACGTTCATGTTCGTCTGCGTCCCGCTGCCCGTCTGCCAGACGTAGAGCGGGAACTCGTCGTCGTGCTTGCCGTCGATGATCTCGTCGGCGGCCTGGACGATCAGCTTCGCCTCCTCGGCGGGGAGCTTGCCGAGGTCCTGGTTGGTGAGCGCGGCTGCCTTCTTCAGGATCGCCATCCCTCGGATGACGGCCTTCGGCATGCGGTCGTCGCCGATCGAGAAGTGATGGAGCGACCGCTGTGTCTGCGCTCCCCAGTACCGGTCCGCCGGCACTTCGACCTCGCCGAGACTGTCGTTCTCCCGCCGTGTCCCGTCGCCACTCACGTTGTCCTCCTTGACGCCGTCGCCGCGCGACGGTACCGCCGCCGCGCCGTGCTCGGACCGATCGTCCGCAGCGCCGGCGCTCGCCGGTCGCCGCATCGAGTAGACAGTGCGGCGCATGTCGGAGATCTACGACCTGTCCGACCGGTTCGTCGACCGCTTCGCGGCCCTGGATCCGGTGTCCGCCACGCTCGAAGGCCTGGCGGGTCACGATCACGAGATGACGGACTTCTCGCCCGCCGGCTACGAGGAGCGCAACGAGCACAACCGGGCGACGCTTCGGGCGTTGACGGCGGCGGCGCCGGAGAGCGATCGCGATCGCATCGCTGCCGAGGTGCTGCGCGAGACCCTCGAGACCGGCAGCGAGCTCTACGACACCGGCGAGCACCTCCGCGAGCTGAACGTGATCGCCAGCCCCGTCCAAGCCGTGCGCATGTGCTTCGACATGATGCCGACGGAGACCGAGGCGGACTGGGAGGTGATCGCCGCTCGCATGGCGCTCGTGCCCGAAGGGCTCGAGTCGTACCAGCAGAGCCTGAACGAGGGCGTGCGCCGGGGACTCGTCGCGGCGCGGCGCCAGGCCGTCGAGTGCACCCGCCAGGCCGAGACGTGGAGCGGAGTCAACGGCGAGGCTCGTCCGTTCTTCCTCACGCTGATCGACCGCTACGACGAAGCTGGCATCGAGAACCAAGCGTTGCGCGACACACTCGGCGACCGGGCCAACCGAGCCGGCGAGGCGTACGCCGCCCTCGGCCGCTTCTTGGCCGACGAGTACGCGCCGCACGCCGTCGAGCGCGACGCAGTCGGCGCCGAGCGCTACGGGCTGCTCGCCCGCGTCTTCAACGGGGTGGAGCTCGACCTGGCCGAGGCCTATGCATGGGGTTGGGACGAGCTGCACCGCATCGAACGCGCCATGGGCGAGGTGGCCGAGCGCATCCTCCCCGGCGAATCGCTCGATGCCGTGATCGACCACCTCGAAACCGATCCCAACCGCGCCATCGACGGCGTCGACGAGTTCCGCCAGTGGCTGCAGAACCTGCTCGACACGACGATCGCCGAGCTCGACGGCGTGCACTTCGACATCCCCGACCCGGTCAAGCGGGTCGAGGCCATGATCGCCCCGCCCGGCGGCGCGGCGGCGATGTACTACTCGGGCCCCTCGGAGGACTTCAGCCGGCCCGGGCGCACCTGGTACCCGACGCTCGGCAGGACCCGCTTCCCGCTCTGGGGCGAAGTGTCGATCTGCTACCACGAGGGTGTCCCCGGCCATCACCTCCAGATCGCCCAGGTCCGCTACCTCGCCGGCGAGCTGAGCCGCTTCCAGCGCACGCTGGCCGGCTGGTCGGGCCACGCCGAAGGATGGGCGCTGTACGCAGAGCGGTTGATGGGCGAGCTCGGCTACCTCGACGACCCGGCGTACGAGCTCGGGATGTTGCGGGCGCAGGCGCTGCGCGCGACGCGCGTCGTCATCGACATCGGATTGCACCTCGAGCTGTCGATCCCCGCCGACGAGCGCTACCACCCCGGCGAGACGTGGACGCCCGAGCTTGCGCTGCCGTTCGCGATGGAACGCAGCGGTCGGATGCCGGAGGACTTCATGCGCAGCGAGGTCGACCGCTACCTGGGTTGGCCGGGTCAGGCCATCAGCTACAAGATCGGCGAGCGCGTGTGGCTCGCCGCGCGCGAGGCCGCCCGGCAGCACGCCGGCAACGCGTTCGACCTCAAGTCGTTCCACGCCCGGGCTTTGAACCTCGGCCCGATGGGGCTCGCGCAGCTCCGTCGCGAGCTGGCGGGCTCGTAACTCCGTGGACGTCTCCTGTGCGTTCCCGCCCGGGCCGGACGTGGTCGAGCACACGGTGGTGGCGGAGTCGCTCGGCTACGAACGGGCCTGGTTGTACGACTCGCCCGCGCTGTACCCCGACGTGTGGGTGGCGCTGGCGCGCGTCGCCGAGGGCACCGAGCGCATCGGGCTCGGCCCCGCGGTCCTGATCCCCAGCCTTCGCCACGTGCTCGTGCAGGCGACGGCGATCGCGACCCTCGAGAGCCTCGCTCCCGGCCGGACCGTCGCCGCCCTCGGCACAGGGTTCACCGGTCGCATGGCACTCGGCCAGAGGCCGATGTCGTGGACCGCGGTCGAGGAGTACCTACGCCAGCTGCGTGCCCTCCTCCGCGGCGAGCAAGTCGAGGTTGACGGGTCGGTCGTAGGCATGATCCCGCCCGCCGGCTTCCTGCCTGCTCGGCCGATCGACGTGCCGATCCTCGTGGCCGCCAACGGCCCGCGAGGGCTGCAGGTGGCGAAGGAGCTCGGCGACGGCGTCATGACGATCGGGTCCGGTCAGCCCGAGTTCGACTGGTGCGCGGTGCTCGCGTTCGGGACGGTGCTCGACGAGGGCGAGCAGCCGACGTCGCCGCGCGCGCTCGAAGCCGCCGGCCCCGCGCTCACCGTCGTGTACCACGGGATGTACGAGGCGAACCCGGCCGCGGTCGACTCGCTCCCGGGCGGACCCGAGTGGCGCGAGAGGCTCGAGTGCCTGCCGGCGAGCGTCCGCCATCTCACCGTGCACGAGGATCACCTCGTGCGCGTCACCGAACGCGATGCGCCGCTCCTCGACGGGCACACCCTCGCCGCGTTCACGTGGACGGGATCGTCACGCCAGCTGCGCGGACGGCTCGACGAGCTCGAGGCGGCGGGGGCGACCGAGATCCTCTACTCGCCGATGGGGTCGGACATCCCGCGCGAGCTGGCCGCGTTCGCGGCGATGGCCGGCGCGGCTTAGGGGTTCAGCGGACGGTTCGTCCAGCCGCCGCGCTCGGTGCGGAACCAACCGCCGGCGGCAAGGCTTCCGCCGTCGGCGTTGATCGTCGTGCCGGTCACGAACGCCGACAGATCAGAGGCGAGGAAGAGCGCGACCCCGGCGATGTCCTCGGGCATCCCGAAGCGGCCGATCGGCACCCACGTCGGGATCAGATGCTCTTGTTCGGCAGACACCCAGCGGTCGTACGGCACCTGGATGGTCTGGGTCAGATCGGGCGCGATGCCGTTCACGCGGATGCCGTCGCCGCCGAGGTCGAGGGCGAGGCTCTTCGTGAACTGGACCACGCCCGCCTTGAACGCCGAGTACGCAGCCATCAACGGGATGCCGCGAAAGGCCTCGACCGTCGAGACGTTGATGATGCTGCCGCCGTCGCCCTGCTCCACCATCCGAGGCCCGAGAGCCCTCGTGCACAGGAACATGTGACGCAGGTTCACCGCGTACAGCGTGTCCCAGTGTTCCTCGTCGGTGTCGAGAAACCGCGCCCCTCGGTAGAGGTAGTGGCCGACGTTGTTGACCAGCGCATCGACGCGGCCGTACTCGGCGAATGTCGCGTCCGCGAGCGTCGCGACCTCGTCCGGCACGCGAACATCGACCGGCTGGGCCATCGCCTCGCCGCCGTCGGCTCGGATCGCATCGACGGTGTCGGCGGCACGTTCGGCGTCGATCTCGGCGACGACGACCTTGGCGCCGTGAGCGGCGAAGGTCTCCGAGATCGCCCGCCCGATGCCGCCCCCGCCGCCGGTCACCACGGCGACCTTGCCGGCGAGCAACGCGCCGTCGGGTGTGAGCACGCGTTCGCTCGCTAGCTCGACACGCGGCCGGCCTCGGCCGCGGCCGCCTCGGCCGCTTCCAGCTGCTGCTCGACGATGGCGAGGCCGCCGTCCCAGAACCCGGGATCTCCGAGATCGACGCCGACGATGCGGCCGAGCTCATCGGGCGTGCGGGAGCCGCCGCTGCGGAGCAGCTCGAGATATTGCGGCACGAAGTCGGCGCCGCGCTGCTCGTAGGTCCGGTACACGGACAGCGCGAGGAGCTGACCGTACGCGTAGGCGTACACGTAGCCGGGAGTGCCGATGAAGTGCGGAATGTACGACCACCATGTGCGGTAGCCGTCGGTGAGCTCGACGGGGTCTCCGAGCATCTCGGTTTGCGTCTCGTACCACAGCTCGCCGAACCGGTCGACGCTGAGCTCACCGACCTCGCGCCGCTCGGTGTGCACGCGGTCCTCGAAACGGTTCATGGCCGTCTGACGGAAGACGGTCGCGATCTGCCCCTCGATGCTCTCGGCGACGAGCGCGAGCCGGGCCGACGGGTCGCTGGTTGCCTCGAGCAGCCGGCCGAAGGTCACGGTCTCGCCGAACACCGACGCCGTCTCGGCCAGCGTGAGCGGCGTCGACTGGTGGAAGACGCCCTGGTCCCGCGCCAAGTACGCGTGCAAGCCGTGGCCGAGCTCGTGGGCGAGCGTCAACACGTCCCGGCGGCGACCGGTCCAGTTCAGCAGCAGGTAGGGGTGCTGCGACGGGACGGTGTACGCGCAGAAGGCGCCCGGGCGCTTCCCGGGTCGGACGGGAGCGTCGATCCAGGCCTCGTCGAAGAACCGGAGCGCCGCGCCCTGGAGCTCGGAGGAGAACGAGCCGTACGCGTCCAGCACGAGCTCGCGCGCCTCGTGCCATCCGAACTCGGACTCCTCGTCCGCCACCGATGCCATGCGGTCGTAGTCGGCGAGCCGGTCGAGCCCGAGCACCCGGGCCTTGAGCGCGTACCAGCGCTGCGGGATGTCGTACCGGCTTCGCACCGCGGCGACGAGCGCTCGCACCGACTCGTCGCTGGCCTCGTTGTCGAGGTTCATGCTCGCCAGCCAGTTCGGGTACTTGCGCAAGCGGTCGTCGACGGCCTTGTCGGCCAGCAGCGTGTTGAACACGAACGCCCGGGTCCGCAAACCCGGCTCGAGCGCGTCCGTGACCGCTTCGGCCGCGGCGCGACGCTCGCTCCGGTCGGGCGAGCTCAGCCGGGACAGCGCCCCTTCGAGGCTGACCCGTCCGCCGTCGAGATCGACGGCGATCGTCGACGTCAGCTCGCTGAACAGCCGGCTCCACGCGCTTCGCCCCGTGACCGCCTTCTCGGTCATCACGAGCTCTTCGGGCTCGGTGAGGAGGTGCGGCCGGTAGCGGCGCGCCGCCGCGAGGTAGTGACGGCAGAACGTCAGCTGCTCGTCGGCGAGGAGCTCGGCCGCCCGGTCGTCGGACAGCGCCGCCCATTCGAGATCGAAGAAGAGGACCTTCGTATTGATGGCGGTGGCTCGTTCCTCGACGTGCTGGAGCAATGCGCCGCGCCCCGGGTCCGTGGTGTCGGCCGCGAACCGCAGGCTCGCGTACGACGCCGCCCGTCCGACGAGCTCCGCGATCGACGCCAGCTCGCGCATGACCGAAGCCAGCCCGGGAGCGTCGAGCTCGGCGACGGTCCCCCGCCGCTCCGCCACCGAGGCCGCCACGCCGTCGGCGTCGTCGAGCAGCTCGTCGACACCCGCTTCGCCCTCGCCGTCGACGAGCGGCTCGAGGTCCCAGGCGACGTCGGCGGCGGTGAGGTCGGTGTCGGTCGTCGTAGCCATCAGTGTTCTCGTCCTTCTGCCGTCCCGCCCACGGCGAGACTAGGAGGTGGTCGCGGGTTGGAGGGCCTCCGGCAGCGGCGCCGCGTGCGCGACCGTCAGGGTCTGGGTCGCTCGCGTGAGCGCCGTGTAGAGCAACCGGAGGCCGGAGGCGTCGGGGGTCACGAGCCGGGACGGCTCGACCACGATGACGTGGTCGAACTCGAGCCCCTTCGCGTCGGAGGCGTCGACGACCGCGACCGGGGCGTCGATGGCGTCGGCCGATCCCGCCACGGCGCCGAGATCCGAGAGCCGCGCGACGAGGTCGTCGTGCAGATCACGGGGAGCGATCACGGCCGTCGTGCCCTCGTCGCTCCCGCCGTTCCGGGCCATGTCGGCCACGAGTGCGACGAGCTCGCCCGAGTCGCCGGCGCCGACGAACTGCGGGAGCTGCCCGGTACTGCGTACAGACCGGGACGGACGGACACCCGGCGCGGCGGCGGCCACGAACCGGTCGGCGAGGGTCATGATCTCCGCCGGCGTGCGGTAGTTGACGGAGAGCGTGACGACTCGTGCGGGCTCGTCGCCCGGCAGCTGGGCCCGCACGGCATCCCAGTCGTGCAACGCACCCGGCCGGCTCGACTGCCCGAAGTCGCCGACGAGCGTCATCGAACCCGACGGGCAGCGCCGGCCCACCATGCGCCATTGCATCGCGGTGAGATCCTGCGCCTCGTCCACGAGCACGTGCCCGAACGTGCGCGGCTCACCCACGCCGTCTTCACTCGGCCCCGCTCCACCGCCGTAGCGCTCGACGACCTCGGCCGCCGTCGTGTAGCTCCCCAAGCCGAGCTCCTCGACCACGCGCTGAGCGTCCTCGAGAGCGCGGTCGGATGCGCCTCGGCGCCGGCGCCGGCGGCGCGGTCGCCCCGCCTCCGGGGGACCGAGCAGCGCGTCCGCCTCGTCGACGAGCGCGACGTCGGCCGGGGTCCAGGCGACCTCGCGCACGTTGGACGAGCGCGGCCGGGCGAGCTGCTCGGACTCGTCCCGCGAGAGGACGCCGTCGGCGGCCGAGCGAATGAGCGCCGGGAAGCTGAACAGGTCGTGCACGAGCTCGGCACCCGACAGCACCGGCCACATACGTTCGAGCGCGGCGCGAACGTCGGGTGTGCGCCGGAGACGCGCCGACAGCTCCGCCTCCCAGTCCTCCGGTGCGCGCTCGCCCCGGGCCAGCGCCGCCGCGACGGGCACGTCGAGCAGCTCGTCATCGTCCGCACTCCCGTCTACCGATGACGGCGGAAGCGCCGCGTCCGGGTCGATGCGACGCATGTCGCGCTCGTACGCCGCCACGAGTGATCTGCGGTACTGGTCCCGCAACTGGTCCAGCACCATGCGCGTCACCGCCGGGCGCCGCTCGTTGTGCGTGCCCCGCCGGCGCCGGACGCGCTCGACGATCCGAGCCGAGTCGGCTCGCCGGAGCCGGAGCACGTGGCCGTCCAGCATGACGACCAGGTCGTCTCGCAGAGGACGTTCGCGGTCGCGCAACGCCCGTGCGATCACCTGCGACATGCGGGGGTCGCCCTTCAGAGCAGCGACCGCAGTCGGCTCGGTCGCCCGGGCGCGCAGCTGGGGCTTGAGTCCGGCGACGGTCGTGAGTTGCACGTCCTCCTCACCCAGCGACGGGAGCACCTCGTCGATGTAGCGCAGGAAGATCGGGCTCGGCCCGACCAGCAGCACGCCGCGGGATGCCAACCGCTGGCGGTGCGTGTACAGCAGATAGGCGGCGCGGTGGAGCGCGACCGCGGTCTTGCCCGTCCCCGGGCCCCCGGCGACCACGAGGATGCCGGCCAGGTCGGCGCGCACCGCCTCGTCCTGCTCGGCTTGGATCGTGGCGACGATGTCGCCCATCCGCCCCGTGCGATGACGATCGAGCGCGGCGAGCAACGCGGCCTCGCCCACGATCGTGAAGCCGGCCTCGTCGGCGGCGGCGGCATCGAAGACCTCGTCGTCGATGCCGAGGAGCTCCCGGCCGTGGGTCTGGAAGTGCCGGCGCCGCACGACCCCCATGGGCTCGACGCCGGTGGCGCGGTAGAAGGGTTCGGCCACCGGGGCGCGCCAGTCCACGATCAGCGGCGTCTGGTCGGCCTCGGTGACGGAGGTGCGTCCGATGTAGAAGCGGTCGTCGTCCGGGCGCTCCTCCCCGTCCTCCCCCGTTCGGGGCTCAAGGTCGATGCGCCCGAAGCACAGCGGGGCGTTCCCGATGTTCAGCGCCGCGAGCCGGCGGCGGGTGTGGGCGGCGGCGGCGTCGCGCTCGAGACGGGCCTGGTGGGTGCCACCCCGCCGCACCTCCGAGTAGCCCTCGGCGACCCGGCTCGCGGCCTTGCGCATCTCGTCGAGTCGCCCGTACGCCCGATCGAGGTACCGCTGCTCGGCGGCGAGCTCGGGATGGGCGCGGCGGTCTCGGATGCCGCCATCGGACTGGTCAGGCACGCGCGGCTCCTGCGGGGGGAACTGAGCAGTTTACTGCGTCGCGTCTGTCGGGCTCACCGGGTCCTGTTCCGACGGGCCGCGCGGCACGGTCACCTCGTCGGGCTCGAGGAGCACGACCCGGTTCCCGAGCGAGAAGTCTGTCGGCGACTCGGCGACGAGCCAGCGCCCGCCGAGATTGGCGAGGCGCTCCGGGATCGCGCCCAGGGAGCGTTCGATCGTGCGGATCACACCGCCGTGGGTGACGACGAGCACGTCGCCCGGGTCACTCCCGTCGACCGCCGACGCCAGCCCCGCACGCGTGCGTTCGAGCAGCGGGTCGTCGCCCTCGAAATCGGGGGGCGAGCGGTGAGCTGCGAGATACCCCGGCCAGCGCTCCTCGATCTCGGTCCGGGTCAGCCCGCTCCACGAGCCGACGTCACGCTCACGAAGGCGCGGCTCTTCGCGCACGCGCGGGATGCCGAGGTAGCCGGCGATCAGCTCCGCGGTGCGCCGTGCCCGGTCGAGGTCCGACGCCCAGACCGCCGTGATCGTCGCGAGCTCGGCCAGACGCGCGGCAGCATCCTCGGCCTGGCGCTCTCCGAACGGTGAGAGCGGCGGGTCGGCCTGGCCCTGCCAGCGCGACAGCGCGTTCCATGTCGACTCGCCGTGACGGACGAGCAGCAGCCGGGTAGGCACGGGTGACGACGCTAGCGGCCTAGGCTCGCCATCCGATGGCCGACCGCCCCAACATCCTGCTCGTCGTGTCGGACCAGGAGCGCCAGCGCGGATGGATCCCGCCCGGCCTCTCGCTACCCCACCGCCAACGCCTCATCGACGGCGGCCTCGAGTTCACGCGTCATTACACGCACTCGTCACCGTGCTCGCCGTCTCGGGCGAGCCTGCTCACGGGGAGGTACGTCCCGCAGCACGGTGTGACCGACAACGTGATCTTCCCGGCGAACCGCGAGCTCGACCCCGCGATCCCCACGCTCGGTTCGATCCTGCGCTCCGCGGGTTACCGCACCTCGTACGTCGGCAAATGGCACCTCTCGCACGCGGTCGAGCCGGACCTCGAGGCGTACGGCTTCTCCGACTGGCGGGGCAACGACCGTCACTTCATGGGGTGGGCGGGCACCGGCTGGCAGTACGACCCGATCATCGCCGAGCAGGGCGTCGGCTGGCTGCACGACAACGCAGGGGCGAGCGACCGGCCGTGGTTCCTCGTCGTCGCGCTCGTCAACCCGCACGACGTGATGTGGTTCCCGATCGACCAGCCGTCGTACCAGGCGGAGCACCGTGAGGAGTTCGAGCTCACGCGTTCGTTCCTCGCCGCCGCGGCATGGAAGGAGGACGACCCGCTGCCGGCGTTCGCCGAGCCGTACGAGGAGGTGTTCGACGAGCTCCCGGCGAACTTCGACGACGACCTGTTCACGAAGCCCGCCGTGCACCGGCAGTGGCTCTACGAGCAGCAACACACGCTGTACGGGCGGATCGACCGTGACGACAAGCAGGCCTGGCTGCGGCATCTCGACTACTACTGGCGCCTCCATCAGGAGGGCGACAAGAACCTCGGCGCGATCCTCGATGCGCTCGACGCCTCGGGACGGGCCGACGACACCGCGGTCATCTTCACCTCCGACCACGGCGACATGTGCGGCTCGCACGGCCTGCGCAGCAAGGGGCCGTTCGTGTACGAGGAGATCATGCGAGTGCCGTTGTACGTGCGCGCACCGGGAATCACGACCCCGGGCACCGCAACCGACGCGCTCGGCACGCACATCGACCTGGCCCGGACCGTCGCTTCGCTCGCCGGCGCCGACGACCCGTCGCTCGTCGGGCACGACCTGCTGCCGTCCTGCGCGCGCCGTCGACGCCCGCGCGCGATGCCGTCCTGCTGGCGCAGGACTCGGCCTGGTACGAGAGCTGCGTCCCGCTCCGGTACACGATGCGCGGGATGTTCGACGGGCGGCACAAGTACGCCCGCTACTACGGCGTCGGAGGCAGCTTCGACCGCATGGGGCGGCCGTCAAAGCAGCCCAAGCAGGTCGACGTCCACGCCGACCTCGAGGACCACGACCATGAGCTGTACGACCTCCACGAGGACCCGCACGAGCTCGTCAACCTGGCGAACGATCGCGGGCGGCGGCGCGAGGTGCGGGAGTGGTTCAATCGCCTCCGCGACGAAGAGGCGCGAGAGCTGCGGACCTAGGTAGCGTCGGGGAATCCGAAGAGGGGGACTCCATGAGAGCAGCGGTGTACGTCGAGCAGGAACAGCCTCTGATCATCGAGGAGATGACGCCGCTCGATCCCGGGCCGGGCGACGTCGTGGTCGAGATCGGCGCGAGCGGCGTGTGCCACTCGGACCTGTCGGCCACCAACGGCACGCTGCCGCTCCCACCCCCCACCATCCTCGGCCACGAGGGCGTGGGGACCATCGATTGGGTCGGGTCCGAGGTCAGCCAGGTGAAGAAGGGCGATCGGGTGATCGGCACGTTCATCCCGTCGTGCGGCGCGTGCTGGTACTGCACTCATGACCAGTCCAACCTCTGCGAGCAGACCGGCCCGGTGATGATGACCCCGCGCGCGGCGCCCAGACGGCACCCCGATCCCGGGATTCACCGGTCTCGGCACGTTCGCGGACGCGATGACGATCTCCGAATCGCAGGCGGTCAAGGTCGAGACCGATCTCCCCGACGACCAGCTCGCCCTCCTCGGCTGCGGCGTCACCACCGGCGTCGGGGCGGCGCTCAACACGGCGGAGGTCGAGCCCGGCTCGAGCGTCGCGGTGATCGGCTGCGGTGGGGTCGGTCAGTCGGTGATCCAGGGCGCCAGAATCGCGGGCGCGGCACGCATCATCGCGGTCGATCCCGTCGAGATGAAGCGCGAGACGGCCCGGAAGTTCGGCGCCACCGACACGGTCGACCCGGCCAAGGGCGACCCGGTGGCGCGGGTCCAGGCGCTCACCGGTGGTCGTGGCGCCGACTACGCGTTCGAGGTCATCGGCCTGCCCGAGACGATCACGCAGGCGTTCTCGTCGGCTCGCTCGCGGCGGCACTGCCGTCGTCGTCGGCATGCCGCGCATGGACTCGATGGTGACGCTGCCCGGCTTCGCCATGTTCTACGAGGAGAAGCGGCTGCTCGGGTGCGTCTACGGGTCGGCGCAGGTGCGGCGGGACTTCCCCCGCTTCATCAACCTGGTCGAGCACGGCCGCCTCGACCTCGGCTCGATGGTGTCGCGCCACATCAAGTTGGACGAGGTGAACGACGCCTTCACGGCGATGAAGGCCGGCGAGGTGATCCGGAGCGTGATCGTCTGAGCGTTCGCCGCTGAGCCTTGCGGCTCAACCCGCGCTGTCGATCGCGAAGAAGCCCTCGGCCAACCGGCCGTCGGCGTAACCGGCTTCCTGCGCCACCATCGCCCCCCACCCGCGCATGCGCTCCTCGAGCTTGCCGTCGGCATCGGTGTGCTGGCTCACGCGGTTGCGCAGCGCGTCGAGCTTGCGCGGGAGCGCATCGGTGAGTCGACCCAGCGGTTGCGCGCCGGCGAGGCCATCATCCAGACCTCGGGCACCATCCACGGCTCGTGGCCCTCCCGCAGGAGCTCCGGGTGTGCGAACGGGTTGCGGGCATCGGGGTAGACCTCGGTTCGAATCCCCCGGCGTCGCCGTCCGTGACGATGCAGTAGGCGACTTCGATGCCGCCTTCGGTCCACGTCGCGACCGTCCCGGCGGCGCCGAAGTCGACGTCGTCGGGATGGGCGACGATCACGAGCGCCCGCTCCACGTCCTCATCCGCAAGCACGCAAAGGGACCCTACCGAGTGCCCGACGGCACGTTGCGCGCCGCCAGAACAGCCGGGACAATCGAGGGCAGTGGACGAGATCCACCCCGGATGGCCTCCGGTCGACGCGGACACCGAACGCCAGCTCGTCGAGTTCCTCGAGGCGCAGGGCGTCAATCCCAACACGGTTGCCAACGCCATCCGCGAGGAAGGCCTCTGGGAAGTCACGACCGAGACGTTGCTCGCCACCCGCGACGACCTGACGGCCGACGAGCTCGCGGCGCGCTCCGGGCTCACGCCCGAGCAGCTCGCTCGGGTCCTGCGCGCGCTCTTGGTCTGCGCGACGGCTCGTACTCGACGGAGGACGTGGTCGCCGCGACCGCCGGGGCCGAGATGTTCAAGCTGTTCGGCGACGAGGACGCCGCGCTGCGGTTGCTCCGAGTCGTCGGGAGCTCGATTCGCCGTGTCGCCGACGCGTCGGTCGCGGCGTACATCGCAACCGTCGAGGAGCCGCTGGTCGCCGAGGATGCGCCGGTGATCGCCCACGCTCGGGCGCAGTCGGTCTCGATCGAGGGCGCCAGCCGCCTCGCCGAGGGCTTCCCCCGCCTGTTCACGCGCCATCTGAGAGACGTCATCAACCGGGGACGGGCGGCGCGCCTGTACACCGGCGACTACACGACCTCCCGGCTCGCGGTCGGGTTCGTCGACCTCGTGGGCTTCAGCTCGCTCTCGCAGGAGCTCACGCCGGCCGGCCTGTGGAACCTGCTCGACGAGTTCGAGGACCAATCGTTCGAGACCGTCGCCGAGCACGGCGGGCAACTCGTGAAGCACATCGGCGACGAGATCATGTTCGTCGTGCTCGAAGCCGACGCGGCCTGCGAGATCGCACTGTCGCTCGTGGACGCGTTCCGCGAGCACGACGCCACCGTCACCCCGCGCGGCGGCCTCGCCACCGGCGACCTGCTCACCCGCGACGGCGACTATTACGGCGTCGAGGTGAACCTGGCCGCCCGCCTCGCCGACATCGCCGTCCCCCGCGAGATCCTCGTCTCGGCGGACACCAAGCGCCTGGCCGAGAAGGACGACGCCGACCACGCCTTCGCGTTCGAGCCCGCCGGCCGCCGGGCCCTCAAGGGCTTCGCCACCCCCGTCGAGGTCTTCTCGCTCAGCCGCGGCTGATCTTCTGATTGGCGCCGTCGCAAGCTCCGGCTCTGCGACGGCGGTCGGCAAAGCCGCCGTCGCCGCTTACGAGCAGCCGCTGGTGGTGCCGCAGCTGGGGCACGCGTAGCAGCTGCCCGCCCGCTGCATGATGTCGCCGCAGATGTGACAGATGACGGTCTCGCCCTCGATCGTGGCCGACATCGTGCTCGCGGCCTCGGACGGCTGCGCCGCCTCCGGCGCCTGCTCCTCGACCGGCAGCGTGTCGAGACCGGGATGGTTCTCGGTGCTCGCCTCCTCGACGCCGGGCAGGGTCGGCTGGACCCGCTCGTCCACGGTGAGCACGCCGATCTCCCGGCGCTCGTCGACGGGGAGGTATTCGACCGCCAGGCGACGGAAGATGTAGTCGAGCAGGCTCGTGGCGAACCGGAGCTCGCGGTCGTCGGTCATCCCGGCGGGCTCGAAGCGGACGTTCGTGAACTTCTCGACGAAGGTCCGGAGCGGCACGCCGAACTGCAGGCCGAGCGACACCGCGATCGCGAAGCCGTCCATGATCCCGGCCAGCGTCGATCCCTGCTTGGCGACCTTGAGGAAGAGCTCGCCCGGCTGCCCGTCCTCGAACTCCCCGACCGTCACGTAGCCGTGGCAGTCGGCCACCCGGAACGAGAACGTCTTCGAGTCGCGCTTCTTCGGCAGCTTGCGCCGGACCGGCTTCTCGACCGTGATCACGTGCTCGACGAGTCGCTCGGCGGCCTCCGCCGGCGTGCCGGCGGTCTCCTTCTTCTGGGTTGCCAGCGGCTGTGCGACCTTGCAGTTGTCGCGGTAGATCGCAATCGCCTTGAGCCCGAGGTGCCAGGCGTCGATGTGCACCTGCTCGAGCTCGTCGACCGTCGTCTCCTCGGGGACGTTGCAGGTCTTGCTGATCGCTCCGCTGATGAACGGCTGCACCGCGCCCATCATCGTGATGTGACCCATGTAGTGGATCGTGTTGTCGCCCATCGAGCACGCGAACACCGGCAGGTGCTCGGGGTTGAAGCCGGGCGCGCCGACGATCGACTTGTGCTCGTTGATGTAGGCGACGATCTGGTCCACCTGCTCGCCCGAGTACCCGAGCCGGCGGAGGGCGCGAGGGACGGTCTGGTTGACGATGAGCATCGTGCCCCCGCCGACCAGCTTCTTCGCCTTCGTGAGCGCGAGGTCCGGCTCGATGCCGGTCGTGTCGCAGTCGAGGGCCAGGGCGATCGTCCCGGTCGGGGCCAGCACGCTGGCCTGCGAGTTGCGCACCCCGTGGCTCTCCCCGAGTGACGTCGCGTCGTCCCAGGCGTGCCGCGCCGCGCCCACGAGATCGGACGGAACGAGGGCGTCATCGATCTTCGCCGCCTCGTCGCGGTGCATGCGCAGCACGTTCAGCATCGCGTCGGCGTTGTCGGCGTAGCCCGCGAACGGTCCCATCCGCGCCGCGGTACGGGCGCTCGTCGCGTAGGCATGGCCCGTCATCAGCGACGTGATCGCAGCCGCCCACGCCCGGCCCTCGGGCGAGTCGTACGGCAGGCCCCGGGCCATGAGCAGGGCACCGAGGTTGGCGTACCCGAGCCCGAGCTGGCGGAAGGCACGGCTGGTCTCGGCGATCTTCTCGGTCGGGTAGTCGGCGTTGCCGACGAGGATCTCCTGGGCGGTGAAGACCACTTCGACGGTGTGCTCAAACGCTTCGGTCTCGAACTCGTCGGCGTCGTCCAGGTACCGCAGCAGGTTGATGCTGGCGAGGTTGCACGCCGAGTTGTCGAGGTGCATGTACTCCGAGCACGGGTTGCTGGCGTTGATCCGCCCGGTGTTGGGCGCGGTGTGCCACCGGTTGATCGTCGTGTCGAACTGCATGCCCGGGTCGGCGCACTCCCAGGTGGCCTCGGAGATCTGGCGCATGAGCTCGCGGGCCTTCACGGTGCGGGCGACCTCGCCGGTCGTGACCGACTGCAAGTGCCAGTCGCGGTCCTCGAGCACCGCCTGCATGAACTCGTCGGTGACCCGGACCGAGTTGTTGGCGTTCTGGTACTGGATCGAATGGCTGTCCTTGCCGTCGAGGTCCATGTCGAAGCCGGCCTCGCCGAGCGCGCGCGCCTTACGCTCCTCGATCGCCTTGCACCAGATGAACTCCTCGATGTCGGGGTGGTCGACGTTGAGGATCACCATCTTGGCGGCGCGCCGCGTCTTCCCGCCCGACTTGATCGTGCCCGCCGACGCGTCCGCGCCGCGCATGAAGCTCACCGGGCCGCTGGCGGTGCCGCCACCCTGGAGCCCCTCCTTCGAGGACCGCAGGCCGGAGAGGTTGATGCCCGACCCGGATCCGCCCTTGAAGATGATCCCCTCTTCCCGGTACCAGTTGAGGATCGCGTCCATCCTGTCGTCGACGGCGAGGATGAAGCAGTTGTGCACCCGAAGATGGTTGCTCAGGTACTCGCCGCTCTCGGTTTGGATGTCGTAGACGTCCATCTCACCAAGCGCTTCGATGCGGTCGATTTCGAGGCGCTTGAACGCATTATCGGCTTGACCTGGGATGTCGAACGTCGCCTCGAGCTTGTCGGCCTTTCGAGTGTCGAGGAAGCCGATCTCGTCTGCGAAGCGACGTCGGTCACCAGCGACTCGAATTGCGAGGCTCCAACATCCCTTCCGATTGGTTCGGTGATCCGCCTTGAAGCGAACGCGCGAGTAGATGCCGAATCGCATGAGCAAAAGCTGGACGCCTCGGACCAACTCTTCCGAGATCATGTCAAGGCCCACCACGGCCGAGGCCGTGCGCTGGGACACGTATCCCTCGGCCTGAAACACGCTACGTAGGTACGCAGCAACGATGGGAAGCGGAGCGGCGAACAGCTGTGAAGGAACCTCCATGTCCGTCCCGCGCGCGAGGAGACCCCATCGCTCGACGAAGGGACGCAGCTGTTCGCCATAGAGGCGGACGCGGCGACAGTCCAATGTCGAGTCCTGAGTCTCGACGCTTTGTTCGTTGCTGTGCATACCAGAGAGCGTCTCGTCGAGCGCCCACGTCACCCAGCTGTGCTCGTCCTGAGTAACCGTCATCGCCTCGATCGTCAGCGAACGATTCGTGCCCCTGTACTGACCTACGAAGCCGTCCGACTGGAGCCAACCGGCGAGAGCTGCCTCCGCGATCCCCTTCGTCGAGATCTCTCCCGCACCCCACGATTCCTTGCGGTGCCACTCAAGCTTGTCGCCCGAACGAAGGGATCCCGCCTCCACAAAGCGGCCGTAGCGCTCATCCGATGGCTGCCAAACAAGGTGATCCGCAGTGACGTCGAGCGTGATGCCAGCCTTCGTATGGATCCGCAGCACGTCCTTACGGCCGTTGTGCTTGACAGCGACAATCCTCGTAAGACCATTTCCATCGAATACCTTTGCCCCGACTGCACGGTCCTCGACCAACCTTCCGATCGGGACAAGTCCCTCAGGCGTGCTAACCAGAGCGTCGTACGGCTGGCAAGCGCTGGCCTGCTGCGGCACGTCGCGCACGCCGATGTTGAACCACACGGGCGAGTTGAACGCGGCGCGCTGGTGCACGAGGACGTACTTGAGCTCGTCGCGGAAGGTCTCGGCTTCGTCGTCGTCGACGAAGTAGCCGTCGCGGATCCCCCAGTCGGTGATGGTGTCGGCGATCCGGTCGATGACCTGCCGCAGCGACGACTCGCGCTCCGGCGTGCCGAGCGTCCCCCGGAAATACTTCTGGGCGACGATGTTCGTCGCGTTCTGCGACCAGCCGACCGGGAACTCGACGTCGGGCTGGAAGAAGGCGTCGGTGCCGTCGCGGTAATCGGGGATGCGAGCCTCGCGGTGCTCCCACTCGATCGTCTCGTACGGGTGCGTGGCCGCCTCGGTGAAGTACCGGCGGATCCCGATCCCCATCTGCTCCGGCGCCATGGCCATGCGACTGACTCCCCCTCTTCTCGGTCTCTTCCGGTCTCTTCCGGTCTCTTCCGGTCTCTTCCGGTCTCTTCTCGGGTGTGTCCCGTGTGTCCCCGTGTATCCGGTCGTCTCCGCTGGCTCTGGTCTCTAGACCCCAAGATATTGCGGTCGTCGTGCCTTCGACCACGACATGCGGAGGCTCATTACACCACCGTAATTACGCCCCTGTCAACACTGTCGGGCGGGATGGCCGCTCCGTCGTCGCAGGTCAGACGGGGTATTCGGAGATTCTGCTGGGGTCAGCGGGACGGGGCCGGGTGGCGTTTGGGCTCGGTCGACTTCTGGAGCACGGCGACCTCGCGCTCGAAATCGGTGACGTCGTCGAAGCCCTTGTAGACGGATGCGAACCGCAGGTACGAGACGGGGTCGAGGACCCGCAGCCGCTCGAGCACGGCGAGCCCCACCCGCTCGCTCCTGACCTCGGCTCCCTCCGCTCGCAGCTCCTGCTCGATCTCGGCGGCGATCGCGGTCACTGCGCCCTCGTCGACGGGACGATGCGCGACCCGCGCGCTGGATGCCGGCCTCGACCTTGGCCCGCTCGAACGGCTCCTTCACGCCCGCGCGCTTCACGACCATCAGCGGGAGCTCCTCGAGCCGCTCGTACGTCGTGAAGCGTCGCTCGCACGCCAGGCACTCACGCCGCCGCCGGATCGCGGCGCCATCGTCGGACGGGCGCGTGTCGACGACCTTGTCGTCGGCCGTCTGGCAGTACGGGCAGCGCACTGCTCCACGGTACATACCCCTCCCTCGCCGCGGGCGCCGTCACCGCGGCAGGGTCACGAGCTCGCCGGGGACCAGCGGCGCGCCGCCACGGGCGGCGGTGAGCTCGTCGACGACGGGACGCGGGTCGCTCCCCGGCCGGAGTTTCGCCGCGATCGACCACAGCGAGTCGCCGGGCTGCGCGACGGACTGCGAGACGGCCGGGCGGCGCTCGGGGACTGCGAGGGGTGAGTCCCCGAGCGCGGCACCCGCCTTCCCCGCCATGACCAGCATCACCATGCCCACCGCGACGGCGACAGCGCGCCGGCGCCAGTAGGTGGCGGCCGAGGGTCGGTGCCCGCGCCGGGCGACGGAGCGGGGCTCGACCTGCCGGACCGTGCGTGTCACGGCGGGTTCGATGTCGATCCTCGGGGGGGTCATGACGGCGGCCATCTGACGTGTCTCCTTGTCTCTCCGCCCGTTTCGTCCCCCGTAGCGAACCACGGGGGTATGACAGTTACGCCGTGACTCCTGCCCCCTCCCCCCTCACTCCTGTGCCTGACAACTGCGCCCCGACAACTGCGCCGGGGAGCGGGACCGCCCCCCGGCGTGGCTCGGCCCACCCGGGGAGATCCACTCGGTAGGCCGAACGCCTGTTCGCATTCAACCACGAACGGGTGTTCCCGTCAAGACGGAAAGCGAACAGATGTTTGCCCCGAACGCCTGATCGTGTTACCGTGCCTGTGGGCGCCTCAGATGGCGTCCGCGTGCGGTCGAGGCCGCCAAAGCGCATGCGGGCGGAGCCCGCCCGAGAGCCAGAGAGATCGTCCAACCCGGAGGGCACGACCATGACCGACCTGACCGCCCGCCAGCGCCAGGTGCTCGAGTTCATCGACGCCGAGGTGCGCCGCCGGGGGTACCCGCCGAGCGTGCGGGAGATCGGCGAGGCAGTGGGCCTGTCGTCCAGCTCGACCGTGCACGCCCACCTCGCCGCGCTGCAGGACAAGGGCTACCTCGTCCGGGACCCGACCAAGCCCCGCGCCATCGAGGTCCGCTTCGAGCCGGCGTCGGGTGCCGCGGTCGACCGCCGGCCCGTCCGCCACGTTCCCCTTGTGGGCGACGTCGCGGCCGGCACCGGTGTGCTCGCGGCAGAGAACGTCGAGGAGATCCTGCCGCTCCCCGAGGACTTCACCGGCCGGGGCCAGCTGTTCATGCTCCGGGTCCGGGGTGACTCGATGATCGAGGCCGGCATCTTCGACGGCGACTATGTCGTGGTCCGTCAGCAGGGGACGGCCGAGCCGGGAGAGACGGTCGTCGCGGGCATCCCCGGCGAGGAGGCGACGGTCAAGACCTTCTCCCGCCGCCGGGGCAAGATCGTCCTCAAGCCCGCCAACGAGGCCATGGACGAGCTCGTCTACGACCCCGACGACGTCCTCGTCTACGGGAAAGTGGTGACCGTTCTCCGCACGGTGTGACCACGCCGCTCATCCGGCGAGGCTCAGGAACCGGACGAACGCGGCGTGGCACCGCTCGACCGACGCCCGGGTGACCAGCTCGTCGGCGGTGTGGGCCACGTCGGGATCGCCGGGCCCGAAGTTCACGGCCGGGACGTTGCGGGACGCGAAACGGGCGACGTCGGTCCAGCCCAGCTTCGGCTCGACGTCGAGGCCGAGGACCTCCACGAACTCCGCCACCAGTGGGTGACCCAGGTTGGGCGGTGCCGCCGGTGACGCGTTGATCACCTCGACCCGGTCCGCCCCGTCGAGCAGCTTCTCGACCTGCGCCCGCGCCTCGTCCACCGAGTACTTCGGCGCGAACCGCCGGTTCACGATGATGGTGCACTCGTCGGGCACGACGTTGTTGGCGACACCACCGTCGATGCGCACCACCTGCAAGGACTCCCGATACGGCAGGTCGTCCACAATGACCGTGTCCGGCTCGTGCGCGGCCAGACGCGCCAGGACGCCGGCGGCGGCGTAGATGGCGTTGCGACCCTTCCAGGGCCGCGCCGAATGGGCGCGCTCGCCCTCGAAATACGCCCGGAGGTGCAGCGTCCCCTGGCACCCCGCCTCGATGCGGTCGCCGGTGGGCTCGAGGAGCACCGCGAAGTCACCGGCAAGCAACTCCGGTCGGGTGTCGAACACGTGGCGGAGGCCGTTGAACTCGTCCTCGATCTCCTCGCCCTCGTAGAACGCCAGCGTGCAGTCGAAGCGCGGCTCCCGGCCGGCGCTGATCTCCTCGGCGAGGCGGAGGAGCACGGCGAGCCCGCCCTTCATGTCGGCGGAGCCCAGCCCGTGGAGCACGTCGCCGTCGAGCCGCGGCACGGCGTTGCCGTTGGCGGGCACGGTGTCGAGGTGACCGCCGAGCACGACCCTGCGCTCGCGTCCGAGCTCCGTGCGTGCGATCACGGTGTTCCCGACGCGCGGCGAGCGCGAGCTGCGACGCGCGCTCGGCGAGACGCCGCTCGACGTGATCGGCGAGCTCGCCTTCCCGCCGGCTGACCGACGGCACCGCGACCAGCGACGCCGTCAGCAGCAGGAGGTCGTCCGCCGGCGCGGCGAGGAGATCAGGAAGCGACGCCGTGCTCACGCAGGATCTCGTTCAGCTTCGCCTTGTCGGCGCGCTCCCCCGGTTCGAGGCGGCGCATGATCAACGCGCACGGAAGCCCGAACTCGCCGCCGGGAAATACACGCTTGCGGGTCGCCTGCACCACGATGCACCACGGCGGCACGACCCCGCGAGCGACCTCCTCACCGGTCTGCGCGTCGATCACCGGGATCGCGGGGTTCAGGATGACACCCTCGCCGAGCACGCTGCCCTGCCCCACACGGGCGCCCTGCGTGATCATGGAACGGCTGCCGATCATCGCGTCGTCCTCGACGATCACGGGCGCGGCCTGGGGCGGCTCCAGGACGCCGCCGATGCCGACGCCGCCCGACAGGTGCACGCGCTCGCCGATCTGCCCGCACGAGCCGACGGTCGCCCACGTGTCGACCATGGTGTCGGCGCCGACGCGGGCGCCGATGTTGACGTACGACGGCATCAGGATGACCCCGGGCCCGAGGTACGAGCCCCACCGCGCCGACCCGCCGGGAACGACCCGCACGCGCGCCGACGCGTAGCGGTGCTTGAGCGGGAGCTTGTCGTGGTACTCGAACGGGCCGGCCTCGACGACGGAGAGGCCCTCGAGGCGGAAGAGCAGCAGGATCGCCTGCTTCAACCATTCGTGCACGACGACCTCACCGTCGACGACCTCCGCCACGCGGGCCTCACCCCGGTCGAGCAGCTCGATCGCCTCGTGGACGACGGCGCGTGCCTCGGACGGCGACATCACGGCCGCGAGATCGTCGCGCCCGTCCCAGAGCCGCGTGATCTGCTCGGCGAGATCGCTCACACCCGCTCCTTGGCCGCCAGGCGCTCGAAGGCCAGCGCGAGGCGCTCGTCGGTCTGCGTGAGCGACAGGCGGACGTGCGCCGAACCGTCCCGGCCGTAGAGGTCGCCCGGCGCAACCAGCAGCCCCTGCTCGGCGAGGTGGCGCGTGATCGACCACCCGTCCTCGCCGCCCTCGGCGGGGCGCAGCCACAGATAGAACGTGGACGGTCCGCCGTCGTGGACGAGGCCCCACTCCCGCAGGGCCTTCTCCGCTTGTGTGCGCCGCCCGGCATAGCGGGCGCGCTGGTCGTCGACATGGACGTCGTCGGCGAGCGCCGCCGTGGCGGCCGCCTGCACGGGCGCCGGCGTCATGAGCCCGGCGTGCTTGCGCACCTCGCCCAGGTAGCTGACGAGGGCGGCGTCGCCGGCGACGAAGCCGGCCCGCAGGCCCGCCATGTTCGACCGCTTCGACAGGGAATGCACGGCGAGCACGCGGTCGTGGCCGGCGCTCAGGACGGTGGCGGGGGCGGCGGGCGAGCCGGCCTCGTCGTAGGTGAACTCGGCGTAGCACTCGTCGCTGGCAACGATCGCGCCGCACTCGCGCGCCCAGTCGACGACGGCCCGGAGGTGCTGCGGGCCTCCCGACGCGCCGGTGGGATTGCCGGGCTCGTTCACCCAGATGACGAGGGCGCGGGCAGTGTCGGCCTCGCTGATGCGGGACAGGTCGAGGTGCCAGTGCTCGTCGAGCGGCACCGGAACCGCGCGCAGGCCGGCCAGGCGGGCGCCCATCTCGTACGTCGGGTACGCAACGGCTGGATACAGCACCGTGTCGCGCGAGGGATCACGGAGCGAGAGCAGCCGGGGCAGGGACGCGACGAGCTCTTTGGTGCCGATGCACGCGAGCACCGCGTCGGGCGATACCGCGACGCCGAAGCGGCGCGCGATCCATGCCGCCGCCGCCTCCCGGTAGGCGGGCGCGCCGATCGCGGCCGGGTACCCGGTCGCGGCGGCCGCGGCTTCGGCGAGCGCGCGCCGCGCCACCTCGGGCATCGGGTCGACCGGTGTGCCGACCGAGCAGTCGACGATGCCGCCGGGAACCGCGTCGGCCACGACACGGAGCTCGCGGCAGGCGATCGTGCGGGTACGGCGGCGGGACGAACCCGGGCTCGGCCATGAGTCGCAGGCTACCCGGGTCCGTTCGGCGATCCGGTGGTCGCGCTCCCGTCGCCTTCGCCGTTCGGTACCACGAACTCCCGAAAGCGGCTGACTCCCGACTCGGGGATACGGGCGCGCACGCGGGTCTCGCGATCGCCGTGCACCTCGACGAGCACGTCACCCTCGCGATGCAGCGCCGCGATCACGTCACCACGTTCGTACGGGACGGCGAGCTCCACGACCGGGTCGAGCGCCCGCAGCCGAGCGCCCAGCACCTCGTCGAGCTTCTCGACGCCCTCGCCCGTCGTCGCCGACACAGCGATCGCGTCCGGGTGTGACGACAGCAAGTCGTCGACCACAGCCGGATCGGCGAGGTCGATCTTGTTCACGACGAGCAGCTCGGGTTGACGGGAGGCGCCGATCTCCCGCAGCACGGCGCGGACGGCTTCGATCTGCTGCTCGGCGTCGGGCGCGCCGGCATCGACGACGTGAACGAGCATGTCGACCTGGGCGACCTCCTCGAGCGTCGACCGGAAGGCCTCGACCAGCTGGTGCGGCAGGCGGCGCACGAACCCGACCGTGTCGCTGAGCAGCGCGACCTCGCCCCCCGGGAGCTGCAGACGCCGGGTCGTCGGGTCGAGCGTCGAGAACAGGCGGTTCTCGACCAGCGCGTCGGCGTGGGTCAGCCGGTTCAGCAGGGTCGACTTTCCTGCGTTCGTGTAGCCGACGAGCGAGATCGTCGGCAGCTCCCGGCGCCGGCGGGCCTTGCGCTGCGTGGCCCGGGTCTTGGCGAGGCGTTCGAGCTCGCCCTCGAGCTTGTTCATGCGTCGCTGGATGCGCCGCCGGTCGACCTCGAGCTGGGTCTCGCCCGGACCGCGGGTGCCGATGCCGCCGGCCTGCTGGCTGAGCTCGATGCCGCGGCCGCGGAGCCGCGGGAGCCGGTAGCGCAGCTGCGCCAGCTCCACCTGCACCATGCCCTCTTGGCTCCGAGCGTGCTGGGCGAAGATGTCGAGGATCAGCGCAACGCGGTCGACGACATCGCGCCCGAACTTCTTCTCGAGGTTGCGCTGCTGTGCGGGCGTCAGCTCGTCGTCGAACACCACCACGTCGACGTCGAGGGCATCCGCCAGGGCGCGCAGCTCGTCGGCCTTGCCGGAGCCGATGTAGGTGGCGGGATCGGGCGACGAACGCCGTTGCAGAACCGACTCGACGGGAGCGGCGCCGGCGGTGTCTGTGAGCAGGCCGAGCTCGGACAGGCTCGCCTCCGCTTCGTCGAGCGAATGTGTGCCCGACCCCGTGCCGACGAGAAGCGCGCGCTGCTCGACGACCCCGAAGTCGACCTCGGTGGCGGTGAGCCGGCGGCGCTGGCGTCCTTCTCGGTTGCTCACGCGATGCTCACTTCGGTGTCGAAGACGTGCGCGACCGGCCCGTGGAGCCGGATCGTCTCGGCCAGGTCGACCTCGTGGGTGCCTCCGCGCACCCGCACGCTCACGTGCTCTCCGACGAGCCCGCGGCGGTGCGCGACGGCAGCCGAAGCACACACGCCCGTGCCGCACGACAGCGTCTCGCCCACGCCGCGCTCCCAGACCCGCATCGTGAGCGCATCATGGCCGGTGACGGCGATGAACTCGACGTTCGTGCGGTGCGGGAAGCGGTCGTCGGTCTCGAGGTGAGGTCCGTGCTGGACGACGCGTGTCGTCTCGGGATCGTCGACGAGCAGCACGAAATGCGGGTTGCCCATGCCGGCGGCATCGCCGTGGTACGTCACACCGTGGAAGGTCACCTCGAGGTCCAGCGCGCTCGGCGCGGCGAGCGGGATCTTGGACGGCTCGAACGTGACCGGGCCCATGTCGACCGTGGCGCCGACGAGCTCGCCGGTCGCACGGTCGACGTCGAGCTCGACCTCGCGGCGCCCGCCGCCGGTGTCGACGACGAGGCGCTTCCCGTCGCCGAGGCCGTCGCGGACGGCGACCCACGAGAGGCAGCCGATCCCGTTGCCGCTCATCTCGGCCAGGCTCCCGTCGGCGTTGCGCAGCTCCATGGCGCAGTCGGCGCCGTCGCGGCCGGGGAGCAGCGTGACGAGACCGTCGGCGCCGATCCCGCGATGCCGGTCGCACAGCCGGACGGCCACGTCGGCGTCCGGGCCGCGGTCGGTCGTGCCCACCGTGACGAGGAAGTCGTTGCCGGCCCCGTGCAGCTTGGAAACCCGAAGGCGCGTGCGGCTCATGAGCTCCAGGTTGCCAGCAGGGCGGGGAGCACGGCGCAGTGATTGTGGGTGGTGCCCAGCCACGTGATCCGGGGGTCGCGCCGGAACCACATCCGCTGGCGCCGGGCGAACGACCGGGTGCGGCGGACGGCAGTGTCGAAGGCGTCGTCGAGCGACCCCTGATCGGAGATCGCGCCGATGATCTCCTTGTACCCGATCGCCTGACTCGCCGTCCGCGAGAGCGACGGGCCGTCGAGCAGCTGCTGCACCTCGTCGGCGAGACCGGCGTCGCGCATCGCGGCAAATCGTGCCGCGATGCGGGCGTTGAGCACGTCGCGGGGCACCCAGAGACCGGCGATCCGCACCGGGAACGCCGTGGGGCCGAACTGGTCGAGGCCCGCCCCGAACGATGAGAACGGCTTCCCCGTGAGGCGGATCACCTCGAGGGCCCGGACGATCCGCCGGGCGTTGTGCGGGTCGATCTTCTCGGCCGCGTCGGGGTCCCGTCGTCGCACCTCCTCGTACGCCGCCGCCACGCCGCCGGGCTCCGCCGTCGTCGCCTCGAGCTCGGCCCGCAGGTCGGGGTCCTCGCCCGGAAAGCGCAAGTCGTCGACGACCGCTTGCACGTACAGGCCCGTCCCGCCCACGAGAAGCGCGCGCTTGCCGCGCGCCTCGATCCCGGCGACCGCCGCACGCGCCGCCGCCTGGTGACGCATCGCCGACCACTCCGCGGAGGGCTCGACCACGTCGATGACGTGGTGCGGCACGGCGGCGCGCTCGGCGACCGTCGGCTTGGCTGTCCCGATGTCGAGCCCGCGGTAGACCTGCATGGAGTCGAGCGACACGATCTCGACGTCACCGAGCAGGTGCGCGGCGCCGAGCGCGAGCTCCGACTTCCCCGATGCAGTGGGCCCGACGAGGGCGAGGTGCGTGACCGTGGCTACACCACTGCGACGGGGATGCGGGTCCGGGCCCGCCGCGGCGACTCGACGACACGCACCAGGTCGCCGCGCAGCCAGTGCGGCGCGGCGTCGACGATGCGCACATCGACAAGGGCGCCGGGCTCGCTCGCTCCGTCCGGCGCCGCGAAGTGCACCAGCTTGTTCTGGCGGGTCCGGCCCGACAGCACCGACGGATCCTTCTTCGACGGACCGTCGACCAGCACCTCCTCGACCCGGCCGACGCGCGCTTGGTGGCGTCGGAGGGCGTGTCTCTCCACGACCTCGACCAGCTGTCGCATGCGTTCCTGCACGACCTCGGGCGGGACGAGCTCGTCGGACATCTCGGCGGCGGGCGTTCCCGGCCGGGGCGAGAACACGAACGTGTACGCGGCGTCGTACGCGGCGTTGTCGACGACCTCGAGCGTCCGGCGGAAGTCGTCGTGGGTCTCGCCGGGGAAGCCGACGATGAGGTCGGTGGTCACGGCGAGGTCGGGGAGCGCGTCGCGGGCGGCGGCGAGCTTCCGGAGATAGCGCTCGGCGGTGTAGCCCCGGTGCATGCGGGCCAGCGTGCGGTCGCTGCCCGCTTGGAGGGGCAGGTGGAGGTGCTCGCAGACGGCGCCGCACTCCGCCATGGCCGCGATCGTCTCCGGGCGGAGATCCTTCGGGTGCGGCGAGGTGTACCGGATGCGACGAATGCCGGCGATTGCGTCGACCGCCCGCAGCAGGTCGGCGAAGCGGGGTGCGTACTGGCCGGCGCCGAGGTCGCGCCCGTACGAGTTCACGTTCTGTCCGAGCAGGGTGATCTCGGTGACGCCGTCGGCGGCCAGCTCCTCGGTCTCGCGCACGATGTCGCCCATCCGCCGGCTGACTTCGCGGCCCCGCACGATCGGGACGATGCAGAACGTGCACGAGTTGTCGCAGCCGATCTGGATCGTGACCCACGCCGAGTGCGCCACGTCCCGCCGGGCGGGAAGCGCCGACGGGTAGGCCTCGTGCTCCTCGAGGATC
The DNA here is from genome assembly GCA_963836445.1 of uncultured Actinomycetes bacterium. Taxonomy (GTDB): domain Bacteria; phylum Actinomycetota; class Acidimicrobiia; order IMCC26256; family JACDBD01; genus JALZAA01. The sequence continues at coordinate 30,007 of CAWIJM010000023.1, forward strand.
TCGACGATCGGCCCTTCGAGCCGGGCCCGCTCGAGCAAGGCCGGCGCGTGGCCGAGGTTGTGGGTCCCGAACACGACGTCGACATGACCCGCCCGCTCGACGATGAGGTCACGGTCCTTCTGCGCCAGGCAGCCGCCCACCGCGATCTGGAGATCGGGACGACGCTCCTTCAAGCTCTTCAACCGCCCGAGCTGGCCGTACAGCTTGTTGTCGGCGTTCTCGCGCACGCAGCACGTGTTGAGCACGACGACGTCGGCCTCGTCGACGTCGTCGGTGTGCTCCATCCCGTCGGCGGCGAGCAGCCCGGCGATCCGCTCGGAATCGTGCTCGTTCATCTGGCATCCGAACGTGCGGATGTAGAAGCGACGGGGCTCGCTCATCCTCGACAGTCTACGGACGGCCCGTTCGCGGATCAGCGGCGCAGGCAGTCGTTGACCACGGCCTCGACCTTCTGCCGCTCGGGCGTCCCGGGATCGTCCGTGTAGTGCACGACGACGTCGTTCTTCCGCACCGTCGACGGCCCCGCCAGGGATGACCCGATGCTGCTTCTCGCCCGGGTCGCGTCGGAACGGCTCGGGAGGAAGTCGACGATCGCGGCGAAGAACAGCAAGGGCTGTTCCTCGAGATCCACCTCGGCGAACTCGAACCCCTCCTCGTGGAGGAAGTCGGCTCGCTCGTTGGGAGGCTCGGGGCGGACCACGTTGAACTCGGACTTCTCGGCGCACTCCGCGAATCGCCGCGCCTTGGTCGCGACATCGCCCGCTCGGGGCTTCGGCTCCGACGAGCTGTCGTCGCCGCTGCCCCCACAGCCGACGGCCGCGGTCAACATCGCCACCACCACGATCACACCCGCACGGCCCGCATCCGACCTCCCGCCGAATCGGCCCGGAAGAGTTTGCCCCGGGCCGCCCACCTGGCATACAGAGCGGGTCGTGCCGGTCGAACCCGAGCTTCGCACTTCGCGCCTGATCCTCCGCCCATGGCGGGACTCGGACCGGGCGCCGTTCGCGGCCCTGAACGCCGATCCCGTCGTGATGGAGCATTTCCGCGCGCCACTCCGCCACGAGGAAAGCGACGATCTGGCGGATCGGATCGCGGCCGACATCGACGAGCGCGGATGGGGGCTGTGGGCGGTCGAGATCCCCGGCATTGCGCCGTTCGCCGGCTTCATCGGGCTCAACTCGGCGAGGTTCCACGCGCCGTTCACGCCCGCGGTCGAGGTCGGCTGGCGCCTCGCTCGCGAGCACTGGGGGGGCGGGTACGCCACGGAAGGCGCACGTGTGGCGCTGTCGTTCGGTTTCGACGCCCTCGCGCTCGAGGAGATCGTGTCGTTCACGACGCACGGGAACGCGGCGCTCGTGCCGGGTCATGGAGCGCATCGGCATGCGTCGCGATCCCGTCGACGACTTCGACAACCCCAACGTCCCTGACGGTCACGAGCTCCAGCCGCACGTCCTCTACCGACTCGACCGCGCCACCTGGCTGCGCAACGCCGCCCAGGCAGA
>CAWIJM010000024.1:0-44589 GCA_963836445.1 uncultured Actinomycetes bacterium
ACGTACTCCACGGGCTCGGCGGCGCGCGGGCCGAAGAAGTCGACGAGCGACCCGATCACCGCGGCGCGGCGGTCGTCGGGATCGGCACCATGGAGGTGGCGGGCGGCGGCAGCCTCGAGGAACGCGAGGAGGACGCCCGGGGTGCCCTCGGGGGGCGAGTTGTCGAACACGATCTTGACCGGGCCGCGGTCGCCGGCGGCCTGACCGGTGAGCCCGGCGTCGCGCCAGAACGGGGTGTCGTAGACGACGTGGCACTTGATCACCGACCCGGCCGGCAGCCGCTGCGTGAGTTGATCCCGAACGCCCGGGAGCGGCGGGTCGTAAACGATCCGCCCCGCCAGCGTCGGCGGAACCGCGACGATCACACGCCGGACAGTGACGGCGGCCGAATCGCTCTCGACCGTGACGGCGTCATCGCGCTGCCGGATCCTCCGCACGGGGACGCCGAGGCGCACCCGGTCGCCCAGCTGCTCGGCGAGCCGCATCGGCACGAGCTGCGAGCCGCCGACGAAGCGGTCCTGCTGTGCGCCGCCGCGCGTTCCGACGAGGGCGTCCACGCCGCCGCCCGAGTGCGTGTAGTAGAGCGCGTGCAGCAGCGAGAAGTCCGACGCCTCGGCCGCGAACACGGACTCGGCGAACAGCCGGAGGAGCTGACGCGCTTTGGCGGTGCGGGCATTGCGACGGATCCACGTCTCGAACGTCTGTCCATCCAGCGCGTCAGCCCGGTCGGCGGCCCACGGGACCTCGAGCGGGATGCGCGCCGCCAGCCGATCGAAACGGGCCTGCGCTTGGCCCATGTCGGCGAGGACGAGCGGGCCGAGGCGCGGGATCGCGCCGCGATAGCGGCCCTGCTTGTCGCCGAAGCGCAGGAGATGGTCGCCCGTGTTGTAGGTGGGGAACGTCGCGAGCCCGAGCTCGGCGGTGAGCTTGGCCATGCGGAGCTGCGTCGGGCCGATCCACTGACCGCCGAGCTCGACCGTCGTGCCGTCGGACAGCCGGTGATTGAGGACCCGGCCGCCGACGCGGTCGCGGGCCTCGAGCACCACGACCTCCTGGCCGGCGGCCACGAGGTCGCGCGCCGCGATCAGGCCCGCGATGCCGGCACCGACGACGACGACATCGGCATCGGTGCGTTCGGCCAAAATTTCCTCCTTGGCGCCGTCGCAAGCTCCGGCTTTGCGGCGACGGGCGGCAGAGCCGCCGTCGCCGCGCGCCAGGGTACGTAGTGTCGGTCCATGACGCCGGTGGCGGGTGTGGACGGATGTCGAGCCGGATGGATCGTGGTGCACGACGGCCAAGCGGAGGTCCACCGCGACTTCGCCGCCGTGCTCGGGGCTCTGCCGGACGACACCGTGGTCGCCGTCGACATGCCGATCGGGCTCGTCGACGAGCACCGGCCCGGCGGACGTGACGCCGACCGGGCCGCCCGCACGGAGCTGGGCCCGAAGCGCAGCTCCGTGTTCTCGGCACCGCCCCGGTGCGCGCTGGGTGTACGGACGCTGTCCGGCGCCCGACGCCGCGGCGCACGTCTCACGCTGCAGACCCTGAACCTGTTGTCGCGCATCGAGGACGTCGACGGCGTCATGACGCCCGCGCTCCAGTCGCGCGTGTTCGAGGTTCACCCCGAGCTCAGCTTCGCGGCGATGGCGGGAGGGTCGCCCGTACTTACGCCCAAGCGCAGCGGAATCGGCTCGAAGGAACGCCGCGCCTTGTTGCAAGGGGCCGGGGTCTGTGTCCCCGAGCGACCGGCCGGCGCGGCCGTCGACGATCTGCTCGACGCGTGCGCGCTGTCGTGGAGCGCGCGCCGGGTCGCCGACGGGACTGCTTCGCATGTTCCCGACCGGCCGGCGCGGGACGCCCGAGGCCTGTCCATGGAGCTCCATTGGTGACCTTCCGCACGGTCGGGCACGGCACGCTCCCGGCGGACGACTTTGCGGCGTTGGTGTCCGACGCGGGTATCAGGGTCGTCGTCGACGTGCGCTCCTTTCCGGCGAGCCGCCGCCATCCGCAGTTCGGTCGAGAAGCGATGGAGCGGTGGCTCCCCGACGCCGGCGTCGCGTACCGGTGGGAGCCACGCCTGGGCGGGCGGCGCCGGCCGCGGTCCGACTCGCCCCACGTCGCGCTGCGCGTGCCCGCCTTCCGCGGGTACGCCGACCATATGGAGACCGAGGAGTTCCGCGCCGCCGTCGACGAGCTGCTCGCCGAGGCCGCGGACGCGACCCGCCGCCGTGATGTGCGCCGAAAGCTTGTGGTGGCGCTGCCATCGCAGGCTCGTGGCCGACGCCGCCGTCCTCCTGCGCGGCGCCGCGGTCGAGCATCTGTTCCACGGCGGCCGCCTCGACCCGCACCGGCCGACGCCGGAAGCCCGCGTCGACGGGCGGCGGCTCGTCTACGACGGGGGCGAACCGGGCCTGCCTCTGCGAGAATCCTGACGGGCAGCACTCCGGCGGGGAGAACCTCTACGCTCCCCGCGTCCCGCCCGACCGACCGGAGACCCGCATGCCCCTCGCCACCGCGGCTCGTGCCCTGCTCGACGAGCGGCGTCCCCTGACCCGCGACGAGGTCGCGGCGGTGGCCGCACTGCCCCTCGAGCAGCTCCCCGACGTGGTCGCGCTCGCGCACCGGGTGCGGCTCGCCTACTGCGGCCCCGAGGTGGAGCTCGAGAGCCTGATCAACGCCAAATCGGGCGCGTGCCCGGAGGACTGCGCGTTCTGCTCGCAGTCGGCCCGGTTCGAGACCGGTGTCGACGTGTTCGCGTTCCTCGACCTCGACGAGGTGGTCGCGGCGGCACGGTCGACGCGCGAGGCGGGTGCGACCCAGTTCTGCATCGTGGTGGCCGTGCGCGGCCCGGAGGAGCGGCTTTTGCGGAAAGTGCTCGAGGCCGTCGACGCGGTACATCGCGAGACCGGGCTCGAGGTCGCGTGCTCACTCGGACTGCTGACGCGTGAACAGGCGGAACGGCTCGCGGCGGCAGGCGTGCGCCGGTACAACCACAACCTCGAGACGTGCCGGGAGGTGTTCCCCTCGATCTGCACGACGCACACGTGGGACGACCGGGTGGCCACCGCGCGCCTCGCGGGCGAAGTCGGCATGGAGCTGTGCTGCGGCGGGATCCTGGGCATGGGCGAGACGCTCGAGCAGCGGATCGACTTCGCCTTCGAGCTCGCGGCGCTGGCGCCGTGCGAGGTGCCGATCAACCTGCTCGACCCGCGCCCGGCACGCCGCTCGACGACCGCTCGCTGCTCGCGCCGCGCGAAGCGTTGCAGGCGATCGCGCTGTTCCGGCTCGTGATGCCGGGCGCGTGGATCCGGCTCGCCGGTGGACGTGAGCGTGTGCTCGGAGAGCTCCAGGCCATGGGGTTGCTGGCGGGCGCGAACGCGCTGATCGTCGGCAACTACCTCACGACGATCGGGCGCCCGCCTGAGGCCGACGTCGCCCTGCTCGACGCCCTCGGCATGCCCGTCGCCGACGGCCCCGGTGAGGGCAGGTTCGTCGTCGACGGCACGGGCGCCCACGCCCGTCCCGCCCGCGGCCCGTCGATCCCGGTGCGCGTGGAGGAGATCACCGAGTCTCGTTGAAGCTGAGGAGGACGGGGCCGCGGCCGATGCGGGTGATCGACGCGACCTCGAGGCGCATGCGCCACGCCAGCTCGGATGGGACGCGAAGCGTCCATGTCACCGCGGCCTTGATCGGCGAGACGTGGCTGACGGCGACGACGACGCGGTCGTCCAGCGTCTCGTCGCAGAACGAAGCGACGCGACCGGCGACCACGTCCAGGCTCTCCCCGCCCGGCGGCGCGAAGCCGCCGTCCCGGCGCCAGCGCGCCACTATCCCGGGATCGAGGTCGGCAAGCGGGCGCCCTTCCCACTCGCCGTAGTCGATCTCGATGAGGCGGTCGTCGACCTCGACCGCCTGGCCGCACGCGGCGGCGATGGGCGTCGCCGTGTCGCAGGCGCGGCGGAGCGGGCTGGTGATCACGCGCTCGACGTCGAGGCCGGCGAGCGCCTCGGCCACGCGCTCGGCCTGGGCCCGCCCGAGGTCGGTGAGCGCAGCGTTGCTCCGGCCGAGGAGGAGCCCGGCCCGGTTCGGTGGTGTCTCGCCGTGGCGTACGAACGCGATCACGGCGACGCGGCGGCGCGCAGCCGGCCCGAGCGCAGGAAGTCGTCGCGGCGCCCACGGTCGACGAGGCCGAAGCGGTACACGATCCACGCGCACGCGGCCAGGCCTGCCAGCTCTTCGAGCACGACGATCCCCGGGGCTGGGAGCAACGAGCCGTCAGGCAACGAGGCGCCCGTGAACGGCCACCAGAACACGTCCGTGTTCGCCCACGCCGCCGAGAGCACCAGCCCGCAGAACGCCCCGATGGGGAGGCACAGCAGGCGGCGGCGCAGGAGCCGGGGCCTTCCGATCGTCAGCACCATCACGGCGACGAGCAGTGCGACGCTGCCGAGCAGCGTGTGGCCGTACGCGAGGCCGAGGAACGGCAGGTCGACGGCGAGCGGGAGTAGCGAGCCGGCGACGACGAGGCGGTAGTCGACGCCGGCGCTCTGGAACACGAAATACACCAGAAGCACCGAGAGTCCGGCGTACCAGAGCAACATGCGCTCAGGCGAGGTCGAGGGCGGCGTTGACGAGCGCGTCGGCCTCGGTGTTCTGCTCGCGGGGCACGTGCGCGAGATCGACGTCGTCGTACTCGGCGAGCAGTTCCCGTGCCCGGTCGAAGTACGGCCGCAGGTGCGCCTGCTTCACCCGGTACCGGCCTTCGAGCTGGCGAATGAGGAGTTGCGAATCGGCCCGTACCCGGATGCGGCGGGCGGGGAACTCCCTGGCGGCCTCGAGCGCGGCGACGAGGGCGCGGTACTCGGCCACGTTGTTCGTGGCCACCCCGATGCGTTCGCTGACGGTCGCGAGCCGGGTGGGCGGGTCCGTGGACGGGTCGAGCACGACGGCCCCGATCGCAGCCGGGCCCGGGTTCCCGCGAGCGCCGCCGTCGCAGTAGATGACGAGCTCGGGCCGTGGCGTCACGGCACGAGGATGCAGCCGCAGTTGTCGCAGTGGGCGACGGTTCCGGGCGGGCTCTTTCGGATTCGCTCCGCCTCCACCGACGGAATGGACAGGTGGCATCCCTGGCACGTGTTGCCGTTCAGCCGCGCTGCGCCGATACCTCGGGCGCGCTCACGGCATCGCTCATAGTCGTCGAGGAGCCCGGCATCGACGGTGGCGGCGATCGCGTCGCGGGCGGCGCGCTCCGCGGCGAGCTCTTCGTCGATCTCCGCTTCGAACTCGGCCAGTGCCGCGCCGAGGCGCTCCGCTTCGGATTCGAGCTCGGCGACACGCGTACGGAGCGCATCGACCGCGGGCTCGAACGACTCCCGGCGCTCCATGACCTCGAGCTCGCGGTCCTCGAGGCCGCGCCGGTGACGCCGAAGCTGTTCCACGTCCGCTTGGAGCGCCTGGAGCTCGCGCGGTGAGCTCACCTCGCCCGAGTACATGCGCCGCTCGACTTCCGCCGCCTTGTCTTCGAGCGACCGCGCCTCGTCGTCGAAACGCTGCTCCTCTCGCGCCACCTCCTCGCGCTGGGCCGTCACCTCGGCGAGCTGCGCACCGGCTGTGTTCAGCTCGGCATTGACCGATTCGAGCGCGGCGCGCTCGGGCAGCGTGTCCCGCCGGTGGCGGAGGCGGTCGATGGCGGTGTCGCGGGTCTGGAGCTCGAGCAGCGTGTCGAGCATCACCGAAGCTTCCGCGCCCACCTTCCGAGACTAACGAAAGCGGCGTTTGGAACCCGGCATGGGGCTACCCGCCGATGCCGCCGCCGGGGCCACCACCGCCGCCACCGGGATTGCTCGGTTGCGGCGGAATAATCGCGGGCGAGGTCGGCGCGGGTGTAGGCGCCGGCGCGGGCGCAGGCGTGGGTTGTGGCACCGGCACCAGGATCGTGTCGGGCGGCGGGGGCGGCGGAGGTGGCTTGGGGATGTCGGTCGTGCGGCCCCGTACCGGGTCGATGACCTTGCCCGGCGCGTCACACGCGGGTCCCGGGCTCGGGAACGAGTCATTGGGCTGGCCCCGGGTCGCGGGGATCATGAAGTTGCGCCAGATCGTGTTCGGGACGCCCGGCCCCGAACCCGGCGCCGGGTTCGTCCACGTCGGGATTGCCGTGCCAGACGAACGACACCAGGTCGGGCGTCCCGCCGATGAACGCCGAGCTGATCTGGCGGTCGTTCGTGCCCGTCTTGCCCCACGCGTCACGGCCCGGGATCCCCTTGCCGGCGGCGGTCCCGCTCTCGATCGGGCCGTGCAGGATGCTGACCTCGCAGGCGGCGACGTCGGGGTCGAGGACCCGGGTGCCGGGCCGGCCCGTCTCGTCGAACACGGTCTTGCCGTCGGGCCCGACCACCTTCTGCACGAACACGGGGTCGTGATGGACGCCAGCCGCCGCCGATTGTGGACGCGATGCTCGCCATCTCGAGCGGCGTGATCGAGATGACGCCGAGCGTGAACGTGAGAACCCTCCACTCGTTGACCGGCTGGCGCCCGGCGACGTTGGGGCGCATGCCCATCTTCTGGGCCGTGTCGATGACCTTTTCCATGCCCACGCTCGTCGACATGCGGACGAACGCGCAGTTGACGGAGTCCGTGGCGGCCGCCTGGATCGTCATGATGCCGCCCTCGCCCTCGCCGCCGGCGTTGGTCGACGATCCATCGAAGCCGGGGACGCTGCACGGCGCTCCTCCGTCGATCTGGTCGTTGCGCGAGTAGCCGTTCTGGAGGACGGTCGCGAGTGTCGTGACCTTGAAGCTGGAGCCGACCTGACGGCCGGCCCCGTCGGTGGCGAGGTTGAACTTGGACTCGTCGTACGGGCGATTGTCGCTCATCGCCTTGACGTAGCCCGTGTTGGGATCCATCGCGACGAGCGCGGCGCTGAAGCCCGCCTTGGCGCTCCGGAGCCCGCTCGCCACGGAGTCGTCGGCCATCTGCTGCATGGCCGGGTCCTTGGTCGTGTACACCTTCAGGCCGCCCTGGAGCACCTTGTCGCGCCGCTCCTCCGCGGTCGCGCCGAGCCGCGGGTCGGTGAGCAGGACCTGCTGGGCATGCTCGGCCCACGCGTTCTCGGGACGCAGCTCCCCCGTGGGCTTCACGGTCGGGAGCCCCTCCTGATTGGCCTGGTCGGCCTGGGCCTGGGTGATGTGATGCCGTTCGACCATCGTCTTCAGCACGTCGGCGCGCCGCTTCACGGCCTGGTCGGGGTGCACGAACGGGTTGTCACCCTCGGGATTGCGGATCACCCCCGCGAGCAGCGCCGCCTCGCCGACGGTGAGCTCGCCGAGCGCCTTGCCGCGCACGCCGAACGGCGCCGCGGGGTCGGGCGTGAGGAAGAACCGCCGCGCCGCCGCCTTCACGCCGTACGAGCCCTGCCCGAAGTACACGGTGTTGAGGTACTGCTTGAGGATCTCGCGCTTCGAGTACTTGTCGTTAAGCCGATAGGCGAGGATGAGCTCCTTGGCCTTGCGTTGCAGGTCCTGCTTGTTGCCGAGGATCCGGTTCTTGACGAGCTGCTGCGTGATCGTCGATCCACCCTGGGAGATCTCGCCGCTCGTGATGTTCTCGACGAAGGCCCGCGACACGCCGCTGACGTCGACGCCGGGGTTCTTCCAGAACGTCTTGTCCTCGGTGTCGATGACGGCGTTGATGAGGATCTGGGGCACCTCGGCGAGCTCGGCCGGCTCCCGGTCCTGGGCGCCGAGCTTGCCGATCTGGGTGCCGTTGGCGTCGTACACGATCGTCGGCTCGGACAGCTCCCCGAGGGTCTTCACGCTGCCCGTGTAGTGGTGCGCGGTCGCGATCTGGCGAGCGCCGGGAACGAGAGCGGCGAAGCAGATCCCGAGGGTCAGGCCGCCGACCAGGACGATGGCCGCCAGCCGCGTGAGGACACGAGCCGAGTCAGGCATGGGGACTTAACAGGATGACACATCGGGCCCGAACGCCCGCACCGGGCCGAGGAGCCGACCCGACCGGTCCCGCGTACCCGTCATACGCCGTCGGTACCCTCCGGAGGATGGTTCGGGTGCAATTCGTCGAGCATGGTCCGCCGGCGCGCGAGGCACTGCGGATGGCGGTCGGAGAGGCGAAGGGCCGGGACCCCTTGGCGCCGGTCACGGTGGTCGTCCCCTCGACGTATGCGGGCCTGGCGCTCCGTCGTGATCTGGCCGGGCCCGATGGCCTGGTCAACGTGCGGTTCCTCGCCCTGGCCCGGCTGGCCGAGCTGCTCGGCGCGCCGGCGTTGGCCGAGCGGCGGCGGCGGCCTCTGACGCGCCCCCTCCGGGCCGAGGCGGTGCGGGCGGTGCTCGCCGACGCCGGGCCCCGGCTGGCGGCGGTGGCGGGCCACCCCGCCACCGAGCGGGCGCTCGACGCGTCGCTCCTCGAGCTGCGACACGCCGGCGACGGGGCTGTCGAGCAGCTCACCCGAGCAGGAGATCCGGCCGCGTCGGTCGCGCGCCTCTACCCGGAGTTCCGCTCCCGCACGACCGGGTTCTACGACGACGAAGACCTCGCGCTCGCCGCCGCCACCGCGCTGGCGAGTAAACCGCCCGCCCTGCGTGAGATCGGGCACGTCGTGCTGTACCTCCCGACGCGACTGTCGCCGGGCGAGGGGGAACTGGTCCGGGCGTTGGGCGCGACCGGTCGACTGCGCGCGCTGCTCGGTCTCACCGGAGACCCCGCGGCCGACGAGCTCGTCGACGAGCTGGCGACACGCCTCGCCGATTCCGCTGAACCCGAGCGCCCGGCAGTCCGGATGCCTCGGGAGGCGACGACGATCGTGAGCGCGCCGGACCCGGAGGACGAGTTGCGCGCCGTCGTGCGTGACGTGATCGCGCGCGCGTCGTCGGGGACTCCGTTGCATCGGGTTGCGATTCTCTTCCGTGTCGACGAGCCGTACGCGCGTCTCGCGCACGAGCTGCTCGACGCGGCTGATGTCCCTTGGAGCGGCCCGTCGACACGCCGCCTCGCCGAGACGACCGCGGGACGCGTCCTCCTCGGGCTGTTGCGTCTTCCGGAGAGCGACTTCGCGCGCGACACCGTCGTCGACTGGATCGCGTCGGGGCCCGTTCGCGACCCGGCCGACGGCCGCGCCGTGCCTGCCAGTCGTTGGGACATCCTGTCGCGCGAGGCGGGCATCGTCACGGGCCTTGCGCAATGGAGCGAACGGCTGACCCGGCTCTCCCGCCATCTGACGGCCCGCCTCGAAGCGACGGGCGACGACGAGCTCAGCGAGGGCGCGCGCCGCCATCACGAAGCCGACCGCGAGCACGTCGAGCAGCTCGCGCGTTTCGTCGCCGACCTCGGCGCACGCGTCGCGCCGCCGTCCCCGGGCACGTGGCCCGGTCTCGCGACCTGGGCACGAGACCTGCTCGACTGTTACCTCGGGGGCGAAGGGCGGCGCGCGAGCTGGCCCGAGCCGGAGGTGGAGGCGGCGCGGGGGGTCGCCGACGCGCTCGACGGCTTGGCGGCGCTGGCCGAGATCCGCAGCGAGGCGTCGCTGTCCACTTTCGTGCGGGCGCTGGAGTCCGAGCTGGACGCGCCGGCGGGACGCGTGGGGCGCTTCGGCACCGGCGTGTTCGTCGGCGGCGTACGGCACGCGTACGGCGGTGACTTCGACGTCGTGCACGTCGTCGGGATGGCCGAAGGCACGTTTCCGCCCCTCGGGCGCGAGGACCCGCTCATCCCCGACCGCGCTCGTCACCTCGCAGGGCCGGCGCTGCCGGTCCACGCCGTCCGGCGCGCGGAGGAACGCCGCGACTACCTGGCCGCGCTCGCCGCCGCGCCCGTGCGGTCGCTCTCCTACCCGCGCGGATCCGCGCGCGCAACGCAAGCGCCTGCCTGCCCGCTGGCTGCTCGAGAGCGCGAGCTCGCTCCTGGGCGAGACGGTGGGCGCCGAGGAGCTGACCCGACTGAACGCCGGCTGGCTCCGTGTCGTGCCGTCGTTCGAGGCCGGGGTGCGGGCGCCGGGTGAGGAGGGATCGCTGACGGAGCGCGACGTCCGCAGCCTGCGCGACTGGCAGGAGCGGCGGCAACCACTCGACCGCCACCCACTCGTCGAGACGACGCCGTCGCTCCGGGCCGGGGTGACTGCGGTCCGGGCCCGTCGCTCCGCGGAGCTCACGCGCTTCGACGGTCTGGTCGGCCCCGTTCCCGGACTGCTGCCCGCCGAGGACGACGCGCTCTCCCCCACCTCCCTCGAGAACTGGGCGACATGCCCGTTCCAGTACCTGCTCGCACGCGTGCTGCGGGTGCGCGAAGTCGAGCGGCCCGAGGCCACCGACCGCATCGGGCCCCTCGAACGGGGCTCCCTCGTTCACGCCGTGCTCGCCGAGTTCCTCGACACCGTTGAGCCACGCACCGCACCCGACGAGCCGTGGGACGACACCGAGCGCGGGCTGCTCCTCGCGATCGGCGAGCGCTACTGCAACGAGGCCGAACGTGAAGGGCTCACCGGGCGGCCATTGCTGTGGAAGCTCGACCGGCGGCGGATCCTGCGGGAGCTCGAGGGCTTCCTCGACACGGACGAGGAGATCCGCACCGAGCTCGGGGTCGTTCCCCGGGCCCATGGTCGCGAACTGGCGTTCGGCTTCGGCGGCGACTCCGGCGATCCCGCCGCGGTCACGCTCGCGGACGGCCGCGCCGTGCGCTTTCACGGGTACATCGACCGGGTCGACGAGGGTCCGAGCGGTTCGCCCGTCGTCGTCTTCGACTACAAGACCGGCCGCGTCGACGATCCCGCCCGCGGCCTCGAGCGCGGCAACCGGCTCCAGCTCCCGGTGTACGCGCTGGCGATGGCCGGTGGCGACCCGACGTCCGAGGTGCGCTCGTACTACTGGTCGACGCGGGAGTTCGGCACCGACGCGCTCGCCGGCATCAAGCTCGACGACCAGACGAACGAGCAGTTCGTCGACAAGGTCTCGACGATCGTCGACGGGATCGGCGCGGGTGTGTTCCCTCCGTTTCCCGACAAGCCCCGTCAGGACGGGCGCGGGCGCGACACATGGGAGAACTGCTGCTACTGCCCCTTCGACCGGGTGTGCGCACCGGCGCGGGACGACGACTGGACCCGCAAACGGGGCAACCCGGTCGTGGCGCGGTTCCGGAGCCTCGCCGATCCTCCGCCGGACGAGAAAGAGGAACAGTGAGTCCTGTCGACGCCGCCGCGCGCGACGCGATCCGCGACCTCCACGACGTCACGCTCTTCGTCGAGGCCGGGGCCGGCACCGGGAAGACCACCGCGCTCGTCGACCGAGTGGTGTCGTTGATCGCGCGTGGTCGCGTCACGATCCGTGAGCTCGCCGCGATCACGTTCACCGACGCCGCCGCCGGCGAGCTGCGCGACCGCATCCGCTACCGCCTCGAGCAAGCGGCCGGAGGGGGTACCGATCCGGCGCTGGCGCCGGACGAGCGTGAGCGGTGCCGGGTTGCGCTCGAGGACGTGGACGACGCCGCGTTCTCGACCTTGCACGGCTTCGCCCAGCGCATCCTCGCCGAGCATCCGCTCGAGGCGGGGCTGCCGCCCCGTTTCGAGGTGGTCGACGACGTGGAGGCGGCGGTCCGCTTCGACGAGCGCTGGGGACAGTTCCTCGACGCGCTCGTCGCCGACCCGGAGCTCGAGCCGATCCTCCTCCCCGCGCTCGCGCTGGGCGTCGACTTCGACCACCTCCGCCGGGTGGCGCGAGTCCTGCACGAGCACTACGAGCGGCTCCGGCCGGCGTCTCCCGCCCCGACGTCGGCGCCCGCGGTCGACCTGGCACCGGTCCTGGCACCTCTCGAGCGGGCGACCGTCCGGCTGGCGGAGTGTCGGCTCCGGCAGGACAAGCTCTTCCAGCACATCGATGGGCTCGCGGGCTGGATCGACGTCTTGCGCGGCGCGGACGACGACCTCGACCGTCTCGATCTCCTTGGCCAGATGCCGAAGCTGACGGCGAGGAAAGGCCGGCACGAGAACTGGCGCTGCCCCGTCGACGAGGTGCGCGCGCTGCTCGAGCAGGCGGAGAAGGCTCGGGCTGTGCTGGTCCGTGCGCAGCAGCAGGCGACACTCGACGTGTTGATCGGCCGCGTGCGCGGCTTCGTGCGCGGCTACGCGGAGGAGCGCCGGCGTGAGGGTCGCATCGAGTTCCACGACCTGCTCGTGCTGGCGCGGGACGTGCTCCGACGCGATCCCCGCGTGCGCACCGCGCTCGGCGAGCGATTCCAGGTGCTGCTGATCGACGAGTTCCAGGACACCGATCCCCTCCAGATCGAGATCGCCGTGCTGCTCGCGTCCGACGACCCGGACGCCGGCGAGCGGCGGTGGTGGGAGGTGACGATCGCGCCCGGGCGCGCGTTCTTCGTCGGCGACCCGAAGCAGTCGATCTACCGTTTCCGGCGCGCCGACCTCGAGTTGTACCACCGGGTCGAGCGGGAGCTGGAGGACGGCAGGCAAGAGCTCACGCAGAACTTCCGGTCGGTCCCGGGAGTCCTGGACTGGGTGAACCACATGTTCGCCCGCCTGTTCGACGCCGCCCGGGCCGACGCGCAAGCCACCCACGTGCCACTGGTCGCGGAGCGGGAACCCTTCCCGGCGTCGGCGGCGCCGGTCGCGACCTTCGGCGGTCCCGCCGACGTGCCGCTGGTGGCCGACGTCCGGGCCGTCGAAGCCGATGCCGTGGCCACCCTGGTGCGAACGATCAAGGACGACAAATGGGAGATCGCCGACGCCGTCACCGGGCAAGCCCGGCGCGCCCGGTACGACGACGTCGCGCTGTTGCTGCCCACGCGCACGGCCCTGCCCGATCTCGAGGACGCGCTCGAGCGCGCCGACGTGCCGGTCCGGATCGAGAGCCAGTCGCTCGTCTTCTCGACAGCCGAGATACGCGACCTGCTGTCAATACTTACTGCACTCGACGATCCCACGGACGAGATCGCGCTCGTGGCGTCGTTGCGGTCTCCGGCGTTCGCCTGTGGCGACGACGAGCTCGTCGACTACTACCAGCGCGGGGGACGCTGGGACTACCGACGGACAGTGCCCGACGACATCCCCGCGGAGCATCCCGTCGTGGCAGGCCTCGCCGCGCTCCGACGGCTCCACGACGCGCGCTGGTGGCAATCGGTCAGCCAGACCGTCGAGGCGATCGTGCGTGAGCGTCGGATGCTGGAGCTCGCGGTCACCCACCGGCGGCCGCGCGACCACTGGCGGCGTATCCGCTTCTTCCTCGATCAGGCGCGCGCCTACGACGCCGCGTCCGGTCGCGGGCTGCGCGGATTCATCGAGTGGGTCCAGCAGCTGGCAGACGAGCGCGCCCGGGCCGTCGAGATCGTGGTGCCGGAGCCCGACGACGACGCGCTGCGCGTCCTCACGGTCCACGGTGCCAAGGGACTCGAGTTCCCGATCGTGATCCTCGCCGGGCTCAACGTAAGCCCGCCGAACCGCGCGACACCTGTGCTCTGGAACCCGGACGGCAGCTTCGAGGTCCGGGTCGGACGCGTCGCGCAGGGCACGCGATTCGAGACCGCCGGCTGGCACGAGCGGTCGGACCACGAGGACGAGCTCGACGCCGCCGAGCGGCTGCGGCTGCTGTACGTCGCTTCGACCCGCGCCCGCGACCACCTGTTCGTGAGCCTGCACCACAAAGCCCGTACGGAGTGTCATGCCGCGCTGCTGTACCAGCACGGCGCCGATGCGCCGGCGCCGGTCCTCGAGCTCGACAGCGACGGCGACCGTGACGAGCCGACCGCCATCCCGTCGGCGCCCGCGCCCGACGAGGGCGAGTCGAGCGAGCGGCCCGGAGACCGCGATCGCTGGATCGCGGCCCGCGCCGCCCTGCTCGCCCGGGCCGGGCGTCCTGGAGCCGTCGCCGCCACCACGCTCGCAAAGGAGCCCACCCTCCCGGCCGAACCCGACCGCGATCCCGGCCTCGACAAGGACGAGCCCACCGACGACCGGCCGGCGTGGCGGCGGGGGCGCGCCGGCACGTCGGTGGGCCGGGCAGTGCACGCGGTCCTCCAGACCGTCGACCTGGCGACCGGCGACGGTCTCGATGTCACCGCCCGGGCCCAGGCGCTCGCCGAGGGCATCCCGCAACGGGAGGCGGAGATCCGGGCGCTGGCCCGGAGCGTCCTGCAGTCGAGCACGGTGCGCGGCGCGGTGACTGGCGGCCGCTACTGGCGAGAGGTCCCGGTGGCGGCGGTCGTCGACGGCGTCACCGTCGAGGGCTTCGTCGACCTGTTGATCGAGACGCTCGAGGGGCTCGTCGTCGTGGATTACAAGACCGACCAGACGCCCACCGACGACGAGATCGACGCGGCGATGGAGCGGTACCGCGCCCAGGGCGCCGCCTACGCCCTCGCGCTCCAACGGGCGCTCGGCGCGCCCGTGGCGCGCTGCGTCTTCGTGTTCGCGCGCCGGCGCCGTCCCGTCGAGCGCGAGGTCGACGACCTACCGGCCGCGATCTCCGCCGTCGAACGGCGAGTGGCCGAGCTGTTGTGACGCGCCGCGGCCCGGGGCGAAGCCCCGGGCCGCGTTCACGCGTGCTCAGCCGCTGCGGTCAGAGTCCGAGTGCGCCAAGCAGGTTGGCGGCGATGTTCGGGTTGAAGGGCTGCGTGCCGTTCGCCAGCTGGACGCCGAGCGACGAGTGCGAGTTCATGTAGTTGATCTCGCGACTCACGTCGCCGACGCCGTTCGAGCCGGCGAGCGGCGCGATCTGCACGGTGCTGAGCACACCCAGCGCCGCGCCGGCTGAGTTCAGGAACGCGCTCCCCGAGTCGCCGGGGATGCCGGGCGTCACGGTGAACACGTTGTGGCTCCAGCCGTTGCCGCCGTCACCGAGGCTCACGCCCTGCTTCGGGCTCAGCTGCGTGATGCCGCCGCGCAGGCTCGAGTTGCCGAACGAGTACACGCTCTCGCCCGCCGCCGTGCCATTCGAGTCGATGCCCGTGGGGCCGCCCCAGAACGGGATCGACGGGTTGACCTTGCCGAAGTCGGCGGGATTCAAGCGGACCAGCGCAAGGTCGTTGAAGGCGCAGGTGTCCGGGTCGGTCTCCCCCGCGGCCTGCATCGCGAGCCACGAGTTGTAGACCATCGTGCCGGGCTGCGACGCGCCGCCGACCTCGACGGGGGTTCCGATGGGAAGCGAACCCGAGTCGCAACCGTTCGTCTCCGTCGAGCCGCCGGTGCCGGAGCAGTGCGCCGCCTGCCCGATGTACACCGTGTTGGAGGCGTCGAAGAAGACGAAGTTGGCGGTGCACTGCCCGCCGGCCGTGATCGTCTGGACGCCCGGGTGGATCGCGGCAGTGGCCGCCGGCGCCCAGGTGGGCGCGGCGGCTGCAGGCGGCGCCTGCGCCGCGACCAGGGGCACGGCCGCGGTCGCACAGGTGACGACGGCGGCGAACGTGCGGGCGAGCAGTCTCATTCGTTGCCCTCCTTGGGTGTTGCACTTTGCCCGATATCGGTGATTCGGGAGCATAACGCCCATCTCGTCACAATGCACGTTCACCGGCGGGGATCCGTCGGCCCCGAGCGCAGCGGCGAAGATCCCCACGCAACCGGGAGGGAGGAGGTGACGTGGCCTACAGCGTGCTCAAGCGGCTGCCGCTGGACGTGTTGGAGTCGCACTATCGGGAGATCAGCCGCCGTGCTCGAGTACGTCGAGGAGTTGGACCGGCGTTGGAACAGTGACGTCCGTACCCACCCACGTCCCGGGGTCGGGGCGTGCGAGAACCGCCGTCCCGACCCGCGCCGAAGCGGATGTGACCCCGGCGGCGTCGCGCCGCGCGCCGGCCCGATAGGCCGTGTCGTCCCCGATCGTCGTCGTCGGCGGCGGGCACAACGGCCTCGTCGCCGGCTGCTATCTCGCCCGGGCAGGCCGGGACGTCCTCGTGCTCGAAGCGCGCGCCCGACCGGGTGGCGGCGCGCGCACCGAGGAAACGGTCCCGGGATACCGCTTCGACATGCATTCGGTCGCGCACAACATGATCAACATGACGACCATCCCCGACGAGCTCGATCTCGCCGGCGCCGGCCTCGTGTACCAGGAGATGGACCCGTTCTCGATCGCCGTCCGTGCCGACGGGCGGCGCGTGCGGTTCTTCCGTTCCGTCGAGCAGACCGTGGCCTCGATCGCCGAGATCGACCGGACCGAGGCGGAGGCCTACCGCGCGTTCTGCACGCAGGCGTTCCCGATCCTCGACGCGATCCTTCCCGCCGTCCGGGGCGAGACTTCATGGCGCGACGCCCCGCGCCGGGCAGCGAGCATCGTGCGGGCACTGCGGGGCGGACCGCTGACGACTCTTCGCGATGTGCTGAGCCCATACGAGTCGATGCTCGGGCGACACCTTGCGTCCGACCTCACCCGTGGCCCGGTCGCCGCGTTCGCCGCGCACGCCAGCGTCGGCCCCGCCTCCCCCGGCGGTGCGCCGTTCGCGTTCTGGCAAGCCGCGTATCACCGGTTCGGGCAGTGGCACGCCCGGGGCGGCGCGCAGGCGCTCCCCGACGCGCTCGTCCATCGCCTCGCCGCGCTGGGCGGCGAGCTGCGCTGCTCGGCGCCGGTGGCGCGAATCGACGCGCCCGCCGGGAAGGTGCGTGCGGTGGTGCTCGACGGCGGCGAGCGCATCGCCGCGCGGGCCGTGATCACCGCCATCGACCCGAAGGTGGCGCTCCTCGAGCTCCTCGACCCCCCACTCGGGGGCCCGGCCGGTGCCGACCTCGCCGCGACACGGCGCTCCAACGTCGTGCAGGCGCTCGTCCACGTCGCCACGACCCGGCTGCCGCCGTACCCGAACTGCCGGCCCGGCGACTGGAACGGGCTGCAGAGCTTCGTCGACCGGCTCGACGAGCTCACCGCGGCGTGGGCGCAGGCGGAGGCGGGCCGCCTCCCCGATCCGCTCCCCCTGTATGCGTTCACGACCTCGGCGATCGACGACACGCTCGCACCCCGCGGTCACCACACCGTCTATCTCGCCTGCCCCGCCGCGCCCGCCCGGGTCAACGGGGGCTGGGAGGCGTGCCGCGACGACTTCGTCCAGCGAGCGCTCGACGTGGTCGAGGGCCGCGCGCCCGGATTTCGTGACTCGATCGCGGGTGTCGAGGCTTGGACTCCGGACCGGATGGAGTCGCGGGAGCGCTGGCCGGGCGGCCATCCGATGCACCTCGACATCACGCTCGATCAGCTGGGCCCGTTGCGGCCGACCCGCGCCCTCGGCCGCTGGCGCACACCGGTCGCCGGCCTCTACGTGTCGGGTGCGGGCACCAACCCGTCGGGCGGGATCCTCGGGACGCCCGGCCGAGGAGCCGCGCGCGCCGTGCTGGGCGACGACCCCTGAGCCGCTAGGCGAGCACGTCCTTGCTCGTGAAGCGCGACCAGGCGGCGGTCGCGAAGATGGCGACCACCACCCCTTGGACCAGGAGGTTCAGCAGGATCTGGTTCCAGTACACGGGCGACCGGAGGACGTCCCCGAAGGAGAGCCAGTAGTGCGTGAGCAAGAAGGGATGGAGCGCCGAAAGCTGGGGAATCGCATTCAGGACGCCGCTGAGGATGGCGACCCCGACGGTCCCCGCCATCGCGCCGACGGGGGCGTCGGTCAGCGTCGAGAAGAACAACCCGATCGCGGCCAACCCGAAGAGCGACAGGGCGACGAGCACGGCGGCAAGCCCGATTCGCAGCATGCCCGCAGGGAGCGACAGCACGTCGCCTGACAGCGTGGTGACGTCCCCGATCGGGAAGAGGATGGCCCCGACGATCAGGCCGGCGACCGCGACTGCGAACGTGGCGGCGAAACAGAAGAGGACAAGGGTCGTCCCTTTGAGGACGAGCAGTCGCGTCCGACCCACCGGACGCGACAGCACGTAGCGCAGCGTGCCGAGGTTCGCCTCACCCGCGATGGCGTCGCCGGCGACGATCGCGACCGCGAGCGGGAGGAAGACGGGCAGCGTGACCGTGAGCCCCGCCAGCACGGCGAAGACGCCGTTGTTGGTGATCTGGTCGAAGAAGCGAGGCCCGCTGCCCGGGCTCGGTCCGTCACCGGAAAGGCGCACCGCGATCGCGGTTGCCACCGGCACCAAGGCGACCACGAGGATCAACACGCGGGTCCGGACGCGCCGGAACAACAAGCTCATCTCAGCGAGCCACATCGAAGCCCTCTCCGGTCAGCGCCACGAACGCGTCTTCGAGGCTGCGCCGATCGGTCGTCAGGCTGCGCACACCCACGCCGGCGAGAACGAGCTCGCGGTTGCACTCCTCGGGTCGTTGCCCATCCAACTGTGCCGACACGACTTCCCCGGTCACGGTGATCGCTTCGAGCCCGAGCCGGTCGAGGACCTTCGCCGCCCCCGAAGCGTCGTCGGTCTCGACACGCAGCATCGCCTCGCCGCGACCGCGGAGCTCCTCGACGGACCCCTGCGCCACCATCTTCCCGACCGAGATGATGCCGACATGACTGCAGACCTGCTCGACCTCGCTGAGCAGGTGGCTGGAGAGAAACACCGTCGAACCTTCGCCCGCGAGCTCACGAACGAGGTTGCGGATCTCGCGTGTTCCTTGCGGGTCCATCCCGTTCGTCGGCTCGTCGAGAATGAGCAGGCTGCGCGGCCGAAGCAGGGCCGCGGCCAGCCCGAGTCGCTGCTTCATGCCGAGCGAATAGGCGCGGAAGCGCTTGTTGGCCGCGGCGGCCAGGCCCACTCGCGTGAGAGCGGCGTCGATGCGCTCGCGGCGCGTCTTCCGCTGGCCGTCGGGGCCGGCGGCATCTATGCGCCGGAGGTTCTGACGGCCCGTCAGCCATGGGTAGAAGGCCGGCCCTTCGATGAGCGCGCCCACCTTCGGGAGCACCTTGGCGTTGGCACCCGGCATGGCTTCGCCCAGGACGCGATAGGACCCTGCGGTCGGCCAGATCAGGCCGAGCAGCATGCGGATCGTCGTGGTCTTCCCCGACCCGTTCGGCCCGAGGAAGCCGTACACGCTTCCCTGAGGAACAGCGAGATCGAGCTTGTCGACGACGGCTGCATCGCCGAGCCGCTTTGTCAGCCCCTCGGTCTGGATCGCGAGGTCGGTCATCGGATCGACGCGATCTGTGCGGCGGCTTGCTCGACACCATCGGGTGTGAGGGCGCCGGCGACGACGCGACCGCTGTCCAGGATCAGCAGGCTGAAGACGGGAGTCTCCAGGAGCCGTCCGGTCCCGTACGGGCCGGAAACGGCTTTGGCGGTGCGGCCGAGATTGTCGAGCCGCCAGAAGTCGACCCCGGTGATGGCGACGACTTCCTCCCACCCGTCCCCGGTCGTCGCGAGCCGCAGCAACGTGTCGTCGACCCCGGTCACGGACTGCACGTCCTCGAGCGCTCGCTGCCGGTCGCGCTCCCTCTGCCAGTCACCGGAGAAATCGCGGCTCGCGGCTCACCGTCGCGCCGTCGGTCACCGTCGCTTCCGGCGGCGGCCGGAAGTCGAAGTTCGAGGCGGCCGGCGGCTTGAACGCGATCGAGGTGAACTTGCTGTCGATGGCGACTGTGCCGCTACGCGTGTTCACCTGCACGCGGAGAGGCAGCCCCGTCGCGGCGTCGACGCCGATCGTGACCTCGGTGACGAGCGAGTTCGGCGTCTCCGGGATCAACCCCAACTGGTAGACGGGCCGGTCGGCGACGTATGTCGGCTCGTGCAGCACGAGTCGGGTGGATTGGTCCCGCAGGCCGAGGAAGCGAGCCGCCATCCCGTCGGGCGATTCGAGGGTGCCTCCTCCGGCGAGGGAGGTGATCAAGCCGGTTGCCGTCGACAACTCGGTCGGAGTCGCCACCTTCGTGACGCGGGACCGTCGGCTGTGCCACACGTAGGTGACGTCACCCTGGCGGTACCAGTCGGTCTCCCCGAGCTCCTCGAGCAGAGCGATCCGGCGACGATCCCCTTCCTCCCACAACCGCGCGTCATTCGTTCCGGCCGCAAGACCGACCAGTGAGCCGCCGGACTCGCCGGTGGCGGTGCCGAAGTCCCCGAGCCCCAGGCTCGTGCGCAGCTCGAGGAACCCCATGCGTGGCTCCGGATGCGGGCTCGCCGCCAGGTCCGCCACCTCGGCTGGGGTCCGCTCCGGCAGCGTGGGCGCGGCGCGGGCCTCGAGCCGGTCACGAACCGAGTAGCCAGTCCAGAGCAGGGCTACGAGTGCGACCGGTACGACGAAACGCCATCTCCGCGTCCTGGGCCGGGCAACCACCACGCCAGGTTATGACCGCCGTCGCGCCGGCTGAACGCGGCTCTCATGGCTGTGCGCCCGCTGAGATGCAGCTGAGCGGAGGGACGATCACCCGTCGGGCGTCTGCCCTTGTTGCGCGCCGAGCCGGGCCGCATACACCGCCGCCTGCGTGCGGCGCTCCATGCCGAGCTTGGCGAGCAGACTCGAGACGTAGTTCTTCACCGTCTTCTCCGCGAGATGCACCTGCTCGGCGATCTGCCGGTTCGTCAATCCGTCGGCGATAAGCCGCAGGATGTTCCGCTCCTGTGGGCTCAGGCGGGCAAGGAGCTCGTCTTCCTCCGAGCCCTTGCGCAGCCGCTCGAGGACGCGGGCCGTCACCGAAGGTTCGAGGAGCGACCGGCCGGCGGCGACGGAGCGCACCGCCTCGACGACGTCCGCACCTTTGATCTGCTTGAGGACGTAGCCGGATGCCCCCGCCATGATCGCCTGGAACAACGCTTCGTCGTCCGCGAACGACGTGAGCATGAGGCACTGGATCTCGGGATGGGCCGAGCGGATCTCCCGGCACACCTGCACGCCGTCGCCGTCGGGCAGCCGGACGTCGAGCACGGCGACATCAGGACGTGTCGGCGGGATCCGCGCGAGCGCCTCGGCGGCGGTGCCGGCCTCCCCCACCACCTCGAGGTCCCCTTCTGCCTCCAGGAGCTCCTTGACGCCCCGACGCACGATCTCGTGGTCGTCGAGGAGGAACACCCGCACTGCGTTGCCCACGGTCTACCCCGCGATCAGAATGTGCCCTTGCCGCTCAGCAAGATCAACCCACACGTGCAGCAACTGCTCGACGCGATCACGAGCGTGGGCACGGACCTCAGCCTACCGATCGTCCTGCAGCGGATCGTCGACTCCGCGTGCTCGTTGGTCTCGGCCAACTACGGCGCGCTCGGCGTCATCGGCGAAGACCAGCATCTCAGCGAGTTCATCACCGCCGGCATCGAGCCCGAGCGCTACGCCGCCATCGGTCATCTGCCCGAGGGACACGGGATCCTCGGCCTCCTGATCGTGGATCCACGGCCGTTACGCCTGCGCGATCTCGGCGCCCACGACCAGTCCGTCGGCTTCCCTCCGAACCATCCCGAAATGCGGTCGTTCCTCGGTGTCCCAGTGCTCGTGCGCGACGCCGTGTTCGGGAACCTGTACCTGTGCGACAAGCGGGGCGCCGACGAGTTCTCCGAAGATGACGAGCACCTCGCGATCGCATTGGCGACCGCCGCCGGGGTAGCGATCGAGAACGCCCGGCTGATGGGGCGCGTGGAAGAGGTCGCCGTCCTCGAGGAGCGCGAGCGAATCGCACGCGACCTCCACGACAAGGTCATCCAGCGCCTCTTCGCGACCGGTGTGACGCTTCAGACGATGCTGCCCGTCACGGGCCGCGCCGACGTGAGCAACCGAATCAACGACGCCGTGGACGAGCTCGACGTGACCATTCGCGAGATCAGAAGCACGATCTTCGCGTTGCAAGCGCCGGCGCCGCGTGGGCTTCGCGTTTCGATCTTTGCCCTGATCAACGGCGCGCGCGAGGTGCTCGGGTTCTCGCCGGAGCTGCACATGGACGGACCGATCGACACGCTCGTCTCCGAGAACGCCGCCGAGCATCTGCTCGCCGTGTTGCAAGAGACGCTGTCCAACGTCGCCCAGCACGCCGGTGCGTCGCACGTGAACGTCACGGTCGAAGTGGGTACGGACGTCGTCGTCCGAGTCACCGACAACGGCAAGGGCCTTCCGAGGCCGCCCGAGAACGGTCGTGGGCTGCACAACATCGAGGAGCGGGCGGCGGCCATGGGCGGTGACCTCTCCGTGTCGGATCTCGAGGCCGGGGGCACCGTCGTCGAGTGGCGTGTCCCGGTCACAGCGTGAGCGGTGTTCCGATGAAGCTGGAAGAGGTCCAGGTCCCGGCGCTCGCCCCCGACCGGTTGCTGCCGCTGATCGGACCCGAACGCGCCGAGCGATTCGAGACGACGGCAAAGGCCGCTCGCGAGCTGCTGGCCGGGCGCGTCGGTGCTCAACGTCAACTCGACCGCGTCCGGGGGCGGGGTTGCGGAAATGCTCCGCACCCTCCTGGCGTACGCCCGTGGTGCCGGCGTCGACGCTCAATGGGTCGTCATCCAGGGCGATCCGCACTTCTTCGAGATCACGAAGCGCATCCACAACAACCTCCACGGCGCGCCCGGCGACGGTGGTCCGCTCGGCGAGAACGAGCGGCGCCACTACGAGGAGATCCTGCGCGCCAACGCCGACGAGCTGTTGGCGCTGGTCCGACCGAGCGACATCGTCCTGCTGCACGATCCCCAGACTGCGGGGCTCGGGCACGCCCTCGCCCGTGCCGGGGTGATCGTGGTGTGGCGGTGCCATGTCGGTGCTGATGCCCTGAACGAGCACACCGAGCGGGCGTGGGCGTTTCTGCGCCCGTACCTCGACGACGTCGACGCCTACGTGTTCAGCCGGGCGGCGTACGCGCCCGACTGGGCCGAACCGCAGCGCACGTTCGTGATTCCTCCTTCGATCGACCCGTTCTCGGCCAAGAACCAGCCGATGAGCCCGGCCGATGTCGAGGCGGTGCTGCACTACGTCGGGCTGCTCGCCGGTGAGCCGCCTGCGAGCCGTGGCGGCATTCACCCTCGAGGACGGGTCGATCAGTCGCATCAATCGCCACGTCGACGTGCTCCAGACCGGCCCGCCGCCGCCGGCGAACGTGCCGCTCGTCGTCCAGGTGTCGCGGTGGGATCCGCTCAAGGACATGGCCGGCGTCATGACGGCGTTCGCGGAGCACGTCGCCGGCGCCGTCCCGCCCATCTCCTTCTCGTCGGCCCCGTCGTGACCGGCGTCTCCGACGACCCGGAGGGCGCGGCCACGTTCGATCACTGCATCGAGGTCTGGCGCCGGCTCCCGCACGCCGAGCGGAGCCGCATCCATCTCGCATGTCTCCCGATGCAGGACCCGATCGAGAACGCGATCATCGTCAACGCCGTTCAGCGCCACGCCAGCGTCGTCACGCAGAAGAGCCTCGCCGAGGGCTTCGGGCTCACGGTCGCCGAGGCGATGTGGAAGGGAAGGCCGATCGTCGCCAGCGCCGTCGGCGGCATCGTGGACCAGATCGTGTCGGGCGAGCACGGCCTCCTCGTCGACGACCCCCGGGATCCGGTCGAGTTCGGGCAGGCCGTGCGGCGCCTGCTCGAGGACCCGCCCTACGCCGAACTGCTCGGCGAGAACGCGCGGCAGCCGGGCCACGGACCGAATTCCTCGGTGACCGCCACCTCGAGCAGTACGCGCAGCTGTTCGAGCAACTCGACCGCGCCCGCTGAGGGCGCGAGGTCGCCCCGGGCAGCCGCGCTCACGCCTGCGGCGTGGCCTCGATGCGGAAGACGGGATGGTCGGGGCTGATGCGGCGCAACTCCTCCTCCGACGAGTCGCCGCCGACACCGCCGAAGAAGACGCCCACTTCGGCCTTCCAGCGCTTGAGGTAGGCGCGCAGGATCGGCGGCTTGTCCTCATCGGGAAGCTCCGTCGCCCGGAACTCCTCGGTGCGTCGCCCGACGCGGAGCTCTCCGTTCCCCGCAGCGCGCAGGTTGCGAACCCAGTGCGTCACGCCCCGCGCCGCGACGAGGTAGCGATCGCCTTCGTAGGTCAGGAGGTTGACGGGCGTGGACCGCCACTCGCCGCTCGTGCGACCCCGCACGCGCAGCACACGGGAGCCCCAGACACTGACGCCGGCCCGCGTCAGGAGCGCAACGGTCGGGTTGCCGACGTGCGTGGTGAACCAGCCGGGACGGACATACCGGGGTTCCGATTCGCTGCCGGCCACGCGCCCGTACCGTATCCCGGGCGTCAGCCGGGCGGTCCCGCCGGTGGGCCGCTCGGTGGGCCCGACGGTCCGGCCGGTTGGCCCGGCGGTTGCGTCGGCGGTCGAACGGAAGCAGCTCGC
The DNA here is from genome assembly GCA_963836445.1 of uncultured Actinomycetes bacterium. Taxonomy (GTDB): domain Bacteria; phylum Actinomycetota; class Acidimicrobiia; order IMCC26256; family JACDBD01; genus JALZAA01. Next base: position 24,169 of record CAWIJM010000024.1, read on the forward strand.
CGAGTACGGGAAGTCCTGGGTCATCACGTAGTGGTAGGTCTCGACCTGGTTGGCCGTCGAGCGTGATCGTGCTGGTGATCCCGTGGCACTCGTCGAGATCGTTCGTGGTGAGGATGTTGTTGTCGCCGACCTTCGGGCCGGTGATCGGGAACCCGTCGAGGGCGAACCCGATGACGGTGCCGACACTCGTGTCCTGAATGCAGCTACTCAACGTGTGGTAGTGGTACTCGCTCGAGATCTGCGGATGGCCGTTGCAGCCGTCCTGGACCTCCCAGGCGCCGGCGTCCCGGCCGCCGGCATCGAAGGCGTCGAAGAGCGCGACGCCCGTCAGCATCACGCCGACCTCCCCGCCGAGGCAGTTCGGCTCGTGCCGCGACGGTCGGAGCCGGCGTTGAGCGTGTAGGTGAGCGACTGGGCCGCGATCTGGTTCGGGTTGCGGTCGTACTGGTATGCGGGATCAGACGGCTGGACCGGGAAGACGCCAGTCGTGTGGTCGCGTGGCAGGTCATTCGTCGTGATCACGCGATTGCCACCGCTCACGATCTCCGAATAGCTCGCGTCCCAGCTGACGTTGCCCTCGACCGCGATCTTCTTGTTGATGTCGTACTCGGTGTTGTTGTTGATGAACCAGGGGCCGCGGGAGCCTGCACCACCTGCTTGTCCCTGCGGAGCGCGACACAGGTACACCGAGCCCTTCTTCGGCGCGTCGGTCACGTAGTTGCCGTCTCCGACCGGCAGGATCCCGTTGGCGTACTTGTTCCCGTAGTCGTGATCGGCGTCGAGCTTCAGGTCGGTGGCCCGGGCCGAGTTGGCCGCCGCCTTGCTCGTGGTCGTCGCAGAGGACGAGCCCTTGGAATCACCGCCCGACGAGCATGCCGCCGCCGAGCTCAGCATGAGCGCGGCGATGCCCGCCGCGACCAGTTTCCGATGCACAGCTCCTGCCCCTCGCTCGCGCCCGTCGTCGGGCGAGCGGTTGAGTGTAGATCGCAGTCGACGCGCCGTACACTGCCTCGGCATGGCGCGCATCGACATCCCCGACGGGCCCGGCGGCGACAGCGCCATGGTGTGGACCTTGCGACCCGAGATGTCGGGCATGGTGCACACGATGATCACGACGGCATACGGGTCCAGCAAGCTCCCGGCGGCCGAGCGCGAGGTCGCCCGAATGCGTATCGCGCAACTCAACGCGTGCGGCGCGTGCGCGACTTTCCGGGCGCGATCAGTTGTCGAGGCCGGCGTCTCCGAGGCGATGTACGAGCATCTCGACGAGTGGCGGACATTTCCCGAGTACACGGACCGACAGCGCTTGGCGATCGAGTACGCAGAGCAGTTCGCAGTCGATCATCGTGCGATCGACGACGACCTCTTCGGCCGGATGCGCGCCCACTTCGCAGACGACGAGATCCTCGACCTCACCTTGTGCTTGGCCGTGTATCTGGGGCTCGGCCGCACACTCGAGGTACTGCAGATCACCGAGCACGCCGACGTCGATCTCTGACGGCCGCGGCGAGGGGCAAGCATGCCGGACGCCGAGAGCAGCTCGACCGAGGTTCGTAACAACGCACGCAGCTCGCGGTACGAGATCGGCCTCGACGACCGACTCGTCGGTTTCGCCGATTACCGGGCCTGCGGCGACACCGTGGTCTTCCCGCACACGGAGATCGAACCGTCGATGCGCAGCCGTGGCCTCGGCGCGGAGCTGGTCCGGAGAGCCCTCGACGACGTACGCGCCCGAGGCGGCACGGTCGTCGCGCAGTGCTGGTACGTGGCCGAGTTCATCGACGATCACCCTGAGTACGCCGACCTGCTCGCGCCAGAGACGTCCGACCGTGATCGCCCAAGCTGAAGCACGACGTCGGCTCGGCCACTCTGACGCGTCCGGATGGCAGAAGCCACGACGGACTTATGCCCACTAGGTGTAGATCCCAGTGACGTTCGTCAGCCCGGGCCTCCTTGGAGACTGAAGGTGCTCAACGCCAACAGTCCCAAGGAGCGGCCCGGTGCATCTTCACGCTAACGCCAAGCTCACGCCGTCCAACCGCCGCTTGCTCGTTGTCCGTGTTCTCGAAGAACACTGGAAGATCCATGACGCCGCGGTGGCGTTCGGGATCAGCGAACGAACCGCGTATCGCTGGCTCCGCCGCTGGCGAGGGGGCGACCATGAACTCGTGGACCGCTCGTCTGTGCCCAGGCGAGTGCCGCGCCGAACACCGAGGCGGGTCGTGGCCCTTATCGAGCGGCTCCGGCGGCTGCGCTTCACCGCGACGCGCATCGCCGCCGAGCTGGGGATGGCGGTCTCGACGGTGGGCGCCGTGCTCGCCCGGCTGGGCTTGAACCGCCTGAGCCGCCTCGAGCCGCCCGAGCCGCCGAACCGCTATTGCCGCCGCCACGCCGGCGAGCTCGTGCACCTCGACATCAAGCAGCTGGGGCGCTTCGACCGCCCCGGGCACCGCGTGACCGGACGGCGGGGCCGGGGCTTCGACTCCCGGCACGCCGGGTGGGAGTACGCGGACGTGGCCGTCGACGACTGCACCCGCCTCGCCTACGTCGAGATCCTCGACGACCAGCGCCGAGCCTCCGCGACCGGGTTCCTGCGCCGCGTCGTCGCCTGGTTCCGTGAGCGGGGCGTGAAGGTGCGCGAGGTCATGACCGACAACGGCAGCTGCTACATCTCGCGCGACTTCGCCGCATCCTGTGAGGAGCTCAGGCTGCGGCACCTGCGCACCCAGCCGAACCGTCCCCGCACCAACGGCAAAGCCGAGCGCTTCATCCAGACGATGCTTGGCGAATGGGCGTACGCGGCCACCTATCAAACCAGCAAACAACGCGCCGTGGCGCTCCGGCCCTGGCTCGACTACTACAACCACCGCAGACCACACGGCGCCCTCGGTCACCAACCGCCGGCCCAGCGGCTATCCGCCGCCTGACCAACCTTGTTGGGATCTACAACTAGGCGCGACATCTACCCAACGATCTGGGATGGATCGCGCACCCTCGAGGCCCACTTGAAGTCGATCTTCGAGAAGTCCGGCGCCGGCTCACGCGGCGAGCCGGTGGCCCGCCTCTTCTTCGACCACTACGCCCCACGCCTGACGACGACGAACCTGACTACGTGAAACAACCTCTGCCTCGGTGGGCGCTGCAGGGCTCGAACCTGCGACCTCCGCCTTGTAAGGGCGAACAGTTCGCTCGTGAAGGTGCTGGTCGAGACGCCGAAACAGGAGACTGACCTGCGAAAACGTGTATCCATAAGCCCTGTTCGGTCCCCGTCTGTTTCGGTATGTCACGGACTTGAGACGGACTCGAGACCCCTCGAAGTTACAGAGGCGACCGGCGATCCCGCTTGTCCCCGTGCAGGTAGGAGAGCTGAATGCACTTCGATCGCCAGCCTTGAGGTCGTGAGACCAAGAATCGACTCGTCGTTCTCACATGGAACGGCTTGTCGAGTGGTTGTCTGCAGCGTCGGTTGGGGGTGGTGGTCGTGGCGGGTGGTGCAGGACGCGTCGGCACCAGGTGGATCGGCTGTCCGCCACTCTCACGTCCGCGGGTCGGAACCGCAGTGTGTTCATGCGCAGGTGGTGCCCCATACTGTGCACGCCGGTGACCGTCCGGGGACGGTGGTGCGGAGAACGACTCGGGGATCGGTGCCTGCGGAGGCGGTGGCCGACGCGTCCTGCGATCGGGCGCGCGTGAGTTCTCGAGCCGATCGGCGAGAAGCACGCGCGGCGGTCATGGTCAGGCGGTCATCTCGGCCCACACGAACCCGGCGAGTTCGCGGGCGACCGCGGTGGCCACGACGGTGCGGCGCTCTTTGCGCGCCGCGAGACGACGGAACCGTCCACAGAGCCGGATCTGGGCGGCCCAGGCACGGGCAACGACGTCGGGGGGAAGGCCTTGGTGGCGGCGGTGCAACTCGGGACTGACCCGAGCCGGATACTGGTACGCCCATGCGGCTTCGACGAGGATGTTCCGGACGTGGGCGTTGCCGGATTTGGTGATCCCGTAACGCGACGTGTTCGCTCCGGTGGAGTACTCGCGGGGGACGAGGCCGACGAAACCCATGAACTTGGCGGGAGCGGGGAACCGCCGCCAGTCGCACACCTCGCACGCCAATCCCAGCGCGCTGAGCTGGTCGATCCCTCGATAGGCGCCGAGGCGAGCAACTTCGTCGACGAAGAGCCCCCGCTCGAAGAAGCCAGCGAGGTCAGCGTCGATCGCGCCGACACGCAACTCGCGTTCTTCGACGCTGGCCAGCAGGTGCGCGAACGTGGCCTGGGCGCCCGTCTCGTCGAAGGCTAACGAACGCAGCCACCGCCGGTGCTTGAGCGTCCAGGGCGTCCCGTCGCGGTACACGAGGTGGCGGCGCAACAAGAACGAGCCGAGACGCTGACGGGCCCGGCGGCGATCGACCATCGCCGCGCCCCGCAACCGGCACAGGTCCCGACAGCCTTCCTCCTCGCGGGTCGGAACCCTCACCGTGACCAGCTCACCGGCACGGTAGAGACGCACGAGTCGTCGGGCGTCGCGGCGATCAGTCTTGACCTTGTCGCCACCAGCGACCGGGACCAGAGACGGCGCGACCACCCCACAGCTGACACCCATCGACCTCAACAGCCGGTGCAGCTCATAGCCGGTCGGTCCCGCCTCGTAACACACCCGCAGCCGGACCGGCTCACCCAACCTCGACACCAGACGACGGATCGACACCTCGTCGTGGGCGACCTTCTCCAACCTCGGTGCGCTCTGCGACGACCCGTCGAGCACACCCACCGCGATCGCGTCCTTGGCGACATCGAGGCCTACCCACTTCACGTCCTCAAGAGGCATTCTGGTAACGGACACGGCCGGCTCCTTTCGTCCATGTGGCTCCGTCCATCAGCGATGGTGGATGACCCACGCATCAAACCGGGACGAGAGCCGGCCGTTCCATTACAACTGTGCCGGGACCACATAGCGCATCGGTAGGTACGTCCCACAGCCGAGCACTGGCGTGGTCGTTCGTCGCCGAGTGGCATGGCACCCGATGAGCACCCGTCCAAAAACGTTGTGGCCCTGCCCGTCACCGGCGACACGGCGTGACCGCCACCCCGATCGGGAACGCGCCGACCGCGATGTCGGTCGGGTGCTTGGTCCTGGTCTTCACGTCGACCGTCGACACCGTGCCACTGACGACGTTCGTAACGAAGGCGGTCTTGCCGTCCGGGGTGACCGCCACCTCGAGCGGCCCCGAACCGACGGTGATGTCGGTCGGGTGCTTGGTCCTCGTCTTCACATCGACCGTCGACACCGTGCCGGTACCGGCCTTGGTAACCAAGGCGGTCTTGCCGTCCGGCGTGACGGCCACCCCGGTCTGGTTCGTGCCGACCGTGATGCCGTTGGGATTCTTGGTCCTCGTCTTCACATCAATCGTCGACACCGCGTCGACCGCGCCAAGCGCCCCGTGGGTGACGAACGCGGTCCGGCCGTCCGGGGTGATCGCCACCCTGAGCGGCTGCGCGCCAACGGTGATGTCGGTGGGGTGCTTGGTCCTGGTCTTCACGTCAATCGTTGACACCGAGTCGCCGGTAGCGGTGGGTTGGTCGGCGAAGTTGGCGTTGGTAACGAAGGTGGTCTTGCCGTCGGGCGTGACGACCACGCCCTTCGGGTTCGCGCCGACGGTGATGTCGGTGGGGTGCTTGGTCCTCGTCTTCACATCAATCGCCGACACCGTGCCGCTGCCGTTGTTAGTGACGAAGGCAGTCTTGCCGTCGGGCGTGAACGCCACCCCGAACGGGCCCGAGCCAACGGTGATGTCGGTGGGGTCCTTGGTCCGGGTCTTCACGTCAATCGTCGACACCGAGTTGCTGAGCTGGTTGGTGACGAAGGCGGTCTTGCCGTCGGGCGTGACCGCCACCCCGATCGGGCCCATGCCGACGGAGATGTCGGCGGGGCTCTTGGTCATGGTCTTCACGTCAATCGTCGAGACCGTCCCGCTGCGGCTGTTAGCGACAAGGGCAGTCGCCCGGCACCGCGCCCGTGCTGCCACCGCTGACACCCCATCCGGGACCACACCCACCAGCGCGGCCGCCACCCCGAGCAGCACAACCCCCCGAAACCACCGGAACTGCAACGTGTTCCCAGCGTTGTCTGTGCCCGTCACCGGCGGCACTGCGTGACCGCCATCCCGTAGGGCAACGTGCCCACGGTGATGTGGGTGGGATGCTTGGTCCTGGTCTTCACGTCAATCGTCGACACCGTGCCGCTGTAAGTGTTCGTGAAAAAGGCGGTCGCGCGGCACTCCTTGCGTGCTGGCCCCGCCGACACGCCGTCCGGCACCAGACCCACCAGCGCGTCCGCCAACCCGAGAACCAAGACCCCACGAACCCACCGGAACCGCCGCATCGCCGCCCCTGCCTCGCTGTCCTCACCGGCTCCGTCTGGTATGCCGGTGCGTGCTCCGTCAGACAACTCGCCAACACTGCCGCTGGCCGCACCTGCCTCGATTATCAAGGAGGACACGACACAGACCAGTATGGACGCGACAGCGCGGCGAATCCTGCGGCTTGGGGCACCAGCCGTAACGTGTGCTTCGGAGCGATCCGTCGTCCGGACGCCCGTCTTCTCAGACCCTTCTCAGGCAAGCCACGCTTCGAGGAGAGGTCGGGCGTCGTGCCGCACGGTGTTAAGCAGCGAAGCGACGTGTTCGGGACTCCGCAACGAGGAAGTCATCGTCACGTCCTCTCAGCAACCCCGCTACGCCGTGCCGTGTACCCCTCGGGTGAGACCGGTACCCCAATGGTGCGTAGCCAGTGACTGTCGCGCCGAACTGGATACCTACGACGTGCTCGGCTTGCGGCCATTATCAGCTGGCGGCGCACGGCTCGGGCTGGGGCGCGCCGACGGTGGCGTAGCCGATGGCGGTCATGCCGATTTGGACTTCGCGTGGGATGCCGGTGAGCGTCTCGGCCCGTGTCCAGTAGTCATTGCAGCTGATGCCAGATGGCGAAGCACTTGCGGTCGCCTCGAGCGATGCGTGTGGATGCTCCGCCGGTCGGGCGGTGGCTGTTGCGGACGAGGCGCCGATCCCGGTCGCAACGACGGCGGCAAGGGCGAGCGCCCGGAGCCTGCGATGAGGGATGCTGGTCCTGTCTTCGTGTCGCATCGTGTCTCCTTCCGGTGGTTATGACAATCAAGATCGTCAGTGCGCTCCGGGCGTCTTGCCTAAGGCCCGGCGTTCGGTGATGGCTCCAATCGCGCGACCCCGGTTGCGTTTCCGTGCCGTGCCATGCGATCGAGCGCGGCCTCATCGGACTTGAGGTAGCGATCGAAGAAGTCGATCGTTGTCGCCACTACGGCGTCGTCAGTCGGCCCAGCGGGATCCACGGCGAGGGTCGGGGCATGAGTGGTGCCCAAAAGGGTGAGCAGGAACTTCGGCCCGCGTGCCGCCTCGAAGTTCGCTCGGCCGCTCGTGTATGGGACGAGCTCGTCGGCGTCGCCGTGCACCACCAGCGTGGGTATCGCGGGGCCAGCCGTGACTAGCGGAGACTGCGCGCCTGCCATGGGCACCACGCCACGAATAGATCCGCTTGTACAGCAGGGATCGAACGCGACCGCCAACGCCGTGGTCGCTCCCAGCGATTTGCCGACGATCGCGACCCGATCAAAGTCAGCGATGGCACGGATGGCGGGATCGATCGCGTCCGGAAGCTCGGCGAGTGCAAAGCGCACATCATCGGGATGGTTCGAGACGTCGGCAACCCGCGCGGCCCCGCTCTGCTGGACCCCGAGGCCGCCCAGCGGCGCGGTTGGCGCAACAACCACGTAGCCGGCTTGCGCCCAGGGCTCGACGGCTCTGTGGTAATCCTCACCCGTAGTGCCCGACGCCATGGAGGAAGAGCACCACCGGGTACCGGCCCGCGGCCGCCGGGGGTGCGCCGGGGACGGACGCGCCATCCGGCTCCCCGCGGGCGGGATACAGGACGAGGGTCTCGATGGTCCGACTCGGGCCCGCCGGCAACCCGTTCCAGGCGGGAGTCTCCCTGCTCGAGTCGACAAGGGTCACCGTTTCGGAACCGACCGCGAAGGGAGGCTGCGGCTCGCGGGCTGCGGTACCGGACGAACGCGACCCGTCGTTGCCGGACCCGTCACCGCACGCGGCGACAAGGACGGCCAGGGTCAGCGCCGCGAAGCCACACCGCCAGCCTTGCCCGTGAGTTCAGCGGCAACAAACGCTGGTTGCCGCGATGTCGTTCGGCTTGAACGCCCGGATCTCGTTGGTAGCGAGCCCATGACCGGCGCTACCGGATTACGGCCACTGCGGCCGCGACGTCGGCGATTCGGGCGAGGCCGGCGCGCGCGTTCGGTGCGAGGCCTGCGACCAGGTTGTCGCGATCGGGAGCGGGGAGCGTAGCGAGTTGCGGCCACAGGGAGTTCACGTCGATAGCGCTCGTCTGGATAGCCGGCATTCGGGAAGTCATGCGACACGCTACGAAAGCGGACATTCGCTTACCTCTTGGGCGTGGATCGGCGGCGCTCCCGGACAGCGCTCCTCGAGGAATCGCACGACGGTTGCGGGATCGTTGAACGCCCACGGGTTGACGGGGATCGGATCGGTTCTCGGCCCCTGAGACGCGGCGCTCGGCGACGTGGCGGCAGCAGCTCTCCGTGTGGTGATTGCTCTGGTGCGCATGCGCGGTGACGACGACAGACGGCTGCACTGGACGCCACCGCCGCCACCCACGCTCGGTGCGTGCGGGTGGGAAAGGTGGTGGATGTTCTGGCCATGACGTTGGACTCCGTTCGGACCGTCCGACGAACGGTCTTTGGTGCGCATTCGGACGCCGTGCATGGTGCGGTGGTGGCTCGAGGGTCACTCGAGGTTTGGTCGAGCGTCACTCGTAGACCGCTGTGGGGAGCTCGTCGGCAAGATGTCGGATGCACTCGCGGGTCGCCGAGGACAGGGTTCGTCTCGAGAGCCGCTCAGCGGCCTACGTGCTCGCCGCCCGTTCGACGTCGGCCTATTCGCAAGGCCAAATGCGATCTACGCTGCGCCGGTCGACCCATCGAGCGCTGGCAAGGACGGCAAAGCGGGGGCAGCGATGCGGCGGATCCGATGGGTCCTCGGGGTCTTGGTGTTCGGGTTGTCGGCCGCGCTGGTGGGTCTGATCCCGGACACGGTGTCGGCGGTGGCAGCACGCGTACGAGTGTCGGACGACCGCCGTTGTCACCAACAGCGCCAGCGACTCGGTGTCGATGATCGATGTGAAGACCAGGACCAAGCACCCCGACGACATCACCGTCGGCACGGGGCCCCTCGGGGTGGCGGTGACGCCGGACGGCAAGACTGCCTTCGTCACCAACGTCACCAGCGGCACCGTCTCCACGATCGATGTGAAGACCAGGACCAAGCACCCCGACGACATCACCGTCGGCTCGTTCCCGAATGGGGTGGCGGTCACGCCGGACGGCAAGACCGCCTTCGTCGCCAACCTCGGCAGTGGCACCGTGTCGACGATTGATGTGAAGACCAGGACCAAGCACCCCGACGACATCCCGGTCGGCGCGTTGCCCGAATGGGGTGGCGGTCACGCCAGACGGCAAGACCGCCTTCGTCGCCAATAACGGCAGCGGCACGGTGTCGACGATTGATGTGAAGACCAGGACCAAGCACCCCGACGACATCACCGTCAGCACCGGCCCGAAGGGGGTGGCGGTGACGCCGGACGGCAAAGCCGCCTTCGTCGTCAACGAGCGGTCGCCACCCTCGGCCAGGCTCCCGCCCTCGGCGATGACTCGGTGTCGACGGTTGATGTGAAGACCAGGACCAAGGACCCCACCGACATCGCAGTCGGTTCGTTGCCGCTGAGGGCGGCGGTCACACCGGACGGCAAGACCGCCTTGGTGACCAACGGCGGCAGCGGCACGGTGTCGACGATTGATGTGAAGACAAGGACCAAGCACCCCACCGACATCACCATCGGCGCCGGCGGGGCCGGCGTGGCGGTCACACCGGATGGCAAAGCCGCCTTCGTCGTCGACGGGGGCAGCGGCACAGTGTCGACGGTTGATGTGAAGACCAGGAAGAAGAACCCGACTGACATCAGCGTCGGCTTGCTCCCGGTCGAGGTGGCGATCACGTCGTGTCGCCGGTGAAGAGGCCGATCGCGCGAAGCGCCGCCTTGGTGATGTCATCCGAGAAGTGCGCGACGCAGACCAAGCCCGTTCGACGTTGGGGCTATTCGCAAGGCTCAAGTGCGACGTAGGCTGTCCCGGTCGGCCCAACGGGAGCTAGTTAAGACAGCGGCGGGGGCAGCGATGTGGCCGTTCCGGTGGGTTCTTGGGGTCTTGGTGCTCGGGCTGGCGGGCGCGCTGGTGGGTTTGGTCCCCGGCGGGGTGTCGGCGCTGTCAGCACGCGCGGGGTGCCGGGCGACCGCTTCGTCACCGGCGCCCCGGTGTCGACGATCGATGTGAAGACCAGGACAAAACACCCCATGGACATCACGGGTGTACCGGGTGCGGCCGGGGTCGCGGTCACGCCGGACGGCAAGACCGCCTTTGTCACCAACAACGGCAGTGGCACGGTGTCGACGATTGACGTGAAGACAAGGAAAAAGAACCCCACCGACATCACCGTCGGCACGAACCCGAAGGGAGTGGCGGTGACGCCCGACGGCAAGACCGTCTTCGTCACCAACGCCAACCTCGTCCAAGAGCCCGTGACTGGCAACTCAGTGTCGACGATCGATGTGAAGACCAGGACCAAGCACCCCACCGACATCACCGTCGGCACGCAACCGCTCAGGGTGGCGATCGCGCCGTGTCGTCGGTGACGGGGACCGACAACGCGACGTGAGGACAGCGAGGCGGGGGGCAGCGATGCGGCGGTTCCGGTGGGGTCTTGGGGCTTTGGTGCTCGGCTTGGCGGGCGCGCTGGTGGTGTGGTCCCGGACGGGATGTCGGCGGTGGCAGCGCCGGTCGGTGTCGGGCAACCGCCGTCGTCACCAACATGCGCAGCGGAACGGTGTCGACGATCGATGTGAAGTCCCGGACCAAGCACCCCGACGACATCACCGTCGGCTCGTTCCCGGCCGCGGTAGCGGTGACGCCGGACGGCAAGACCGCCTTCGTCACCAACAACGCCAGCGGCACGGTGTCGACGATTGGTATGAAGACCAGGACCAAGCACCCCGACGACATCACCGTCGGAGCGAATCCGCAGGGGGTGGCGGTGACGCCGGACGGCAAGACCGCCTTCGTCACCAACAGCGCCAGCGGCACGGTGTCGACGATCGATGTGAAGACCCGGACCAAGCACCCCACCGACATCACCGTCGGCTCGTTCCCGTACGGGGTGGCGGTCGCGCCGGACGGCAAGACGGCCTTTGTCGCGAATTCGGGTAGCGACTCGGTGTCGACGATTGATGTGAGGTCCCGGACCAAGCACCCCACCGACATCACCGTCGGTGCGTTGCCGTTCGTGCTGGCGGTCGCGCCGGACGGCAAGACCGTCTTCGTCGCCAACAACGCAAGCGGCACGGTGTCGACGATTGATGTGAAGTCCCGGACCAAACACCCCACCGACATCCCGTCGGCGCGAACCCGAAGGGGGTCGCGGTCACGCCCGACAGCAGGACCACGTTCGTCACCAACGCCAATCCGGGTACAGCGCTTTCCGAGCGGTGACTCGGTGTCGACGATTGACGTGAAGACCAGGACCAAGCACCCCACTGACATCACCGTCGGCCCGTTGCCGCTGAGGGTGGGGATCACACCGGACGGTAAGACCGCCTTCGTCACCAACAACGTCAGCGACTCGGTGTCGACGATTGACGTGAAGACCAGGGCCAAGCACCCCACCGACCTCGGCGTCGGCCCGAGCCCGCTCGAGGTGGCGGTCACGCCGTGTCACCGGTGACGGGCCCAACAACCCGCCGGAAACTCCTGCGTAAACTGGCCCGACGCTTTTACAGGCAAGGGCAAGATCCGGAACTTCTAGGGCAGCACACGAGCCTGTTCAGGCCCGAGAACCACTGGGTCTCCGACACCGCTCCCTTCAAGTCCCGGATCACGGTCGCTGGCGGTCGGCGGCTCCGACGACGGGAGCCTTGGTGGATGACCAGTTGGCCGAGATTCTGAGCGGGCTGATCAGGGGGACGCGGCAATGAGGGGCGAGTCGTCCCGGCTCGCCGTCGATAGCGGACCAGGCACAAGGGCCCAAGAGCACCCACGCGTGCCGCTTCGGCCGATCAACTGGCTAGCTCGCGTCGTGGCGCGGATACCCGCCCGGATCCGTACCAAGCTCCTCGTGTCCCTCGCGGTCATGGTGATCGTCCTCGTCATCATCGGCGGCCTCGGCCTGAGGGTCCTGGGCGAGTCGAACCGCGCGCTTCGGAACACTGGCGACGCTGCAGCAGAACGCAGCCACCTACCGAGCGCTCCAGAACCAGAACGCCACGCTTCGCACGCTGCTTGCGGGGCGGACGAGCCTCTTCCCGGGTGTCTCGGTCCCGAGCGACGAGACCATCGACTCCACCCTCCGCCAGTTCCGCGAGTCCTACGACTTGCGTCGGCGCGTGGCCGCGGCCGGCCGCGACGAGCGGAAGCTCGTCGCCAGTATCCAGTCCGACTACGAGCAGCTCGTCACCGTGATGACGAACGCCATCGAACTCGACCGTGCAGGCGGGGGCACCGAGGGCCAGCAGCTCGTGCGCACCCAGGCCGTTCCTCTCTCCGACCGCATCGTCAGTGCCACGGACCAGCTGGCAAGCAACGCCGAAGGTCGCATTGCCGCGCTCGTGAGCGAAAACACCGCGGGCTACACCGACTCCCGTCTGATTTTCCTCGTTGCGGCGGCGGCTGCCATCCTCCTCGCCCTCGTCCTTGGCTTCGCTATCTCCTCGTCGCTCAGCGGACCTGTCCAGCGCATGGATGCTCGCCTCGCCGAGTTGGCCGAAGGCGATTTCTCCGGGACGGTGGACGTCCCCAACCGGGACGAGTTGGGCACCCTCGCCGCCAACCTGAATCGGATGAACGATGAGCTCGGGGAGCTCTACCGCAAGCTCGAGGCGGCCAGTCGCGCCAAGTCCGACTTTCTGGCCAACATGAGCCACGAGCTCCGGACCCCGCTCAACGCCATCATCGGATTCTCCGAGGTCCTGCGCGAGCAGATGTTCGGCCCGCTCAACGCCAAACAGGACGAGTACCTCGGCGACATCGTGACCTCCGGGCGCCATCTGCTCCTGCTCATCAACGACACCCTCGACCTCTCGAAGATCGAGGCCGGCAAGATGGAGCTCGAGCTCACCACCTTCGCTCTGCCCGCAGTGCTGGAGGACGGCGTCACCATGGTGCGGGAGCGGGCCGCTCGTCACGGCATCGAGTGCAGCGTCGACGCCGGAGCCGAGTTGGACGAGGTGGAAGCCGACGAGCGCAAGGTCAAGCAGGTGGTCTTCAACCTGCTCTCGAACGCGGTCAAATTCACCCCTGACGGCGGGCGGGTGGAGGTGCACGCTCGCCGGCTGGACGACCGGGCGGAGGTCGCAGTGGCCGACACGGGCGTGGGCATCGATCCTGCCGACCAGGCCGCGATCTTCCAGGAGTTCCAGCAGGCCGGCCAACAGGAGGGCTCGGGGCTCGGCCTGGCCCTGGCCCGAAGCCTCGTCGCGCTTCACGGTGGCAACCTCTGGGTGGAGAGCGAGCCCGGGTCCGGCAGCACCTTCACCTTCACGCTGCCCGTCCGTCAGCCGGCGGCGAGTGGCGTGAAAGTCCGATGACCGGGGCGCTGATTCTCATCGTGGAGGACAACGCCAAGAACCTGAAGCTTGCCCGGGACCTCCTCCAATACCACGGCTTCAGGACGCTCGAGGCTGACACAGCCTCCGCCGGGATCGCTCTGGCCGAGCAGCACGTCCCCGACGTCATCCTGATGGATATCCAGCTGCCCGACATGGACGGCGTTACCGCCCTCGGCCGCTTGCGGCGGTCGGCCGCCACGACTTCCATTCCCGTCGTCGCCCTCACCGCGTTCGCCATGGCTACCGACCGGGAGCGGCTTCTTGCCGCCGGCTTCGACGGCTACCTCGCCAAGCCCATCGACATCCACCGCTTCTCCGACCGCGTGCGCGAGTACTGCGAGCCGACGTGACGCCCGGCCCCCGGATCCTGGTGGTTGACGACACCCCGGCGAACGTGCGTCTGCTCGAGTCCGTCCTCCGCCCACGCGGATACGAGATGCTGACTGCAGGCTCCGGCCCCGAAGCCCTCGAAGCGGTGACCAGAGACCGCCCCGACCTCGTGCTCCTCGACATCCTCATGCCCGGCATGGACGGCTACGAGGTGTGCCGCCGGTTGCGGGCCACTCCAGCTGGCGCCGTCCTCCCGGTAGTAATGATCACCGCCAGCGGAGACGAAGAGAAGCGCCGAGCGCTCGAAGCGGGCGCGGACGACTTCATTGCGAAACCCTTCGACCAGGCCGAGCTCCTGGCCCGGGTCCAGTCGCTGCTGCGCGTGAAGGAGTACCACGACCTCGTCGAGAGCCAGGCCGCCGAGCTCGCAGATTGGAACCGCACACTGGAGGCCCGGGTGGACGAGCAGGTGGCCGAGCTCGAACGCCTGGCCCGGCTGCGGCGCTTCCTGTCGCCTCAGATCGCCGAGCTCGTGTTGTCCGCGCCCGACGCGACGGTCCTCAAGAGCCATCGTCGTGAGGTCGCCGTGCTCTTCTGCGACCTGCGCGGATTCACCGCCTTCGCCGAGGAGGTCGAGCCCGAGGAGGTGATGGCCGCCCTCGCGGCGTTCCACGAGGCGGTAGGACCACCCATCAACACCTTCGACGCCACAGTCGGGGGTTTCACCGGCGACGGCCTCATGGTCTTCTTCAACGACCCCCTCCCATGCCCCGATCCCCCCGAGCGGGCCGTGCGGCTCGCGATGGCCATGCGTGAACGCATGGCCACGGTGACCGAGCGCTGGAAGGGACTCGGGCACGACCTCGGCTTCGCGATCGGCATCGCTATGGGCTACGCCACCCTGGGTGAGGTGGGGTTGGCGGGACGCTACGACTACTCCGCGTACGGCACCGTTACCAACCTGGCGAACCGCCTGTGCGACTCCGCGGCGAGCGGACAGATCGTCGTCTCCTCCCCAGTCCGGGCCGCAGTCGAGCAGCTCGTGGAAGTGGAACCGCTCGGCGACCTCCATCTCAAAGGCTTCCACCGGCCCGTGGCCGCGGCCCACGTCGTCTCCCTCATGGCGTGGTCGATCCCCGGTGTTTGAGTCTCGGCGACTCCGCGCCGAGATCAATCCGACAGCGCGCGTGCCGCGAGATCGATCAACGTTGACTGTTCAGGCAGGTCGTCGCGGACGAGCTCTCCCGTCGCCTGCGACACGAGGAGCTCGCCCGCGGTGCCCAGGTTCCGAATCCGAGCTGCCTGATTCACCGTGGGACCGTCGTAGTCGCCGTCGCGTTCGAAAGCCTCACCGGTGTGCAATGCCATCCGCACCGACAGCGGCGTGGACTTCGGCCAAGCTTCGCTCAGCAGTGCTCGATGGGCCGACAATGCCGCCGCGAGCGCGTCGGTTGCCCGAGTGAACACCGACAACGTGCTGTCGCCCTCGCCACGCGCCTTCAACACCGTTCCCCCGTGCGCGGTGACCGCGTCATGCATGAGCTCGTCATGACGAGCCACGGCGTCTGCCATCGCCTTTGGGTGCTGTTCCCACAGCGACGTCGAGCCCACGATGTCGCTGAGCAGGAACGTCACCACTCCACTCGGCAGCGTCTCGGTCACTTGCTGGGATGCCTGCCAGTCGAGCTCCGGCTGCTGTAACAGGATCGCTTCTTCGAGGCGGACCAGTTCCTTGCTCGGCTCGATACCGAGCTCCTCGCCGAGATGGCTGCGCAACCGCGCGTAGGCGCGCAACGCCTCCGCCTGACGATCCGACCGGTACAGCGCCAGCATCAACTGCGCCCACAAGCCCTCCCGCAAGGGGTGCTCCGCGACCAGCGTCTCGAGCTCGGATACGAGGTCCGCGTGCTGTCCCAACGCCAGGCGCGCGTCGGTGCGCCGCTCGATGGCAGCCAGCCGTAAGCCCTCCAGGCGAGCGACCTCGGGCTGCGCCCAAGCGGCACCCTCGAAGCCAGCCAGGGCGGGGCCACGCCACCACGCCAACGCCTCACCAAGTCGGGCCGCGACCCAATCCGCCGAGGCGTCCTCGCTTCGGGACACCTCGGCGAGCGCGTGCTCGAAGCGCAGCGCATCGACGTCGCTCGGCGCTACTTCCAGCACATACCCGGCAGGCCGCGTCAACAGCGACTCGAGCTGTAGCGACTTGCGAAGCTGGTACACGTAGGTCTGCAACGTGGCGGCCGCAGACTCCGGTGGTGCTCCTTCCCAGAGATCCTCGACGAGCCGATCCGAAGCCACAACGTGATTGGCGCGCACCAACAACAGCGCGAGCAACGCGCGGCACTTGGCCGCTGGCACCTCGACCAAGCCGCCGTCGGAGGCCACCTCCAACGGCCCAAGAATCCGGAATTCCACGGCGCTCCCGACTCCATCCACGACACCCACGCCCGCGCCGACACAGGGTAAGACCCCGTGACTCGCGACGCATCCGACATCGCGACGACGAGCTCCAAAGGGACGGCCTCGAATGACCGCTCGAGCAGACCACCAGTGACCCTCGAGCCGCCAAGCGCACGGTGCAGGACGGACCCCAACCCGAGGAGGACGCCGTGAAGGTCAGGCATCGAGTGCAACATCTCGCAGGCCTCGCTGGCGTCGGGTCTTTCGCCGATTGCACCCGCAAACAGCGTGAGCGCATCGCGTCGCTGAGCACCACGTTGGCCGTGAACGCAGGGCGCAGGCTCTGCCGCGCAGGCTGCTCTGATCGCCAGTTCCTTGTCATCATTGAAGGCGAAGCGACCGTCACGGTCGACGGCGCCGACATCGCAACCCTCGGACCGGGATGCGGTTTCGGAGCAGTCACCGTGCTCATGCCCGACGGCCAGCGCGGCGCCGCAGTCACTGCGGTTACACCCTTGACGGTGCTGGCCCTCCACGCCGGCGAGTTCGACACACTCGCGAAGGACGTGCCCTCCGTCGTCCGGCGCGTCCGACACAAAACTGCCGCTCGCCTCACCCGGGCAACAGCACACAGCGTCGGCGCGGACCTGATCGAGGTGCCGGTCACGGCGAGTCGCCGGTGACTGGCGCCCACCGCTCGCAGTCCGGCCCACGGCCTGACGCCGACACCGACTTTCAGCAGCGCCAGCAGCTCCTCAGGCGTCGTGGGCGTGTCTCCCCTAGCGGCCGCGGTGATGCATTCCGACAGACGCTCTCGAGCCGCGCTCCAACAGACCACCAGTGGCCCTCGAGCCGCCGGGCGCACCATGCACGACGTCCCATCCACCGAGCAGCTCACTCAACAACCGCCCCCTTTGGGCGGCCGGAAACGGAGTCCACAGTCATGGCCAAAGCATCCATCGCCGTTCCCACCCGCACGCAGCGACCCTGGTTGGCGCCAGTAGCACTCGGCACCGTTGTGGTCCTTGCCGCCCTCGTCTCATGGGCACTGCTTGTGCGTCCCAGCGACACTTCCACCCGCAGCGTTCCCGCTACCGCGTGGTCGGCCGCCACGTCCCAGGGGCCGAGAACCGATCCGATTCCTATCGACCCGTGGGCCGTCAGCAAACCCATGATCGTCGTCGAGGGTTACGTCGAGTCTCTCAACCGCGGCGACAGCGCCGGCGCACTCGCCGCATTCTCCGCCGACGCCGCCTTCATCAACCCGCGCTGTCAGCCCGCTTGTGTCGGCACCCCCGCAATCGGGCCGTCACTCGCGGACATCACCGCCACGCACGACCACCTGACTCTCACCGAGCCAAGAGTCGAAGGCGACACCATAACCGCCCGCTTCGCCGTTGCCTCACCCGAGTTTCCCGTCGGCGTCCAACGCGTCATCGGCACCACCGTTGCCGTCGTCCGCAACCAAAAGATCGCCCTGTTGAGCATGAACTGGGACGCAACAGACCCCCAGACCGCAACCGTGCTCAACGCACAGGACGGGTCCCTCGCGCTGGCACCTCAAGGACTATCGCTGGAACAGGCAAGGCAAGAACTGATCGAGTTGTTTCCTTCCGGTCACTAACGCCGCGCCGACGCAAAGGACAGGAGACCCTGACATGCGCGGACGCAGGTCAAGCGAGTCTCGAACCTTCTTGTTGGGCCGGGGCAGAACCCCCGACCCTCACCTTGGCAAGGTGACCAAGATCGCGCTGCCCGAGCAGTACATCCGTTCACGCGTCGTTCTGGCGCGACGTTCTGTACGGCCACGGCGAGGCCCGATCGGCCCGTGTGGCCTGCAGCTGGGCACGGGCGAACGTGTTCAGTCGCGGAGTCGTGCCGCGCTGATGAGCGCGCGTCGCAGAACCGCGTTGGGCTGCCCGTCACCGGCGACACGGCGTGACCGCCACCGCCACTGGTTGCGTGCCGACGGTGATGTCGGTCGGGTGCTTGGTCCTGGTCTTCACATCGATAGTCGACACCGTCCCGCTGCCGAAGTTGGTAACGAAGGCCGTCTTGCCGTCCGGGGTGACCGCTACCCCGCCCGGGTTCGCGCCGACGGTGATGTCAGCGGGGTGCTTGGTCCTGGTCTTCACATCGATAGTCGACACCGTCCCGCTGTCGTAGTGGGTGACAAAGGCCGTCTTGCCGTCGGGCGTAACCGCCACCCCGGTCGTGCCCCCGCCGACCGGAATGTCCGTGGGGTCTTTCGTCCGGGTCTTCACATCAATCGTCGAGATCGTCCCGCTGCTGCTGTTGGCGACGAAGGCGGTGTTGCCGTCGGGGGTCACCGCCACCCTGAGAGGTTCCACACCGACGCTGATGTCGGTGGGGTGCTTGGCCCTCTTCTTCGCATCAATCGTCGACACCGAGCTGCCAAGGTCGACTTCGACACGCACGTTGGCGGGTCCGGCGTTGGTGACGAAGGCGGTCTTGCCGTCCGGCGTGACCGCCACACCCTTCGGGTGCGGGCCAACGGCAATGTCGGCCGGGTTTTTGGTCCGGGTCTTCACATCGATCATCGACACCGTCCCGCTGCCGTTGTTGGCGACGAAGGCGGTCTTGCCGTCAGGCGTCACCGCCACCAAGAACGGCACCGAACCGACACTGATGTCCGTGGGGCGTTTGGTCCGGGTCCTCGCATCAATCATCGACACCGTGCCGCTTTGGCTGTTGGCGACGAAGACGGTCTTGCCGTCAGGCGTCACCGCCACCCCCCACGGGAACGAGCCGACGGGGATGTCGTCGGGGTGCTTGGTCCGGGTCTTCACATCAATCGTCGACACCGTGTCGCTGAGGGCGTTGGTGACAAAGGCGGTAGCGCGGCACTCCTTGCGTGCTGGCACCGCCGACACCCCGTCCGGGACCACACCCACAAGCGCGCCCGCCAATACGAGGACCACAACCCCGCGAGCCCACCGACAGCCCGTCACCGGCGACACGGCGCGACTGCGATCCCGCCCGGTCTCGCCCCGATGCTGATGCCCGTGGGGTATTTGGTCATGGTCTTCACGTCGATCGTCGACACCGAGGTGTGTCGCGCTCGACTACAGCCGTTGAGGGTGCGCAGAGCGGTTACGACATGCGGACGTTTTGTGCTTCCTCGCCCTTCTTGCCCGACCCGCCGTCGGGAACACCGCGTGCATGCCGTCACCAGTGCTCTTGATGACGTGGCCACCGTGCCCTCGACCGCGTCGCGCAACAACGAGTCGTGACGCGCCAGCGCATCGTGCATCGCCTCCGTGTGCCGCTCCCACAGAAGCGTCGAACTCTCGAGATCCGTGAACAGGAACGTGACCGTGCCCGTCGGTAACCCCGCCATCGCCACCCCCAACGACCTGAGCCCAGTACACCAGATGCGCCCGAGATCGGCCCGGGCATGCCTCAACCGCAAGTAGGACTCGGAGTTGAAGCACGCACCGGCACCTCAGCGTGCGCTCACTCCGGCCTGGCATCTCGGGCCCGCACATAACAACGGCGCGTCGAGGGACAATCAGAGCGCCGTAACCGGCGATATGCGGTCCCCCACCGCGACCGACGCCCGCATGGGGCCGTCCAGACGCGCAGCAACTCGAGCGACGTCGCGGCAACGTCGTGATCGGCCACGGACTTGCAGTGGGCTCTCCGATGCGCATGCGGGAGTACGCGCTTCGACCTGCACGCTTGGGTGGATGTTGCGGGTTCGAACCCAGCGATCTCCGCCTGCTGCAAGGCGGAGCTCACGCTTCCGGTGGACGAGGCACGAGGAGCTCAATCCCTACGGACCTCAGACGAACCTCGCCATCGAACTCGACCCCAAGAACCAGGGAAACGAGTACTGACCAGCCGATTCGCGGTGGGCGCTGAGGGACTCGAACCCCCGGCCTCCGCCTTGTAAGGG
>CAWIJM010000025.1:0-84963 GCA_963836445.1 uncultured Actinomycetes bacterium
GAGCGTGGGCGGGTCTATCTGTCTGTTTGTCGGTCCGAGAGGCCGAGCGATATGTGCTCGTCATGACCGGTGCTCCTCATCGGCCGGGGGGACAATGGGCGAAGACGAGCACGACCATCACCGTCGAGCGCAGCAGCGGATCGCGCTCCATGTGCCAGCTGAATGCGTCGCTGGCTCGCATGTGTCGAACCAGGCGGCGCGGCCCGGCGGACGGATGGCTACTTCTCGGAGCCGCCGACGTCGATCGCCCCACTCCCGCCGCCTGCGATGTCGATCTTCCGGGGGCACCTTGCTGCGACACCGGGATCGTGATCGTCAGCACACCGTTGTCGTAGCTCGCCTTCACGCCGGCGGTGTCGAGGTTCTCGCCCAGGTACAGCTGGCGGCTGAATCGGGCATGGGGTCGTTCGCACAGCACGACGTCGGCGTCGCCGTGGGGGGCCGGGCGTTCGCCCGTGATCGAGAGCATGTTGCGCTCGACGGTGAGTCCAGCTTCGACGGGTCGACACCCGGCACGTCGAACTCGACGATGAACTCGTCACCTTTGCGGTACACGTCGACCGGTAGCGCGAGTGAGCGGCCGCCACGCTCGCTGTACCCGGATCGCCCGAGGAGACGATCCATCGTCGAGAACGGGTCGAACCCCGACACTGTCATGGTGAGTCTCCCTTCTCTCGGTCATCACCAACCGTCCCTCGCGTGGATTGTCGCGCGCTGTGTCAACCCACCCGTTCCCGACGGGCGCGCAACACGAGCGCATACGTGCCGATAGGGCGCGCCTGACGGCGGTCACCTGCCGACGTTCTGTACGTGTGTTCGGTGCACCGAGGTCAGACGCAGATCGAAGCCTCTTTGTGTCAAGGGGGTGTTGGGGGGGTGTCTGGGCCGCGGGTGGTGGGCGCTGTGACGGGGGTGTTGGGTGGGCGTAGCGTTGGGGTCGGGTTCGGGAGTGACTGATCCGAAGAGCCGGCCTTCAGGATGCAGAGTCGGTCACGCTGGATTCAGAGTCGTTCCTGGGTGTCCTCCCGGACCCGTTTCTCAGCGGGCGGTGAGGTCGACTTGGAGTTGGCGCCAGACCGCGTCGCTGATGCGCCGTTTCAATGCCCGGAGCGCTTCCTTCTTGGTCTTGCCTTCGGCGAGTTTGCGTTCGTAGTAGACGCGTCCGGGGGTGTCGTGGCGCGACCTGGGTGACCGCGATGAGATGCATCGCATGGTTCAGTTTGCGGTTCCCGCGCGGGTTGAGCCGGTGCCGTTTGCGGGGGCCGCTGGACGCTTCGATCGGTGCGGTGCCGTTGTAGGAGGCGAACCGTTCCGGTGTTGCGAACCGGGCGGGGTCACCGACGTGGGCGAGGATCAATCGCCGCGACGATCGGCCCGACCCCGTTGAGTTCGAGCAGGTGGTGCCCGACGTGTCGACCGCGTCGCGGATGCGGGTCTTGACCGCGGCGAGGTCACGATCGAGGCGGCGCATATCGGCGAGCAGGTCGGCCGCGAGGCGTTTGCGTTCACCCTCGACCAGGCCGTCGGGACGGACACCGCCGAGCAGTTTCGCGGCCCGATCGGCGCGATAATCGGCGGGGTGCGCCGCCGGCGACGAGCTCGCGCAACACGGCATGGAGTCGGCACGTGGCCTGGGTGCGCAACGCCGACCAGGTCGTCGTAACGGCCGATCAGCAGACCGCAGCACCGTGGAGTGATCGTCGCTGCGCACCGCTCGCAGAGCCGCAGTGACGCAGCCCCGCGATCGCGGTCGACAACGCATCGTTGCGGTCGTTCTTCGCCGCCTTCTGCGACCCCAGCAGCCGCACTCGTGCCGCCAGCGTGGGTGGCACATCCACGACGTGTTCACCCGCGGCGAGCAGCTGTTGGGACAACAGCTTGCCCGAGCCCGTCGGCGGACTCGATCGCCCACGTACGTTCCTCACCCAGCGGCGCAGCCCACGCCAACAGCCGTTGCGTCTGCGCGCGATCCGCCTCACCTCAAGCCGCGCGATGGCTTGTTCGTCACCGTCGATCGCGACCGCCATGTGTGTCGCCTTGTGCGGATCGATCCCGATGATCACCGTCATGGAGCTCCTCCTCGTCAACGAGTGAACGCCACGACGGGCACTCCTGATGAAGGTGCTGCTCGCCTCTTTCGAGCCACGCCGTGACCGGACCCGGCCGGCTGACGCTTCGTTCGAAAGCCAACCCGACGAGCGAGCAGCAGGCAGTTCGAGAGCCACCCGACCGAGACCCGAGGACGCTACGAGCAACGCGCAACGCCCGCACACAGCATCCATCAGGCAGTTGTGTGCGTGTTCAGCTCAATGGGGCAAGTTCCAAGCGTCCGCGATGATGCGACGGGCCTCGGAAGGGGTTGGATAGCGCCGCGCGTTCGCACGTGGCCCGTAGTGCCATCAGCGCAACGTAACGGGAGTCGTCATCGACACGCATTCCTTGTTCCGCCGCGAGGTCTCTCATGGCGTTCAACATCGGCATGCGGGCAGTGACATTCTCCTGGAACGAGACTTCGCGGCCATCTGGACCCCAGGCGCTACGTTCGAGGTTCACGATGTCGCCTCCATATACGTGGAGTCCGGCTGTCCGCTCGCGACGACCGTTCTCCACCGAGTGGATGGCGTCCGACCGCAGAATCAAGACCTCCCTCTCCCCGACACCACGACGATCACATTCCTTGAGGCCACCGGGTGAGCGGGCGTAGAGGTGATTGACCTCCTGGCCGGCGTACACGCCGATCACCGCCCACATCCGATGGTCATGCCGTGAGCTGAACGCTCCAGGAGGCCACACAATGCGCTGAACCGTCAGATCCGACGACGAGAACAGCGTGTCAGGTTCGCGCTCGCGTTTTCTCTCTGTGCCCAGCGCCGCGTCGATCGAAGCACCATCAGCGATTGCCGCTGCTACCACCTCACGCACCGCGGCGACCGGATCGTCCTCGACGGCCGCCGCCTGACACTCACCGACGAACGTCTCTGCGTCAAAGGCCATCGGACCTCTCCCAACAAGGCCAACGGACGGCGTTGCTCATCAGCCGCAAGCGCCCATATTGCCCGATCCGCGCTTGACACCGCGCACCGAACGCGAACACCGAACGACGGCCAGACCACCTGGTCAGACGCGCACATAGCGGCACGTATGGGCGCGAGGTTGCGATCACATCGGAAGCCGTCGACCGACGGGGTGCAGTGACGGTCACTCAGAGTCATGTTTGCGAGGGGGCGGCGACGTCCCAACCGCGTTCAGGGCCTTGGCAAGTTCTTCGACTTGGTCTTGCGCCTCGCTGAAGAACTCTCCTGCGGCCGGACTCCCTTGGATCCGCAACCTGCATCCTCTTGTGTTGCCAACGGCTGCGACCGGAACCCGATCAGCGAAGACCGCTGGTCGATCGGCATCTCCAGCCGTGCCGCCGTCTGCGCCAGCTGATGATCGGGTGCGCTCGAGGGCGCTCGAGTTCGACGCTAAGTTGTCTTCAGGCGGCCGAGGCGTCCGTCTGTTGTGCAAGGCGCGCTGTGTGGATACCGGAGGCCAAAGCGGGGATTTGCCCTCCGCTGTTCGTCCAGGCCCCGGCGAGCCACAGGTCGGGGATCGGTGTCTCGGCGGGAAGCCAGTTGAGCCCGGTGTTCCCGGGTGTGTTTTCGTAGCCTTCGATCGCGCCGCGCGGATTGCGGGTGTACTCGAAGTTCGTCAGCGGGCTTGACGCCTCACCGTGACGGGTGGCCGCGACGAGGCCGGGGACATGGTCTTCGGCCCGGGCGACGAGCAGATCTGCGACGCGCTCTTTCAGCTCGAGGTAGAGGGAGTTGCTGTGATAGTGGGTGAGGTCGCCAGCGGTTCCCCAGACGTCTTCGTAGTCCCATGGTGCAGCGGCGGTGATCACGACAATGCCCCACCCGGCGGGAGCGCAGCCGGGATCCACGTGCGTGTAGTCGGTGATCGTCAAGGCGGCGCGTGACCAGTCGCCACGAAACGCGGCGTCCCAGGCGGCGTCCTGGTCGTAGCCGTCGTAGATGAACACCTCGTGGGGCAATCCGTGCTCTGCAAAGACGTCACGGCTCAGACCCAGGTACACGGCGAAGGTGGTGTACGACGGTTGGGGGCGTTCGACCCGCGTGACGTACTCGCTCGGGAGATGCTCTCGGCCGACGAGCTCCAGCATCGTGGTCGGCGCACTGGCGTTGGAGATCACGACGTCGGCGCTGACCTCGAGCCCCGCGGCGGTGCGGACTCCGGTCGCACGACCGGCTTCGATCACGACCTCGGTGACCCGCTGGCCGTAGCGGATGTCGCCCCCGCGTTCGTGCAGCACCCGTTCGAGGGCGCGACTCATCGCCAGCGATCCGCCGTGCGGGTACCAGCCTCCGTGCTCGTGGTAGCTGGCTGCAACAACAGCGCCGAGCACGGCCGCGCACCGAGATGGGGGCAAACCGAGGTATGCGGAGTAGACGCCCAGCATGCCTTGCAGCCGAGGATCGGTGACGTGGCGGCGGATGAGCTGCTGCCACGTCTCGCCTGCGGCTCGCACGAGGTCGGGATACTGATCGGCGAACGTACTCGGATCCGGCGGCCGCCCGGCCTCGGCGTCGGCCGTCATCCGAAGCTGGTCGCGGTAGACCGCGCCGCATTCGTCGAGGTAGGAGCGAATCCCGTTCAGCTCGGAGGGAAAGGCACGTGCGAGCTCGGACTCGTACTCGTAGACGTTCGCCGGCGCGGTCACCGCATGGTCGGGGAAACGGGCGAGATAGAGCGGGTCGAGCCGGGAGAAGACGAGGGCGTCCCAGACGCCGAGCTCGCGGAGGATCGCATCGCCGCCGCCACCGGGAGCGAGCCCGCCCAGGGCGTGCAGGCTCACGTCGAAACGGAACGGGCCGCGTCCGAATCCCTGCGCGTAGCCACCCGGCAGCGTGTGGTGCTCGAGCACCAGCACGTGCCGACCAGCACCGGCCAGAGAGACCGCCGCGCCGAGCCCCCCGAGACCGGCGCCGACCACCACGGCATCGACCCGCTCGTTCATGGTGCGGCTCCTCTCTTTCACGCCCTCACCTCAGGGTGGCTTTCGATTGCAGCTTGTCGGGCAGCGGGTTCGACTGCAGACAGACGAACGGCTTGGCCGGCTCGCCGAAGGAGGGCACGAACTTGCCGTTCTCGATCTTGGACAGCACGACGCATCCCTCGGGCGGCTTCTGCTGGTGCGCGATTCTCCAGTCGATGCCCGGCAGCAGGCCTCCTGCGGTGTAGTCGGTCATGGCGTTGATCGCGTCGACGACCTTCTGGCGGGTGAAGTCGGGACCGGCGGCCTCGAGGCCCTGGTAGAAGAGGTCGGCGTTGATCCAGCCGGCCAGCGAGTTCTCGTTCTGCTCGAAGCCGCCCTTCTTCATCCACTTCTGGAAGTCCTTCAGTCCCTTGGGCTTCTGCTTGACCTCGAAGGGCGTGAAGAACGTCAGGGCGTAGGAGCCTTGGAAGAACGGGGCGTTCTCCTCGATGAACGTCTGGTTGTAGGAGTTCGGCAGGTACTGGATGGCGTTCAGGCCCTGCTTCTTGATCTCCTTGGCCAGGGTGAGGGTCCCGTTGTTGTCCATACAGGTCGCGACGAAGTCGACGCCGTTGTCCTTCATCTTCGAGACGTCGGAGCTCAGGTCGTTCACGCCGAAGGCGAGGCTGGTGTCGACGAACTCGATCTTCGCCGACGGGTACTTGTCGAACGAGGCCTGGAGCCCTTTGGCGCAGTCGGCCGACTGCGGGGCCTGGTAGGCGAGCACGCCCACCTTCTTGGCCTTCGCCTGCTTGGCGAGCCACGGCGCCAGCTGGCTCGCACAGGTGAAGCAGTAGTACGAGCCCTTCTCCCCGAACAGGTTCGGCGGTCCCGCTCCCTGCTCGGAGCCCCACTCGGCGTTGATGTCCCACCCGAACGTGGGAACCCCGGCCTGACCGAGCAGGTCCGCCCCGCTGAACAGCAGCACCGCGACGGGTAGCGCAGCGAACACATCGTCCTGGGACAGGAGCCCTTGCACCTCGAGGCGGTTGTTCGCCACCTGGTCGTCACGCTCGGACACGAGCCTGAGCTTGCGCCCGTAGATGCCCTTGTTCTTCGATGCGTTGACCATGTCGAAGTAAGCCTTGACGCCGTCGAAGGCCGACGCCTGGGTACCGCCGAGCGGGTTCGTCTTTGACGCCACGCCGCCAACGCGGATCTCCGTGTCCGTGACGCCGGGCTGGTCGACCTTCGGGAAGGGCTGCCCCGGCGCGCTCGCCCTGACGGAACCGGGCGACCTTGCCACGAGGGCAGCAGCCGCCACCCCGACACTCACCACCACCGCCATCACACGACGAGCACGCATCGCTCACCCCTCCCCCGAGAGGACAACGGCGAAGGCGAAGCTCGTCGACTCTACGTCGGGTTCGGTTTCGCCGCTCCGCCGCGACGGGCGCTCAGCGAGCGGCGCCTCGGAAACTCGGGCTCGAGCCCGCCTTGCGGGAGACTCCCGCACGGGGCGACGCTCGTCCTCAAGAGACGGACAGCTGAGCATGCGGTGCAGACATGCGAACGAGTGAACAGGTGTCGAAGGCGGTCCTGGTGACCGGGTGCTCGAGTGGTATCGGCCGTGCCGTCGCCCGGCGCCTTGCTGATCACGGGTGGATGGTCTACGCGAGCGTGTGGCGACCGGAGACGATCTCGGAGTTGGCGACGCACGGTTGCCGGCTCGTGCAGCTCGACGTGTGCGACCCGGACGGAGCGCGACAGGCCGTCGAGACCGTCGAGAAGGTCGAAGGAGCGGTCGGGGTGCTGGTGAACAATGCCGGATACGGACTCGAAGGCGCGGTCGAGGAAGTCCCGATCGAGGACGCCCGCATGGAGCTCGAAACCAACTTCCTCGGGCCGGCGCGGCTGATTCAGCTCGTGCTGCCCGGAATGCGCCGTCAAGGCCGGGGTCGGATCGTGAACATAAGCTCGGTCGGCGGGCGGCTGACGATTCCCGGCGGCGCGTACTACCACGCCAGCAAGCACGCCTTGGAAGCGCTGAGCGACGCGCTGCGCTTCGAGGTCCGGGGATTCGGCATCGACGTCATCGTGATCGAGCCAGGAGCGGTACGCACCCGCTGGGTTGACAAGGCGGCGATCGGCATGGAGAGCCGATTGGACCCGGCTGCCCCGTACGCAGCCTTCGACGGCGCGGTGGCCCGGCGGCTCCAGGGGGCGCACGAAGGCGTCCTCAAGCTGGCCGCGAGGTCACCCGAAGCCGTCGCCCGCACAGTCGAGCACGCGATCAAGCGCGCGCCGACCTCGAACCCGTTACGTCGTTCCACGAGCGGCGCAGCTCTTCATCGGGTCTCGTCGCGTTCTGCCCGACCGCGCCTGGGACGCGTTGATGCGCCGACTGTTCCCGACACCCGGATCGCCCGGCTGAGAGTAGGAAGCAATCGGATGCGCCGGCTCAGCGGCATCGACGCCGACATGCTCTACGGGGAGACACCCGAGTGGCATCTGCACGTCGGCGCGCTTCTCGTCTTGGACGGCTCGACGGCTCCCGACGACTTCGGCTTCGAGCGATGGAAAGACCGACTCGAGGATCTCGTCGCGGAGGTGCCGGCGCTGCGCGAGCGCCTGGTCGAGGTTCCATGGGAACTCGATCGGCCGGTCTGGGTCGAGGAATCCACGGTCGACCTCGATGCGCATCTGTGCCGAGTCGTTGTGCCTTCCCCGGGCGGCGCACACGAACTCGCGAGGGTGGTCGACGACCGCCTCGGCGACAAGCTCGACCGGGGCCGCCCCCTCTGGGATATGTGCTTCATCGAGGGGCTGCGGGACGGTCGTGTTGCTGTTCTGGCGAGGATCCACCACGCCGCAGTCGATGGCGTCGGCGGCGCGCTGCTGCTCGGACGGCTCTTCGACGCAGAGCCGGAGCCCCGTCGGGAACCCGCCGCGCCGCTGGTCGACGCCGAGGCCGCCCCGTCGTCGTTCGCCCTGCTGGCGCGCGCTGCCCCTTCGATCGCCTCGATCCCGCTGCGCGCCGCCCGCACGCTCGGCAAGACAGCTTCCTCCTTAGTCACGGCGCTTCGGGGATCGAGGTCGCGGCGGGCAACCGCACCAGCCCTGCCGTTCCAAGGACCCCGCACATCGTTCAACCGCCCCGTGACCCGACGGCGATCGTTGGCGTTCGTATCCGTGCCCCTCACCGACATGAAGCTCGTCAAGGAGGACTTCCGGGTCACGCTGAACGACGTCGTGCTGGCCATCTGCGCTGGCGCGCTGCGCAGTTACCTCCACGCACAGGCAGAGCAGCCCACGGCTCCACTCGTCGCCGCGGTGCCGGTGTCCATCCGTACCGAAGAAGACCTGCTGGCCCCCGGCAACCTCGTATCGGGAATGTTCACCTCGCTCGCCACCCATATCGACGACCCCGTGCAACGCTTGATCGCCATTCGCGACGCCGCCGACAGCGCGAAGGAGCTCTACGTGTCGGGAATCGAGGACGCCGTCATGGACTGGGCGTCGGTGCCACCGCCCGTGACGATGGCACTCGGTGGGCGCCTCTACACGTGGATGCACCTCGCCCAGCGGATCTCACCGGTGTTCAATCTCCTGATCTCAGATGTACCCGGCCCCCGTGAACCGCTCTACGCCGCAGGTGCCCGGCTCGCCGCCGTCTACCCGTTCGGTCCCGTGCTCGACTCCATCGGCATCAACATCACCGTGCTCAGCTACATCGACTCAGTCGGCTTCGGGATCATGACTTGCCCCGATCTCGTCCCTGATCCCTGGCGCCTGGCCGACGAGATCGGTCCATCACTCCATGAACTCGTGCAGGCGAGCACATGTTGAGCCTGAGTACGCACTGAGGCAGTTCGCGGACGTCCACGCCGCCTTCGAGCGAACCGTGCACAAGCGGGCCTCGCGATCGATCACGGGTTGCGGACGACGCCCAAGGGCCATAGACACGCCGCGACGAACATGGCATGACGTGTCGGGTGCCAAAACTCGGTTACGGCATCGAACTCCGCCTTCGCACCGGCACTCTTCGGGTTCTCTAGCGTCTGGGGCCCCGGTGACGGTTCGGAGGTCCTCGTTGGTGTCGGTTGTCTATGTGTTGGTGCGTCGGGTTCTCGAACTGGTCGTGCTGCGGTTCCATTCGTGGCGCTACAAGGAGCTCGAGATCGTGGTGCTACGTCACGAACTTGGGGTGTTGCGGCGGCAGGTGAGTCGTCCTCAATTCGGCGACGTCGACCGTGTCTTCCTTGCCGCGGCGAGTCGGATCCTTCCCCGGCCAGGTTGGGGCATCTTCTTGGTGAAACCCGCGACGCTGTTGGCCTGGCATCGCCGGCTCGTCGCCAAGCACTGGACGTATCCGCATCGACGCCCAGGTCGGCCACCCATCGACCCGGAGATCCGCGACCTGATCGTGGGTCTCGCCCGCGAGAACCCACGATGGGGCTATCAGCGCATCCAAGGTGAACTCGCTGGCCTCGACATCACCGTCTCGACGACCACAGTTCGCCGGGTCCTCCATGGAGCCGGACTCGACCCCAGCCCAGTCCGGGAGGGTCCGACGTGGCGCGAGTTCGTCCGGGCCCAAGCCTCCACGATACTCGCCACGGACTTCTTCACCGTCGACACCGTGTTGCTCCGCCGCCTCTACGTCCTGTTCTTCATCGAGCTCGACACCCGCCGAATACACCTCGCCGGAGTCACGGCGCACCCGACCGGCGCCTGGGTCACCCAACAAGCCCGCAACCTCTCTAGACGGGCCCCTGGGCGCTTAGCTCGGCGTCGTGAGCATCCCCCGCTCTTCCGGACACCTGCGCTGAGGTGGTAATGCACCTTGGAGAGGAGTCTGGATGCCTGCTGCACGTCCACCGGAGTTCCGTCAACGGGCGGTCGAGCTGGCCGCCGCCCAGCACCGTCGATCTATGTCGGCTGAACGCGACACACCGGGCGTGCAACCGCGCACCGAGAGCAGGAGCAGGCGGCCGGATGACCCCGATCAGTCGTCCTCGCCTTCGATCTCCACCCGCTCCCTAAAGCGGTCCTGGAACTTCCTTACTGCCACCACGATGGCGGCGGACGCGCCCGTGACAACGAGGTCGACCACAACCCGCTCGGCCATGTCCCCGATGTCTCGCGTCTCCTCTCGGGGCCTTGGAGGCGGCTGGACTTCGACGCCCTCGTTCTCTAGGCACTGCACCAGTTGGCGTGCCAACGCTGGTGAACCTTCATACGTGATCCGCCGCGTGTCGTCGGCCATGGTCGTCCTCCCTGCCAGAGATCGACCGCGACCCTACGAGCGATGGCGCTCACGGGGCACACAGCCGCCCCGACCGCCTTCGTGTTGGCGATTTCTGACCAGGGCAGCCGAAATTGGAGAGTGCCTGTCCACTTGCCAGTTAGTGCCTCTGACCTGCGGAAACCCCCGCTGGCCTCCGACGTCGGATCACAAAGCCAGTATGACCAGCCCCACCGCGGCCACCATGAACGCCAACACGGCCAACGTGGTCAACATGACGAGCCCCGTTAACAAGCCCAACCTGCCCAACGCAATTAACAATGTCGACATGGCCAACCTCCGCAAAATGAGAAACATAGCAACATGGCCGACATCGCGAACAGGGCCAACTAGTCAACGCGACCGCCCTCGGCGGGCAGTCACCGCAGGTCCGAGCCTTTTTTTGAGCAGGAGCCGTCAAATCAGTAATTGCCTGTCCACTCGCCAGTTAGTCCAGAATGTCGGTTTATTCCTGTCCCGATTCCGGACATACTGCCAGTACCTCTCGGGGTGGCACTTTCTGCCTACTCGCAACCTCGGGGGAAAGGGAAGGCGGGAGGCCCACCAAGCAGCGGGGTCTCCCGCCTTCCGCGTGCCAGGCCAGTTCGCAGTTAGCCGTCGCGGCCCCGCGCAGACAAGAGAACCCCAGGCTCGCCGGGGCAGGGTCGGCGAACCCGGGGTTCTACGCAGAGAGTGGCGAGTTCCACTCTGTGCGTGAGCTTACGCCCGCGGTCAAACCCGCAAAACGTGGCCAGTCCTTTATCGGGCCTTTAGCGATGCTTGCGAGGACCCTCAGGCACCCCCTCCGCCGCCCCCCGCGCACACGGCAGGGGCGTGGGGTGCAGGACACGCCGGTGAGGAGGCGGGGAAAACTTGCCTGTAGCCGCCCGTCTCCCCTCGGCTCTGTGATTCGTGATGGAGCGCCGTCGCCATCCTTCCGCCCGGCGCTTGACGACGACCTCCACGGCGTATGGGCCAGCACGACCCGCTGAACGCCGTTTCCTTGCAGTGAAAGGTTGTGGCTATGTCCCGGTCGGATGACGAACTGCAAAGGGCAACCGGCCACGTCGTGTACGAGCTTGGCGCCTTGGTGAACTGCTACCGAGCACTGCGGATGGCAGAGAGTGATGACAACTTCCTCGCCGCGAACTCCTACCTGGAAGCGATGCTTGTTCATGCACGGTGCCTGATCGAATTCATAGCCAAGGAGCCGACTAAAGAGCATCGAGACATCCATCGCTACGACTACCTCCCGGATTGGGATTTAGTCGACCCAACAAACCGAGACGAAGCACGCTTGCTATACGACCAGATCAGCAAGCACCTGGCGCATCTGTCGTGGGAGCGGGTAAAGGTACCGAGCGACGCCTTTCCTCGCTGGCCCTATCGGCTTCCCGGTTTCGTCGTGAAGCTCTTTGAGAAATTCGTGCGTGAGCTTCAGAAGGTCGATGCAGGGAAACCGTGGCTTCCTCTGTTCGTGGAGGGCGTGCAATCGGCTCGGGGCAAGCTTCCCGACGTTCCGCCTTCCGGGGGAGCCACTACAACCTCCGAGTCGATCGTGACGCATACGAACTTTCCGAGAAAGCCTGGGGGCTAAGTAGCAGGAGTGGATGGAAGGGCTGCACCAGGTCCGGGCTTACCCGTGGTGAAACAATCCGCGCCACACATTGGCGAGCTCGGTGTGGCCGCCCTCGGCGATCGGCACGATGTGGTCGATCTCGAGGAACTTGTTGGTCGGATTGTCACACCCTGATGTGGGCCAGATCGAGACGTGGACGCCGCGGTTAGAAGCTGATACGCCGATGCGCTGCCGCAGCCGACGCCTTGAATCCACACATTCTGGGCGGGTGCCGCTTGAACGCCAGGATCGTCAACACCTGCTCAGGATCTCGGGCGCCCAACGACCGAATCCGAACGATGCCGATCTCGGGCGCCAGGGCGGTTCTCGAGCGCCATACGTTCCGTGCTCCGCTCGCTCGTTGAGATCCGATGTTCGGTGTGCGCGTTATGGCGCGTCCCCACGGCACGGCTGGGTCGCGACCCCCTGGAGTTGGCCGGACGCTGCTCGCCTGCCGGGGCTTGGTCAGTCCGCCTTGTAGTACGGGTTCGTGCCGCTGGCGTGGTCGGTGACATCGACCACCTCGGTGATCTCGGGCACGGCCTCGAAGATCATGGCCTCGATGCCTTGGCGCAGCGTGGCGGCAGCCATCCCGCAACCCTGACACCCGCCGCTGAGGTGTAGGTAGGCGACCGGCTCCTCGACGGCGACGAGATCAGCGCGCCCGCCGTGGGCGTCGATCGCCGGGTTGACCTGTTCGTTGAGCACCTGGAGGACGCGTTGCGCGACGGGACCGCTGAGGTCCTTTGGAGGCTCGGCGGCTGCGGTCGGGGGCGTGGGGCTCGGGCTGTTCGGGTTTCGGAGCACCATGCCGCCGCCCGCGAGGTCGAGGGTCGAGCCGCGGACCTTGTCTGCGCTCTCGCCGGGCACCACGACCGGGACGTCGAGGTCGGACTGCACCGCGTCGTCGGCACTCGCCTCGTCGACCGGGCGGAGGTACATGTCGTAGGTGAATGAGTTGCCCTCTACGCCGCTCACGCCGACCCACAGCGCCAACGAGTCGGCATCGGGCTCACTGGCGCGCGCGTCAAGAATCTTCTCGCGGGCGGCGTCGGTGATCGTGAGCAGCGGCGCGTCGGTCATGAGCCCATGATACGTCGCTGAAACGCACACCCCTCGCGCCGCTGTGTTCTCCTGCCTAGCTCGCCATTGCACCCCGAGGCTGTGGTGCCCGAACACCCCACGCTTACCCCTGGGCCGGCGCCAGAACCGGCGTTATGCGTGGCTGAAAGGCCATACAAGCTGGCGCGTCAGTTCGCGCTGGATCCGCCAACCAGCGCTCGATAGGCGGCATGCACGCGCCCCTGCCCGAGCGACGTTGTCAGCGCGGTCGTGATGAGTCGGCGTGATCGCCGGCGCCAGTCAAGCCGTCGCCGTGGGCCGCCGGGGCTCCGGCTCACCCCCGCTCTCCGAGGAAGAGATGGACGGCGAGCAGACGGCGCGCTTGCGAGGTCACATGGGTCGGTGTGCACTGAGAGGGTGCGTCAGGCGAGTGGTCGGAGGGTGTGATGGTCGACTTGTCGGCGCTCGGGATCACGAACCTGGGTTATGTGTTCCGCAACATGTCGACGCCGGGGTTGTACGAAGAGGCGATCCGTCGGCGTGAAGGAGCCGTCGCCCATCTGGGGCCGCTCGTCGTGCGCACCGGGCAGTACACGGGTCGTTCAGCCGACGACAAGTTCATCGTCCGTGAGCCCTCGAGCGAGGACAGGGTCTGGTGGGGCAAGCACAACCGGCCGTTCGACCCGGAGCATTTCGAGCTGCTGAAGATTCGTCTCCAGGCCTATCTCCAGGGCCGTGACGTCTTCGTGCAGGACTGCTACGCGGGTGCCGATCCCGATTACCGGCTCTCGTTGCGCGTCATCACCGAGACCGCGTGGCACAGCATGTTCGCCCGCGACATGTTCCTGCGTGAGCTTGATCCCGAGGCGCTGGACCGTTTCGAGCCGGACTTCGTGGTCATTCATTGCCCGCAGTTCCACGCCATTCCCGAGGTCGACCACACGCGGAGTGAAGCGTTCATCCTCTTGAACTTCGCTCAGCGACTCGTCGTTATCGGCGGCACCAGTTATGCCGGCGAGATCAAGAAGGCAGTCTTCACGGTCATGAACTACCTGTTGCCGCAGCGGGGCGTGCTGGGAATGCACTGCTCGGCCAACCAGGGCCCCGACGGGGACGTTGCGATTTTCTTCGGGCTGTCGGGTACGGGCAAGACGACGCTCTCTGCCGAAGCCGATCGGGCGCTGATCGGTGACGACGAGCACGGCTGGAGCAGTCGTGGCATCTTCAACTTCGAGGGTGGCTGCTACGCCAAAGTGATCCGGTTGTCGTCGGAAGCCGAACCGGAGATCTACGAGACGACCCGCCGCTTCGGCACGATCCTCGAGAACGTGTCGATGAACCAGGAGAGCCGGCGCCTCGACCTCGACGACGACGGCCTGACCGAGAACACCCGGGCCGCCTATCCGATCACGCACCTGCCCAACATCGTGGAGGCCGGAATCGGCGGTCAGCCAAAGAACGTCCTCATGCTCACCGCAGACGCCTTCGGGGTACTGCCGCCCATCGCGAAACTCACGACGGAACAGGCGATGTATCACTTCATCTCCGGCTACACCGCCAAGGTGGCCGGCACCGAGCGGGGCATCACCGAGCCAACCGCGACCTTCTCGGCGCTCTTCGGAGCTCCCTTCATGGCACTGCACCCCACCGTCTATGCCGACTTGTTCGGCAGGCTGATCGCCGAGCGCGACGTGGGCTGCTGGCTCGTGAACACCGGCTGGACGGGAGGCGCCTACCCCGCGGGCGAGCGCATCAAGATCGCGAACTCACGAGCGCTGGTGCGGGCCGCGATGTCGGGCGCGTTCAAAGGCGTGTCGTTCACGCGTGATCCGGTCTTCAAGTTCCAGGTGCCCGACCACTGTCCAGATGTGCCAGACGACTTGCTGCAACCACGTAGCACCTGGCACGACCCGCTTGCCTACGACGCCAAGGCTCGTGAGCTCGCCACGCTGTTCTCGGCGAACTTCACCGAGTACGCCGACCACGCTAGCCCCGAGGTCAGGACGGCCGGTCCGATCGTGCGGTGATCGAGACCGGTAGGTGCCGTCAGGCGGCGGCACGCGACTCGTTCGTCCTTGACATCATCGAACCGGGTCGCCCTCGCGTCGACGTCTACGTCGCACGCCCAGTCGGCGATGACGTGTTCCACCGAGCAGACTTCGTCGAGGTCGGAATGAAAGAAGCTCACATCGGACGCCTCCTGCGGTCGCGAACGGTCGTCTGTGGTCGCGTTCACCGGCATTCGGTCCTCGGTTAGTCCGCGAAAAGTCCGCGCCAGCGCGAGCCGCCGCGTCGAGACGGTCCGCGACGGCGTCAAGCTCGTCACCGAACAAGTGGCCGTAACGGTCGAGTGTCAACGTCGCCGACGCATGACCGAGCATCGCCTGGACACCCTTCACCGACGCGCCGGCAGCGATCGCGAGCGAGGCCGCGGTGAGGCGCAGCTCGTGCGGTACGAGGCCTTCGAGACCGACTGAGCGGGCGGCGGCGTCGAACCAGCCGCGTCGGAAGTTCCCGACCCTCAACACGCCACCACGCGGGGCGCTGAACACGAGCGCATTGGGGCGGAGGCTGGCGACGTGCTCGACGAGAACGTCCCGCACGAACGCCGGCACCGAGCGTGCCTGGTGGGTCTTCGGCGTGCCGAGAGCGACTTTTCCCAAGCGCCCCGTAGGCGCCACTGAAGGTGAGTTGCTCAACAGCACCTTGACAACCCGGGGCCCCCTTAGATCGAAGCGACGCGTGGCGCAGGAGCAGTTCCATATATTTCGCTTGGCCCGCGGTCCCTGATTAGAGACGGGTCAACGGATCGCACAGATGTCCCGGTGACAGGAGCCGTTGACGAGTGATTCGGCATGCTGCGACACCGCCCAAGGTCTAGCGACACTGCGACATCCCTGCCGTTCGTCGCGGATCACTGGGCCTGAATAGGGTGGACGTGCTGCCGGACGGTGCTGAGCTCGCTATCGCCCGAAGTCGTCGAGTTCTCGCATGTCCGCGGGTGACAGCTCGAAGCCGAACACGTCGAAGTTCTGCGCGATCCGCTCGGCGGACGCTGACTTCGGTATCGCGACGACCTCGTGCTGCACGTGCCAGCGCACTACAACTTGGGCGGTCGAAACCCCGTGGTTCTTGGCGACGACTTCCAGCGCTCGATCCTTCAGGTTGGTGTTCTTGAATGGCGAGTAGCCCTCGACCACGACGCCTCGCTCCCGGCTCGCGGCCAGGAGCTCCGGATCGAAGAGGGACGGCGCCCACGGGATCTGGTTGACGGCGGGAACCTCGCCGGCGGCGTCGACGAGCCGGTCGATCTGGGCGATGCTGTAGTTGCTCACGCCGACGCTTGTGACGAGGCCCGCGTCGCGCACAGCGAGGAACCCCTCCCAGGTCGGTACCAGCGCACGCGCCCCGGGGGGCCAGTGGACGAGCCACAAGTCGACGTGGTCCAGACCGAGCGCGCGCAGGCTCGCCTCGATAGTGCGTTGCTCTCGCCCGGCGTTCCCGGGCGCCAGCTTGGTCGTAACGAAGAGGTCCTCGCGCCCGATGCCGCTATCGCAAATCGCCCCGCCGACCTGCTTCTCGTTCCGATACATCGTCGCAGTGTCGATGAGCCGGTAACCGAGGTCGAGCGCAGTGCGCACCGCCCTGTAAGCGGCCGTGCCGTGGAGCTGCCACGTCCCGAGCCCAACGAGGGGCATCGATGCGCCGCTCGAGAGGGCAACGGAGGGGCTGAGACGCGGTGTCACACGACCGTCGTGCCGTACATCTCCCCCAATGGGTCCTTGATGAGCTCCAGGCGCTCACCGTCGGGACCCTGGAAGTAGAGCGACGAGCCGCTCGATTGTTGCGTGGCGATGCCCGCGGCTTCCAACTTGGCCTTGAGGTACTCCCAGCGCTCGGGCTCCACCGAGATCGCGAGGTGGTGCAGACCGCCGAGCACCTCGGCGTAGCCGTCGAGGTCAAGTCCCGGGAGGTCGAAGAACGCAAGCAGGTTGCCGTGGCCGATGTCGAAGAAGAAGTGTGTGGAGCCTTGGTAGTCGCGGTTCTCGAAGAGGTCGGTGAGCGGGAACTCGAGCAGATCCTGGTAGAAGGTGATCGTGCGCTCGACGTCGCTCGACAGCAAGGCGAGGTGATGCACCCCACCGCGCCGACGATGACGGGCGCTGATCGGTCGGCTCGAGGTAACGCGCACGCAGCTCCGCCCACTCTTCGCTGCGATCGATGTCCGCGCTGTGCCGGGTCATGCGAGCCTCCGGAACGACGTGAAGCGCCCACCGTGCCCCCTGAAGCATACCTACGGGATGTCGGAACTGGCTGTTTCCTCGCGGACGGCACGAGAGTCGACGGGGAGCAGCAACCCCTCCCGCTCGACCCTCTTCGCCACGCGGGGTCACCTCACGCACGTAGTCGTCGTGACTCTCATAGAGCGACGCCGGCTTGTCTGCCGGGAAGGGCGCCTGACCTGCCTTCTTGTCGATCAGCGTGGCAACATCGTGTTCGTAGATCGGGATGGCATCAAGCAGATCCGCGCGTTCGCGGGCGCGACCGAGCGCAGCACAATGACGCGCTCAGCGAAGGACAACTCGAGGTCGCGCCGCACATAACGACACTCGGTAGTCACGACCGAGGTCATGCATAACCGGCGATCTGCGTGTCGAAGACCACGAGCGCATATGTGCCTGATTGTTTGTCCGCGAGGCGTTGCGGTGTTCCGTAGCGTCTGAGGTCCCGGGTCGGCTGGCTCGCTAAGTGCCTGCCGTCGGTTTGCTCGACTGGCTTTCTAACGAGTTGCTGGCCGCCGGGATCTCACCGGGGTGTGGCTCGAAAGAGGTGCGAGAGCACGACGATCCGAAATCAGGAGTGCCCACCGCGGTTCCATACAACGCGATCGAGGAGGACGCAGTGAAGGTGATCGATCGGCGTCGACCCGCACAAGGGGTCGCATACCGCGGTGGCCATCGGCGGTGACGAGGCGCGGCTCGCCAAGGTGAAGGTGCGAGCAACGCGCCGCCAAGTCGATCAGCTGTTGGCGTGGGCGGCGCGCTTCGAGCAGCGCACGTGGGCGATCGAGTCGGCGGGTGGGCTCGGCTATCTGTTGGCCCAACAGCTTCTCGACGCCGGCGAGCGAGGTCTTGGACGTGCCGGCGACGCTGGCGGCTCGGGTGCGGGTATTGGGCACGGGACGGTCGAACAAGAACGATCCCAACGACGCGCACTGTCGGTGGCGGTGGCGGCGCTGCGAGCGCCGCGCCTCGCGTCGGTCACACGCACGGGCGGACCACGCTGGGGTGCTGCGGCTGTTGGCGAAACGCAACAACGATCTGGGCCGGGCTCGGAACAAGACGGCGTGCCGGCTGCACGCCCTGCTGGCCGAGCTCGTGCCCGGCGGGATCCCCAATGAAATCAACGCCGCCAGCGCCGAGCGCATGCTGGCTGGCGTGAAGCCCCAAAACCCCGTCGAAGTGGCCCGCCACGCCCTCGCCCTCGAGCACCTCGACGACCTGCGCCGCCTCGACGCCCAGATGCGTGTCTCCAAGGCACGCATCGCCGAAGCCATCGCCGCGTCGGGACGTCACTCACCGAGCTCTTCGGGGTCGGACCGGTCGTCGCAGCAATGCTCATCGGCTACACCGGCGACGTCGCCCGCTTCCGCAACCGTGATCACTTCGCGGCCTACACCGGCGCCGCCCCCATCGAGATGTCCTCGGGTGGGCGCGATCACCCACCGCCTGTCGCGACGCGGCAACCGGCAGCTCAACCACGCCCTCCACATCGCCGCGATCACCCAGATCCGCTTCGCGCACTCCCCGGGCCACGCGTTCTTCGAGCGCAAGGTCGCCGAGGGCAAGACCAAGAAAGAAGCCGTCCGTGCCCTCAAGCGGCGCATCGCCGACGCCGTCTACCGACAGCTCCTCATCGACGCCCGCACCGTGACGGGCCCGGGAGGGCAACCGGGGACGACTCTGCAATCCAGCGTGGCCAGCTCCACACCCCGACGGCCGGCTCTTCGGATCAGCCACTCCCGGGCCCGAACCAACGCTAGAACCCGCCGCAACCCCTCGACGACGCCGACGCCATCGCGCACCCGAACCCCAAGCACGAAGAGATCTTGACAACAAAGAGGAATTCGATCTGTGCGCGTCAACTCTCGGCCGCAGCCGGCGTTCTGGCGCGACGTTCTGGGCTGCAGCTCGGAGCGCAGATCAGCAGTTATGGCGCGCGGGCACCGAGCTTTCGATGGCACTTTGGGCGGCGGGCGTCAGCCCTTTAGGGCGAAGAGGCGCCAGGTCCCGGGCACGCCCTTGAGTTCGTGTTCACCGCGGTCGACGAAATTGAGGCCAGAGCCCGCTACAAGAGGCGGGACGGTTCCTGACACGAGCACTTCTCCCGCGGCTGCCAGGGCCACGACGCGGGCGCCGATGTGGACGGCGATCCCGGCCAAGTCCTGACCACGC
The DNA here is from genome assembly GCA_963836445.1 of uncultured Actinomycetes bacterium. Lineage (GTDB taxonomy): Bacteria > Actinomycetota > Acidimicrobiia > IMCC26256 > JACDBD01 > JALZAA01. Next base: position 19,398 of record CAWIJM010000025.1, read on the forward strand.
CGCTCAGCCTCGCCGGTATGTACGCCTGCTCGAATCTCGAGCCCTGTTGCCTGTGCCGCTTCGATCATGTCCGACGCGCAGCGCACGGCACGGGCGGGGCTGTCGAAGCTCGCCAGCATCCCGTCACCGGTCGTGGTCACCTCGATGCCACCGTGGCCGCGAGGACAGCGCGCAACACGTCGTCGTGACGGTCGAGGAGTGCCTTCCACTCGTGGTCGCCGAGCGCTGCCGCCCGCTCGGTTGAGCGGCAGATGTCGGTGAACACCACCGTGGCGAGTACCCGCTCGCCCGCTGGTCTGTGCACCGCGCCGGTAACGAACTCTTCGATCACATCCATCGTCTCATCCACGCCCACCAATACCGGAAGATGCTCGCCGTCGTACTCGAACAACGTTGCCCCCGGGATATTCGCAGCCAGATAGCGGCCGTGCTCGACGTCGACGACCAGATCCTGCCGTGCATGGACGACGAGGGTGGGCACCCGAATGGCAGGCAGCACCTCACGGACGTCCATCTCCGCGTCCAGGGCCATGATTGCCAGCATGTCCTGGGGGGTCGAGGACTGCCGCTCGAAGCGCTGCGCCCAGCGCAGAAACCCCTCGTCGCCCACCTGGGAAGGCACGAATACGGCCACGATCGGGGTCTCGGGCGTACCCCAGGCCGCGGCCCAGGCCGCACAGAACTCGTCGTAGTCGGAGCGGTCGGGTCCGATCTCGTACCCCGGTGCTCGCACCCAGCGCGCGAACGAGTTCTGCAGCATGAGCCGCTCGGTGCGCTCCGGGTAGGTGGCCGCGAACAGGCACGCCAGCGGGCCGCCGTCGGAGAAGCCAAGGATCGTGGCGCGCTCCCAGCCGACGGCGTCCATGACGACGCGGACGTCCTCCATCCGCTCCTCGACCGACGCCGCGCCCGGGATGCGGTCCGAACATCCGGTGCCACGCTTGTCGAACCACGCAACGGTGGCGAAGCTGCCCCACCGCTCGAAATAGTGGTGGACGGGTGCCCACTCCCAGAAGAGTTCGACGTTCGAGATCGGCGCCGTGAGGGCGACGACGCGATGCTCGCCCGAACCGAAGACCTGGTACGCAACGGCGGCGTCACCGGCTTTGGCGTACGACGTTTCGGGGATCGGCATCCCACCCCTGGTCATCGCCACGGAAAGAGTGTGCCAGCACAGCATCGATGAGGCATCAGACGCGCCTGCTGCCGCGAACCCGCACAGATTGCCCGTTCAGGTCGCTGCCACGCACGCAGACGTGCCGTTCTGGCGCGACGCATCGCTTCCTCAGGCTTCGTTATGAGTGCACGTTCGGAACGCATGTCGGAGTCGGCGAACTCGAGGGCGAAAGCAAGGTCCGGATCGATCGCCGGCTACCGTTCGACACGTGAAAAAATCGCGTTCGCAGGTCGAGATCGGAGGGGAAGTGCAAACCCGCGAAGGCTGGCCCGTCGCCGGCTCCGTTGACGAGTTACTAGCCGGTGCGACATCACGGGAGCCGTTCGCGCACATCGACGGTAAGTCAGGTGTTCCGATGGAGCGTGTCGTCATCGACGGCGAGCGTTACGTCGTCAAGCACGTGAGTATCGACAACGACTGGATCATGCGCGCGACCGGCGACCTGGGGTCTCGCCCGCTCCTCGTCTGGCAGGCCGGTCTGCTCGCACGAATCCCTCCGACAATCGACCATTGCTTTGTCGGTTTCGCGTCGGAAGGCGGCGGTGCGGCCATTCTCATGCGCGACATGAGTCCGTGGCTCGTCTCCGAGGGTGACGATCCGATCCCGCCCGACCAGAACCTTCGGTTCCTGGACCACATGGCCGAACTACACGCGACGTTCTGGGGCTGGGATGACGCGATCGGGCTGGTGCCGCTCTCGAACCGCTATGCGTTCTTTACAGCCGAGGTCACCGCGTGCGAGAAGGCCTGGGGTGCCGGGGCGGCGGTCCCGCAGATCGCAGCCGAAGGATGGCGACGGTTGCCCACCGTGGCGCCGCGAATGGCCGACATCGTTCTTCCGCTGCTGCGCGACGCCGATCCACTCGTTGCCGCGCTCGCATCCACGCCGCAGACGTTCGTGCACGGCGACTGGAAGATGGGCAATCTCGGCAGCCATCCCGACGGCCGCACCATCCTGCTCGATTGGGCCGTCCCCGGCCGTGCACCTGCATGCACCGAGCTGGCGTGGTACGTGGCACTGAACCGCCGGCGCCTCCCGCACAGCAAAGAGGAGACGATCGACGCTTATCGTGGCGCGCTCGAACGCCACGGCGTCGACACCGCGCCGTGGTGGGACCTCCAGATCGAGCTCGCGCTTCTGGGCGCCGCGGTGCAGTTCGGATGGGAGAAGGCCTACGACGAGGCCGATGAGCTCTCGTGGTGGGAGGAGCGCTCCGTCCTCGGCGCGCGACGCCTCGCGTGACTATCCGCGCCAACGAGCTCCAGGCTGCATACGGCGGAGGCGCGGGCGCGTGGGCGGCCGGCCCGGCGGCGACCTACCGCCGCATGGCTGAACCGCTCATCACGACGTGTCCGATCGACCTCGGCGGCGCCCGCGTCGTCGACTTCGGCGCGGGAACCGGCGCAACTACTGCGGCCATCACCGAAGCCGGCGCTCAGGTCGTCGGCGTCGATCTCACCCTCGACATGCTGCATGCTGGTCGAACGCAGCGTCCGCCTGCGGTGAACGCCGATGCGACGCGCATGCCGTTCCGCGCCGCTTCGTTCGACGCTGCTATGGGCGCCTTCGTGCTGTCGCACATCCCGACGCCGGTCGACGCCCTCACCGAGGCCGCACGAGTCGTGCGCCCCAGCGGCGCCGTCATGACCGTCGGCTTCGACGGGCGCTGGCAGTTCGCGGCCAAGGAGACGATCGAACAAGTCATGTGCGAGTTCGGTCTTCAGCGCCCCGACTGGTACGACCAGTTCAAGCGCGACGTCGAACCACTCACGGCATTCCCCGATCGACTCGCCTCGGTTGCCGCCCGTGCGGGACTCGCCGAGGTACACGTGCACGAGTGCGCCGTCGATGTCGGCGTGCGCGATGCCGAGGGCATCATCTCCTGGCGTCTCGGTACGCCGATGTACGCGCCGTTCATGGCCGGGCTCGACGACGAGCGTCGGGCCGACGTCCTTGACGCGCTCCGCGCCGCCGTCAAGCCGGAACCGCTCGTCCCCCAGCTGATCGTGCTGTCGGCGCGCGTTCACCGATAGCTCAGAGCGCGGAAGCCGCCACTTTGGCCGTGTCGTCGTGCTCGTTAGAGTCGCCGTGAGCGCCAGAGCATCGCGGCGAGCACCACCGTCACGATCGACACGACGAGGCCAGTGACCCAGCCTGCAACGTCGGCGGCAATCAAGATCGCGCCGAGAGCAGTGCCAACACCGACGATGCCCGCGGTAGCAACAAGACGCGCAAAGACCGACTCGAAGGTGCGGCGTTCGGGGTGCTCGGACAGGAACCCGTCGGTGCCCGGCGTGTCGCCTGGTGCTGAGTCATGCGAGCTCGGGTCCACGTTTCTCACCCTACCCAGTGTTCCGTTCATGCCCCGCGTGGGTTGGGCTGTTTGGCGGCGGCGGGGCCGCTCCGAAAACGGAAGGTGGGGAACCATCGAGTCCCCACCTTCCGCCTAACTGCTAAACAAGTCGCGCGGCGTTACTCGACCATTCCGGTCTCGGTCCACCGCTGGAAACGTTCGACCTGCTCTTCCGGCCACTCGCCGTCACAGGGCATCGAACCGTCGTGCAAGCGCGCGAGGATCGCCGTGGCGTGCTCCTTGACTTCGTCGTACGACGACAGATCGAAAGCCCACGCCATGCACTCGTGGTCCATCGGACGGAACAACTCCTTGATGTCCTCGAAGGTCACCCTTTCGTCAGCGGCGGGCACAAGAGCCACCCCCTCGGATATGCATCGCGAGCAAGGCCTTCGCCTGAACGACGAGGAACAGGTTGCCCGAAGAAGGCCCGGCAGTGCCACAAATCTTCAGCATCGGGGCTAGCGAGCACTCCAGATGTGCCGTTCCGTGTCGCTACGTCACGCCGACAAGCCATCGTTCGGTGCGTCGTTCTGTGCGCGTTAGCGTCGCACGGAACGCCGAGTAGGGGGCCGTGGCTGCGGTCCGGGCCCCATGTCCCATGAGGCGATGCGCCGCCGCTTGGCGGGTTTCTATCTCGACGTCGAAGATGTGAGATAGGTCAAGCAGCGTTCAACGTGGCTCCACGAGACCTCGTGGCCGGCGCCCTCGACTACGTCGACTGCTGCACGGGGGATGATGCGCGCCCGTTCTGCGGCGATGCATGCTGCGGCCGACGTCACCGATCGTGTCGAGCGCATAGACGTCCCGGCCGGGGAGCCGACGGACGCGTCTACCGCTGGCTCGATCGCAGCCTCAGCGGCGCCGTCCCGATCGTGTTCCTTCACGGCATGGTGCGTGGTGCCGAACGACGTGTCGACGTCGACAGTGTCGATGCCGTTAGGCCACTGCTCGGCAATGAGGTCGTCCTCGATGGAGCGGAACCGCCCCTCGGCGTCGGCGCTGCGCCACCGGCTGATCTCACGGTTCATGGTACAGGTGTACCATGAAAGGGATGCCGCGGCGAGTCGATCACGAGGCCCGCAAGCGACAGATCACGAACGCAGTCGTCAGGCTTACCGTCAAGGGCGGCCTCCCAGCAGCGACGTTCCGCGAGGTGGCGGCGGAAGCGGGCGTGTCGGTGCGGCTCGTGCAGTACTACTTCGGCACGAAGGACCAGCTGCTGCTCGATACGCAACGCCACGTGGCTGAGCGGTCCGTGGCGCGCATCCGCCGGTTGCGCGAGGGCGGGAGCGACGAGCCACGCGAAGTTCTGCGCACGATCATGAGGTCATTCGTGCCCGTCGATGACGAAAGCCGCGACGCGATGCTGATGTTCGTCGCGCTGTTCACCGCTTCGTTGCTCGAGCCGGTGCTGAAGCGCCGCGAGGCGCACGAAGTACCGACGGACATGCGGTCCGCGTTCGCCGACCAGCTCCGGCGAGCGAAGCGGCGCGCTGGGGTCGACCCCGATCGTGAAGCGTTGGTGCTGCTAGTGATCGTGACCGGTCTGTCGCAGGGTGTCCTCGACGGCCAGGTGACCGCCGACGAGGCGTTCGCGGCGATCGACTACGCGCTCGACCGCGCGCTGCGCTGAGCGACGAAGCACCCCATGATGTCGGCCGCGGGCTCCGCTTCCGACGGCCCGGAAACGCCGTTCCCGCTGCGCCGTTGTGGCGGGAACTCTTCGAAGTGCTGCCGGTGGCAAGCGCGACATATCGACGGTTCTGGTGCCGTCTTCTCACGCCCACCCGCGCCATAACGACATCGACAACGGCCGCTCGGCCGCGCCCATAACCGGCGATCTGCGTGTCGAAGACCACGAGCGCATATGTGCCGATCTGTGTTGCCACTTACGACCACCGTGGTTTGGCGTGCGCCATGCCATCGGAGCCCTCCGCCGGCGAGGGACCTAATCTGAGGCGATCCTCGATCCGTGATCGACCCTCGCGTGTGGACCGTGAAGGGCTGGACAAGGTATGAGCAAGGTTTCGGCGTCTGGAATGGGGACCGGAGTCGGCATTGACCTGCCTATTCGCGGGATTCGAGCCTCAGGCTTCCTAAACCGTGCGTCGCAGGTTCGAATCCTGCCGGGGGCGCCAGACCGACAAGCCTGAACACGCGATCCATCAGCCGGCGAGACCACCCCTTCAGGCCGGGACGAGTTCGATGATGTCGACGAGCGGGTCTCGCTCATGCCGGGCAATGCGAAGTGGCGTGTTCCCGATCGCGCCCGGTCAAGGACCGGGTGAGTTCTGCGCCACCGATCGCGGTGAGCGCACGGCGAGGCGGGCTGGGTGCTGACTCGACGAACGTTCCCAGGATCCAGATGCTGCCCGACGGCGCGAGGACCCGGGCGGCCTCGCTGAGCGCCGTGGCCGGGTCTGCCACGACGCTGAGGACGCAGTTCATGATGACGACGTCGAACGACTCGTCTTCGAAATCCAGCTGCGCAGCATTCATCTGCCGGAGCGAACAGTTCCGGTGCACGGCCTTGAGTTCGGCGCGGCGCAGCATGTCCGCAGAGAGGTGAACACCGGTACCTCCGCCTCAGCGGAAATGTGCAGAAGATCGAGCCCTATGCGGAACACGGGATGGTCGGCCGGGTCGGAAACGTCACGCAGAACCGGGCCGACCGTCGGCATTTTCCGAACCGCTCCCGGTACACGTCGAGCAGCTCGACCAGGTCCCACCTAACCGCGCTCGGGCTATGCGTGAATGTCGATCACCTGGTCGAGACCGAGGATCTCGAGAACCCTGCGCACCGCGTCGGTCGGCGAGACCACGACCAGCCGCCGACCCAGCCCGTCGATCCGTTTGTGCGCGTGGAGCAACGTGTTGGCTCCGGTCGAATCCATGAACGTCAGTTGGCTCAGGTCCAGCCGGAACTCTCCGCCCTGCCCATCGAGAGCCTCGCCGACGGCACGTTCGAGGGCCGACGCGGTGCTGATGTCCAGCTCGCCGATGACGAACAGGGTTTCTGCCGTTCCGTCGTGGCCGAGCTTGCATCGCAAGAGATCATCCGCCATCCCAAGCTCCGGTCGCTGCTGGCACTGCCCAGGGCTCACAAGCGGTTGGCGGCGGCCGGACAGGCGTTCCCATCGCCTGCCGAGCGCGCCACCAATCGCCCTGTCCACACGGGGCCCGCCGCCTGCTTGACGGGGATGACCCGGACATTAGGGAGAACGTCGCCGTTCCTCAATCACCCGATCGGGTGATTTAGGCGCTCCGGGGCTGGGAAGCATGCTCTCGTGCCCGAGAGCATTCGTGTCGCGCTCGTCAACGATTACGAGATCGTCCTGGAGGGCCTTCGCGGGCTCCTGCGGCCCTACGACCCGGAGATCCGTGTCGTCGAACTCGACGTCAGTGAGAAACCACGGAGGCCGGTGGACGTGACGCTCTTCGATACCTATGGCGAGGTACAGGAGCTGCATCAACGTGTGCGGGGGCTCGCTTCCGATGCGACGAACGGGACGATCGTGGTGTTCAGCTTCTCGAATGACGCCGCGGTCGCAAACACGCTTCTGGATACCGGTGCACAAGGCTTCATCTCCAAGGCATTACCGGCGGCGCAGATTGTCGAAGGCATCAGAGCGGCCGCACACGGGGAGAGGCGTCATGTTGACCCGACGATCACAACGGGCGGCGATGGCAGCCGAGCTCCGCTGGCCCGGCCGTGAGGCTCGTCTCACAGAACGAGAGAGCGAACTGCTTGCGCTCTTGCCCACGGGCATGACGAACCGCGAGCTGGCGGCGCATCTCCACGTCAGCGAGAACACCATCAAGAGTCAACTGCGGAGCCTCTTCTCCAAGCTCAAGGTCCGAAACCGCGTCCAGGCCGCTTCGGTAGCGCGCGCCGACGTTCTCGGCGAACACCACTCGCGCTTTGCAACCGATGCGGACTAGCAACTCCTTAACGCACGCCGACGACCGCCATCGAGACAGAGGTTGTTCGAGCGCCCGACCGGCACAAGCATTCCGTGCCGGCTCTGTGTCAGTCCGAGTCGGCGAGCACGGCCTCGATGGCGGGGTCGCCGACGCCGCACGCGCCCTAGTCGATGATGCCGGTGAGCTTGCCGCGCTGGGCGAGCAGGTTGAGATACGAAAGGTCGCCGTGGAACAGACCGGCGGCCGTCAAGGTCATCAGCCGTCGTGTGCCGGCGTGAAGCTCTCGATCAAGCGGCGGAGCCCGGCGGCGAAGAGCTCCTCGTCCCGGGCGGGGTCGGTTGCCGGGATGTCGATCGCGTCGTCGAGCGGGCGACCGGCGCTGCGCTCCTGCCTCCGCTTGCCCGCGATGCCCAGCTTCTCGTTGGCGACCCGCCGGGTGGCCGCGAACAGCACCGCCCCGATCGTGAACGACGCGTAGGTGTGGAAGGAGATGCTCGCGTCCTCGCCCTGCAGGCCGAGACGCTCGAACACGACCGCGAGCACGCCGAGGACCTCGGTCATGAACCCGGTCGTCTCCGCGCTGGCGGCGATGAAGGGAGCGATGCGGTAGTGGCGGCCGAACGCCCGACGGGTCGTGATGCCGGCGGCGACGAGCACCTCGGCGGGGTCCTCGCTGTACGGATCGGGGAACGCGGCGAGGAAGTCGCGGGTCGCCTCCTCCCAGACGAGCTCGGTCGCTGCCTGCACGATGGCCGCCTGCGACTCGAAGTGGTGGTAGATCGCCGACGGCGCGACGCCCAACGCGGCCGCCAGGGCGCGAATGCTCGGAGGCTCCGCCCCCGTGTCGAACTGACGCAGCGTCTCGGCCGCGATCTCCGCGCGCGTCAGGACACGGTCACGACCCTTGGCGATCCTCGCCATGCCACCCGCCCACGTCTCCCCGGGATTGATCCAACCCGGAATATACCGCACAGCGTTCGGTAAAACCCAGCGGGCGGTACGCCCCGGATGCTCGAACGTCGTGTAGAGAAGAAGGGGCATGGCAGACACGAGCGTCGAGCACCGGGACGAGGGTCGCATCGAGGCGCGCGTGCCCGCGTACCGCTTCGGCATCGTCCTCCTCCTGCTCCTGGCAACATTCATCTTCCTCGCCGCCGGGCCCACCGGCGATTGGGTGCCGCTCGTCGCCGTCGTACTCCAGGGCGCGACGCTCCTCGCCGCCTTTACCGCCTCCGGCGTCGGTCGTCGCTTGTGGCGCCTCGCGCTGGTCGTTGTGCTCGCCGCGCTCGTGTCGGCATCGGCGGCGGTCTTCGTCGGCGGCAAGTGGATTTCCGGAAGCGTCTTCCTGCTCAACCTCTTCCTCGTCGGCGCCGCACCTGTCGTGATCATCACCTCTCTGGTGCGACGTCGCGTGATCGACCTCCGAACGGTGCTCGGTGCGGTCTGCGTCTACGTCCTCATCGGGATGATGTGGTCCTTCGCGTTCACGGCGGTCGGCACCTTCGATTCGGGGGCCTTCTTCGCAGAGCAATCGAATGCGACGGTCGCCGACTACCTGTACTTCAGCTTCGTCACCCTGACGACCACCGGTTACGGCGACCTCACGGCGGCGCACGGCTTCAGGACGCGCGCTCGCGGTGCTCGAAGCGTTGATCGGCCAGCTCTACCTGGTGACGGTCATCGCGCTGCTCGTCAGCAACCTCAGTCGCCGTCGTCGTGCGACGCAACAACCCGAAGTGTGATCGTCAGGTGCGCTTCACTCCCACTCTGATCTCGCCCGTGTAGCCCTGGGCGCTCGGCGTGACGGCCAACACTGCCGACGCCGCGCCCGCACTGCGGTAGATGTCGTCCGCCGAGTTGCGCATGTCCGGCGTTCCCCGGGAGCTGTACGGGGCGTTCCCGTACACCTGCTCGGTGAGACCGTCGTCGAAGAACAGCTGACCGGTGTGGACGACGGACCCGCCGACGTGGACCTTCGTGTGGATGTGCACCGCGCGTCCGGGATACCAACCGGGGTAGATGGTCCGGAACCGACCGAGGCCGTTCGCGTCCGTGACCTGCGTGCCCCGCAGGAACGTCTGGTCGTCGGTCGACTGCGCGCCACCCGGACCGCCGCCGGGACCACCGGCGCCGGCCTGGCTGAAGCCGGAATAGCCACCACCGGCGTCGCAGTGCCAGACGTCGATGGCGGCGTCCTTGATCGGCGCGCATCCAGTCGCGTCCACGACCGTGATCTTCAGGTCGAGCGGCGTCCCGTCTTTGCCTTCCGTGATGTCGCTCCGGACCTTGTCGAGGTCGAGGTAGTACGGGCCCTCGGTCGTCTCAGGAGTGAGCACGCACGCCATCCCCGACGAGGTTGCGCCGGATGACCCCGCCGACGTCGTACGCGTGCTCGACGAGGCGCCCTTCGACGACGACCCCCCGCTGCACGCGACCGCGACGACGCCCGCACCGAGGCCGGCGAAGAGCCCCATCGCCTGGCGGCGGCTGAGAAGGTCACGTCTGTCAGCCATGCGTGAATCCAACGATACGCACCTGAAGGCGGCCTGAGGTCCGCCTGAGACCAAAAGAGGAATGTGACATCACGGGCAGCCGGCCTCGCCGTCGGGGGATTAGCTTCTCCCGGCGAGGAGGCGGCGGTGGCGCTACCGGATCGGCGAGTGGGAGAGCTTCGCGCTGGCGCAGGTCGGTGCGTCGGCGGCGCTGCTCGGGCTCGTGTTCGTCGGCATCTCGATCAATCTGCGCGACATCATCGGATCGGGCTCGCTCGTCCACCGCGCCGCCGAGGCGGTGATCCTGCTCGGGAGCGTGCTCGTGACGGCGACCGTCGTGCTGGTCCCGGGTCAGCGCAGGGGCGTGCTGAGCGCGGAGCTCATCCTGCTCGCCGTCGCGCTGTTCGCGGTCGTCTTCTACCTCCAGCGCGATGCGGCCGCGCAGTCCCCCGATCCCGGTAGACCCGGTCCGCCGCGGGGCTCGCTCGCCCTCCGACGCGTCTTCGGTCTCGGGAGCGCCGCCCTGGTCGCGGTGGCCGGGATCACCCTGGCCGCGCAAGCCGGCGGCGGTCTGTACTGGTACCCGGCCGCGGTCGTCGCCGCGTACGTCGGCGCCCTGACCAACGCCTGGATCCTCCTCATCGAGATCCTTCGCTGAGCCCGGTGTATCAGGGGTCGACACCCGCGGCACGCCCGTCGACGTCATCGGCATCGGCGATCCCGAGGTCGACGACGAGTTCGGAGAGCGCGGCGGTCCACGACTCGTAGTACGGCCGCGTCGGGTCGGCATCGATGGCGGCAATCAGCCGCTCGCGGAAGTCGTCCCACTCGAGCCCGCGCTCCTGCACGACGGCGAGCGCCATGCCGAGCACACGCCCCTGCCAGGGTGCATCGAAGACGAGCTCGCCGTTCTCGCGCGGGAGCGCGGCTTCCCCTGCCATGCGCCGCACCTCGGGACGCACGAGCCGCGGCGGCGGCGGCTTTGCCGACCGACGCCGCAGGAGCCGGAGCTTGCGACGGTGACCGAGGTGGCTCGTCACGGTCGGGCCACGCCGATCATCGCGTCGCGGGTCACCGTCGCCGCGAGATCCTCCTCGCTGGCACCGTCCGTGCCCGGTGGCCGCGCCGGCAGCACGAGATAGCGCATCTCGGCGCTGGAGTCCCACACCCGAATCTCGACGTCGTCGGGCACGTCGCAGCCCATCTCTGCCAGCACTGCGCGCGGCTCGCGCACCATCCGCGATCGATACGGCGGGCTCTTGTACCAGGTCGGGGGCAGCCCGAGCACCGGCCACGGGTAGCACGAGCACAGCGTGCACACGACCACGTTGTGCACGTCGGGCGTGTTCTCCACCGCGACGATGTGATCACCCTCGGGGCCGCCGATGCCGAGCTCGGCGATCGCCCCGGTGCCGTCGGCCAGCAGCCGCTGCTTGTACTCGGGATCGACCCAGGCCCGGGCGACGACCTTGGCACCGTTCATGGGCCCGATGTCCTGTGCGTACGCCTCCACCACCTGGTCGATGAACTCGGCGCTGACGATCCCCTTCTCGGTCAGCAGCTCCTCGAGGGCGCGGGCCCGGCGCTCCACATCCGTGAGGGGCTCGGGATGGTGCGCGTGGTCGTCGCTCATGTCACCGGCTCCAGGTACTGCTCGTACAGGTCGACGTGCACCGGCGCATTCGCCTCTGCGGCATCGGACCACAGCTCGGCGGCGTCGAAGCGCACCCCGTACGTGGGATCGAGCACACGCTCGCGGCGATGCGCCTCAATCTCGGGGATCGGCGAGGCGACGTCGATGCGGGCGACGACACCGCGGCGACCCCGCACGTATCGGGGGCAGCGGCTGTGGCCGCCGAAGTGAAGATCGCGGACGCGCACGGCGTCCCCGACGGCAAAGCGCGGCTCCTCGCGCGGAGAAGCCGCGTGGACGTCGTCGGCGTCCACTGCGGGTGGCCGTGACAGCGGGAACGCGCTCGCGCGGGCGTCGAGGTCGTCACGGGAGATCATCCCCTCCTCGACGAGCAATGTCGCCACTGCCGTGAGCCAGTGCTCGAAGTACGAAGACGTCAGGTAGTGGCCGGGATCCATGCGCTCGATGGCGTGCCGGAACATCGGCGTGTTGAACCCGCCGGCCCCGAGCGCGCCACCGGCGACGGCGAACATGCGCGCCTCCCACTCGCCGTGGAAGGTGGGCTCATCGGGCTCGACCTCGACGGGCCCGAAGCCCTGCATGCCCCCCAGATCGTGGACGCCATCCACGCGTGCATCTTCCCATTCGACGGCGCGGGACGTGCGAGACCGAAGAGTGACGATTACCCGCCATCCGTCCTATTTGCCAGGTTTGGGGGGAAGCCACCGCGTGGTCAGGTTCGGACGTCAGGCGGTCGTCGTCCCGTTCGTCGTCGCGTTGGCGGTGTTCGTCGCGCCGGCCGCGGCGGAAGCGCGCAACCCCCCGCAGAGCTACGTCGCGCTGGGTGACTCCTACACCGCCGGCCCGCTCATCCCGCTCCAGGACCGAATCCGCTGGGGTGCCTGCGGTCGGACCACAACTATCCCCACCTCGTCGCCGCCGCGCTGGGCGTGAGCAAGTTCCGCGACCCGAGCTGCAGCGGCGCCGAGACCGAGGACATGACCATGCCCCAGGGCGTGAGCCCGGGGCCGAACCCGCCGCAGTTCGACAGCCTCGCCGCCGACACCCAGCTCGTCACGGTCGGCATCGGCGGCAACGACATCGGCTTCTCGGACATCGTCGAGAGCTGCTGTCGCTCGACGCCGTCCGGCCATCCCTGCCAGGACCACTACGTGGTGAACGGCCACGACGAGCTCGCCGACCGGATCGAGGCGGCCGCGCCGAAGGTTGCCGCCGTGCTCGACGGCATCCACGCGCGCTCGCCGAGGGCGCAGGATCTTCGTCGTCCCCTACTTGCCGATCCTGCCCGAGAGCGGGCCAGGCTGCTGGCCGCTGCTCCCCATCGACTCCTGACGACGTCCCCTACCTGCGGGGGGTGGAGACGAAGCTCAACGCCATGCTCGCCGAGCAGGCCGCCGCGAACGGGGCCAGGCTTCGTCGACGCGTACGCGGCGGGCATCGGCCACGATGCGTGCCAGCTCCCGGTCGTGCGCTGGGTCGAGCCGGCCGTTCCCGACGTCGCCGGCGGCGCCGGTGCACCCCAACCTGTTCGGCATGCAGGGGTACACGGCGGCGGTACTCGCGCGGATCAACGAGCGAGGCTGAACGCGTCCCATTTGCGCAGAGGTGGGCATTGAGCAGGCGTGTTCGGTCGCGCACACTCTCCGAGACCCGTCACGTCGGGTGACGCGGCGTCCTGAAGGGAGCGTGGAGTGCTGCTTGCAGTTTCACCGTTGACGCCTGGATGGCGAACGATCTTCTACCTGATCGCGGTCATTCTCTTCCTGGGCGGCTTCTTCGGCTTCAAGCCGGGAACACAGCGAGTACGGCTCGACAGTCTGGGGCTGGCGTTCTTCGTCTTCCCGTTCTTCTGGGACGCCTGGTCGCAGTTCTAGGAGTCGCCTGCGGCGTCGAGGTGGTCCCGGTAGCTCATCGGGAGCAGCTCGATCAGCTGGCCATCCGGATCACGGATGAAGATCGCGGACACCGATGTTGGTGTCGGCGACCACCTCGCCGCCGTACTCGGGGACCCGTGCGCACACCTCGTCGACGTCGTCGACGGAAACCGAGACATGGGTGAGACCGGGTTCGTTCATCACACGCTCGCGGGCCGGCTTCGTCCCGCCTTCGAAATGCAGGAGCTCGAGGACGAGCCCGTCACGGCGGAGGTAGAGGGCGGTCATCCCGACCGGCGTCGGGAGGCGGAGCAAGCGTGCTCGACGGGTCGTCGGGAGGGTGCAGCTCGCGCTCGACCTCGAAGCCGAGCAGCTCCTCGTAGAACCGGCGCGAACGCGCCAGATCGGTCACGCAGTGCCCGAGGTGGTTGAACGCGACGCCGTCCGCCATGCGGACCGAGGCTACCGACGGGCGGGCTGGAGCACGGTGCGATCGAGGTCGGCGACGCGGGCCCGGCCGAGCAGGGTCATGGCGGTGACGAGCTCGTGGCGGAGGATCTCGAGCACCCGGCGGACGCCCGCCGTGCCGGCCACCGCCAGGCCGTAGCAGGCCGGCCGGCCCACCAGGACGGCGCGGGCGCCGAGTGCCAGCGCCTTCACGACGTCGCCGCCGCTGCGGACCCCGCCGTCGACTGCGACCTCGACGTCGCCACCGACCTCGTCGACGACCTCGGCGAGCTGATCGAGGGTCGCCGGCGCGCTGTCCAGCTGGCGGCCGCCGTGGTTCGACACGTACACCGCGGCCGCTCCGGCGTCCGCGGCGGCGCGCGCGTCCTCGGCCGTGAGCACGCCCTTCACCGCGAACGGCAGGTCCGTTCGCGCCATGACGTCGGAGAGGCGCGCCCATGTCCACGGCGGCTCGCGCTCGCCGGCGTCGTCCATGAACGCGCGGGCGATCGAGCTCCGCTCGAAGTTGGAGATCTCGACGATCGCTCCCGGGTTGCGGAGCTCGCGGCGGCGCACACCGACGACGGGGACGTCGATCGTCACGCAGATCGCCGAGTAGCCCGCGTCGGCGGCGCGTTGCACGAGCTCGACGAGCACGTCTTCGGGGTGACGCAGGCTGAGCTGGAACACGCGCGCCGATGCCGGGAACGCCGCCGCCAGCGCCTCGAGGGTGTGCTCGCCTGTCACCTCGGGCACGACTGCGAGCGTCTCGTGGCTCGCCGCGGCTTCGAGCACGCCGCGGTATCCGTCGGCGTGCAGGAGCGTGTCGCCCGAGAACGGTGCCACGAGAACCGGCATCGCGAGCGGGATCCCGAGGAACGTCGTGGACGGGTCGGCGGCGGGTGCGCCCGTCAGCATCCGGGGCCGCACGAGCCACCGCCTGAACGCGCGCCGGTTCTCCTCGAGGGTGTGCTCGTCCTCGGCCCCGCCCTCGACGTAGGCGAGCACGTCGGGCGGCAGCGTCCGGCGCGCCTCGACCACGGCGTCGTCGAGGACGACGAAGGGCGGCGGTTCAGGAGCGGGCGCGCTCATCGAGCCACGTGCTCGTTGCCTCTCCGGTGGCGGGACGGACCTCGTCGCATGAGCGGCTGTCCGTTGCGATAACGCCCGAGGTTCTCGACGAACACGTCGGCGAGGCGGCCGTGCCGCGCGAGCCCGCCGGCCGACGAGTGCGGCGTGAGCACCACGCGAGGATGTTCCCAGAACGGGCTGTCGGCCGGCAGCGGTTCGGTCGCGAACACGTCGAGGATCGCGGCCGCCGGCCGGCCCCGGTCGAGCGCGGCGAGGAGCGCGCGCCTCGTCGACGAGCGCGCCGCGCGCCACATTGACCAGCACGGAATCCGGCGCCATCGCGGCGAGAAACCGGTCGTCGACGAAAGCGGCGGTCTCCGGCGTCGCCGGCGCCGCCAGCACCACGACGTCACATCTCGGCAGCTCGTCCAGGAGCGCCTCGCGCGGGAGCATCTCGTCCACGGGCTCGCGGCCGGTCGGGTTACGCCGGTGCCCGAGCACGCGTGCCCCGAGCGCACGGGCGCGCTCGGCGACGGCGGAGCCGATGGAGCCGACGCCGATGACGAGCCAGGTCGTGCCGAACACCTCGCGGAACTCGTGCGGGCGCCACTCGTGCGCGGCCCGCGCCGCGGCCCACTCCCGCGCGCGCTGGAAGTGAGCCAGCACGGCCTGGATCACGTACTCCGCGATCGGGATCGCGTTCACGTGCGCGCCGGTGACTCGCACGCCGCGCTCGAAGAGCCGGTCGTAGAGGGCGATGTAGCCCGCCGCCGGAGACTGGAACCACCGCAGCGACTCGAGGGACAGGAGCAGCTCGAACCACGGGGCTGCCCCGCCGCGGAAGAACATGTCCCCGGTTGCGAACGCGACCTCGGGCTGGACGGCGCCGGCATCGACCTCGCCGCCGTCGACCGTGAGCCGGCCGTCTCGGTGCATGCGGACCTGCTCGACGTCGGGCTCGACGCGAGCAGCGCGTTCGTCGAGCAACCGCCCCGCGTTCTCCGTCACCAGGACCAGCACGGGGTCAGCGTAAGAGGTTGCGGTCGTGACGACGCGCTTGCTCCGCGGAGCGGCGGTGCTCCTACGATGGGTGTGCACGCAGTGTCAAGGGCAGGAGGAAAGCATGCGACCCGTGCACAAGGAGCTCGCGGAACCGGTCGCGCGCGGCTTGCTCGGCGCCGCGACGGTCGACGGGGGTCCCACCGAGGAGCAGGTCCACATCATCGGTGCGCTCCTCCACGGGTACTTCGACGTCGATACCGACCTCACGTCGCTCGAGCCGATCGACCCGGCCGGTCTGGCCGCCGCCGTCGAGGACCCGAAGGCGCGTCATCGAGTGATCGAGCTCATGATCGTCCTCGAGTTCAGCCGTCACCCGGGAAGCGACGCCATGGCACAACGGGTGCAGGAGTACGCCGCCGCGCTCGACGTCGACGAGAAGATGCAGGTCGTGGCGCGCGACGCCCTCCACGCGGCGCGGGCGGAGCTCAACGCCGACTACCAGCGGTACCACGACGCCTACGACATGGAGCCGCAGCTCGACGGGACGGAGGACGCCGAGATGGCGGCGCGGCTGCAGGCGCTCGAGCACTGCCCGCCGGAAAGTCTCGGGCGGGCCTACTACGACTTCTACCAGCGTTACGGGCTGACGTTCCCGGGCGAGCCGGGCGGTGGCGACGTGATCTTCGTCGCCCACGACTTCTCGCATGTGCTGTCGGGCTACGAGCCGGACGGGCCGGGCGAGCTCGGGCTCCAGGCGATGCTGGTCAGCGCGACCGACGGCGACCAGCACTTCTCGAACTTCTGCGCCTCGCTGTCGCTGCACGAAGCCGGGTTGCTCGAATCCAGCGTGGGCATCACTCCCAAGGTCGGCACCCTGGCGCGACCGGGTGCGGCCGAGGAGCTCGCCGACGCGATCCGGCGGGGCGCGCAATGCACCGCCGACTTCGCGGCGATCGACCATCTCTCGCACGTCGACGAGCCACTCGAGGACGTGCGTCGCGAGCTGTCGATTCCCGCCCGCCGTTCCTGACCCGTCAGGTCGACGCCGGCTCGCGATATCGATCGCGTAGCAACCGCTTGTAGATCTTGCCGTTGTCCTGACGCGGCAGCTGGTCGACGAACTCGACACGGCGCGGGCACTTGTAGTGCGCGAGCCGGTCGCGACAGAACTCGACGAGCTCGTCGGCGAGCTCGCGGCTCTGCTCCGCGCCGGCGCGCAGTTCGACCACTGCGAGCACCTCTTCACCCCACTCCGGGTTCGGGACGCCGATGACGGCGGCGTCGGCCACTTCGGGATGGTCGAGCAGGACGGCGTCCACCTCCGCCGGGTAGATGTTCACGCCGCCCGAGATGATGAGGTTGGCGCTGCGGTCGGTGAGGAACAGGAACCCGTCGTCGTCGACATAGCCCATGTCGCCGAGGGTGAAATGACGTTCCCGGTAGGACGACTCGGTCTTGGCGCGGTCCTTGTAGTACTCGAACGGGACTTCCGACGCCTTGAACCACACGAGCCCGACCTCGCCGGGCGGCAACGGGTTCGCCTCTTCGTCGGCGACGACGACCTGGTCCTCGGGCACGGGCTTGCCGACGGTCCCCGGCTTCTGCAACCACGTGCGCACGTCGACCCACGTGCCGAGGCCCTCGGTGGCGGCGTAGTACTCGTTCACGACGGGACCCAACCACTCGATGAGGCGCTGCTTCACGCCGACGGGGCACGGCGCCGCGCCGTGCAGCACGTTGTGCAACGACGAGACGTCGTACCGGGCGCGCACGTCGTCGGGCAGCGCCAGCAACTGGTGGAACATCGTCGGGACCATGTGCGTGTGGGTGACGCGGTGCCGTTCGATCAACCGCAGCGCCTCCTCCGGGTCCCACGCCGGCATGACCACGACGGGGACGCCGGCGATCAACGGCGCGTTCATCGAGAACAACGAGAGGCGCGGCGTGGTACAGCGGCCCGGTCAGGAGGTGCACGTTGCCGTCGCGGTACGCGGCGCGCGCGAGCATCACCGCCGTCGCGAGGGACGCCTCGTCGCGGAAGACGCCTTTCGGGCCGTCCCGTCGTGCCCGACGTGTACAGCATCTGTGATCCGAGGGCGGGGTCGTCGAGGTCGTCGTCGGGCTCGGCCGCCACCGCGGCGTCGTAGTCCTCGAACCCGTCGATCGACCCGGCGACGGCGAGGCGCACCTGTGCTCGCGGCGCTACCGCGGCCGCGCCCCGGGCGACGGCGTCGAAACGAGCTTCCGCCACGAACGCCCTCGCCTCGCAGTCGTCGACGATGTAGCCGGCCTCGTCTGCGGTGAGGTGCCAGTTCACGGTCGTGAGCCGAAGCCCCGACCGCTGGGTCGCCATCAGGACCTCGACGAACTCGGCCCGGTTCGAGCACAGGAGCGCGACCGCGTCGCCCCGTCGGATGCCGCGGCGGCGGAGCGCCCGCGCCAGCCGGTTGGCCCGCGCGTTCAACTCGCCGTACGTGATCGTCCCCGCGATCGTGATCAAAGCGGGGGTGTCGGGCCCACGCCCCGCGTGCCATGCGACCGCCATCCCGCGATCTGCGAAGGCCAGCAACTCGTCGAGCTCGGCGTCCACGCCCACTCGGCGCCCCCTCGTGCGGTGAATCCCGGCGGCGGTGACGATACTCCCGGGTACGGTCAACGCGGCGTGGGCAGCTGCATCGGAGTACGTCTTCGGAGACACCGGCGAAACGGCGGCGCGTCGACTCGACCTCGTCGCCGAGTACTGGGCGTCGCCGAGCACGGCGTTCCTCCGCGAGCACGTCCCGTCGGGGCCGCGGTTGGCGCTCGACCTCGGATGCGGACCGGGGCATACGACACTGACTCGTGGCGGCGGTGACGGGAGCGACGAGGACCATCGGCCTCGACACCTCGGACGCGTTTCTCGCCCGGGCGCGAGCCGGCGCGCCCGCCGGCGTGGAGTTCGTCCACCACGACGTGATGGAGCTGCCGCTGCCGAGCAGCGCCCGCCGACCTCCTGTACGGCCGGCTCCTCCTGTCGCACATCCCTCGACCGGACCGGGTCGTGCGGGCTTGGGTGAGCCAGCTCGCGCCGGGCGGGGTGCTCGCCCTCGACGAGGTCGTCTGGATCGCCACCAGCGAGCCGGCGTTCTCCCGCTACCTCGAGATGCTCGAGGACCTGCTCGCCGTACGCGGGAGCGCGCTGGCAGCAGGCCCGATCATCGACGACCTCGACGGAGGGACGGACGGGCGGAAGCGGTCGAGCGTGGAGCGCATCCATCCGGTGCCGGCCGCAGTGGCGGCGGAGTTGTTCACCCTGAATCTCGTGACGTGGCGCGAGGAGCCATACGTGCGGGACGCCCACAGTCGGGAGGAGCTCGATGATCTCGATGCGGAGCTCCGTGAGATCACGCGCCGACCCGGGAGCGCCACGATCACTTGGGGTATGCGGCAGGTGACGTTCGAACGAACCGGGTAGCTCAGCTCTCCCGCATATCGAACGCGATCTTGATCGCGGCGCTACGGTCCTGGGTCGCGAGGGCCGTGAACGCTTCACGCCAGTCATCGAGCACGAACGTGTGCGTGAGCATGCCGGTGAGATCGACCCGTCCTTCGCGTACGAGATCGAGGTAGTGCGGCGATCCCGTGCCGGCGCACGCCGTCGACCTCCTCGAACCCGAAGGCGTTCGAGCCCACGAGCGAGAGCTCCTTGAAGTAGAGCGGCGTGTCCTCCCAGAACGTGGGACCGTGCACGCCTGCCTTCACGAGCGTGCCGCGCGCCTTGAGGACGCGCACGCCGACCTCGAAGGTCTCCTGCTTGCCGATCGTGTCGTAGACGACGTCGATCTCGCCCGGGTAGGCCATCGGCAGCCCGTCGCTCGGCTGGAGCACGCCACCCGACCACGACGCCGCCTCTTCGATGACCGCGTGGGCGGGCTCGTGTCCGATGACCGTCGCGCCGAGCTTGCGCGCGAGGTCAGCCTGGGCCTCGAAGCGGGCGACGACGAGCACCGCGACGTCGGGGTGGAGCGTGCGGAGGATCGCGGTGGCGCACGTGCCGAGGGCGCCGGCGCCGTACACCATCACCTTCCCGCCGGGCACGGGAGGATGGCGGGTGATGGAGTGCAGGCTGACCGCGAACGGGTCGGCGAAGACCGCGAGCTCGTCCGGGACCTCGTCGGGAACCTTGAACAGCTGGGTGTCGTGGGCGGGCATGAGCTCCGCGTATCCGCCGCTGGCGTCACGCGAGGTCCCGGTGTGGATGCCGGGCGCGATCGGGCCGACGCCGAAGCTCCAGCACAGGCTGAAGTCGCCGGCCTCGCACGCCGGGCAGACCGGGTCGACGCCGCGCGGCCGGCACGACAGCCACGGGTTCAGCACGACACGGTCCCCGACCTCGAGCCCTTCGGATTCGGGCCCGAGTGCGACGACGTCGGCGACGACTTCGTGCCCGAGCACCTGCGGGAGCGAGAAGAAGCCCTTCATGGGGTTGTCGGGAGTCGCCACGTTCACCCAGTCCATGAACACCTGCTTGGCGTCGGACCCGCAGACGCCGGTGAGCCGGGGACGCGTGACAACCCAGTCGGGGAGGAGGAACTCGGGGTCGGGGAGGTCGACGAGGCGCATCGGCGTCTGCGCCAGGCCGCGGAGCAGATGATTGTCCTCGTCCGGTTCGGGTTGCGGCTCGGGCGCCACTCCGTACAGCAGGCCTTGCATCCACTCCCCCGACGTCGGCGACTGACGGCGACGTCAGCCTACTGATCGACTTCCGACGGACGTCAGAGGCGTTCGGCCAGCTGCTCGTAATCGACGGCGACGCCGTCGGCGTCGGTACTGAGCTCGAAGCGGCCGTACTCATCGTCGGCGTACGCCCACCGGTCGGCGGCGAGCCGCTGGTAGCGCTGCACGAGAGGTCGCACTGACAGGGCGGGCGTCTCGATGTACGCGGCCCGGACCTCGAGGTCGGCGCCGACCTCGGGCGCGGTGCGCCGGGTCACGAACACGTTCGTGAACGGGTTGCCGGCGAGATCGACGTCGGTGCAGCCCTCCAAGGAGGGATCGGGCCGGCCGCCGCGCAGCCACGACCCGGCGCCGTCCGACTCGAGCTCGAGGCGCCGCGTCCCGGCCTCGTCCGTCACCTCGACCGTCGTGTCTTCGTGTCGCCACGCGGGATCGAGCTGGATCGAGAACGCGCCGCCCAGCGTTGGGCACCGTCGACGCAGACCTCGTACCCCGCCACCGAGATGGCGTCGCTGCCGACCTCCAGACGGACGAACACACGACCGTCGAGGTCGAGTCGACGCCAGACGTACGTGGCGGTGCTCACGCCATTCCGAGGGTTGTTCGCATCTTCGCAACCAACGACCGGAACATCGGGTAGTCACCGGGCATCGCATCGATGGACGGCTTCCACATCTCCCAGCGATCGATCAGTCTCGGGCCGAGCAAGAGCCGCAGGACGTCGAAGTTGATCGCCCCGACCGCCTCGAGCGCGCCCAATTGCTCGAAGTAGTCCAGCTCGCGGTACAGCACGAACGCCTCGGGCGCGTTGGCGTCGATGAACTGCTGGAACACGGCGCTCAGCTCTTCCTTCGTCGCGAACTGGGCGGCCAGCCGGCGCGCTTCGACCAGACCGTCCTCGTCCCATCGACGAACGAAATCGGCGGTGATCTGCGATTGCGTGGCATGCCGCGCCTCCCGGACCTGTCGCCCCGCTGCGATCGCCAACCCCACCGTGCTGAGCAGCCCGACGGCGCCCACTGCGGTTGCGAGCGCGGTGACCTGCTCGGCCCAGTTCGGCACCTCAACCGCCGGAGCGGCGGAGCTGCGCAAGGGCCTCTGCCACCATCGGCTCGCTGACCCGATCGTCGAGCCGGTTCGCGGCGCCCTCGACTGTCTCCCGGGTAGCGAGCGGGTCCTGGGCCCGGGCGCGCGCCATGCGGTCCTCGCGACTGAGCCACCGCGCCAGCTCGGCGGCCGACGCGCCCGACAGCTCGGGCCGCTCTTCGAACAGGTACCGGAGCTGCCCGACGAGGCGCGAAACCGACGGCGCGTCAGACACGGTCAGCCGACCCGGCGGTCCCGGCCCTCCCAGTACGGGCCGCGGAGCTTGAACTTCTGGAGCTTGCCGGTGGCGGTACGCGCGAGCTCGGAACGGAACTCGACCGACGTCGGACACTTGTAGTGCGAGAGGTGGTCACGTGAGTGCGCGATGAGGTCCGCCTCGGTCGCCTCCGCGCCGGGCGCCAGCACGACGAGCGCCTTCACGGTCTCGCCCCACTTCTCGTCGGGCACGCCGATCACCGCGACCTCCGCGACGGCCGGGTGCGAGAACAGGCAGTCCTCGACCTCGACCGACGACACGTTCTCGCCGCCGGAGATGATGACGTCCTTCTTCCGGTCCGAGATCGACAGGTACTCGTCGTCGTCGATCGCACCGCCGTCGCCGGTGTGGAACCAGCCGGCGGGGATCGCCTTGGCGGTCTCGTCCGGCTGCTCCCAGTAGCCCTCCATGATGACGCTTCCACGCGCGAGCACTTCGCTCTCGTCGTCGACGCGCACCTGCACTCCGAGCGTCGGCACGCCGGCCCGCCCCAACCGCTGTCCGCGTTCAGCCGCGTCGAGATCGTCGTACTCGGCGCGGCTGCGGTTCATCGTGAGCAAGGGCGCCGTTTCGGTGAGGCCGTAGATCTGGATGAACTCCCAGCCGAGCTCGGTCTCGACCCGCTCGATCGTCCGGGTGGGTGGCGGCGCACCCGCCACCACCATCCGGGTGCGGCCGCGACCCGGGATCTCGCCGTGCCACTGCGCAGCAGCGTCGAGCACCGCGTTGATGACCGCGGGCGCACCGTTGAGCAGCGTGACGCCGTGCTCCTCGATGCGGCGGAGGATCTCGGCGCCGTCGATCCTGCGGATCACGATGTGGCGGCCGCCCATGCCGGTCATCGCGTACGGCATCCCCCACCCGTTGCAATGGAACATCGGCAGCGTGTGGAGGTAGATGTCGCGGTCGTTCACGCCGGTCTGCCATCCGAAGACGGTGGCGTTGATCCAGCAGTTCCGGTGCGTCAGCTGCACGCCCTTGGGTCGCGCGGTCGTGCCGCTCGTGTAGTTGATCGTGGCGGTGGCGTCCTCGTCGGGCTCCCAGGGCTCGGGCTCGACGCCCTCACGAAAAAGCTCCCGATCCGCTGCGGCGCCGATCACGAACCGGTGCTTTGCGCCGACGCTCGAGAGCGCCTCGTCGAGCTCGGGATCGACGAGCAGCATGGACGCGCCGGAGTGCTCGACGATGTACCCGACTTCGTCGGCGTTCAGCCGGAAGTTGACGGGCACGAGGATCCGGCCCGATCCGCTCACGCCGAAGAACGACACGAACAGGCGCGCCGCGTTGGGCGAGACGATCGCGACCCGCTCGCCCACGCCGATGCCGAAGTGGTCCAACGCGGCCGCTTGCGCCCACGCGAGCTCGCGCACGCGCCGGTAGGTCAGCCCGTCGAGAGCTGGGGCCGGCTGGTCGGGCTCGTCGAGGATGCCGATGCGGTCGCCGTACACGAGCGCGGCGCGCTCCAGGAAGTCGTTGACGGTCAGCGGCACCTTCATGCCGGTCCCCCTCTGCTCACGAGTCGAGCGTTCGGATCGTAGCGAGGCACTACGCGGGACGCAGCGTGCGTAGCGGGGCGCCGTTCGTCCACGCCGCCGGATCGCCGGGACGGAAACGGTGTCCGGCACCGTCCAGGGCGATGCGCCGCCGCGCCAGCTGCTCGGCGGCGCGACCCGGCGGAACGCTCTCGTTGCGGGCTAGCTCGAACACTCGGCGGACGGTGTCGGCGATCCGGGCGGTGCGCTTCCGGGCGTTGTCGCGGTCGTAGCCGACGAACTCCTCGGCGAGGTTGATGATCCCACCCGCGTTCACGACGAAGTCGGGGGCGTAGAGGATGCCGCGCTCGGCGAGGGCATCGTCGTCGGTCGCTTCGGCGAGCTGGTTGTTGGCCGCGCCGCACACGGCCCGGCACTGCAACCGCGGGATCGTCTTCTCGTTGAGCACGCTCCCCAGCGCGCACGGCGCCAGGACGTCGCACGCTTCCTCCAGCGCCCGCTCGACCGGGAGCGGCTCGGCCCCAATCTCCTGAACCAGGACGTCGACACGTTCGCGGTTCACGTCCGCCACTGCGACACGGGCCCCCGCTTCGGCGAGGAGGCGCGCGAGATGCGTCCCGACGTGCCCGACGCCGTCCACGACCACCCTCTTGCCGGTGAGCGCGGGGGCCCCGTCGAGCTCCTCGAGCACGGCGCCCATCGCCCGCACCACGCCGTAGGCGGTCATGGGCGAGGGGTCGCCCGAGCCGCCGGGACCCTCGAGGCCTGTGACCCAGGGCGTCTCCGACGCGATGACCTGCATGTCGTGCGGCGTCGCCCCGACGTCCTCCGCCGCGATGTAGCGGCCACCCAGGTCTTCGATCGCCCGTCCCATGGCCCGGAGCAGCGAATCGCTGCGCGCCTGCGTCGGGATCGTCAACCAGCACGACCGCCTTCCCTCCGCCCTGGTACAGCCCGGCGGCGGCGGCCTTGAGGCTCATCGCCTCGGAGAGGCGCAACGCGTCCACGACGGCGTCGTGCTCGGACGGGTAGTGCCAGAACCGGATCCCGCCGAGCGACGGTCCGAGTGCGGTCGAGTGCACGGCGATGATCGCCCGCAGGCCTGACCGCGCGTCGGCGACGAAGACGACCTCCTCGTGGCCCTTCGCGGTCATCAGCTCGGTGATGGCGGCGCCTGTGGGCATCGTGCCCGACGGTACTGTGCCAGCGCGCCTCTCTCCGATGCGTCGCACGAAGGAACGCGCCTGTGGCTCGCCTGAGGATCGGCGTCCAGCTCTCCCAACAAGGGACGACCATCGAGGAGCTGCGCGCGGCATGGCAGCAGGCCGACGCGCTCGGTGTCGACACGATCTGGGTGTGGGACCACTTCTTCCCGCTGTCCGGCGACCCGAACGCGAACCACTTCGAGGCGTACTCGTTGCTCGGCGCAATGGCCGTCGACACGAGCCGGGCGCAGTTCGGCGCGCTGGTGACCTGCTACACGTACAGGAACCCCAACCTCCTCGCCGACATCGCGCGCACGATCCACCTACTGAGCGGCGGGCGGTTCATCCTCGGAATCGGCGCGGGCTGGTTCGAGCGCGACTTCCGTGAGTACGGCTACGAGTTCCACACGCCGCCGCAGCGATTGCGGGCGCTCGACCACGACCTGCCGGTGATCAAGGCGCGCCTCGCCGAGCTTCGCCCGCCGGCCGGGGACATGCCGATCCTCGTCGGCGGCAGCGGGGAGCGGGTCACGCTTCGACTCGTGGCCGAGCACGCCGATGCCTGGAACTCGTTCGGGCCGCCATCGACGTTTCGCCACAAGAACGAGGTGCTCGACGAGTGGTGCCGCGGACGTCGACGCGACCCCGCGGAGATCGAGCGGACCGTGGCGATCTCACCCGACGAGATCGGCGCGCTCGACGCGTACCTCGACGCCGGCGCCGAACACGTCATCGTGATGCTGTACCCGCCGTACGACCTCGACCCGGTGCGGGGGATTCTCGACGCCTGAGCACCTGTTGCGCCCTGATGTGTTTCGGGTCCGGCGCTGTGCGAAGCTCACCCTTCGTCCGCGGCAAGTCCCTCGGTCTCGTTCTCCTTGCGCTCCTGGGCGTTCTCGGCATGGTCGCGTCCGCCTGTTCGAGCAGCGACAGCACCAACGCCCGGGGAGCACAGCCGTCGACAAGTGCGACCACCGCCGCGCCGACGACCGCGCCACCGACGACCGCAGCGAAGCCCGACAACGTCTACGAGTTCACGCAAGCCGATCAGCTCGCACCGTCGGTGCGTGACATTCCAACTCGTGTCTACGTGCCGAACGGGATGTCGAACACGGTCGACGTGATCGATCCGAACACGATGGCTGTCGTCGACAGCTACCCGGTCGGGCGGCTGCCGCAGCACGTCGTGCCGTCGTGGGACATGCAGACGCTCTACGTGAACAACAACCAGGGCAACACGTTGACTCCGATCGACCCTCGCACCGGGAAACCGGGCGCGAACATCCCCATCGCCGATCCGTACAACCTGTACTTCTCGCCCGACGGGGCGAAGGCCATCGTCATGGCCGAGCGCGACAGCTCCGTCGACTTCTACGACCCGAAGAGCTGGACGCTCATCAAGAAGCTGCACATCCCGCATGCCGGCGTGAACCACGCCGAATTCACACCCGACGGGAAGACCATGGTCGCCAGCACCGAGTTCTCGGGGTTCCTCGTGCGGATCGACCTCGACAGCATGGAGATCACGGGGGAGCTCAATGTGGGTGGGAAGCCTGTCGACGTCAAACTCTCGCCCGACGGCACCGTCATGTTCAACGCCAACGAGACGAAGGACGGCGTCACGGTGGTCGACTGGGCCAACATGCGTGAGCTGCAGTTCATCCCGACCGCCAAGGGCGCTCACGGCCTCTACCCGAGCCGCGACGGCAGGCAGCTGTACGTGACGAACCGCGGCGCCGGTTCGGTGACCGTGATCGACTTCGCGTCCCGCAGCATCGTGGGCAACTGGCAGTTCGGCGGCAGCCCCGACATGGGCGGCGTGAGCAGCGACGGCAAGCAACTCTGGCTGAGCGGCCGCTACAACTCCGAGGTCTACGTCATCGACACGACGACCGGGCAGCTGATCAAGAAGATCCCCGTCGGCAACGGCCCCCACGGCCTCGCGCTCTTCCCGCAACCGGGCCGCTACAGCATGGGCCACACGGGGAACTACCGCTAGCGAGCCGCGTCCTGCAGCTGCTGGTCGCGCAAGAGCGGCGAGCCCTGCTTCACGAAGAGCGGCACCCGGCCGAGGGGGACGTCCTCGTTGACCTCGACCGGGCCCTCGACCACTCGCGAGCGGTCCCAGAAGTCCACCCACTTGCCCTTCGGCAGGTACACGGCCCGGCTCCGCGCGCCCGACTGCCACACGGGCGCCACGAGCAGGTCGCTCCCGAGCAGCCACTGGTCCCACCGATCGGCGACGTTCGGGTCGTTCGGGTAGTTGAACACCAGCGGCCGGACGAGCGGCGCGCCCGTGCGGTCCGCGTCGCGGGCGAGACGCTGCTGGTAGCCGGCGAGCGCGTGATGGAGCACGACGTAGCGCCGGTAGATGTCGATCATCTCCTGGTCGACGTTCGGCTCCGTCGGCATGTCCCACGGAGCGTCGGTGCCCTTGCCATGGAACCGCATGAGCGGTGAGAGGGCGCCCACCTCGATCCAACGGGCGAACACCTCGCGGTCGCCGAAGTCGCTGTAGCCGCCGATGTCGGAGCCCCAGTACGGGAAGCCCATGAACGCGCAGCGCTGGAGGCTGACGAGCACGCTGCGCAGTCCGAGGTCGGTCGACGGCCCGGTGTCAGGGCGCTCGGGGATGAGGACTCCTTCGCGGCTGTGTGTGTCGCCGCCCCACGTCATCGCGTACCGGGCCGACCCGGTGTACCCGGCGCGCGCGATCGCCCACCCGTCACGGCCGCGGGCTTCGTCGAGGGCGCGTCGCACCGCCTGCTGGAGCATGACGGGATAGGCGTTGTGAATCTGCCGGCCGTTGCGGCCGTCGTGGTACACGTCGCCCGGCTCACTCGGCACGATCTCCTCGCTCCGGTCGACGAAGAAACCGTCCACGAGCCGTCCGGGACCCTTGAGGAAACCGCGCAGGTCGCGCTCGAGCCCGCGCACGGCCGCAGGGTTCGTGAGGTCGAGCTCGCGCTCGCTGCCGGGCGCGAGCCAGCCCTGCTCGCGCGCCCGGGCGGCGCGCTCGTCCAGCGCCCACTCCGACACCCACACCTGGCTCGACCAGCCACGTCGCTTCATCACCTCGAGCATCCCGTCCGCGTCGGGGAAGCGGGCCGGATCGAAGCGCAGCGTCCCGTAGCCCTCGGTGCCCTCCGCCCACGGCCGGTCGAGGTGATAGATGCCGACGGGGATGTCGTAGCGCTCGTAGTTGAGGAGGTCGTCGGCGACGGTCGGGTTCACGGGCACGCCGTCGACGTCCACCGGCTCTCCGATCACCGCCTGGTCGCGGCCGCGCCAGTGCAGGAACACCTTCTTGGGCGGGACGAAGGGCCGGCCGGTGAGGCGCGAGTACGCGTCGTTCTGTTGGTAATGGTCGCCGGCGAAGACGAAGTAGCGGCCCGCGTGGGCCTGCGGATCGATCTCGTACTCGAAGGAGAGGACGCCGGGGTCGGTGGCACCCAGGTCGTAGACGCCGGGCATCGAACCGTCGACGAACAGCCCGTACCCGTTCGAGGACTGGTAGAAGGGCGCGTACGCGGAGATCGTCGGACGCACGTACATGGAGACCTGCTCGCCCTTGCGGTTCAGCGTGCCGACCGGTTGCGGCGTCAGCTCCGACACGCCGGGGTCGTCGACGATGCGCTCCGTGAGGCCGTAGACACGCTCGTCCGGCGATGTGCCCAACTGCTCACCCCAATGGGTGATCGTGGCGTCCTCGAACGACAGCGCCACCGACACCGTGTCGTCGGGGTGGGCCTGAAGCGTGACCGTGCCGGCGGTACCGTCGCCGAAGGTGGCACGCAGGCCGAGAGCGCAGCGCCGGAGGTTCGTGGGCTCGGCGGCGGCAACAGGCACGGGCGCGCTCGCGTCGCCGCGCCGGAAGTAGAGCCCACCGGCCGGGACCTCCCGCACGATCGTGCCCGTTCGCGTCGACACAGTGATCGCGAGTGGCGAGAGCGTGACCTCCAGGCGCATCCGTCCCGAGCGGGTGGTGAGGCGATCGCCGTCGCGGTTGACGTCGGAGAAGTCACGGGCGGGCGCCCGCACTGCCCCCGAGGCCTTCCCGACCGCCGGGTCGGCGCACTTCGAGGTGGCCTGCGTGTCGTGCCGCGGCCGCGGGGGCGGCAACGACGAGGCCGACCGTGATCGCGACGGCAGCCGCAACCGACCGCAGCCTCGGGCGACGCACCCGGTCAGCCCGCGTTGAGCTCGGCCACGGTGTCGACGAGGGCGCGATCGGTGCCCTGTCCACCGACGAAGTACGCGGTGTCGCCGACCGTGGTCGCCGCGCCGTCGGTCACGGGCGCGGGGAGCGCCCCGGCCTGGGCGACGGTCGCGGTCTGCGGGTCGAATTGCAACACCTGCCCGGTCACCTGATTGGCGACGAAGCCGCCGAGCACGTAGATCCGACCGCGCAACTCGACGGCGCTCGCGTGTGACAGCGGGGACGGCAGCTGACCGACGACGCTGACCTTGCCGCTTGCTGGATCGACCTTCTGGATCGAGCGCGTGTCGGCGCCGCTCGCGGTGGCCACGCCGCCGAACACGTAGATGGCCGCGCCGCTGGCCGCCACCGCCGGGTAGCGCACGGGCTCGGCGAGGGCGCCGAGGATCCGGTAGTTCGTGCCGTCGTCGCTCACGAGCACGTTCGGCGAGATCTGGTGACCGTCGTACCCGCCGAGCACGAACACCTTGCCGTCGATCGTCACCGAGGCGTGGTCCGACAACGGTCCGGGAACGCGCCCGACGATCTTGCCCGAAGAGCCGGGCTGGAACGACTGCACGGATGCGCTTCCTTCCTCGCCGGTGCCCCCCGCGATCACGACGTACGCGCCGTTCACGACCGCGCCGGCCGCGTCGTGCACGGGCTGCGCGAGCGTGCCGAGCGTCTGGGACGCGCCGTTCGACGGATCGACGCTCACGACGCTCCCGGTCGTCTGCTTCGACGCGTCGAGCCCACCCAGCACGAACAGCTGCTTCCCGTCGGTGAGCACGACCTCACGGGACGACGGTGACGGCAACTTCCACGGCGCTGCGGTGATGCGTACTCCGCCGGCGGCCGTAGTCGCGGGGGTCGACGACGCCGTGGTCGCCGGCGCGTTTGTCGACGGCGCGCGCTTCGACGTGGAGTCGCCTCCCCCGCCTCCACCGCACGCGGCGACGAGAAGGGCGACTGCTCCGAGCGCGACAACGGGGCGGACGGCGCGCAGCACGGCGGCACCCTTGCACACGAATGCGAGCGACCCCAGTCGGATCGTCACGATACGATCGAGGTTCGACCCAGTGGGGAGCTCGGGACAGCCGGGCTGAGAGGGTGGCCACGCCAGAGCGTGTGGCAGCGCCACCGACCCGTGGAACCTGCACCGGGTAATTCCGGCGAAGGGAGGGATGGTGGAGACGCCCCCGGCAAGCTTGGCGCTCGTCTTCGCGGGCGGGGACCCCGTCGACAACGCGGTCGCAGCACGGCTGCCCGGCGGTGTCTTCACCGTCGCCGCCGATTCGGGCGTCGAGCAAGCGCTCGCGCTGGGGCGGGACGTCGACCTCGTTGTCGGAGACTTCGACTCCGCCGATCCGGCCGCGGTCGACGCCGCCGTCGCCGCGGGCGCCGAGGTGCGCCGGTACCCCGCCGAGAAGGACGAGAGCGACCTCGAGCTCGCCGTGCGCGCCGCGCGTGACAGCGGCGCGAACGGCGTGATCGTCGTCGGCGGATCCGGCGGGCGGCTCGACCACCTCCTCGCGAACGCCCTGCTGCTCGCGTCTCCGTCGTTCGACGACATCGACATCGAGGCGCTGCTCGACGACACCCGCATCACGGTCGTCCGTCGCGAGGCGCGTCTGTCGGGCGCTCCGGGCGACGTGTGCTCGCTGCTCGCGGCCGGGGGTCCCGCCCGCGGAGTACGGACGACGGGCTTGCGGTATCCGCTCGACCACGAAGACCTGCTGCCCGGATCCACGCGCGGACTGAGTAACGAGCTCGTCGAACCCGTCGCGACCGTCTCGCTCGAGCACGGCACCCTGCTGGCCGTCCAACCCGACCTCGGAGGAACCTGACATGCGCCGACTGCCCGTGCTCACTCTCGCCGTCTCGCTCCTCGTGGCGGCGTTGACCGTCGGCGGCCCGGTCGCGGCGACGGCATCGGCGCCGGCCGGCTCGGACGGCACGACGATCACGCTCATGACCCACGACTCGTTCAGCGCGTCGAAGCGCGTCATGCGCCAGTTCACGAAGAAGACGGGCGTGAGCGTGGACGTGCTGCCCTCGGGCGACGCGGGCGCGGCCGTCAACCAGGCGATCCTCACCAAGAACAACCCTCTCGGCGACGTGTTCTTCGGTGTCGACAACACGCTGCTGAGCCGGGCGCTCGACGAAGGCATCTTCCTCCCGTACAAGTCGCCCGAGCTGGCGAACATCCCGCAGGATCTCCAGCTCGATCCTCGGAACCGCGTCAGCCCGGTCGACACCGGAGACGTGTGCCTCAACTTCGACCGGAAGTACTTCACCGACAAGAAGCTCACTGCGCCGAAGACGCTCGACGACCTGACGAAGCCGGAGTACAAGGGCTTGCTCGTGGTCGAGAACCCGGCGACGTCGTCACCCGGGCTGGCGTTCCTGCTCGCCACGGTGGCCAAGTTCGGACCGGACGGCTGGCGCGCCTATTGGGAGAAGCTGCGGGACAACGACGTCAAGGTCGTCGACGGCTGGGAGCAGGCGTACAACACCGAGTTCTCGGGGAGCGCCGGCAAAGGCGACTATCCGCTGGTGGTGTCGTACGCGACCAGCCCGCCGGCGGAGGTCGTGAACGCCGACTCGCAGCCGGAGGAGCCGCCGACCGGCGCGTTGCTCGACACGTGCTTCCGGCAGATCGAGTTCGTCGGCATTCTGAAGGGCACCGCACACGAGAAGGCCGCGAAGCAGCTCGTCGACTTCATGCTGTCTGAGCGGTTCCAGCGCGACATGCCGCTCCAGATGTACGTGTTCCCCGCCCGCAACGGCACGAAGCTCCCGCCCGCGTTCGTGAAGTACGCCAAGGTCGCCCCGAGGCCGTTCTCGCTCCCGCCCGAGGAGATCGCCCGCAACCGCGACCAGTGGATCGAGCAGTGGACCGACACCGTCCTCCGGTGATCGCTGCGTCATGATGCATGTAGCGGGGGCCCAAATGTCCCCCTCCGCACGCATCGACCGGCGGCGTGTCACGCGTGTGCTCCTGCTCGCGGTGCCGCTGGCGTTCCTGGGCGTGTTCTTCGCCTATCCGGTGGCGTCGATCATCGGTCGGGGGCTCACGCCGGGCGGGACGCTGGACCTCAGCCCGATCGGCGCGGTGGTGACCGACTCGCAGCTGCGGGGCGTGGCGTGGTTCACGATCTGGCAGGCGACGGTGTCGACCGCGCTCACGGTGATCGTCGCGCTCCCGGGCGCGTACGTGTTCACGCGGTACGAGTTCCGCGGAAAGCGACTCGTGCGGGCGGCGGTGCTCGTCCCGTTCGTGCTCCCGACGGTCGTGGTCGGCTCCGCCTTCCTCGCGCTGCTCGGCGAGGGCGGCCCGCTCGGGTTCCTCGGTCTCGACCAGTCGCTCGTCGCCATCCTCGTCGCCCACGTGTTCTTCAACTACGCGGTCGTGGTGCTGATCGTCGGCGGTCTGTGGGCGCACCTCGATCCGCGGCAGGAGGACGCGGCGCGTGTCCTCGGCGCCGGTCGCTGGCAGACGTTCCGCTCGGTGACGCTGCCGGCGCTCCGACCCGCGATCGCGGCCGCCGCCGCCATCGTGTTCCTGTTCACGTTCACGTCGTTCGGCGTGATCCTGATCCTCGGCGGTCCGGGCTACTCGACCCTCGAGACGGAGATCTACCGCCAGACCGTGCAGTTCCTCGACCTGCCGCAGGCGGCCGCGCTGTCGATCGTGCAGCTGGCGGCGGTCTTCGCCGTGCTGCTGGTCGCAGGCCGTGCGCAAGGCCGCCGCGCACTGGCGCTGCGCCTGCGCGCCAGCGCCGAGACATCCCGCCGGGCTCGCACTCCCGGCGAGCGCGCCGTCGTCGGCCTCAACCTTGCGCTGATGGCCCTGCTGCTCGGCGGCCCGGTCCTCGTCCTCGTCCAGCGCTCGTTCGACACCGCCGGCGGATACAGCTTCGGCTTCTACCGCGCGTTGTCGGAGCTGCGCCGCACGAGCACCGTCTTCGTGCCTCCGATCGAAGCCGTGCGCAACTCCGTCGTGTTCGCGGCGATCGCAACGGTGATCGCCCTCGTGATCGGAGGGCTGGCCGCGTTCGCGGTCGCCGGTCCCCGCCGCGCCGCCCGACGCGGCCGGCGGCCTCGACACGCTGTTGCTCCTGCCGCTGGGCGTCTCGGCGGTGACGATCGGCTTCGGCTTCCTGATCGCGCTCGACCGCCCGCCGTTCGACCTCCGCGCGTCGCCCACGCTGATCCCGATCGCGCACGCGCTCGTGGCGGCGCCGTTCGTCGCCCGCGTCCTGATCCCCGTGCTGCGGTCCATCGACGAGCACCTGCGCGAGGCGGCCGCCGTCCTCGGCGCGTCACCGGGACGTGTCTGGCGGGAGATCGACCTGCCGATCGTGGCTCGGGCCGTGCTGGTGGCGGCCGGATTCGCGTTCGCCATCTCGCTCGGCGAGTTCGGGGCGACGATCTTCATCGCCCGTCCCGACTACCCCACGCTGCCCGTCGTCATCTTCCGCCTGCTCGGCCAGCCCGGTGCGCTGAACTTCGGTGCCGCGATGGCGGCCGGCGTCATCCTGATGGCCGTGACCGCGGTCGCGATCCTCGCCATCGAGCGCTTCCGCTTCGCCGACATCGGGGAGTTCTGATGTTGCGGGTCGAGTCGCTCGAAGTCCGCTACGGCGACACCGTCGCCCTCGGCGGCGTCGACCTCGACGTCGGCGACGGTGAGGTCGTGTCGGTCCTCGGCCCGAGTGGGAGCGGCAAGAGCACGCTGCTCCGCGCCATCGCCGGCCTGGAGTCACCGGTGCACGGGCGCGTCGAATGGGACGGCGTCGACCTCACGCACGTGGCTCCCCACCGCCGGCAGCTGGGCTTGATGTTCCAAGATCACACCCTGTTCCCGCACCGCGACGTGCTCGGGAACGTCGTCTTCGGGCTGCGCATGCGGAGCGTGCCGGCGGCGCAGGCGGGCTCGCGCGCGAGCGAGCTGCTCACGCTGGTGGGGTTGGCCGGGTACGAGCACCGGAGGGTCACCGAGTTGTCGGGCGGCGAGCAGCAGCGGGTCGCGCTGGCGCGGGCGCTGGCGCCCGCGCCTCGCCTGCTCATGCTCGACGAGCCGCTGGGATCGCTCGACCGCGCGCTCCGCGAGCGGCTGATGGTCGAGCTCCGCGACTTGTTCACCCGCCTCGGGCTCACGTCGTTGTACGTC
Organism: uncultured Actinomycetes bacterium; assembly: GCA_963836445.1. Taxonomy (GTDB): domain Bacteria; phylum Actinomycetota; class Acidimicrobiia; order IMCC26256; family JACDBD01; genus JALZAA01. Next base: position 53,547 of record CAWIJM010000025.1, read on the forward strand.
ACCCACGATCACGACGAAGCCTTCGCGCTCGCCGACCGGGTCGCGGTCATGCACGACGGCCGCATCGAGCAGCTCGGTTCCCCGGTCGACGTGTGGGAGCACCCGACCAACGAGTTCGTCGCGCGCTTCCTCGGATACAACGTCACCGACGCGCTCGGCCACGGCCGCGTCGCCGTGCGTCCCGATTCGCTGCGCGTCGACACGGAGGGATCGATCGTGGGCGTCGTCACGGCCCGAACGTTTCGCCGCGACCACTTCCTGCTCGAGGTCAAGGTCGCCGACGGACCGTCGTTGGAGGTGGCCGTGACCGGCGATCGGATCCCCGCCGCCGGCGACCCGGTCCGCCTCGCCGCCGACCCCGCCGCGACCGTGCCCCTGCCCTGATCGACCACCCTCGCCACCATCCGGTGGCTGCATCTGCACCGAATCTCCACACGCCCGGCAAGACTCCGCGAAACGGTTTCCTTATCCTGTCGTGCGATGCCCCCGGCTCCTGCGGCCGCCACCCCGGCCCGCACGATCGTCGTCGTCGAAGACGAAGCTTCGATCGCGGCCGCGGTCGCGGCGCGGCTCCGCAGTGAGGGATTCGTCGTCGAGATCGCGGCCGACGGCCCCGGCGGGGTCGAGGTGTGCGAGCGGGTTCATCCCGACCTCGTCGTGCTCGACCTGATGTTGCCCGGCCTCGACGGGCTCGAGGTGTGCCGCCGTATCCAGCACGACCGGCCGGTGCCGGTGCTGATGCTCACGGCCCGCGACTCGGAGACCGACATGGTCGTCGGCCTGGCCGTGGGCGCCGACGACTACCTGACGAAGCCGTTCAGCCCCCGCGAGCTCGTCGCGCGGGTGCATGCGCTCCTCCGGCGGGTCGAGCGCGCCGGCGCGGCGGCCGCCAACGCGGGCGGGATGCTGCACGTCGCCGGCGCCGAGCTCGACCTCGCCACGCGCCGCGTCCGCCGAGGCGACGACACCGTGCACCTCACCCCGACCGAGTTCGACCTGCTCGCGCACCTCGCTTCGCACCCGGGCCAGGTGTTCACGCGCGGGCAGTTGCTGCTCCAGGTGTGGGGCTACCAGGACGGCTCGGGCGCGCGCACCGTCGACTCGCACGTGCGGGCCGTGCGTCGCAAGTTGGGTCCCGACGTGATCCGCACCGTCCACGGTGTGGGCTACGCGGCCGACGACGCCGCCGTCACCGCCGCGTCGAGCGGCGCCCGGGATCCGTCGTGAGCCCGCGCCGACCGCTCGACACGGTCTACTCGCTCAAGATCAAGCTCGGCGCCGTCATCTTCTCCGCCGTCGCCGTGACCGTGTTCGTGTTCTGGCTGTGCCTCAAGGCCGGCGTGTGGCCCTCGGTGAGCGGGATCATCGCCGGTTCCGTCGCGCTGGTGATGGTGCGGTTCCTCGCCCGCGGGATGACGTCGCCGTTGCGGGAGATGTCCGACGCGGCCCGGGCCATGGCCAAGGGCAACTACGACAGCCGCGTCGCCGCGACCTCGCGCGACGAGGTCGGTGAGCTCGCGCGGGCGTTCAACAAGATGGCGGCCGAGCTCGCCGAAACGGACCGCGTGCGACGCGATCTGGTAGCGAACGTCTCGCACGAGCTGCGCACGCCGATCGCCGCGCTGCAGGCAGTCCTCGAGAACCTCGTCGACGGCGTGGAGGACCCCGACCCCCAGACGTTCCGCACGATGCTCGCCCAGGTCGAGCGGCTCGGCCGCCTCGTCACCCAGCTCCTCGACTTGTCGAGGTTGGAGTCGGGCGCGGTGCCGCTCGACTGGAGCGAGTTCGACGTGAAGCCCGTCCTCGAGCACGCGGTCCGCGAACAGCAGCTCCATGCACCGGGTGTCGACGTCGCCGTCGTGGTCGAGACGCCCGGGCTCACCGCCGACGGTGACCCCGAGCGCGTGCATCAGGTGGTCGCGAATCTGCTCGAGAACGCCGTGCGCTACACGCCCAGCGGTGGGCGGGTCGAGGTCCGGGCGCGCCGCGCGCCCAACGGCCGGAGCCCCGGGCACGGCTCGACGCCGAGCTCGACCGTGACGATCGAAGTGTGCGACGAAGGCCCGGGCATCGCCGAGGTGGAAGAGGCCCGCGTGTTCGAGCGCTTCTACCGCGTCGACACCGCCCGGGCGTCGAGTGAGGGCGGCGCCGGGCTCGGCCTGGCGATCGCGCAGTGGATCGTCGACCTCCATGGCGGCGACATCCACCCCGAACGTCGCGAGCCGCACGGCTGTCGCATGGTCGTGACGCTGCCCGGAGCGGCAGCGCAACCCGAGCGAGTCCCGAACTGAGGAGTGCAGCAATGAAGCTGTCCACGATCGACGAGGCGCTGCGGCGGATCCGCCGGGGCGAGATGGTGCTCGTCGTCGACGACGAAGACCGCGAGAACGAGGGCGACCTCACGATGGCGGCCAGCTGGGTGACCGGCGAGGCCGTCAACTTCATGCTGCGGTGGGCGCGGGGGCTCGTGTGCATGCCGTGCGACTCGGCCCGTCTCGAGGAGCTCGCCATCGAGCCGATGATCCCGGACGGACGGGCGACGTGCGACACGGCGTTCTGCGTGTCGATCGACCACGAGACCGCCGGCACGGGCATCGGCGTCGAGGACCGGGCCACGACCATTCGCAAGGTCCTCGACTCGGGAAGCCGCCCGGGCGACTTCGTGCGACCTGGGCACGTGTTCCCGCTGCGCGCCCGCGCCGGCGGCGTGCTCGAACGGCGCGGCCACACCGAGGCGGCGGTCGACCTCGCCCGTCTCGCCGGGCTCCCGCCGGTGGCGGTGATCTGCGAGGTGCTCCAGCACGACGGCTCGCCGGCGCGGTTGGCGTTCCTCGAGATGTTCGCCGAGGAGCACCGGGTGGCGATGATCTCGGTCGAGCAGATCGCCGAGCACCGCCGCGAGCTCGCGGCCGCCGCCGAGCGCGCCAAGGCGCCGCTGCTGCTGTAGATGTCGCCGCTACGCGCCCGGGTCCTCACCGAGCTCGCGCAGGGCGGCGGCGAGGGCGACGCGCAGCCGGCGGGCCCTGTCGGGCGCGAGGTGGGCGACGAGTCCGTAGCCCGCACGACCCTGCTCCTCGACCGTCAGCACGACGCGCAGCTCGCCGGCGCCACACGCGTCGCAGTCGTCGGACACCGCCACCGCCCACGACACCGCCGGTCGCTCCTCGTCGTCGGGAGGATGGTCGTCAACGGCGTCGTCGATCGATTTCCGCATGCTTCTCCTATCCGTGCACGAGCGAGAGCGTGAGGCCGGTCTGGCCCAGGTGATACGTCACCATGATGACGACCGGCGCCCAACCTCTTGGACCCACGAAGCGCGTCTCGGCGATCAGCGCGTCGGACGCCATGAACAGCACCGCGCCGGCGGCGGCGAGCACGTTGCCCGAGGCGATGGCGCATGTGACCATCGCCGCGATCACGGCCATGTACGCGACCAGCGGACCGAAGAGCTCCCGGTGACCGCCGGCGCGCGCCGCCCGCAGGAACCGCACCCCGAGGAGACCGGCCACCGCGACGACCGGGACCGCCGCGACGAGGAGCGCGCCTGCGGAACCGCCGTGGCGGGTGAGGCCGACCACGTACGCCACGTGGGCGAGGAGGAACGAGGCCAATCCGGCGACGAACCGATCTGACGGCAGCATCAGGAAGACATCGCCGGCGAGTGACAACACCAGCGCGGCGACGAACCAGGCGCGCACGTCGCCGTGCGCCGGATCGAGGGTCAGCGCGACCCCGATGAGCGCGGCCAACGCGCCCGGCTTGCACACGTATTCGAGCCGTCTGTCGTGGCGGGCGACCGCGAGCCAGTTCCCCGCCGCGAGCACCCCCGCCACCAGCAGCAGCGTCCACGCCCCCGCCGTCACGGCCGCCTGTCTAGCCCGAATGCGCTCCGACGGCTCCGCTCGCGACGAGTCGACACGCCCCTCTACGCTGTGACCACGATGCTGACGGATGCGGAACTCGTCGCGTCGGCGCGGTCGGGTGATCGAGGGGCCCTCTCGGAGATCTACGACGGCTACGCCGACCGCCTGTACGACCTGTGCACCTCGGTGTTGCGCGATCCCGAAATGGCGTTCGACGTCATGGTGGACACGTTCGTGCTGGCGGCGCTCGAGCTGTACCGGCTCCGGCGGCCGGAGAAGCTCGAGCCGTGGCTGTTCGCGCTGGCGCGCCAGCAGCTGCTCGGGCGCGACATCCAGGTGGGTGTCGACGAGCACGCCGAGTTCGACGGTGCGACCGGCAAGGCAGCCTCCGACGGCGCCGGCGCCATCGTGTGGGAGGCGGTGTCGTGGTTCCCGGGCAAGGAGCGGATCCTGTTGGACCTGCACGCCCGGCAGCCGCTCGACAACCAGGCGCTGGCGGACACGCTCGGCGTGTCTCCCCCGCACGCCGCCGCTCTCGTGCGCGACCTCGACGAGAAGACGCAGCGCCAGCTGAGCGCGCTGCTGGTCGCGCGGCTGGCCAGTCCCGGCTGCGAGCGCATGAAGCAGCTGATCGCCGGCGAGGACGAAGCGCATCCGGACAAGTGGCTGCGCCAGGTCGCCGCGCACGTCGACACGTGCCGGAAGTGCTCGCTCTGGCGTGAGGACCAGCCGGATGCGATGCGGCTCATCGGCGAGGTGCCGGCGGAGCCGGCGCCACCCGAGGTCCGTGACGAGGTGTTGGACCGCGTCGACCTGTTGTGGTCGGTGCTCGGCCCGCCCGAATGGACCGCGGCCGTGCTGGGCCAGTCCCCGCCCGACGTAGCGACCGACACAGCCGGCACGAGCGACACGACGGCGGCGACGAGCGACGCAGCCGCCGCGCCGCCGCAACCGACCGAGACGACCGAGCGACCGATCGCTCCGGTCGAGACCGGCGCCCCGGTCGAAGGCGACCAAGGCGACCTCACCGAGCGGGAGTACGACGCCTACGACGAGGTCGAGGGCCTGGTGCCGCCGCCTCCCCGGCTACGACGCAGCGGCTTCCCGCGCTCGATGTACCCGGGGCGCCGCCTCGTGGTCCGCGCCGCCGTCATCGCGATCGCGGCGGTGTTCGTCGCCGCCATCGTGACGAACTTCCGCGGCTTCGGCCGTGACACCCGGTCCTTCGCCGCCGAGGCGAAAGCCGCCGCCCGGCAGAAGCCGCCCGCCACGACCACGCCGGCGACAACCGCGCCGCCGGTCACCACCGTTGCACCGGGGCCCGACACCCGCGCGCCGTTCGTCTACAACCTCGCGACGGTCTTCGGATGCATCGGTCCTCGGCAGACCAGCACGTCGGCGCTCGCGAGCGTGGTCGATCCGGGGGACCACCTGGCCACGGTGGAGCTCGTGTACGTCGACACGGCTTCGGGGGCCGAGACCCGCAAGCGGATGACGGCCACCGGGGGCGCGTTCGAAGCGCCCATCGGTCCCTATGCCGCCGACGGCACGATCACGTGGCAGGTCGTCGCAACCGACGAGGCCGGAAACTCGTCGAGCGGCGCGGGCCCGTCGGTGGCAGCATCCGCAGCCTGCTGACCGTCGCCCGGTGAGCGCCCGCGCTCAGGGCGCCAATCGCTCCCGCACCCACCCGTCGTCGAGGCGTCGATACCGGACGCGATCGTGCAGCCGGTTCGGCCGCCCTTCCCACAGCTCGACCTCGTCGGGCGTGACCACGAACCCGCCCCAGGAATCCGGCAGCGGCGGGTCGTCTCCGTAGCGCGCGGCAGCCGCCTCGCAGGCGGCTTCGAGCTCGGCCCGGTCGGCGACGACCTCGCTCTGAGGCGACACCAGCGCGCTGAGGCGACTCCCGAGCGGGCGATTGCGCCAGTACGCCAGCGACTCCTCACGCGACAACCGCGCGACCGTCCCCGTTGCCCGCACCTGCCGTTCGACTTCACGCCAGTGGAACACGACGGCGGCCCGCGGATTCTCGTCGAGGTCGCGGGCCTTCGGGCTGCGGTAGTTCGTGTAGAACGCGAAGCCCCGCTCGTCGAAGCCTCGCAGCGACACCGTCCGCGCCGACGGCATCCCGCCGAGGCCCGCGGTCGCGATCGTCATGGCGTCGGGCTCGCGTACTCCCGCGGCCACGGCCTCGTCGAGCCAGGCCCGGAACTGCACGACCGGATCGGGATGAACGTTGCGCTCGTCCACGCTGCCTCCCGCGCGATGCTGGTGGCCCTCGGAGTCGGGAGGGCACGATGGGCTTTCACCATGTCGCGGTCGCTACTCGGAACGTGGCCGCGACCCACGCTTTCTACACGGAGGCCATGGGCTTCGACCTGGTGAAGGTCGAGGCGGCGGCCACGGACGGTGGCGGCTGGGCCCGGCACCTGTTCTACGACACGCATGGCCAGGGGCTGATCGCGTTCTGGGACATCCACGACGACGAGAACGTCCCGGCCGAGTTCGAGCCGTCGCTCTCGGCCGGGCTGGGACTGCCGATCTGGACCAACCACCTCGCCTTCGACGCCGGCGACCTCGCCGGGATCGAGTCGCACAAGCGCCGGTGGCTCGACGCCGGTCATGACGTCGCCGAGATCGACCACGGTTGGTGCACGTCGATCTACGCGATCGACCCCAACGGGACCCTGGTCGAGTTCTGCGCGACGACGAAGGCCTTCACGGACGCCGACCGTGAAGACGCGCAGCGGATGTTGACCGAGGCGAATCCGCCGCTGAACGAGGCGCCGGCGCCGACGTTCCACCAGGCTCAGAAGACCCGGCGCCACCACCTAGCCCCTTCCTTCTCGGCAGCGAAAAGGTCGCTCTCCGACCGCTTTCCTGCCGAGAACGGATGGCTCCGCGGCGCGTCAGGGCTTCGAGCCGCTGGTGATGAAGAAGGTGACGGCGTAGAGGAACTCGCCGCCGGCGACGGAGGCTTCGATGTCGGCCTCCCAGCGGGCGACCTCGTCGTCGGCGAGCAGCCCTTCGGCGAGCATCAGCCGGGGCCACGTCATGAAGCCGAACGCATCACGCGGATTCGTGAGGACGAGGGTCGCCGCCTCGCATTCCACCTCGGAGAGCCCCGCCCGCCGGAACAATCGGGGGAGCTGCCGCCCGATGGTCCCGTTGCACAGGTTGCGGTCGCGCCGGAAATCCTTGACCTTCCGGAGCAGCCCGGGGTCGGAGACGTCGGCGACGAGCGTCTCCTGATCGGGATCGATGGCGACGACCCGCCCACCCGCGCGAGTGACCCGGGCGATCTCGCCGACCGCGTCCTCGGGCCCGGGAACGTGCTGGAGCACGCGGTCGATGCGGGTGCCGTCGAACGCACCGTCCTCGTAGGGCAGCGCCCGCGCATCGGCTTGCAGGTAGGAGCCGCCGCGGGTTCGGGCCGTCTTGAGCATGACCGCCGACGCGTCGACGCCGACCGCGATGCCGTCGGGACCCGCCGTGACCGCCAGGGCGCGGGTGTCATGGCCGGTCCCACAGCCGACGTCGAGGAGGCGGGCGCCCGGCTTGACCTGCAGCAGGTCGACCGTCCGCTCCTTGTAGGCGCGAATGAACGGCCAGTCGCACATCGTGTCCATCCACTCGGCGGCCCCCACGGGGTCGGGCGAGCGGTCGACGTCGGTATATGTACCGGTCAGGTGAACCATTTGCGGTCAACGTAATCGAGGAACAAACGGGCAGAACGGTCAAGCCGTCCGTGCCGCGATGGGCCGGGGGATCATACGCAACAGACGAGCCCGGTTGTAGCGCTGGATCGCCAGGCACGGGACGTTGGCGACGATCCCGTATCCGACCATCGCCAGCCCCAACCACCAGGGATTCCACAGGAAGAACCAGGGGCCGGCGGCAAGGATCAGCCAGTGTGTGAGTTCGGCCCGCCGGGTCTCGACAGCGAAGCGCTCGAGATAGGCGGGGTCGGTGGCGCTCACGCGTCGCTTCGAGAATCCTCCCCGGAAGAGCGCGCCCGCCTCGGGAAGAAGGTCCTTCCACCGCTTGATGTGCAGCCACCGCTCGTAGAAGCGGCCTCCGGCCTCGAACCCACGGATGCGCAGCAGGCCGCGGTCGCGCGCCAGGCGAGACGCCGGGATGCGGTGCGCGACGTAGCCGCACAGAGCGCTCCAGGACGCCCACACGCCGGCGTCGATCAACACGATGAGGAGATTCCGCCGCGACGCCAGGCTGCTCACCGCCTCACCCGATCGGGTCGCACCGGCACGGCTCGACCCTTCCACCGGACCTGTCCACGCGCCGTGAGCACGATCGACCGGAAGAAGATGACGAACCACGCCGCCAGCGGCACGGGGAACAGCGGGGCGGCCCACGAGTAGTTGCCGAGCGGGCGGAGCTGCACGGCCAGCTGCACTGCGAACGCGACGAACCCGATCCACAACGCGATTCCCGGACCCGACCACCCGCCGATCGCCGCGATCGCCTCGCGGACCGGCGCCTGGGCGGCGGTGCCCACGCCCACGACCCACGCGAACACGAGCAGGAAGCGCATCACCGGAGTCGATCCGGCGCCGGACGCGAAGTTCTTGCTCCAACCCTCGACGAGGTCGCGCAGGCCGCCCCCGTAGAGACGGAAGCTGATCGCGCCCTTCCCACCGGCGACGCGAACCGGCAGCCCGGCGCGATGGAACTGTTGCGCGAGCGCCACGTCGTCGACGACAGCCCCGCGTATCGACTCGTGACCGCCGGCAGAGTCGTACTCATGACGACGGCACGCCAGGCACGGTCCGTACGCGCCCGTGATGCGCGCCGAGCGGCGCGCCGACGCCGCCCCGATCCCCATGAGCGAGATCACGCTGAAGAAGGCCGAGAGGCGCTCGTACTGTCGCCGCATACGGTGGTACGGCATCACCGACAGCAACCCCGGGCGGTGAGCGAGCGCGTCGAGCATGCGGGCAAGCAGGTCGGGCTCGGGTTCGGTGTCGGCGTCGAGGAACACGAGCACGTCGCCCGTGGCTCGCCGGGCGCCCGTCCAGCACGCCCACGTCTTCCCGGTCCAGCCGTCGGGAAGAGGCGGAGCGGCGATGACGTCAGCACCGCCGGCGGCGGCGACGGCGCCTGTGTCGTCCTCGGAATCGTCGTCGACGACGAGCACCTCGTCGGCGGGGCGCGTCTGGACGGCGAGCGCGGCGAGCAAGCCGGGGAGGCGGCCGGCCTCGTTCCGTGCGGGCACCACCACGGAGACCCGCCCGCCGGGGGTGGCGCTCGAGGCCGGTGAGAGCCGGGGCACGCGCCAGAGCAGCAGCCACCCGATGATCCAGGTGACCGCGAGGAGCGACACCTCGAACAGCGCTCTCACGCCAGTAGTTCTACGCCGCCTGCCATCCGGATGTCGGGGTAGCTTCGCCGCGGGAGCGGCGGCTTTGCCGACCGCTTCCGCAAAGCCCGAGCTTGCGAGGGCGTGAAAGGAGCTTTTATGGACTTCGAGTTCAGCGCCCGGTCGCTCGAGCTCCAGAAGCAGCTGCGCGACTTCATCGACACGCAGGTCGTCCCGGCCGAGCCCGTGTACCGACAGCAGGTGGAGGAATCGGGCGATCCCCACTTCCACCCGCCCGTCATGGAGGACCTGAAGGCCGAGGCGCGCCAGCGCGGCCTGTGGAACCTGTTCCTCCCCAACCCGAAGTGGGGCGCGGGCCTCTCGAACCTCGACTACGCGCCGCTGTGCGAGCTGATGGGACGCAACCTGCTCGCGGCGGAGGCGACGAACTGCGCCGCGCCCGACACCGGCAACATGGAGATCCTCGCCGAGTTCGGAACCGCGCAGCAGCAGGAGGAGTGGCTGCTGCCGCTGGTGAACGGCGAGATCCGTTCGTGCTTCGCGATGACCGAGCCGTGGGTGGCGAGCTCCGACGCCACCAACCTCCAGAGCCGCATCGAACGCGACGGTGACGACTACGTGGTCAACGCGCACAAGTGGTGGACGAGCGGCGCGGCCTCGGCGCGCTGCAAGGTCGTCGTCCTCTTGGGCGTGTCGAACCCCGATGCGGACCCGTACCACCGTCAGTCGATGATCCTGGTGCCGATGGACGCGCCGGGCGTGCGGGTCGTGCGCACGCTTCCCGTCTTCGGGCACGACGCCGGCGGCGGCCATTGCGAGACGCTCTACGAGAACGTGCGGCTCCCGGCGGCGAACCTGCTGGGCGAGGAGGGCGGCGGGTTCGCCATCGCACAGGCGCGGCTGGGCCCGGGCCGGATCCATCACTGCATGCGGGCGATCGGCCTGGCCGAGAAGGCGCTCGAGCTGATGTGCGAGCGGGCGTGGCTGCGCGCACCGTTCGGCAAGCCCCTCGCGGAGCAAGGTGTCGTACAGGACCGCGTCGCCGAGTCCCGCATCGAGATCGAGCAGGCCCGCCTCCTCACGCTCAAGGCGGCGTGGCTCATGGACACGGTCGGCAACAAGGGCGCCCGGTTCGAGATCGCGGCGATCAAGGTGGTGGCGGCGCGCCTTGCGACGACGGTGATCGACCGCGCGATCCAGCTCTTCGGTGGCGCCGGGGTGTCGGACGACTGGCCGCTGGCGTCCATGTACACACACGCCCGGACGCTGCACCTGGTCGACGGGCCCGACGAGGTGCACAAGCAGCAGATCGCGCGGCGCGAGCTGCGGCCGTACCAGCCGTCGGGCTCGGCGTGAAGGTCCGCATCGGCTACGGGCTCGGCGTCCAGGGGCTCCGTGACGACACGAGCTTCGGCGAGCTCGTCGACGGCCTCGAGGAGCGCGGCTTCGACTCGCTGTGGCTGTCCGAACGGCTGACCGGGGACGCCCCCGACCCGATGGTCGGCCTCGCGTTCGCAGCCGGCCGGACCCGGAAGCTCAAGCTCGGCACGAGCGTGCAGGTGCTCCCGGGCCGGAACCCGGCCGTCGTCGCCAAGGAGTGGGCGAGCCTCGACCGGCTGTCGGGCGGGCGCGCGCTGCCCGCGTTCGGCCTCGGCGTGGCCAGCCCGGCGGAGCAGCAGGCGTTCGGCGTCGCGCGCGACGAACGGGCCGCATGGTTCGACGAGGCACTCCCGCTCGTGCGGCGGCTCTGGACCGAGGACGCCGTCGACCACGACGGCAGCCGCTTCTCGTACCGCGCGCTCTCGGTCCGGCCCAAGCCGGTGCAGCAGCCTCCCGACGTGTGGCTCGGCGGCCGGGCCAAGAGCGAGCTGCGGAGGGTGGGGCGGCTCGGCGACGGCTGGCTCCCGAGCTTCTCGACACCGGCTGAGGTGGCGGCGGGACGCGTCGTCGTCGAGGAGGCGGCGGCCGACGCCGGCCGCGAGATCGAGGACGAGCACTACGGCGCGCTCGTGATCTACGTGCGCGACGAGATCCCCGAGCCGCTCGCATCGGGGATCAAGGCCCGCCGGCCCGACGTCGAGCCGGGCGAGCTCGTCCCGGTCGGGTTCCCCGCGCTCCGGGCGCGCCTCGAGCAGTTCCTCGAGCACGGCTTCTCGAAGCTGGTCCTGGTGCCCGCGCACGACCCGGGGTCATGGGACACCGAGCTCGACGACGCGGCACGCGAGATCCTTCCGCTGCAGACGTAAGCCCGGCGCGTCATCGGGACGAGCTGATCGCTCTCGAGCACGCGGCCGAGCACTGCAACTCGCTGGCTCGTTCGCTTCCTCTATTCGCGAGGGGGGATCTGCTGGACGGCCCAGCCGTTGCCGTCGGGATCGCTGAAGAAGACGAACGAGCCCCAGGGGAAGTGCTGGACCTCGCTGACGTCGACGCCGCGGTCGACGAGCTCGGCGCGCGCGGCCTCGACGTCGGGCACGACGATCTGGAGGCCTTGCACCGAACCGGGCGGCATGTCGTTGAGACCGGTCCCGAACGAGATCGACGCCGGCGATCCCGGAGGCGTCAGTTGCACGAAGCGGAGCTCGTCGCTCACCTGGTGATCATGGTCGGCGTTGAAGCCGACCTGTTCGGTGTAGAAGGTCTTCGCCCGTTCGACATCCGACACCGGCACCTGCACGAGCTCGAGTCGCCAATCCACGAGCGGCAATCTACCGCTCTTGCGAGTCTCGCAGCCGGGCAGCGCGGGACTCGAGGTAGCGCCGCTCGGGGATGCTCGTCGTGCGACGGGCAGCAGCCCGGTAGCCGGACAGCGCGGCGTCGCGCTCGCCCGCTATCTCGAGCAGATGCGCGCGTACGGCGGCGAGGCGGTAGTGATCCGCCAAGCGCTCGTCGGAATCCAGGGTGTCGAGCAGGTCGAGCGCGGCGTCCGGCCCCCGCACCATCGCCACTGCGACGGCGCGGTTCAACGTGACCATGGGATTCGGCGCCAGTCGCTCGAGGAGGTCGTACAGCCCGAGGATCTGGCGCCAGTCGGTGTCGGCCGCGGTGATGGCTTCGTCGTGGACGGCGGCGATCGCCGCCTGGAGCTGGTACGGGCCGATCGGCGCCTCCGCCAGCGAGTTCGTGATGAGGGCAACGCCTTCGCGGATGGCTTCCTGATCCCAGCGACTCCGGTCCTGCTCCTCGAGCGGAACCAGTGAGCCGTCGGGCCGGGTACGCGCCGGACGCCGCGCGTCCGTGAGCAACATCAACGCGAGCAGGCCGGTGACCTCGCCGTCCTCCGGGAGCAGTTGGTGCACCACGCGGGTGAGCCGGATCGCTTCGGCGGTCAGCTCGGTGCGATGCAGATCCGGGCCGGACGTCGCCGTGTAGCCCTCGTTGAACACGAGGTACAGCACGTGCAGGACCACGCGTAGCCGGTCGGCCCGCTCGGGCTCCGGCGGCATCTCGAACGGGATGCCGGTGGCCTTGATGCGCTTCTTGGCGCGGGAGATGCGCTGCGCCATCGTGGCCTCCGGCACGAGGAACGCGTTCGCGATCTGTGCCGTGCTCAAGCCGCCGACGGCGCGCAGCGTGAGCGCGAGCTGTGATGCCGGCGAGAGCGCGGGATGGCAGCACAGGAACAGGAGCGTCAGAGTGTCGTCCCGGTCGGGAACGTCCGACTCGTCACGTGCCGCGAGCGCGGCGGTCGTGTCCTCGCGACGGCGTCGGGCCTGATCGCTCCGAAGCTGGTCGGTCACTCGCCGGGACGCGACCGTGATCAGCCAGCCGCGTGGGTTCAGTGGGAGACCCTCGTCGGGCCACTGGAGGGTCGCGGCCAGCAGTGCCTCCTGTACCGCGTCCTCGCACGCGTCGAAATGCCCGTAACGACGGACGAGTGCGCCGAGGACCTGGGGCGCGAGCTCGCGGAGCAGGTCCTCGGCGGCCGGCGCCGTGCTCACATCTCCTCGCCGCCCGGCTCCATGATCGGCCGCACCTCCATCGCCCAGTACCGCGCGTCCGGCCAGCGTGCCGCAATCTCGGTCGCACGTTCCGCGGTCTCGCACTCGACGATGCAGTAGCCGGCCAGCTGCTCCTTGGATTCGACGAAAGGCCCGTCCGTGACCGCCGGGACGCCGTCGCGCACGCGCACCGTCTTGGTGTTCGACGGATCGGCCAACCCTTCCCCGCCGACCCACTCGCTCGACTGCGTGAGCTCCTCCATGATCTCGCCGACCTCGACCATCACGCGGTTGCGCTCTTCTTCCGAGAACGTCTCCCACGTCGCCGGGTTTTGGTAGATGAGCAGGATGTACTTCACGTCCGCACTCCTCGGGCTCTCGACGCCCGGAGCGGGCGCCTCTCGTCAGTAGGTCGGACCCGGCCGCCGCGTCTCGACATTTCCGTCCACGAAGACTCGCATGACCTACGCCGGGCGGTGACCGATGAGCGCACGAAGCCCGGTCGGGAGGTCCTCGGAGCCGAACGAAGCCGCAAGGCGCGCTTCGACGCCGCACGTCGCCAGGAGCGCAGGGACGCGGGTGGTGTCGAGCAGGACGTTGTCGTGGCGCTCGTCGTCACGACGCCAGGTGTCGTCATCGTTGCGGATGAAGGTCGTCATCTCCCGGACGAAGCGGTTGGCCGCCGGAACCGAGTATTGCGTGATGATCGCCCAGTCGTCACCGGCGCGGCCCTGGCTGGACCAGTCTCGTCGCGCCTCAGCCCATTCGAGATCGCACAGGTCGATCGCGAGGACGCCCCCCGGCCGCAACGCCTCGGCGATTGCGACGAGCGCGCGGTCGACAGCAGCTTCGTCGGGCAGGTAGTTCAGAGCGTGGCCGACGCCGACGATCGCGTCGGCGGGCGGGATCGGGTCGTCCGGAAGCGTGATTTGGCGAACGCCTTCCGCGTCGGACGCCAATTGACTGGCGAGCTCGAGCATCGCGGGCGACGCGTCGGTCGCGAGGACCCGATGACCTGCGTCGAGGAGGTGCCGGGTGAGCAATCCGCTCCCGCACCCGAGCTCGACGACGAGGCCGCCACGCGCACGCACCTGTGCGAGCAGGGCCGCGATCCCGGGTGCGCACGCGTCGGCATGGAACCCGTAGCCGCGGTGGTGCACCAGCGCGAGGTCGTCGCGGTAATAGGGATCGCCGCCCTGGCCCATGAGCCGCTTGTTCAGTTCACGCCATCGTGCAAGACGGAGACGATGACCCGCATGATGAGCACGACGCTACAGAACAGAGCGAAATAACCGAAGAACTCGTACAGTGATGTCTGGCCCGCGAAAGGCGGTCCACCGCGCACGTTGATCAGCATTGCGCCGATCACGCCGACCACGCCGCCGGTGAGCGCGAGCACCGTGCGGTTGACGAGCTTGGTGACGACGCCTTCGTCGTGCGGATCGGCGAAGAGACTCACACGGGCCCGCAGGTTGCCGCGCTCGATCTGGTTGGCCATCCGGTCGAGTCGCCGAGGGAGGCGGCGCAAGAGCGGCCCCATGCGGATGAGCTCCTCGCGGGCGAGCTCCTCGAGACTCGACGGTGCGAGGCGCGCGCGCATCCATTCGCCCGCGATCGCCTCCGCACGGTCGATGACGGGGTAGCCGGGTGACAGCGTCGTGAGGGTGCCTTCCAACGTGATCAGCGCCCGGAAGAAAGTGCTCAGCTCGGGGGGCAGGTTGATCCCGAACGTGAAGAACAGCTGGAGCAGGTCGTTGAACATCGCCGCGCTCGGCACCATGCCCGGGGCGAGGTGGCGCGTCATGAAGCGCGACAAGGCTCGCTCGAGCTCCTCATCGTCGACATCCCGCCGGAGCGTCGCGACCTGGAGCACCGCTTGCCGGAGCACATCGGCGTCCCGTTGCGCCACGCCGAGCATGACCTCGCGGATGGCACTCTGCTGCAGCGGGTCGATGCGGCTGGCGGCGCCGAAGTCGATGAGGGCGAGCCGTCCGTCGCGCAGCACCATCACGTTCCCGGGGTGCGCATCGGTGTGATACTGGGCGTCGACAAGCATCTGCTGCATCATGCAGCGGAGCAGTTCCTCGGCAAGTTCCCGCCGGTCGACGTCCAGCTCGTCGATCGCGTCCGTCTCGCGGACGCTGACGCCATCGAGCCATTCCATGACGAGCACGCGCCTCGTCGTCAGGTCGTGGTACACGGCGGGGATCCGCACGTCGATGCCGTCGCCGGCCAGGTTGGCGGCGATGTCCGATGCGTTGCGCGCTTCGATCTCGAAATCGAGCTCCTCCCGCAGGCGCTCTGCGAACTCGTCGGCGAGATCGGAGACTCGGTACTCGGCGCCCCACGTGGTGCGCTGCTCGACCATGCCGGCGAGCTCGTCGAGAACGTCGAGGTCGCGGTTCACCGAGTTCGCGATGCCCGGACGTTGCACCTTCACGACCACTTGCTGCCCACCGTGAAGCCGAGCCCGGTGCGCCTGCCCGATCGACGCGGCGGCCAGCGGGTTCCAGTCGAACTCGGCGAAGACCTCGCCGACCGGCGCATCCAGCTCCTCCTCCAACAGCTCCCGGAGGGCGTCCGACGGGGCGGGCGCAACGTTGTCCTGCAAGTGCGACAGCTCGTCGGCCACGGCCGGCGACACGAGGTCCGAGCGGGTCGAGGCCACCTGACCCATCTTCACGAACATCCCGCCGCACTCCTCGAGCGAATGGCGGAGCCGGCGCGCGAACGGCACCTGCCGTGCCTCACCGTCCTCGGAGTGGCGACCCAGCCCGAGGGACGGACCGAGCCCGTTGCGGATCGCGATGCGGGTGATCTGGGCGTAACGGCTCACACGCCGGCCGCGGCGCTTCACCGCCTTGATCGGGTGCGGGATCGACGTGAGCCCGGTCTGGGCTCGGGCGAACGTGCCCGGCTTCGCGAGCAGCTCGATCCACACCGACGCCGACATCACACCGAGCGTCGAGAACAACCAGACGTTGCGCGTGAAGCCGGTGTCGGACTCGTTGCGCTGGCTCGCGATCCGCGAGTGAGAGCGCGACACCGCCGATCCAGCCGATCACGCCCGACAAGAGCGTGGTCGTCCAGGAGCGGCGCACCCCGAGCAGCCGGCCGACGAGCCAGGCGAGGACGAGCACGCCGGGCAACGACAGCAGGACGGCGAGGTCGATGAGGTCGCCGAGGTCTTCGGCGGCGATCATCCGGTGTGAACGATGGGTCTAACCAAGCTCTTCGACGGTGAGCTCGTGATCCGTGTGACGGGCGCGCAGGACCTTCTTGTCGAACTTGCCGACGCTCGTCTTCGGCACCTCGTCGATGAACGCCCACCGTTCGGGCACCTGCCACTTGGCGACCTTGTCGGCGAGGAACGCCTGCAGGTCGGCGGCGGTGGCGCCGGACCCTTGCGTGCACACCACGCACGCCAAGGGCCGCTCGTCCCACCTCGTGTCGGGCACGCCGATGACCGCGGCCTCGATGATGTCGGGGTGGGCCATGAGGTGGTTCTCGAGCTCGACGGTCGAGATCCACTCACCGCCTGACTTGATGACGTCCTTGGCGCGGTCGGTGATCCGGATGAAGCCGTTGGGCTCGACGCTGCCGACGTCGCCCGTCCGCAACCAGCCGTCGTCGAACTTCTCGGTCGCCGGATCGAGGTAATAGCTGGCCGTCACCCACGGTCCACGGACTTCGATCTCGCCGACGGCCTCGCCGTCCCACGGCATCGGGTTGCCGGCGTCGTCGACGATACGGAGCTCGACCCCACTGAGCACCCGGCCGGCGTTGGCGCGCCAGTCCATCTCTTCTGTCGTGCCGAGCTCGACACCTCGGGGCGGGTACGCCAGCGCGGCCAACGGGCTCGTCTCGGTCATGCCCCAGCCCTGGATGATCCGCACGCCCTGGTCGCTCTGGAACCGTTCCATCAGGCTGCGGGGGACGGCCGACCCGCCGCAGACGACGAGCCGGAAGGAGCTCATGTCGACCGGATGCTCTTGCAAATAACGGTGCAGGTCGGACCAGATGGTCGGCACCGCGCCGGCGACCGTGGGTCGCTCCGATTCGATGAGCTTGGCGAGCGGTTCGGCCTGGAGGAACCGGTCGGGCATGACGAAGCTCGCGCCCGCGTACCACGCCGCGTACGGCAGGCCCCAGGCGTTGGCGTGGAACATCGGCACGATCGGCAACACGCGATCGCGCTCGGTGAGCCCGACCGCGATGCCCGCATTGACGCTCATCGAGTGCAACACCGTCGACCGGTGCGAGTACACGACACCTTTCGGGTTGCCGGTCGTGCCGCTCGTGTAACACATCGCCGCCGCAGCGCGTTCGTCGACGTCGGGCCATGGGAAGTCGGCGTCTTCTGCCGCGAGCAACTCGTCGTACCGCATCACGTCGGCCCCGGCGGCGGCATCGGCCAGCGCAGCTGCGTCGCCGGAGCCGACGACGATGAAATGCTCGACGGTCTTGAGGTCGGGCACGACCCTCGCGAGCAGCGGGACCAAGCTGTCGTCGACGATCACGACGCGGTCCTCGGCGTGGTTCACGACATAGGTGAGCAACTCGGGGAAGAGGCGGATGTTCAGCGTGTGGAGCACCGCGCCCATGTTCGGGATGGCGAGGTACCCCTCGAGGTGCTCCTGGTTGTTCCACTGGAAGGTGCCGACACGGTCGCCGGCTTCGATACCCAGGCGTCGGAGCGCGCCTGCGAGCTGCGCCGCGCGTCCGGCGACGTCGGCGAACGTCGCCCGCCGGGAGCTGTCTCCCTCGAAGGTGACGACCTCGCTGTCCCCGAACACGGCTTGGCCGTGGCGCAGGATCATCCCGATCGTCAGCGGGAAATCCTGCATCGTGCTCTCGAGCATCTTGCCCCCCAGGGTTCAGTTGTGATTCGTCGTGCTCACCAGCCGAGGATGACACCCACGATCAGCCCGAGCACGAGGAGGCCGCCGGCCCGCCGGGTGTGGACGAACGCCAGCGCCGCGAACCACAGCGGCCAGATCGGGAAGTTCTCCGGGGCCTCGGCGGGCTTCGGTTGCGAGAAGGGGCCCCACACGGTTGCGAGCTTGGGCAGCGCGAGCAGGACGATCAGCGACGCGATCGGAAGCGTTCCGGTGCCGACGAGCAGGAGCACGAGAACGTAGAACGAGACCATCATCCCCTGCGTGAGCGCGCGTGCTCGGCGCTCGCCGAGCAACACGGGCAGGGTGTGGGTTCCGTCGCGCCAGTCCCACGGGATCTTGTCGATGTGCTTGCCCATGAGCACCGCGGTACACAGCAGCGCGTACGGCAGCGACGCGGCGAGGATCCCGAGCGGAAGGTGTCCCGCCGCGGCGTAGTACGTGCCGCCGACCATCAGCGGGCCCCAAACGACGAGCACGGTCGCCTCGCCCAGGCCGTGCTTTTTGAGCCGAAGGGGTGGCGCCGTGTACGCGACCGAAAGGAGGAACCCGCTCAGCGCGAACACGATCATCGGCCAACCGCGGAATACAACCAGAACGACGAGGATCGCGAGGTCGGCTGCGTTGAACGCGATCGCGGCCGTCAGCAGCCCCCGACGGCTGATCGTTCCCGACAGCACCGGATGCGGCGCGTAGAGCGCCCGCGGATAGCTGTCGGAGTCGGCCCCGACTTCGAGGTCGAAGAGATCGTTCATCAGGTTGTTGGCGACGTGGGCGAGCACCAACCCGACCGCCGCCAGCGCGAACAGGCCCCACCGCACGTTCTCGTCGTGGAACGCCGCGAGCAGTCCCGCGATTGCGGCCGCGGTGAGCGTCATCGGCAGCACCGAGGCGCGCGAGATCACGAGCCAGCGCGACACGGGGTCCACGCGTCCGGCGGGCGGATTGCTCGTCCGCATCACGTGACGCCAGTTGTGGAGGAGTCGCGAGCGCGCGTTGACGCCGGATTCGGTTGCCGGGTCGCTCACGTCCGTCACTCCTCCACCCTCTCTGCGTGCGTTGGAAGCGTACCCGGGTGGTTGGCCGAGCATCCGCGGTGGCCTGTGGCAAACTCCCCGCGCACTACTCGGCAGGAATGCACGACTGAAGGAGCACCTCTCATGAGCACGACACCGCCGGCACCGCCGCCCGGTCCCCCGTCCGCACCGCCTCCCAGTCCCCCGTCCGCACCGCCTCCCGGCGCGACCCCGGGTGCGGCCCCGGCGAGGAAGAGCGGCGGCGGCAACAACATCTGGTTGGTCCTCTTCATCGTGGTCGGCGTGCTCTTCGTCGGCGCGTTGATCTTCGCCATCGTCAGCTTCACCGGGAAGAGCAGCGCGGAGGACGACAAGGACAAGGCCCAGAAGGAGCTGGCGTCGACGAAGAAGGAGCTGGAGGACACGCAGGGCGAGCTCGGCACGCAGCAGGGCGCGGGCCAGATCCTGGGGGACCTCGTCCGCACGGGCGCGAAGTCTGCCGACGATCTCAAGGCGTGCACCGACTCCGCCCGGAACGTGCAAAACCAAGCGATCGACGTCCTGAACCAGAGGCAAGCGGGGAACGACGTCAACCCGCTCATCGACGGGTTGAACGCTGCCATCGATCAGAACGAGAGCCTCTGCAACGCGTCCAGTGACAGCTATCAACAGTTCGTCGACGCGCTGGACAAGGTGCGGAACCAGTAAGGCACCAGGACGCGCTGACGTCGGTCTGCGGTGGCTGGCTCGACAGGGTCAGCCGCCGTAGTTCATCCGGGTGTCTTCCATTCGCAGGACCGGTGTCTCCTCGTCCTTCTGGAAACCGGAATCGACGATCTCGCCGATGAACAGGCTGTGCGAGCCGACGTCGGTCGTCGCGTGCAGCTTGCAGTCGGCGTAGGCGACCGCCTGGTCCAGGATCGGCGCGCCCGAGACGCCGTCGTGGAACGGGAAACCGTTCAGCGCGCGCGCCTCGAGGTCGACCTCGACCGGCTTCGTGAACTTGCGGACGATGGCCCGGTCCTCGCGGTCGACAATGCACAGCGCGAACACGCCGCCCTTGGAGATCAGCTCGTGGGTCACTGCGTCCTTCTCGACGCTGACGCCGAGGAGCTTCGGATCGAATCCCAGTTGCGTGACCCAGTTGCACGTCATTCCGTTGCGTCGATCGCCGGCGCGACTGCCCACGATGTAGAGACCGGACGGCATCGTCCAAAGGACACGACGCCGCAAGCGGTCGTACTCTTCGGGATCGGCACCGGCGGGGATCGGACCCACGGGGCCGCTGCTGAGCGGCATCCGGCGAGGCTATCGGGGGAGCTCGAATGACCGACTATGCGCAGACCTACGGCGCGCTCCGCAGCCGGGTCTCGGACCTGGTGCGCGAGGCCGACGGCGAGCAGCTCGAGCGCCACGCACCGGCGGCACCCGAATGGCGCGTCCGTGACCTGGTCGCTCATCTCAGTGGGATCACCGCTGACATCAACGCCGGGAACCTCGACGGTGTCGCGACCGACGCGTGGACGTCGCGCCAGGTCGACGCCCGGCGTGACTGGAGCATCGACAAGCTGCTCCAGGAATGGGACACCGAGGCGGCAAAGGTCGAGGCCGTCATGGCGACCTTGCCCGAGGTGGCGGTGGGCCAGATGACAACGGACGCCGCCACGCACGAGCAGGACATCCGCGGCGGGCTCGAACGTCCCGGCGCGCGTGACTGCGACGCCATCGTGATCGGCTGCGACTGGGGCGTGCAGATACTGGCGGGTGTCGTGGACCCGGCGGACGCGACCCTGCGCATCGAGACCGAAGCCGGCACCACGACCGTGGGCGCCGGCGCGCGTCAGATCGGCGTGCGCGTCGATCGGTTCGAGCTGTTCCGCACCCTGACCGGTCGCCGGAGCCTCGAGCAGATCCTGTCACTCGCCTGGCAGGGTGAGCCCGCGCCCGAGCTGCTCGTGCTTCCCATCTTCACGCCGCGCCGGACGTCGCTCGTCGAGTAGCGGGCCGCGCCCTTCGGGGATCCGGGCACACCGGGCTCCGTTACCGTGACCGGGTGACCCTGCCCCGGTCGCTCGCTCCGCTCCGGCACCGCTCGTTCGCGCTGCTCTGGGCGGGCGCGTTCACCTCGAACGTCGGCACGTGGATGGAGACGGTCGGCGTCGGCATCCTCGTCACGACGACCACGCACCAAGCGGGTTGGACGGGGCTGGTCGCGGCAGCCGCGTTCGTCCCCAACGCGTTCCTCGGGCCGGTGGGAGGCGCGCTCGCCGACCGGCTGCCACGCCGGCGCGTGCTCCTGACGACGACCACCGTGCAGACGGCGCTGGCGGCGCTGCTCACCGTGCTCGCCGCGACCGACAACGCCCACCCGGGCGTGGTCGCGCTGATCGTGCTCGGCGCGGGCTGTGCCATGGCGCTCGGCTTTCCCTCCTACATGGCGCTGCTGCCCGACCTCGTCCCCCGCGACGACCTGCCGGGCGCGGTCGCGTTGTCGTCAGCCCAGTGGAACCTCGGCCGGGTGATCGGTCCCGCGCTCGCCGGCGTCGTCATCGGGTTCGGCGGGTTCGAGTGGGCGTTCGGCTTCAACACGCTGAGCTTCCTGGCGGTGATCGCCGTCGTGTTGTCGCTGCGCCTCCCGCCGCCGGCGCCCGTCCGGGAGTCATCGATCTTCGCCTCGATCCGCGCCGGTGCCCGCTACGCGCGGGCCGACCCCGGTCTACGGGTGGTGATCGCGTACATGGCGCTGAACTCGCTGCTCGCGGCGCCGTTCATCGCGCTGGTGCCCGCGGTGGCGTTGAAGGTGTTCGACAACGGTGACTTCGGCACTGCGCTGCTCGTGACCGCGCAGGGCGTGGGCGCGGTGCTCATGGGCCTGTCGCTCGGCACGCTCTTCGCGCGTTTCGGGAGCCGGCGCTTCCTGCTGGGCGTGCTCGGCGGGTTGCCGATCGCGCTGGTCGCGTACGCGGCCGCGCCCAATCTGGCCGTGGGCGCCGTGACGATCTTTGCCGTCGGCTTCCTCTATCTGGGCGCGCTCTCGAGCTTCACGACGATCGCCCAGCTGCGTTCGCCGGCCGAGCTGCGCGGCCGTGTGCTGAGCCTGCTGATGGTCCTGTTGGGGACGCTGTACCCGCTGGGCAGCGTGCTCCAGGGCGCGATCGCCGACCGCGTGGGTTTGCGGGCCACGACGGCCGGCGCCGGTTTGCTGATGGCCGCCGCCCTGCTGCTCGTGCGGATGCTGCGGCCCGACCTCGGTCGCGCCCTGGACGAGCCCGAGTCAGGACCGGCGGAGCGCGCGGATGCTCATCCCGGCGAGCGCGACGGAACCGACCGCCTCGATCACTACGAAAGCCCCGAACTGGTGGTGCCCAGTGAGCGGGCAGGCGATGGAATCGGCGACAAGGAGACCCGCGGCGCCCAACGAAGCAACCAAGCCCCACCGTTGGCGTAGGAGGAGGCCGGTCGCGGCGACGAGGAGCGCACCGAAGAACACGACGCTGAGAACCGCGCCGATCCACGCGAGCATGCCGTGCTCGGCGGCGGCATCGGGCTGGAGCGCCTGCGCGAGCAGAAACAGTCCCCACCACCCGGCCAGCAGCCCGTAGGCCCACGGGCTCGAAACGGGGTCCTGGAGCCACGAGCGAGTGTCGGACCTTCGGGTGGGTTCCGTCTTCGGTGTCGGCGGTGTCTGCGCTGGTGCTTCCCGAGTCTCGAGCATCCCGACCTCCTCGCTGAGGCGACCATGTTCGCGCGGTTCCGGCCGACGTGGTCGCGCCATCTTGGACCCTCGCCGGCGGGCTCCGATACCGTCCGACCAGGAGGCATTGTGATCATCGAGCGCGAGCGGCGAGGACGGGTCGAGATCCTCACCATCAACCGGCCCGAAGCCCGCAATGCCGTCAATGCCGACGTCGCCCAGGGCATCGAGGCCGCGCTCGACGACGTCGAAGCCGACAACGACGTCTGGGCCGTCGTGGTCACGGGGCGGGGGCCGGTGTTCTCGGCCGGCGCCGACCTCAAGGCCGTCGCCGCCGGTCGCGGCCTCGAGCTGATGACCAAGCGGGGCGGCTTCGGCGGGATCACCCAGCGCGCGTTCCCCAAGCCGCTCATCGCGGCCGTGAACGGACCGGCGTTGGCCGGCGGCTTCGAGATCGTGCTGTCGTGTGACCTGGTCGTTGCGGCGGACGACGCGAGGTTCGGCTTGCCCGAAGTGAAGCGCGGGCTGTTCGCGTCGGCCGGCGGGTTGGTCAGGCTCCCGAAGCGCGTGCCGCTGGCGCTGGCGACCGAGGTGGCGATCACGGGCGAGCCGATCGACGCCCGGCGCGCCCATGCGCTGGGGCTCGTGAACCGGGTGGTGCCGAAAGACCAGGTCGTGGACGAAGCGCTGGCGCTGGCGGCGCTCATCGCCGAGAACGCCCCGGTCGCGGTGCGCGGCTCGTTGCGCATGGTCCGCGAGGCGGGCGGCCTGTCCGAGGCCGACGCCTGGCGGCGCAACGGCGAGGTCGCCGCCGAGGTCGGCTCGACCAAGGACGCGATCGAAGGCGCCACCGCGTTCGCCGAGAAGCGCGCACCCAAATGGACGGGGGCCTGACCGCCCGATCGTGACCGCGGGAGCAGACACTCCTAGAATCGCGGGTCATGGGAGCGGGGTCGCCGGAGCTGCGGGTCGAGGAACTGGCGGGGCGGGCCGACGTCTCCGTCGACACGATCCGCTTCTACCAGAAGCGCCGGCTCCTCCCGCCGCCCGAGCGCCGGGGGCGCATCGCCTGGTACGGCCTCGAGCACGTCGAGCGGCTCGCCCGCATCAAGGACCTCCAGCGCCGCGGCTTCTCGCTTGCCGTCATCCGTCGCATCGTGACCGGCGAGCTCGACCGCGCCGACGAGCCGCTGGCAGCAGCCGTGGTCGGCGCGGCCGACGAGGACAGCGGAGACGACGGCGGAGTCGAGGAGTTCCTCACGGTCGACGAGCTCGCGTCGCGGTCGGGCGTGCCCGAGGCGCTCATCGAGTCGATCGTGCGCGAGGGGCTCCTCGTCCCCCGCCGCCACGAAGGCGACGCCCGGTTCACGACCGCCGACGTGGAGATCGTCGCTTCCGGATTGCGCCTCCTCGAGACCGGTCTGCCGATGCCCGAGCTCCTCGCGCTGGCGCGCCGGCATCACGAAGCGACACGCGAAACCGCGGAGCACACGGTGGCGATGTTCGACACATACGTCCGCGAGCCACTCCGAGCCGCCGACCTGCCCGACGACGAACGCGCCGAGCGTCTCGTCGAGGCCTTCCGAATCCTCCTTCCCTCGGTCACGGCGCTCGTCGCGCATCACTTCCGGCGCGTGCTGCTCGAGGTCGCCCAGGAGCACCTCGAGTCCGTCGGCGAGCCCGCCGAGCTGGAAGCCGCCAACGCCGAAGCCAGCCGCCGCCTCGAGGCGGTGTGGCCGTGACCCGCACGCCGGCGCTCGCGACGCACGCGCCGCTCCCCGAAGGCGACGACAAGCACCGCGCGGTCGAGGCGATGTTCGATCGCATCGCCCCGCGTTACGACCGCCTCAACCGCATCATCTCGCTCGGGCAGGACCGGCGGTGGCGCCGCCAGACCGTTGGCGCGCTCCGTCTGTCGCCCGGCGCGACCGTGCTCGATCTCGGCTGCGGCACCGGCGATCTCTGCGAGGTCGTGGCGGGAGCCGGGTACTCGCCGATCGGTGTCGACTTCTCCGCCGGCATGCTGGCCGCGGCCCACACGCGCGCTCCCCTGGCGCGCGCCGACGCACTGGCGCTTCCGGTTCCAGAAGCGTCCGCCGACGGCGTCGTCAGCGGCTTCGCGCTCCGGAACTTCGTCGACCTCGACCGCTTCTTCCGGGAGTGCGCGCGCGTCCTGCGGCCCGGCGGGCGTCTCGCTGCACTCGAGACCGCCGAGCCGGCAGGCCCAGTGCTCCGGGCCGGCCACAACCTCTGGTTCCGGCGGGTCGTGCCCTTCGTCGGGGCGACGCTCGCCCACGACGCCGAGGCCTACGATTACCTGCCCCGTTCGGCGGCCTATCTGCCGCCGCCCGGCGACCTGCTCGCGCTCGTCGAAGCGACCGGCTTCGCGGCCGTTGCCCGGCGCACGTTCACTGCGGGCGCGGTCCAGCTGATCACGGGCACACGGCGATGACGGCGACATCCGTCGCCGCCGGACTCGTCGCCCGCACCCGCGAGGTCGAACGTCCCGGCGACCTGCTCGACTCGCTCTCGCCCGACGGCTTCGCCTGGCTCACGGACGGGTCCGGATTCGTCACCTCCGGGATCGCGGCGCGGGTACGCACGGGCGACGTCGATCGCGTCCTCGCCGGCATCGAGGACGACGACCCCGTGGCGCGGCCCGGCACCGGCGCGATCGCCGTCGGCTCGTTGCCGTTCCGTGGCGCGGCCGAGGGCGAGCTCGTGATCCCCGGGTCCGTGACCGGTCTCGATGCCGACGGCCGGGCGTGGCGCACCGAGATCGGACCGACCGCGCCGTCCGCGTCGAGCGCGGTGCCGACGCCCGTGCCCGCGCGCTTCAGCGTGGAAGGTCGAGTCTCCCGGACCGAGTGGGCGTCGCAGGTGCACACCATCCTCGAGGCGATCGCAGCCGGTGAGCTCGCCAAGGCCGTGCTCGCCCGCGAGGTCGTCGTGCACGCCGACGCGCCGTTCGACGCACGCGCCGTGGTCGACCGTCTGCGCGCGACCCAAGGCGGCTGCGTGGTGTTCGCCGCCGGCGGGAACGTGGGCGCGACGCCCGAGCTGCTCGTGCGGCGGCGTGGCACTGCAGTCGTGTCCCGGCCGATGGCCGGCACGATCCCGCGGGGCGCCACCGATGCCGGCGACAGCGCTGCCGAGGCCGCGCTCGCCGCGTCGGTCAAGAACGGCCTCGAGCACCGGTTGGTCGTCGACGCCGTGGTGGACGGCTTGCGCGAATCCGGTGTCGACGTCACCTCCGTGCGCGGCCCCGACGTCGCCCGTCTGGCGACGGTGAGCCACCTCGCCACCACCATCGCCGGGACGGTCGAACCTCGATCGGCGAGATCGGCGCTCGAGCTCGCCTTGCGGCTGCACCCGACGCCGGCCGTCGCCGGCGCGCCGTGTGACGCCGCGCTCACCATGCTCGAGGGCCTCGAGACCTTCGATCGCGGCCGGTACGCGGGCCCGGTCGGATGGCTCGACGCGCGCGGCGACGGCGACTGGGCGGTCGCCCTGCGTTGCGCCGAGCTCGACGGCACCGCGGCGCGCCTCGTCGCGGGGGCCGGCGTCGTCGCCGGCTCCGATCCCGACGCCGAGTGGGCCGAGACGCAGGCCAAGCTCGAGCCCATGCTGCGCGTCCTCGTGCAGCCGTAGGCTCGCCCCCGGCGACCAGGGTTTGCGCCCCGGATTCTCTATGCTCTGACGCCGCTCGCCCGGCGCCCCGCCTTCAGGGAGAGGACTGAAATGGGCAGTTCGCGGATCACCAAGCTCGCGTCGGTCGTCGCGATGGTCGGGCTCACCACGGCGCTGTTCGCCGCGGGAGGCGGCGCGGCCGGGGCGGGCGAGGAGAAGCGCGGCAACGTCAACGGGTCGCTGGAGCTCGGGCAGCTCGCGGCGCAGACCGGCCCGCTCAGCAACATCGTGCAGTCGCTCACGGTGCCTGTGACGATGGCCGTCGACGAGATCAACGCCGACGGGGGCGTGCTCGGGAAGCCGGTGACGTACACCGTGGCCGACGACGGCACCGACCCGAACCTCGCCAGCGAGTCGCTCGAGGGCCTGCTCGAGGACAGCAAGGTCGACGCGATCATCGGGCCGACCTCGTCGGGCGTCACCCTGAACATCCTCGAGGAGGTTCGCCGGCGAGGTGTGCTCCTCTGCTCGGGATCGAACACGTCGGCGGAGCTGTCGACGACGGACTCGGGCGGCTACTACTTCCGCACCACTCCGTCCGACCGCCTCCAGGGCCCGGCACTGGCCGAGCTCGTGCTCAAGGACGGTCGCAAGAAGGTCGGCATCCTCGCCCGGCGGGACAGTTACGGCGTGGGCCTGGCGACCTCGGTGAAGAAGGCGCTCAACCGGGGCGGGGCGAAGGTCGTGGCCGACGTCTCGTACGACCCGGACGCGACCGGCTTCGACCGACACGTCAAGAGGGTGGTCGACAAGAAGCCCGACGCGGTGGTCGTGCTCGGGTTCGAGAGCGACGGCAGCGACATCGTCCGGACGCTGACCGCCCAGGGCCTCTCGCCACAGCAGTTCCCGATCTACACGGCCGACGGCATGCGCACCAACGCGTTCCCCACGCTGCTCGACCCGAACAACCCCGCGGCGGCGGCGGGGATCAAGGGAACGTCCCCGGCGACCCAGCCGGCCGACGTCCAGCACCCGTTCCTCGACGCGTTCAACGCGACCGGCATCGACCCGATCTACTCGGCGTTCTACTACGACTGCACCGTACTCACGGCGCTGGCGGCCGAGAAGGCGAAGTCGGACGACCCGGCCAAGATGAAGGAGGTCTTCGCCGCCAACACCAAGGGCAAGGAGAAGTGCACGACCTTCGCCGACTGCAAGCGGCTCCTCGACGCCGGCAAGTCAATCAACTACGAGGGAGCGTCGGCCGCATTCAAGGACATGAACAAGTTCGGGACGTTCGAGCCGAATGCCGGCGTGTACGAGGTGTGGTCGTTCGACGAGAGCGGTCAGGACGTCACCGCGCCGCCCGAGACCCAGATTCGCATCGGCTAGCACCCTCCCCTATTCGCGGGCGAGCGCCGATGCGACGGCCGTCCACGCGTCGCGGTGACGCCTGACGTTCTCGGCGCGTTCGGTGGGCACGATCACGAGCCGGACGCCTCCGGCGGCGATGGCGGCCTCGACGGCGGGCGCCACCTCGCCGGCCTTCTCGAGCCTGTGCGCCGGGAGGCCGTGCATCGAGGCCACAGCGGCGAGATCGACGCCGTGCGGCGTGCCGAACAGCAATTCGAAGTGGTCGGGGAGCTCCGCCTGCGGGAGAAACGAGAAGATGCCTCCGCCGTCGTTGTCGAGCACGACGAAGGTCGCATCGACACCACGGTCGGCCGCGCCAAGGAGACCGTTGGCGTCGTGCAGGAGACACAGGTCGCCGAGGAGCGCGACCGCCGGTCCGGATGAGGCGACCGCGGCTCCCAACACGGTCGAGACGAACCCGTCGATGCCGTTGACGCCGCGGTTCGAGAGAAACGCACGCCCGCACGCGGTCGGGCGAACGCTTCGACATCGCGCACCGGCATGCTGGACGCCACGACCATCGTGGCGCCGTCGGGCAGCGCTTCGACGGTGTCGCGCGCGACACGACCTTCGAACAACGCCTCCCACCCGTCGAGGAGGTCGTCGAGGGCGGCGCGCGCCGCCCGCTCGGTAACGCGCCATCCGTCCTGCCACTCCGACCCGAGCTCGGCGGGCCGGCGCGAGCGCAGCGGTGAGCGCCTCCAACAGCGGATCGGCGTCGACGGCGAGTCGCTCGGTCACGCCCCGACCCGGGTCGAGCCATGCCGCGTCGGGGTCGACGAGAAGTTGCGGGACCTCGGGACCGAGCCACGCCGTGAGCGGCTTGCTCGTCGGCGCCGCGCCGAGGCGGAGCACGAGTTCGGGGCGGTACCGCTCGGCGAACCCGGAGGCTGCGCAGCAGCGCCTCGTACGTCGACACCGCGTGCGGACCCTGACGAAGACCGGAGATCGGGTCGGCGAGCACCGGCCACCCGGCGGCCGCGGCGAAGCGGTCGACGGCGCCGGCCGACGCATCGCTCCCCCAGCCGGCCACGATCAGCCCGCGTGGCCGAGTGCGCACCGCCGCCGCGATGCGCGCCACGGTCGCCTCGTCTGGCACGCGCGTCGGCCCGGTCACGGACGTCCACGGACAGCCCGTCGGGCCGACCCGGTGCATCGACGAGCGGTGCGCCCGTGGGCACCAGGGGCTCGCGGAACGCGAGGTTGAGGTGCACCGGGCCGGGGGGCGGCCCGAGGGACTCGGCGACCGCGCGGGCGGCGGTCGACCGCCACGACGCTCCCGCTCCGGGGTGGTCCCCGGGCACGCCGACTTCGCAGAACCACCGCACGGCCCGGCCGTAGAGGTCGAGCTGGTCGACGGTCTGCCCGGCGCCGGTGTCACGCAGCTCCGGGGGTCGATCTGCGGTGCAGACGATCAGGGGTGTGCGGGCATGGCTCGCCTCGAGCACGGCGGGGTGGAAGTTGGCGGCCGCCGTCCCCGACGTGCAGAGCACGACGGCCGGGGATCCGCTCGCCTTGGCAGTGCCGAGCGCGAAGAACGCCGCCGACCGCTCGTCGAGGTGCACGTGGACCCGGATCCGCTCGTCGGCGGCGAGGGCGAGCGCGAGCGGAGCCGACCGCGACCCCGGCGCAACGCATGCCTCTTGCACGCCTGCCCGCGCCCACTCGTCGACCAGGGCGCGGGCAAAGGCGGTGGTGGCGTCGCGGGTCATGCGAGGATCCGGAGGTGGCGCTCGTGCTGGTACCGGGGTTCACGCAGACGGCGGCGTCGTGGGATCCGGTCGTGGCGCACCTGCCGGCCGATCTCGAGGCCACGGCCGTCGACGTACCCAGCGGGCTCGACTTCATGGAGACGGCCACCGCGATCGGCGAGCAGCACGGCCGCGCCGTCTACTGCGGGTACTCGATGGGCGGACGGCTGTGTCTGCGCCTCGCGCTCGACCGACCCGATCTCGTCCGGGGGCTCGTGGTCCTCAGCGCCTCGCCCGGGATCGCCGACAACGCCGAGCGGATAGCGCGACGTGAAGCCGACGAGCAGCTCGCCCGGCAGGTCGAACGCGACGGCGTCGACGCGTTCCTCGACCGATGGCTGCGCCAACCCCTGTTCGTGACCCTGCCCCCCGACGCTGCCGGTCTCGACGCGCGGCGCGCCGGCAACACGGTCGCCACCCTGACGCACGCGTTGCGGGTCCTGGGTCAGGGCACGCAGGACCCGCTGTGGGAGCGGCTCGGTGATCTCGAGCCGCCCTTCGTGCCCGCCGCCGGCGTCCTCGACGAGAAGTACGTCGACATCGCCTTCGAGATGGCGGCGCGTGTCGGGCCGGAGGTCCACCCCGTGCTGATCGGGGGCGCGGGCCACGCCGCGCACCTCGAAAACCCCGAAGCGGTGGCAGCGCTGCTGCGGCGAGTCGTTCACGACGTCACCTCGTAGCGACCGAGCAGATCGGGATCGGGCTCGACGTTCCGCACGCGCATGTGCCCGTCGACGGGAACGAGCGGGTCGCGGACGACGTCGCCGGCGGACATGCGCGCGGCGAGACCGCACGCGTACGACAGCTCGGGCAATGCGGCGGCGAGGGCGAGGCCGGCGGCGATCCCGACCGACGTCTCGCGCATCGAGGTGACGAGCGCCGGAACCCCGGCGGCTTCGGCAACCTGCAGCGCGGCCCGCACCCCGCCGAGCGGCTGAACCTTGAGGACGATCAGGTCGGCGGCCTCCAGCGCGGCAAGGCAGCGGGCGTCGCCGACCGAGCGGATGCACTCGTCGGCGGCGACGGGGACGTCGACGCGGCGCCGGAGCCGGGCGAGGTCGTCGAGGGTGGCGACGGGCTGCTCGACGAACTCGAGGTCGAATCGTGCGAGCCGTCCGATCATCACCTCGGCCGTGTCGATGTCCCACGCGCCGTTGGCGTCGACGCGCAGCGCGACCGTCGGGCCGACTGCGTCGCGCACCGCCGCCACGAGGTCGAGGTCGTCGCGCGGATCCGTCCGTCCGACCTTCACCTTCACGGCGGGAAAGCCGGTCACCGCACCGGGATCGACGGGCCCGCTGTCGACCAAGGTGTTGACCGGCACCGTGTCGCGCACTGCTACCGGCCAACCGTCACGTGCCGACTCCTCCGCCGCCCGTCGCGACGCGACCGGTCCGCACGCGTAGCCCGGGAGCGGCGACGACTCGCCCCAGCCCGCCGGTCCGGCGATGAGGGTCACGGCCCGGTCGCCGATGCGGAGCCGGTGCTCCTTCACGCGGTGACCAGCCCCAGGGCGAGCAGCACGGCGACGACCACTTCGAGGCGTGCCGTGCCGACCAGCGCGGCGACGAGCGACGGCGGGTCGCGCCGGGTCAGCACGACGCGGACGGGTTGCACCGCGAGCGGCAGCGCCGCCAGCGCGATCAGCGCCGGCGGGTACAGCACGCCCACGGCGGCGACGGCCGCGAACCGCCGCCGACGCAGCCGACGAACAGTCCCCGCGCCGCCGGAGCACCGATGAGCACCGGCAGCGTGCGCTTGCCGGTGACACGGTCGGTGTCGATGTCCCGGATGTTGTTGGCGAGCAGGATGGCGCACGCGGCAGCCCACGGCCACCGCGCCCCACCACGCCGCCGTGGGCACGCGCTCC
>CAWIJM010000026.1:0-95256 GCA_963836445.1 uncultured Actinomycetes bacterium
GCAGGTCCACGCCGACGACCCCGCCGGCGTCGTCGACTTCGACACCGTCCTCGCCCGTCTCGGCGGGCTCGACTACGGCGGCAGCCTCAGCATCGAGTACTTCGACCTGCCGGAGTTCGGCTGGCCCCTCGCCGATCCGCGTGCCTGGGCCCTCGACCTCGCCGCTCGTGTGCGCCCGTTGCTGCCGCAGAGTCGTCAGGCTGGTCCCGGCCAGGTGTGCATCTGCAGGCCGGGGTGGGGGAGTCCCTCCCAGACGACGACGCGGCCGGGGACGGCGTCGGTCGCGAACAGTGTGCGGCCGTCGGCCCCGCCGAAGCAGCAGTTCGTCGTCACGCCGTCGCCGTCGACGGCGAGAAAGTCGAGCTCGTTGCCCCCGGGATCGACGATGCGCACGCCGTGGTCGACGGTGGCGGCGACGTAGTAGTTGCCTTCGGTGTCGAGGCAGAAGCCGTCGCCGCCGCCCCGCCCGAGCCTCTCGACGATCCACTCGCGCTCGCCGTCGGGCAGCAGCCTCTGCAGACCCCGCCCTTCGACCACGACGAGCGTGCCATCGCGGTCGAACGCGATGCCGTTGCAGTACGTGAAGCCGTCGGCAACGACGCGAAGCCCACCGTCGCGGTCGTATGCCATCACCCGACCGGTGGGATCGGGCGGCAACGGGAAATGGGGCGGGTCGGTGAAGTACACGGTGCCGTCGGCTGCCACGACGAGGTCGTTGGGCGCTTGAAAGCCGTCGTCGGCGAGGTAACGGACCGCGCCGTCGAGCGTCGCGAGCTGGAGTCCGGGCGTCGCCGGCTCGTAGGGGTAGTCGACGGCGAGCGGCAGCTTCGAGAAGTCCATACCGCCGTTCTGGGTCACCAGGATGCTGCCGTCGGCGCACAGCGCGGCGCCGTTCGCGCCGCCGCCGGTCTCGGCGAGCACCTCGGCGTGGTTCCGCTCGGGCCAGACGCGGTGGAGAGCACCGGCTGCCACGCTCGTCACGACCAGGCTGGGACCCCCCGGGATCCCCTCAGGGACCCAGACCGGACCCTCCCCGAACACGATCCCGTCGACGACGACCTCGGCGTGCATCCGTTCTCCTATCGCCGTCGCAAGCTCCGGCTTTGCGGCGACGGTCGGCAAAGCCACCGTTCGCCGCGGCGGACTCTAGGCTTTTAGCGTCGGCTACGTGCCGCTCAGGCATGTGCATGACGCGAAGGAAGGGAAGCTGCGCAGTGGCACGAATCACGGTTCTCGACCCGACCGCGGCGCCGCCCGAGGTCGATCCCGACCCGGGCCCCGGCGCCGGCGACGTCGCCGGCCGCGTCGTCGGCCTCCGCTCCGACCGGACGTGGCCGTCGTTCGAGTGGGTGCTCGACGAGTGGACACGCGAGCTCACCGCCGCCGGCGCGGAGGTGCGGCCGTGGCACGCCGGCAACCGCATCGGCGACGACGGCGTCCGAACGTTCGCCGAGCTGGACGACTTCGCGACCGATGTCGACATCGCCGTCATCGGGCTCGGCAACTGAGGCTCTTGCACCTCCTGGAGCGTGCACGACACCGTCGAGGTGGCCTCCCGGGGGAAGACGGCGGTCGTCGTCGTGACAGAGGAGTTCGAGCACCTGGCCCACACCATGGCCGCCAACGCCGGGCGGGCCGGCCTGCGCGTCCACGTGCTGCCGTACCCGCTCGAGTCGCGACCGGAGGCCGAGGTGCGCCAGATCGCGCGCGAGCACTGGCCCCGCCTGCTCGAGACGCTCGGGGGTCGGGACGTAACGCGATGACCCACGAGCACAGCGAGATCGCGGGTCGGGTCGACTGCGGCCCCGAGGGCTGCGAGCTCGATTGGCTGGCGAGCGCCCGGCTCGAGGTGGACGACGACCCCGTCGCTTTCCAGAAGCTCGCCACCGACGCCGGCTGGGGTGACGGTCTCCCGCTCGTCCCCCCGACCGAGGAGCGCGTGCGGGAGTACCTGGTGGCATCGGGCCGGTTCCCCGACGAGTGCGTGGCTGAGCTCCCGCCCCGCAACGGGCGGTGCACGATCGAGAAGGTCGCCGTGAACACGGTGATGGCCGGCGCGCCCGCTGCGTCGATGCCGTTGCTGTGCGCGGCGATTGACGCGATGGCCGATCCGGTGTTCAACCTGTTCGCGTTGAACACGACGACGTCGTGCGTTGTGCCGGGCATGTTCGTGAACGGCCCGGCGCGACACACGCTGTCGATCCCGTTCGACGCCGGCTGCTTCGGCGGCGTCGCCGGGCCCGGGCCGGCCATCGGGCGGGCTCTGCGCCTGGTGATGCGCAACGTCGGCGGTCAGGTCGTCGGCGTCAGCTCGAAGAGCGTGTTCGGACAGCCCGGCCCGGGTCGCGGGCATCGTCGTGGGCGAATGGGAGGAGCGTTCGCCGTGGGCGCCTCTGGCCGAACGGCGGGGCGTCGCCGGAGACGCCGTGACGGTGCACGGTTGCACGGGGACGATCGACGTCGCCGACATCGTCGCCGACAACGGACGGGACCTGCTCGAGGTCATCGGCAAGTCGCTGGCGTTCCCCGGCACCAACGCGTTCATCGGCGCCCACCACGGCGCCGAGATCCTCGTCTGCCTCGCGCCGCCGTGGGCCGATCTCATCGCCAAGGCGTACCCCGACGTCGAGGACCTCCAGGAGCCGCCTGTGGACGCACGCGGCCTTGCCCGTCGAATGGTGGCCCGAGCCGCACCGGGAGAAGGCGGCTGAGAACGGCCGGGTCGACGACGACGGTCTCGTCCACCTCGTCGCCGGTCCCGAGCACATGCTGGTCATGGTGTGCGGAGGGCTGGGCAACCTCCACGCGCTCGCCCTGCACAGCTTCGGCCCGACACGCGCGGTCACGCGACCTTTCTGACGTAGGTTTCGTTCGTGGGCATTCGCGTCATCAACCAGCTGGGACCGAAGGCCGGCGAGGCCATGAAGGCCGCGGTGCCCGACGTCGAGGTCATCGACGCGGGCGCCGACCCGTTACCGCCCGACCTGCGCGCCGACGTCCTGTTCGGTGGATGGGGGCCCCACACCCTCGAGTACGCCGCAGCGTGTCGGGTGGGTGCACCTCGCCGGCACCGGTATCGACAGCTTCCCGGCCGAGCTGTTCGACGGACGGACGGTGACGAACGCACGCGGCGCGTCGGCGATCCCGATCGCCGAGTTCGTGCTCGCCGCGATGCTCGCCTTCGAGAAGCATCTGCCCGAGACGTGGATCGACGAGCCGCCGGAGCACTGGAACTTCGCGCCGCTCGGGTGGTTGAACACCCGCACGCTCGGGCTGGTCGGACTGGGCGGCATCGGCGTCGCGATCGCCGAGCGGGCGCTCCCGTTCGGCATGAAGGTACGGGCGCTGCGCCGTCGCCCCGAGCCGAGCCCGCTCGAGGGTGTCGAGGTGGTCGGCTCGCTCGACGAGCTCCTGCCCGAGGCGGACCATCTCGTGCTCGCGGCGCCGGCAACGCCCCGCACGCGCCACCTGATCAACGCGGAGACCCTCGCGCTGGTCAAGCCGGGCGTGCATCTCGTCAACATCGCCCGGGGCGCGCTCGTCGACCAGGATGCGCTCCGGGTCGCCCTCGACGACGGGCGCGTCGCGATGGCCACGCTCGACACGGTCGACCCCGAACCGTTGCCGGAAGGCCACTGGCTCTACTCGCACCCCAAGGTGCGGCTCAGCGCGCACGTGTCGTGGGCGTCACCCGCCGGCATGGACCGCACGCTCGAGATCTTCGTCGACAACCTCCGCCGCTACGCCGCCGGCGAGCAGGTGCTCCACGTCGTCGACGCCGACGAGGGGTACTAGTGCCCATGAAAATGGCACCTCCGGCAGGGGCCGGGGTTCCCCCGGCCCCGGATCGAGACGATGGTTGGGTGGAGCGCTTGCGCCAGCAAGTGCGACCCGAGACCTAGGACCAGCGCGTTCCGTAGCGCTCCCGGAACGTCTTCTCGCCGACGGGGGCCCGGCGCGGCGGGCCGAGCTGCTTGGCCGGCCAGCCGAGCGGGACGACCCCGAGCGGTCGCACGTGGTCGGGGAGCGCCAAGAGCGATCGCAGCTCGTCGCCGAAGACGGTCGTGATCGTGGTCAGCGCGGAGCCGAGCCCGAGCGCGTGCGCCGCGAGCAGCAGGTTCTGCACGGCCGGCCACACCGACGACTCGAGGACGGCCTCGACGCAATGAGACGTGTCGGCGCAGACCACGACGAGGACGGGCGCATTGGCGATCCCGCCCGTCGCGCCCGCTTCGACCTTCGCGAACATCTCCGGGCTCAAGCGCGGCCGTGAGAACTCGCGCCCGCCGCCTTCCCACGCTTGGCGGTTCAGCTCGCCGATCCGGTCACGCGCCGTCGAGTCGCGCACGACGATGAACACCCAGGGCTGGGTGTTCTCGGCGCTGGGCGCGTACGTGCGCGGCCTCGAGCACCCGTTCGACGAGCTCGTCGGGAACCGCCTCCGCGCTGAACGCGCGGTGCGCTCGTTGCGTTCGGACGACCGAGAAGAAGTCGGCTGGTTCGGTCACGCCGACCGTTCGCCGAGGCGCCGGAACGTGTTCACGTACATGATCCGGAGCTCGGGCGTGTTCGCCCACGCGTCCCACGCCTTCGTTCCGGGCTGCGCCGATTCGCTCGGAGACCAACGGCGTCATGGTGCGGAACGCCCGCTCGGGATCCTCGGTGTCCATCTCGTAGAAGTGCATGAACCGGGGATCGCCCCCGGTCACGTTCTCGTACGGCGTGATCATCGAGTAGCCGGGCACGCCCGCTTCGGCGATGTGGCGGATGTGCACGAAGTCGGCCCAGTCCCGGAGCGCCTGCGCCTGATCCGGCTGCCGGGGGCTGATGAGCACGAGCATCAGGCCGAGCGTCGGGCGGCCGGTGAGACATCCCTGGCCGGGGCGGGGCGTGCGCCGGAAGTGGTGGCCGGTGATGCCTTCGGGCGTCGTCGGGGCACTGAACCCGTCGTCGACCTCGTATACGCCGAGCAGCGAGAACTCGGGGAGCTTGCGCGGGAAGGTCCGCGCGATCCCGGCACACGTTCTCCCACCACGTGGCGCGCCCGACGTCGCCGCGCGCGAGCAGCTCGTCCACTCTCCTCGCCGCGTAGTCGTCGCCGGGCGTGTCGCTCATCTCGAGATACAGGTACGGGGTGGCGCGGTCCTCCACGGCGGGGATCCTACGCGGCGGGTTCCCCTTCGAGCCCGAGCAGTGCACACGGGTTGGCACACGCCATGCGACGAATCGCGCGCTCGTCGAGGCCGTCGGCGAGCAGCGCGTCGGCGAACTCCTGAAAACCCGCCGCAGGCCGCACGTTGGCCTTCTGTCCATAATCGGTGGCCAGGGTGCACCGGTCGGCGCCGATCGTGTTCGCGGCGCGTGCGATCTCGCCCGGAGTTCGCGTCGCGAGCGCGCCGAGACACGTGAGCGCGCACAGCTCGATCGTTGCCCCGAGATCCGCCAGTTCGGTGCACTGGTCGACCGTGAGGTTGGGTCCCGCCAGCTCCTCCATCGCGTGCGTGACGAGCACCTTGCCCCGGCGGGCGAATTCCTTCGTCACCTCGAGGTGCTCGGGCCAGGTCACGTGCCCGGTGGCGAGGATGGCATCGTGGAATGCGACGAGCTCGAGCACCGCGTGCGTCTCGGGCGTCAACGAGCCGTCGTCGCCGACGACGGAGATGCCGGGGCCGGGGATACCCAGCTGGTCGCCGATCCCGTTGAGCTGGTCCTGGCGGCTGGTCAGCGTCGGGAGCCAGACGATCTTGGCCCCGACGCGGAGCGCGGTCTCCACCGCCGCCGGGTTGACGCCGCCGACCTCGCGGTCGCAGCAGATGCCGCCGAACACGCGCACCCCGTCCACGACGCGGTCGACGATGGTCGCGAGCGCGGCGGTGGGGTAGTCGTGCGACTTCAGGACGACCGCCGCGTGACCCGCCGCCGGCCGCGTCACGCGCCGCGTCGAGCGCGTCGACGGAGCGTTCGTGGTGCGCGTCGGGCCCGAAATGGCAGTGCAGGTCGGCTGCGCCTGTCAGGTCGATCGTGGCCACGTCAGTCGTCGAGTCGGAAGCCGATCTTCATCGAGACCTGGAAGTGCCCGACCTCCCCGTTGTCGATCCATCCCCGGATCTCGGTCACCTCGAACCAGTCGAGATTGCGCAGCGTCTCGCCGGCGCGTGAGACCCCGTTGCGGACGGCCTGCTGGAGGCTGTCGGTCGACGTCCCGACGACTTCGGTCACGCGGTACGTGTGATCTGGGTGAGTGGGCATTCAGCCTCCCGGCAACGACTCGGCGGAAACGCACACGCTACTAACGTGACTCGCATGTCAGGAATGGGACCAGGGCCGTGACGCGCCGGGTGGCTCCGCCCCCGGGCCAGGCGCCGATGCCGGCGCCGAACGCGGCCGCACTCCTGCGTCGCAACGCGACCGACGCCGCCGTTCGCGACCGGCCGGCCGTGAAGTTCGGCGACCGCGTGGACACACGGCGAGTACGTCGAGGAGGCACGGCGCTGGTCACAGCTGTTCCTCGCTCGGGCGCCGGCGGGCCGGGCGTTGCACGTCGGCGTTCTGCTCGACAACACACCCGACTATCTCTTCGCGCTCGGCGGCGCCGCCCTGGCGGGCGCGGCGATCGTCGGCCTCAACCACACCCGGCGCGACGACCACCTCCTGCACGACATCGAGCACACGCACGTGGGGTTGATCGTGAGCGAGCCGCGCCACGCGCCGCTGCTCGAGCCGATCGCGGGACGCCTGCCCACCGAAGCCGACAACCTGCTCGTCTCCACCCGCTTCGCGGACCGCGACGACCCCGAACCGAGCCTGGGCAAGCCGCTGGACGACGCCCTCGCCGGCGTCACGGCCGCGGATCCCGGGCTGGAGCCGGACCCGGACACCCTGTGGGGGCTCATCTTCACGTCCGGCACATCCGCCGCGCCCAAAGCCGTCATCTGCAGCCAGCGGCGATTCATGGTCACCGGCAACCGGATGGGCATGATCATGGACCTCGGGCCCGACGACGTCGGCTACGTGTGCATGCCGCTCTTCCACTCGAACGCGCTGATGGTCGGCTGGGCGCCGTCGATCGTGTACGGCGCGTCGGTGGGCCTCGGTCGCAGATTCAGCGCCTCGCGGTGGCTGGCCGACGTCCGTCGCTACGGCTCGACGTATTTCAACTACACGGGAAAGCCGCTGGCGTACCTCCTCGCAACGCCGGAGCTGCCGGACGACGTCGACAACCCACTGCGCGTCGCGTTCGGCAACGAGGGCTCGCCCGAGGTCGTCGAAGCGTTCTCACGTCGCTTCGGTGTGGACGTCATCGATGCATACGGAGCTACCGAGGGTGGCGTGGCCGTCGATCGCGACGCCGAAGAGCGCGCCGGCGCACTCGGGAAGGTCGTTCCCGCGGTCAAGGTCGTCGACGAGGAAGGCAACGAACTGCCGCGCGCCCGCTTCGACGGCGAAGGCCGGTTGCTCAACGCCGACGAGTGCGTCGGCGAGATCGTCAACACGGCGGGCGCCGGCCCCTTCGAGGGCTATTACAACAACACCGAGGCGAACGAGCGGACACTCCGGTTCGGCTGGTACTGGACCGGCGACCTCGGCTACCTGGACGACGACGGATATCTGTACTTCGCGGGGCGCAACGCCGACTGGTTGCGCGTCGACGGCGAGAACTTCCCCGCCGCGCCCATCGAGGCGGCGTTGAGCCGGCACCCCGATGTCGTGCTCGCCGCCGTGTACGGCGTGCCCGACGACCAGGCGGGCGACCAGGTCATGGCCGGGGTCGTGCTCCGTGACGGCTCGCCCTTCGACCCCGCCGGGTTCGCGGCATGGGTAGATGCCCAGGACGGAATCGGCCCGAAGTGGCGTCCACGCTACGTGCGCATCCTGCGGGATCCGCCAACCACGGGAACCAACAAGATCGTCAAGCGCAGCCTCGTCCACCAGAAGTGGCGCTCCGACCAGGTCGGCGGCGACAACGTTTACGTGCGCGCGCGGTGAGCCCGCATACCGTTCGTTCACCCCCGACGACGAACGCGAGCTTCACACGTCCTTCGTGCGCTACAAGCGCGACCGCTTCTGGGATCTGTGATGGACCTCAGCTTCACCGACGAGGAGCGCGCCTTCGCGGCCGAGGTGCGGGAGTGGCTGACCGCGAACGTCGAGCATCCGCCATCGTTCCAGTCCGTCGACGACGAGGTCGCCTGGGGGAGACGGTGGCAGGCGAAGCTGGCGGCCGGGCGATGGGTCGGCGTCCACTGGCCGGCTGAGTACGGCGGCCGCAGCGCCTCGCCGGTGCAGGTCGCGATCTTCAACATGGAGTACGCCCACGCTCGCGCCGCGCAGCCGGTCAACCGGGTCGGCATCAACCTCGCCGGTCCCACCCTCCTCGCTCACGGCCGCGACGATCAGAAGGAACGATGGCTCCCCCGGATCCTCACCGCCGAGGAGATCTGGTGCCAGCTGTTCAGCGAGCCGGGCGCGGGGAGCGATCTCGCGTCGCTGAGGACGCGGGCGGTGCCCGTCGACGACGGTTGGCTGCTCAGCGGCCAGAAGGTGTGGACGAGCTATGCGCGACACGCCCGGTGGGGGATCTGCCTCGCGCGCACGAATCCGGACGCGCCGCGGCATCGGGGCATCTCGTACCTCATCGTCGACATGGAGGCGCAGGGGATCGACGTGCGCCCGTTGGTCCAGATCACCGGAGAGGCGGAGTTCAACGAGGTGTTCCTCGACGAGGTCTTCGTGCCGCGCGACCACCTGGTGGGCGAGCTCGACCGGGGCTGGACGGTCGCGAACACGACGCTCGCGCACGAACGTGGCACGTCATTCCCGTTCAAGGAACAGGTCGTGCACGAGGTGTTCCTCGACGATTTGTACGCGCTCGCGGCGGAGCGACGGGAGCTCGACGAACCCGAGACTGCCGACGTGCTCGCGCAGGCGTTCGTCGAACTGCGCGTCCTCCGGTTGCACAACTGGCGAACGCTCTCGCGGTTGGGGAGAGGTGTCGAGCCGGGCCCGGAGTCCAGCTGGGTGAAGCTCGCGTGGACCGACATGACGCAGCATCTCTCGGACGGGGCGCTCGGCGTGGTGGGCGAGGCGGGGCCGCTGTGGTTCGGCGCCGCCGACAACCCCGGGTCGGGCGCGTGGCAGCGGCAGTGGCTCTGGAGCAAGGCGGCCTCTATTGCCGGTGGCACCTCGGAGGTCCAGCGCACGATCATCGGCGAGCGGCTGCTCGGTCTGCCGCGCGAGGGGGTTCGAGACTGATGGTGAAGGCGGTCGCGCTCGATCACGTCGTTCTCAACGTCGCCGACGTCGAGCGGAGCCTGGCGTGGTACTGCGGCGAGCTCGGGCTCGAAGGCCTGCGCGTCGAGGAGTGGCGACGCGGTGAGGTCTTCTTCCCTTCCTTGCGGCTCGACGAGACGACGATCATCGACCTCCTCCAGACCGACCGAACCGGACAAAACGTCGATCACGTCTGTCTCGTCATCGAACCGACGGATCTCGACGCAATCGCCGCCTCGGGTCGCTTCGACGTCGTCAGCGGGCCCGATCGGCGCTGGGGAGCACGCGGCGACGGGACCAGCCTGTACGTGCTCGACCCGGACGGCAACGTGGTGGAGCTCCGCCACTACGCGTGAACACTTCTCACAGGGAGTCGAAGTCGTCCGAAGCGACTGGTACCGTCGTTCGTGCGGTGGTCGCTCGTCGAGTCGACTCAACCGCACTGCTCAAGACATGGGCACGAGAGG
Organism: uncultured Actinomycetes bacterium; assembly: GCA_963836445.1. GTDB lineage: Bacteria > Actinomycetota > Acidimicrobiia > IMCC26256 > JACDBD01 > JALZAA01. The sequence continues at coordinate 9,738 of CAWIJM010000026.1, forward strand.
CAGGTACTCAAGAAGCGGGTAATCATGTGCTCAAGCAGTCGGGCACGAGATAGAGGTTATTCAGTGAGGAGTTGCTCTCGTGGCGACAGGCACCGTGAAGTGGTTCAACTCGGAGAAGGGCTACGGCTTCATCTCGCGTGAAGAGGGCCCCGATGTGTTCGTCCACTACTCCGCGATCCAGATGAACGGCTACCGCACCCTCGAAGAGGGACAGCGCGTGGAGTTCGACGTCGGTCCGGGCAAGAAGGGCGAGGAAGCCCAGAACGTCCGGATCAGCTGACCCAAACGCTCAACCGTTGGCACGGCTCCCAGCCCACACGGTGAAACGCGCCATCGGCAGGTAGCCCATCCGCTCGTACGTCGGGCGACCGAGGTCGCTCGCAATCAGCATCGAGGGCGCGTCCGCTTCGGCGAGCGTCGCCGGCCACGTCATCGCCTCGCCGTACCCGCGACCGCGTGCGGCCTTGTGCGCGCTCACGTACTCGACGTGCGACATCGAGTGGCCGATGTGCGCCATCGACGTGCCGATCGGCTCGCCGTCCACCAGACCGAGGAAGAATTGAAAGCGGTCGTCGTCGAGCAGTGACGGAGATGTGAACCCGCCAGCGTCCAGGCCGGCGAGCTCGGGTATCGGATAGGCCTCGATCACGGTGCGCTCGAACGTCCGCAGCGTGCCGGCGTCGGCGACCCGCACGATCTCCAACTCCGGCGGCGGAGGTCGTCGGCTGCCGCTTCGGGGTCGCAACATGAGCGGTGGGTGCCCGACCGGTCCCAAGCCGTGCGGACGCAGGTCAGGAGTCGGCAGGGGGCTGAACAACAGCCAGGAGCCTCCGGGCGCCTGGTCGAAGAACGACGCGATCCGGGAGACGACCGCTGACGCGTCACTCTCGCCGATGGGAGCGAGCAGCACGGCGGCGTTCGTGTACGCGCTCGGCGTGCCGCTGTCCGCCACGACGAAGTCGTCTTCGTCCAGCGTGCGCCCGCCGGCGGCACGCGCCATGTCGACCACCATCTCCGCGAACGCGTCGGTGTACGCCCGGAGCAGCGTGTCCGCGCTCGGGAGATCACGCTCCCAGCCGTTGGCAAGGTGCTCGCCCGGGTCGGCGACCCAGTCGGACGCCACGGCTAGATCGTGTACAGCGCCCGGCAGCTCTCGCCCGCGATGGTGGCCTGCTGCTCGGCTGTGAGCCCGGTCATCGCCTCGCGCAGCTCCTCGGTCACACCGGGGAACTTCGCGTCGGGATGCGGGTAGTCGCTCGCCCACACGATGCGGTCGGCGCCGACGAGAGGCGAATTCGCGCTGAACCCGAGCGCGGACTCGTCGGGGTCGAAGCTGATCCAACACTGGCGCCGGAAGTACTCCGACGGGTCGTGGCGCAGCCATGGCACGTCCCACGTGAAGATCTCACGATGATGATCGAGTCGCTCGAGCCAGGGCACGATCCATCCGCCGTTCGCCTCGAGGAACACGATGCGGAGGTCGGGGAAGCGCTCGCATACGCCACCGGCCAGGAGGAACGCAGCCGTGTTCATCATGTCGAACGGATTCGAGATCGCCTGCGTGAAGTACACGTTGTCGATGTTGATGGTGTCGTCGCTGGCCGGGAGGGTGGCGTTCCCGAGCCGGTTGATCCGGAGGCCGAGGCACGCGCCCGGGAGATCGGCCGTCAGGAAGGGATGGAACCCGACAGCGAGGCCGGCGTCCGACGCCGCCTGCCAGAGCGGGTCGTACACCTCGTTGTTCATGGGCTTCCAGTCTTCGCTCGGGTTCGGGCGCAGCATCACGCCGACGATGCCCGGCTTCTCCCCGAGGCGGCGGATCTCGGCCGCGGCGCGCTCGATGTCCTGCTGGGGGACGATCGCCACGCCGTACAAGCGACCGGCGCCGTCCTGGACGTGATCGGAGAGCCAGTCGTTGTACGCCCGACACTGGGCGTCCGCGAACTCGGCGTCGCGTAGCCCCCCGATCCCGAGCAGCATCGTCGGGTACACGATGGCTCGTCCGATGCCGTCGGTGTCCATGTCGGTGAGGCGAGCCTGAGCGTTGTACGCCGCCGGCCGGACCTCCGTGTAGCGGAGCTCGCCCCGCTGCGCCCGCTCGCGCTCCTCGAGCGTCATGCCCGCCGTCCCCGCCAGCGCGAGCCCGTTGGCCGGCAGCCGCTGACGGTCGTAGATGCACCACTCCGTGCCGTCGGCGTCGGTCTCGATATGCCAGATGCGATCGGCGAGGTCCCTCGGCGCGTACTCGAGCATCCCGTCCGGGTGTTCGAGCACGTGCCCGTCCGAGTCGACGAAATCCAGCGGCGCGGTCGTGGTCATCGAAACCCCCCGGGTTCGTGCCGAACTGGACGTGACTCTAGAGGAACCGCCGGATGATCCGCTCCTTGAGCTTCGTGTAGGGCGGGTACGCGAGCTTCGGATCGAGACGTGTCGGCTTCACGAGCACGCTCTTGCGGTGACTGAAGACGTCGAACCCCGCCTTGCCGTGATAGCTGCCCATGCCACTGGCGCCGACGCCGCCGAACGGCAGGTCGGGGACGGCGACATGCATCACCGTCGCGTTCACGCACGCGCCTCCCGAGCTCGTCTGCTCGAGGACGCGCTCCTGCACGGCGTCGGATTCGGAGAAGACGTACAGCGCGAGCGGCCGATCCCGCTCGTTCACGAACCGGATGGCCTCGTCGACGTCAGCGACGGGCACGACGGGGAGGATCGGACCGAAGATCTCCTCGGTCATGACGGGGGAGTCGGGTGCGACGTCGCGCAGGACGGTGGGGGCGACGTAGCGCTCGTCGGCGCGCGTCTCGCCGCCGACGGCCGGCGTGCCGCCGGTGAGCAGTTGCTCGAGGCGTCGGAAGTGGGCGTCGTTGACGATGCGGGCGTAGTCGGGGCTGGCGGCGGGATCGGGGCCGTAGAAGTCGCGGATCGCGCGGCCGATCTGCTCCACGAGCTCCTCGTGTCGGGCGCGTGCGGCAAGCACATAGTCGGGCGCGATGCATGTCTGACCCGCGTTCAGGAACTTGCCGAAGGCGATGCGCCGCGCCGCAACCTCGACGTTCGCGGCGGCGTCGACGATCACAGGGGACTTGCCGCCGAGCTCGAGCGTCACCGGGGTCAGATGCTCGGCGGCCGCCTCCATGACGACCCGACCGACGCGACCGTTGCCGGTGTAGAAGACGTAGTCGAACCGTTCGGCGAGAAGCGCGTGCGTCTCGGTCACGCCACCCTCGACGATTGCTACCGCGTCGGGGTCGAGGTACTGGGGTACGAGGCGCGCCAGCGCCGCCGAGGTGTGCGCCGACACTTCGGACGGCTTCCCGACCACGGCGTTGCCGGCCGCGAGCGCGCCCACCATCGGCAGGAGGAGCAGGTGCACCGGGTAGTTCCACGGCGCGATGACCAACGCCACGCCGAAGGGCTCCGGGCGGACGGTGGCGCGACCCGGGCGCTGCGCCAGGGGTGTCCGGACCCGTTCGGGCTTCATCCAGCTCGCGAGGTGGCGCAGCGCGTGCTCGATCTCGTTGATCACGACGCCGACATCGGTGGCCCAGCCCTCGAGGCGCGGCTTGCCGAGATCGGCGGCGAGCGCGTCGAGAAGGTCGGATTCGCGCTCTTCGAGCATCGCCTTCATGCGCTGGAGCTGCCGGCGGCGCCACTCGATGGGCCGTGTGCGCCCGGACCCGAACGCCTCCCGCAGCCTCGTGACCAGCTTCGGGATCTCCGACGCATCGGTCGCCGGCGTGAGCGTCTCGATCTGCATCGGCATCGATCCCCTTCGGCTTCGGTCAGATTTGGTCGAGCACACCGCGCAGGTCGGGGATCACGACGACATCTTCCGGGTCGAGGTCCACGGGCGCGGTCGGATCGGGCCAGTGGCCGTCGCGCGACAGGTACAGCGGCGTCATCCCCATCACGCGGGGTCCGGCGACGTCCGGACCCCACGTGTCACCCACGAACACGCATTCGGCTGCCTCGACGCCGAGCTTCGTCAGCGTGTCCTCGAAGATCCGCGGGTGTGGCTTGCGGGCGCCGGCCCACGCCGACGACACCTGGACGTCGAGGAGGTCGGCGAGCCCGACTTCGTCGACGGCTTGGTTGAGGTCCCAGTCCCAGTTCGAGCAGATCGCAAGCCGGAGTCCTCGCGCGCGGAGCTCGGCGAGCACACCTGGCGCCTCGGGGTACGCCTCGAGCACGCGCGACGCGGCACCTTCGCGCAGCTTCTCGAGAATCATCTCGTGCTCGCCCGGATGCACGTCGGTCTCCGCGAGCATGCCGAGCAGACGCTCGCGCTGCCACGCCGTGTAATGGTCGCGACTACGCGAGTGCTCGTGGTGCTCGATCCCGTCGATGCCGTCGTTGAACCAGCGATCGCGGGTCTCGAGGGGAAGCTCGTAGCCGTGCTCGGCCAGCACGTCGTCGGCGGAGATCCAGTGCGTGGCGTGCGCCAGCGTGCCGTAGTAGTCGAGCAGGACCGCGGCCGGTGCATCATCGGGCATCCCCACGATTGTGCCAAAGCAGTAGCGTCGAGCTCATGCGGATTCGACCGGCGTTCCTGCTCGTCGCGATCCCGGCTCTGGCCGTCGGTGCGCTGGCAGGACCTGCGTTCCCGGCCTCGCCACTCGAGAAGGCGAAGGTCAAGAAGATCACGGTGACGAGCGCCGCGTTCGGCGACAACAAGGCGATCCCGAGCGGCTTCACCTGCGACGGGCCGAATGCGTCGCCGCCGCTGAAGTTCGCGAAGATCCCGAAGGCGACCAAGGACGTCGCTCTGATCATGACGGATCCCGATGCGCCGAGCGGCACTTTCGTGCACTGGGTGGCGTGGCATCTGCCGAAGGCGGGATTGCCGGAGGAGACCCTCCCCGCGGGAGTCGTCCAGGGCAAGAACACGTTCGGGAACGACGCCTACGCAGGCCCGTGCCCGCCGGCCGCCTCCCAGCCGCACCACTACATCTTCACCGTCTACGCACTCGCGAAGCAGCTCACGCTTCCTCCGGGCGCGTCCGCCGACGAGCTTCGCGCCGCGATCAAAGGGAACGTGCTCGCCCAGGGCACGCTCACCGGGACGTACCAGCGCGGAGTCGGCGGCGAATAAGGCTGCTCTTTCAGGGCAGCCTCGACGTCCAGAGGAGTGACGCGCCGGCGCAGGCGAACGCGAACGCCAGCGCGATTCCCACGAACCATGCGGTGGCCTCGCGCTGTTCGGTGCGGAAGCCGACCGATGAGCCGATGTCGCCGTAGACGCTGCGGAGCTGCTCGGCGCTCTGGGCCTCGTAGAAGCGGCCGCGCGTCGTGTCGGCGATCTCGCGCAATGCCTCCCGATCGACCGGCACCGGATACTCCTCGCCGCCCGTCGTGATCGTGCCGTCGTCGGTCCCGAACGCGATCGTCGTCACCGGGACGCGTGCCCGCAGCGCCGCCCGGGCCGCGGACTCGTTGCTCCGTCCGGTGTTCGTGGAGCCGTCCGACATCAGGACGATGTGGGCGAGGGGGCGACGCGACGACCGTGACGGGACATCCCGGAGGGAGTCGAGCGAGCTGTAGATCGCCTCACCGATCGCGGTGCGCTCGTTCAGACGGAGCCGTTCGAGCGAGTCCCGGACGCTCCCGTGGTCCTGCGTGGGCGCGACCACCTGGCGGGCGTCGCCGTCGAACGCGACGAGTCCGAGCCGGAACCGGCTCGGGAGGTTGTCGACGAACGCCGATCCGGCCTCCTTGGCGGATTCCAGGCGGGACGGCTCGACGTCCGTGGCCCGCATCGAGACCGAGGTGTCGACCGCCAGCATCACCGTCGCCCTTTCCCGGGGGACACGCTCGGGGCGCGTCGGGCGCGCCCACGCCGCGACGAGCACGACGAGCGCCGCAAGCATGGCGGCGGCGGCGACGTGTCGCCGCCATCCCGGTCGTTTCGGCGCGACCGATGCCAGGAGGTCGAGGTTCGTGAACCGAGCCGCGTAGTGGCGGCGCCGGCGCTGCACGACGACGTACACGCCGGCGAGCGCGGCGACGACGACGAGGAGCCAGAGCCGGCCGGGAGCGAGGAAGTTCATCGCCGCGGCGGGGGCCGGCCGGCTCGCCGCCGCCGGCGGGCCACCACGAAGCGGACGATGTCCTGCAGCCAGTCACGGTCGGTGCGCAGTTGGACGTGGTCGACGCCGGCGCGCCGGATCGCCCCGCGCGATCGCGCTGCGTTGGTTCGCCGCTGCGGCCGCGAACCGGGCGCGGAGCTTCGCGCTCCTCGTCTGGACCTCGACGCGGCGGCCCGTCTCGGGATCGACCAGCATGAGCAGGCCCACCGGGGGGAGCTCCAGCTCCCGTGGGTCGACCACCTCGACGGCGAGGACGTCGTGGAGGGAGGCGAGGCCGCGGAAGGGACGCTCCCAGTCGCGCGGTTCGAGGAAGTCGGACACCACGACGACGAGGCCGCGGCGGCGTGCCACTCGGCGGAGGGCGTCCATCGCGGCGGCGAGGTCGGCGGGCGGCGAACCTGCTTCGGGCGCGTCCGGCGCCCGGTACGCCGCCAGCTCGTGGAGTCGCGCGAGCAGCGGTGCCCGGCCCGACCGGGGCGGGCGGGTGACCGTGCCGGTGGGCGTGGCGAGCATCGTCCCGAGGCGGTTCCCTTGCCGTGCGGTCAGAAATCCCACGGCGGCGGCCGCGAACAGCGCGAGGTCGCGCTTCTCGCAATCGGCGGTGCCGAAGTCGAGACTCGCCGAGCCGTCGACGAGCAGCCACGTCTCGAGCTCGCGGTCGACGATGGTCTGTCGCACGTGGGGCACGGTGGTGCGTGCGGTCAGGTTCCAGTCCATGCGCCGCACGTCGTCACCGGGTCGGTAGACGCGCCCGTCGCCCGCCTCGCTCCCAGCTCCGGGTACGAGGCCTTGGAAGTCGCCCTGGAGGAGCCCGTCCAGCCGCCGGCTCACGAGCAGCTCGAGCTGGCGCAGCACCGCGTCGGCGCGTGTGGTCGCGGCGAGGGGCGACGCGCCCGGGGTCACGCGGTGTCCTCGGCGGGGAGTTGCGTGACCCGGTCCTGGCTCGGCGCGATCTGCGGGACCGGGATCGTGCGCAACACCTCCTCGACCACCCGGTCCGCGTCGATCCCTTCGGCCAGCGCCTCGTACGACAGGACGACACGATGGCGCAGTACCTCGGGCGCGATCGCGACCACGTCCTGGGGCAGCACGTAGTCGCGGCCCCGGAGCAAGGCGAGAGCGCGGCCGGCGGCGACCAGCCCGAGGCTGGCCCGCGGGCTCGCCCCGTACGCCACCCGGGCGGCGACGTGCGGGAGCCCGTACTCGCCCGGCACGCGGGTCGCGTGCACGAGCTGCACCGCGTAGTCGAGCACGGCGTTGTGCACGAAGACCTGCTCGACGAGTCGTTGCACCGCGAGCAAGGAGTCGGCCGGGATCACCTGCTCGGCGCGTGGCGGGCTCGCGCCCATGCGCCGGACGATCTCGCGCTCCTCCAGTGGGGTCGGGTAGTCGACGACGATCTTCATGAGGAACCGGTCTCGCTGCGCCTCGGGGAGTGGGTACACGCCTTCTGATTCGATCGGGTTCTGCGTCGCGAGCACGAGGAACGGACGCGGGACCGAGTAGGTGGTCCCGCCGATCGACACGTGGCGTTCGGCCATCACCTCGAGCAACGCCGACTGCACCTTCGCCGGCGCCCGGTTGATCTCGTCGGCGAGGACGAAGTTCGCGAACACCGGTCCCAGCTCGACGTCGAAGGACTCACGCGACGGGCGGTAGATGCGCGTGCCCACGAGATCCGAAGGAACCAGGTCGGGGGTGAACTGCAAGCGGACGAAAGTTCCGCCGATGGTGTTGGCGAAGGTCTCGACCGTGAGCGTCTTGGCGAGGCCGGGAACGCCCTCGACGAGGCAATGCCCTTCGGCGAGCAGGCACACGAGGATGCGCTCGACCATGCGGTCCTGCCCGACGATCACCCGCTTCACCTCGAAGAGCGCACGCTCGAGCTCTTCGGACGCGGAGTGCTCGGTGCCGGGCGTCGTCTCGTCGGCCATCTCGACCCCCCGGATCGCGTGCGCGGCATGTGACGCGAGCACAGCCGCCTTGGACCTCTCTGGGTTCTAGCTGAAAGTGCGCTGGGAGTTGCGTCGCCCCCGACGCCGATCGTGAACGGGGCGTGTCACCGTGCTGAACCGGGGCGTAACGAGGCCTCGATCAGGCCCGGGAGGTCCAGTTCCCCCTCACGCGTCTGCGCCCCGGCCGCCAGCGCCCCTTCCATGCGGGCGTCGAGCTGCGGATCGGCGAGCGTGAGATTGAAGCAGTGCGCCTCCTCGAGGAGGCCGTCCTCGAGCGGGCCGCCGGCGGCGTCGACGGCGCGCTTCGCCAGCCGCACGGCTTGCGGTGGGAACGCCGCGATCCGCCGCGCGAGTCGTTCGACGAACGGGCCGATCTCGGCGGCCGGGACCGCACGGTTGATCCAGCCGTACCGCTCGGCGAGGTCGGCGTCGAAGTCTTCGCACCCGAGCACGACCTCGAGCGCCCGGCTCCTGCCCATGAGGCGGGGGAGCCGCTGGGTGCCGCTCCCGCCGGGGAGGATGCCGACGGCGACCTCGGGCTGACCGAGGATCGCCCGCCCGACTGCCCCGAACCGGAGATCGAGCGAGAGCGCGAACTCGCTTCCCCCACCACGGGCGCGCCCTTCGAGCTGCGCGATCGTGACCTGCGGGAGCGTCCGCCACCGTTCCATGAACACGTGGATGAACTCGAGCTGCTCGGGCCGATCGGACCGGTCGCGTGGGAGCGCCTGGATGAGCCCGAGGTCGGCGTGCGCGATGAAGAACTCGGGGTCGGCGCTCCGGACGACGACGGCGCCCACGTCGCCGTCGTCGGCCAGCTCGCCGGCGAGCTCCCCGAGGGAGCCGATGAGCACGGCGTCGAACAGGTTGACGGGCGGATGGTCCAGGGTCACGAAGGCGACCCGCTGGTCGACGTCGACTCGAAGTCCCTCGTGCTCGTACGCGCCCATGTGCCGCCTCCACGCTGCGAACGCCGGTCGGGCCCAGCCTGGCAGGGGATCGCTTCCGCCGCCGGGTGATGCTCCTCGAGCAGGCTCGGCGGGTAGGGTCTACCTACTAGTAGGTAGGTCCAGCAGCGGGCCCACCTCAGAGCGCTGCTCCCGCAAGGAGAGTCGGCGGGAGGTTCCATGGAACACACCCTCGCCCGAGACTCGAGCGAGCGGGTGAACGTCCGCTCGTCGATCCCCTTCTTCCTGCTGCAGCTTCTCCCGCTGCTCGCCTTCGTCACCGGCGTGACGACCACCGCCCTCGTCCTGCTGGCCGTCACGTTCGTCGGCCGGATGTTCTTCATCACCGCCGGGTACCACCGCTACTTCGCACACCGCAGCTACAAGCTCGGGCGGGTCGCGCAGTTCGTGATGGCCTTCGGCGGCGGGACGGCGTGCCAGAAGGGCGTGCTCTGGTGGGCGGGCCACCACCGGCGTCATCACCAGTTCGCCGACACCGAGCGCGATCTCCACTCGCCCCGGAAGGGCTTCTGGTGGAGCCACGTCGGATGGATCCTGTGCGACAAGTACTCGGCGACCGACACGGACGCGATCAAGGATTTCGCCGCGCTACCCCGAGCTGCGGTTCCTGGACAAGCACGACTGGATCCCGATGTGGACCCTCGGCTTCACGTGCTTCCTGATCGGCGGATGGAGCGGCCTGATCATCGGTTTCTTCCTTTCGAACGTGCTGCTGTGGCATGCCACCTTCACGGTGAACTCGCTGGCGCACGTGTTCGGCCGGCGCCGGTACGACACGCCCGACACGAGCAGGAACTCGCTGTTCGTCGCCCTGCTGACGGGGGGCGAGGGTTGGCACAACAACCACCATCACTACCAGTCGTCGGCGCGGCAGGGGTTCTTCTGGTGGGAGATCGACGTCGTCTATTACATGCTCAAGGTGCTGCAGTTCGTCGGTATTGCCCGCGACCTTCGCCAACCGCCCCCGCGTGTGCGGAAGCCGCAGCTCGCGCCGGTCCCAGTTCGCGACGACGACGAGGCGCACGAACCGGTCGGTGTCTAGCTGGTCGCCGTCGCAGGCTCCGGCTCCTGCGGCGCCGGTCGGCAAAGCCGCCGTCGCCGCGGTCTAGGGCGACCGCGTCGGTTCGACACCAGCGAGGGCGCCACACGCCCGCATCGCCAGGGCCACGAGCGTCAGCGTCGGTCCGTAGCCCGTCGACGTCGGGAACACCGACGAGTCGGTGCACAGCACGTTCTCGACGTCGTGAAGGCGCTGCCACCGGTCGAAGACGGTCGCGCGTGGGTCGTCGCCCATCCGCGCCGTCCCCATGACGTGGCGCGAGATGGGCGTGGGATCCATCGCCTCGAACTCGGTTCCGGGTCGGGGCGGCGACGTCACCCAGAACGCGGTATCGGCGCCGGCGTCGAGCATGACGGCTTCGAAGCGAGGCGCCCAGTGCTCGGCGCACGCGACTTCATGGCGGTGGGGCGTGTACGTCACCCGTCCCGCCGGTGATCCCCACACGTCGCGTACGTGCGGGTCGAGGTCGACGCGGTTGGTGGTCTGGGGGAGATCCTCGCCCTGCATCGTGAACACCGCCATGCGGTCACGCAGCGTCGACTCGACCATCAACTGCGTATGGAGCTCACCGGGCGGAAGGTGGATCGCCTCGATGATCGGCTGACCGGCTCCCCCGTGCTCGACGATCCCACCGCGGAAATAGGGGAGGCCGGCTCCCTGGGCGGCGCGGGACGCCGCCGCGTCCGGGATCATCGGATCGTCCATCAGATGCGTCACCGCCCGTCCGCGGTGCGCGTGCAGCCGGAACGGGAAGATGCCGAGAACGAGCGTCTGGAAGTGGAACATGAGGAAGCGGCCGACGACGTCGGGATTGCCGATGCCGCTGCGCAGCAGCAGGCGTGGGGTTTCGAACGCGCCACCCGCGAGCACCACATGGCCGGCGCTCACCTCGTGCTCGTGCTGCGCGCTATCGAGGTACCGGACGCCGCGGGCCCGGCGCCCGGTGCGGTCGAGCACGACGTCGCGCACGTAGGACTCGGGGCGGATCTCGCACCGACCGGTGCGGAGAGCGCGCCGGAGTGACGCCACCGGATCACCCTTGGCGTCGATCGGGCACCCGAAGAAGCCGCAGAAGCCGCAGTTGTTGCAGGCTGGCCGGCCGTCGTACTCCACGCTGTTCACGCCGGTTGGCGCGCGGTACGGGTGGTAGCCGAGACGCGTGGCGGCCTCGCTCGTGAGCACGGCGCAGAACATGTCAGGCCCCGGCGGCATCGGATAGGGACCGGAGCGCCAGGCCGCGAACGGGTTGGCGGTGTGATCGCCCGCCACGCCGACGACGCGCTCGGCCTCGGCGTAGTACGGCTCGAGCTCGGCGTAGTCGAGCGGCCAGTCGACGACGTCGGCGCCGTCGATCGGGCCGAGCTCGGTGCGGGCGCGGAAGTCGACTTCCCGAAAGCGCGGCAGCTTCCCGTCGGCGTGAAAGCCGCCCCCACCTACCGTCGAGGGAAGGTTGTTCACGGCGCCGGTGAAGCCTCGATCGCCTTCCTCGACCGAGCGGCGGAACGTGCGCGGCTCGAGCAGCGGGTCGGGTCCGAGGAAATGCCGCTGCGTGAACTTGATCTCGTCACTGCTGATCTCGCCCGTCGGCGGGAATGGCGGCTCGAGCCGGAGCAGATGGTTGGCGCCCTTCTCGAGCATGATCACCGACCAGCCCGCCGCCGTGAGCACGTCGGCCGCGGTCGCACCCCCCGGGCCGCTGCCGACGATTACCGCATCGCAATCACGATCAGTCACGGCCTGTCACTTCTTCGTCCGTGTAGCCGCGGGGTTGCACATCGCCCGGGAACCCGATCGCCTCCCAGCCCGCGAGGTCGCGGTTGCCGCCGTACTCGGGCGCTCCGTACGCGCCCTCGCATGCGTGTCCGTACAGCAGCTGCTTGAACTCCGGCGCGGCGTCGAGGCGCGCGTCCTGATCGTCGGCGGCGAGCGTGGCGAAGTCGTGGCCCAGCGCGGCGATCCCGTCGCGGTACTCCTGCTGCCAGCCCGTCACCGGACCGTTCAGCTCGCGCTCGGCGATGCCCTGCGAGCCCTCGATCCGCGTGCGCCAGGCGAGCTCCTCGAGTCGCGAGAGTCGCAGGAACGTGCCGAAGGAGGCCCCGCCGCCGTGCCGGCCCGAGAACGGCCCGCCCGCCCAAATCCGGGGCGGGTCGACGGCGAAGGCGCCGAGCAGCCCGTCGATGTAATCGGCAACGCCGAGCCCAGTGGCGCCGGGATGTCCTTCGGCCGCCGGAATGAGCCGCTCGCACGCCGCCTCGACGATCGCGTACGACTCAGGATCGAAGAAGTTCGACACGCACGCGGAGGCTACGAGACCGTGAGCGCGTAGTTGCCGAGCTCGTCGAGGCGAGCCGTCGCCCCCGGTGGAAGCACCACCACCGTGAAGGGCTCCTCGACGAGCGCGGGCCCGTGCACTTCGACGCCGGGGCCGAGCACGGAGCCGTCGTAGACGGGCGCGTCCACGAAACCCGACCCCATGAACTCGGGCCCGAAGTAGACGCGCCGCGCGCCTCGCCGCGCCGCCTTCGCCTCGCGAACCGCGCCGAGGGGGGCCAGGCGCTCGGGCTTGGGTGTGTAGCCGCGGGCGACGAGCCGTACGCCGCGTAGCAACGGCTGCTGGTTGCGGAAACAGAAGCCGCGGTCGGCCTCGTGCTGGTCGTGGAACCGCTCGGTGAGGTCGAGGAGCCCGGGCTCGTCGAGCGCGTCGGCTTCGGGGACCGGCACGCTCATGTCGAAGTTCTGACCCGGGTAGCACATCTGCGCGAACAGGCCGACGTCGACCTGCGTGTCGCCGAGACCGGTCGGGTCGAGCTCCTTGCGGGCTTCGTCCTGCAGCTCCGACATCAGCGTGTGCACGCGCGCGAGGTCGACCTGCGACAGCGGGACGACGTAGGCGCGTACGAGATCGACGACGTAGTCGGCGACGAGGACGCCCAGGGCGGAGAAGGCGGGTGCCGCCTTCGGGACGAGGATGCGGTCGATGCCGAGCTCGGTGGCGATCGCCCATGCGTGCACGGCGCCGTTGCCGCCGTACGCGATCAGTGCCAGCTCCCGGGCGTCGGCGCCGTGTGACAGCGAGCACCCGGCGGGTCGCGTTCGCCATGTTGGCGTTCACGATGCGCTCGATGCCCCACGCCGCCTCGACGACGTCGAGTCCGAGTGGCTCGGCGACGTCGCGTTGGATGGCGTCGCGTGCGCCGTCGAGGTCGAGTGTCATGCGGCCGCCGGCGAACCCGTCGAGGGGGAGGTACCCGAGCACGGCGTCGGCGTCGGTGACCGTGGGCTGGGTGCCGCCGCGTCCGTAGCAGACCGGTCCGGGCGCGGCGCCGGCGCTCTCGGGACCGACGAGCAGCGCGCCCTGGCGCACACGGGCGATCGACCCGCCGCCCGCGCCCACGCTCTGCACGTCGACCATGGGCAAGCCGATGTAGTACCGGTAGCGCCAGTTCCAGTCGGTCTTGATCTCGGGCTGCCCGTCGCGCACGAGGCACACGTCGAAGCTGGTGCCACCCATGTCGACGGCGATGAAGTCCTCGACGCCGGCCTTGCCCGCTGCCAGCGCCGCGCCCATCACACCTCCGGTGGGGCCGGACGCGAGCACCGACACCGCCCGGCGGGCGACGTAGTCGGGCGGCATCACCCCGCCGGTCGACTGCATGATGAGCAGCGGCCCGCCGTAGCCGGCGGTTCGCAGCTTCTCCTGCAACCGGCCGACGTACGCGGCGATCTTTGGCGCCACGTAGGCGTTCACGAGCGTCGTGGACACCCGCTCGAACTCCGGCCCGCGCGCCATCACCTCGTGTGAGAGCGACACGTGGTCGACGTCGGGAAACTCCTCCCGGATGATCTCGGCGGCGCGCCGCTCGTGCTCCGGGTTCACGAAGCTGAACAGGAACATCACCGCCACCGATTGCACGCCGAGTTGCTTCAGACGCCGCACGCCGCGGCGGACGGCGTCCTCGTCGAGCGGCGTGAGCACCTCGCCGCGGAAGTTCATTCGCTCGGAGACGGGGATGCGCGCCCGCCGGCGCGCGATGGGCGCCGGGGCCGGGTACGTCGGGTCCCAGATCTGCTCCTTGTGGACGCGGCGCATCTCGATCTCGTCGCGATGCCCCTCGGTCACGAGCAGGCCGGTCGGCGCGCCGTTCATCTCGATCATCGTGTTGTCGGCGGTGGTCGTGCCGTGGACGAGGATGTCGATCTCGGCGCACAGCTCGGAGAGCTGGCGGTCGAATCGGTCGGCGAGCTGTTGGAGGCCGCTCATGACGCCGACCGACTGGTCGTCGGGCGTCGTCGGCGTCTTGTCGAGCACGACGTCGCCGTCGGCCGTGACGCAGATGAGGTCGGTGAACGTCCCTCCGACGTCCACGCCCACCCGGTAGCCCATGTCAGCCGCGACGCTGTGCGCGAAGGGCGGCCGTCGCCTCCTCGTCGATCGCGAGCGTGAGATCCCCGAGCGAGCCGGTGAGCACGACGCCGTAGTCGCGTTCGGCGCCCTCGGGGCTCACGTACTCGTCGAGCACGTCGTCGAGCACGGCCTGCGGGTCACGGTCGAGCGGGTTACCCCAGCCGCCCCCGCCGCCGTAGTCGTACATGACGCGCTGAGACGCCTCGATCGGCACCCACTCCGCGGTGTGCTGCACGACGAACGGGTCGTCGGAGCCGTACCGGATCACCATCTTGTTCGGCGCGCCGGGCTCGCCGCCGCAGATGCCGGGCATCGGGTACTTCATGCCGACGACGTACGTGTACACCTTGGCGTCGACGAGAACTTCCTTCTCGTAGTGACTCCCGCACAGCCCGCGCCACTGACCCGGCCCACCCGAGTCGGTGCGGTAGTCGCGGCTCCACTGGACGTGTGGGTACAGGCTCTCGTTGATCTCGGCCGTTGCCTTCCAGAGATTGCCGAACGACGCGTTCTGCGCGCCCCACGCATCCATGCCCCTGCCGGCATTGCACCAGCCCGCGTACACCTCCGCCGAGTGATCGGTGAACGACTGACCCGTGCGCGGATCGACGCCGACGATGATCGTCGGGATGCCGGTCTTGTACGTCTGGGGGACGGCCTTGTCCGGCAGCACGTGTTGCATCGCGACGGCGATGACCTCGCCGACGTCGGCGCCCGGGTGGTGCGTGCCCGCGCTCACCGGCTTGCTCGGGTGCGGGTTCAGCACACAGCCCTGCGGGACGGTCAGCTTGATCTGGTCGAAGAACCCTTCGTTCTTCGGGATCTCCGGGTCCATCATCGACGCGATCTGCCCGACCGTGTACCCGCGGGTGTTGCCGAACGTCGACCACGCCTGGATCTCCTGGCGCGTGTCGCTGCCCGTGTAGTCGATCGTCAGGTCGTCGCCGTCGACGGTGATCTTGACGTGCAGCTTGATGTCGGGGTTTCCGAGCGGGTCGTGGTCGACGAAAGCGTCTGCCTCGTAGGCCCCGTCGGGCCACTCGGTCACTTCTTCGCGGAAGCGGCGCGCTGCGTAGTCGATCATGAAGTCGACCGACTGCTCGACGGTGTCGACGCCCGCCCGGCCGATGATGTCGCCGAGGCGGTCGGCGGCCAGCTGCGCCGCGCCGATCTGGGCGCGTAGGTCGCCGATGTAGTCGGGCAGGCGGTTGTTGGCCGCCATCGCGTAGAGCACGTCGCGGCGCTCGATACCCCGGTCCATCACCTTCACGACCGGCCAGCGCACACCCTCGCCCCAGATGTCGTTGGCGGTGACGTTGTAGCCACCCGGCACATTGCCGCCGGTGTCGCCGTGATGGCACTGGATGCTGGCGATGAGCACCATCCGCCGCTTACCCGTGTTGGGGTCGTCGCCGAAGACGGGCGCGAAGACGTTGTAGTCGGGAAGGTGGCCGCCGCCGTGGTACGGGTCGTTGGCCGCGAACACGTCGCCTTCGTGGAACTCGTCGACACCCAGGTACTCGAGCGCGAAGCGAACCGGCAGCGTGGAGGTGAGCATGAACTGCGGGATGCCGACCGACAGGGCAGCGAGCCGGCCCTGTGCGTCGAGAATCGTCGCGTTGCGCTCGTTGCTCTGGTTGAGGATCGGTGTCGTGGCCGTGCGCGACACGTACGTGGCCATCTCGAAGCAGATGGTCTCCATCGCGCCCCGGATCACTTCCGCGGTCACCTGATCGACGGTGGGGCGATCGTGGAGACGCCCCCGATGGCCGGCGAGCTGGACCAGATCGACGTTCATGCTCTCCTCCTGGCCGCCGGACGATCGACGGGGAATCTGACACCCATGTCACCCTCATCGTAGCCTTCGTTCGTCGGGCGAGAGATAGAGGAGCGGCCATGTCCGAGCATCG
This sequence comes from uncultured Actinomycetes bacterium, assembly GCA_963836445.1. Taxonomy (GTDB): domain Bacteria; phylum Actinomycetota; class Acidimicrobiia; order IMCC26256; family JACDBD01; genus JALZAA01. The sequence continues at coordinate 26,125 of CAWIJM010000026.1, forward strand.
CGAGTTCCGGGACATCCGCGGGTCCGGCGCCGAGAACGCGCCCGCGCAGCCGGTCGACGAGTTCATGGCGTCGCTCGAGGCGCTCCAAGCCGAGGTCGCGACCGAGAAGAACCTCGTGTGGGAGCGGGTCGGTGACGGGACGCTGTCGATGGACCTGCTCGAGCGGCTGTGCAAGGAGTACTACTTCCTGGGCAAGTGGTACACGAGCGAGTTCGGTTCGATCGTGTCGAACGCGCCCGACGTCGACGCCGTCGATCTCGGCGCCAGCGAGCACTTCGTGCACTGGGCGCAGAATCTCGCCGACGAGATGGGCTTCGCGGGGGACCGCAACCACCTCGACATGAAGGTCGAGTGGGCACGTCAGCTCGGCATCACCGACGAGGAGCTGGTGTCGTACCGGGCCATGCCCGAGTCGATCGGCTCGGTGTTCACGACGCTCTTCTACATGCGCCGGTCGTACGAGGAGGGTCTGGCCGCCTTCGGCTGGGCGGGCGAGCGCTTCGCCGCATCCACCAACTACGCGGTGAAGATGTACGAGGGCATGCGGGACCACTACGGCATCGAGGTCGAGAACTTCAAGGTGCATGCCTATGCCGAGGAGGACCACGGGCGTCAGGCCGACTACCTGCTGCGGCAGGTGGCGGTCACGTCCGGGCAGCAGCGCAGGGTCCGCCGCGTCGTCGAGCACGTGCTGATCTGCCGCAACGCCCGCACGGCGGCGCTGAACCGCTGGCTCGACGAGCCGGGCGCGCTCCGCTCGTAGTTCGCTCCGAAAATCCACCCGATCCTGGGCACGGCGTCGGAGAATGTGCCCGTGGCGGCGCGGATGCGACTCGGGCTGGCGGGAGCGGCGGGGGTCCCCTTCGCGGCGATGGCCGCGGTCGGGACGGTCGCGGCGCAGTTCTGGTACGTCGCACACCGTCCGCTCCCGAGCTTCCGCGACCTCGATCCCGACTGCGTGTTCGGGCCGGAGTCGGCGCCCGAGGTTCGGCTCGTCCTGCTCGGCGACTCGACGGTCACCGGTCCGGGGCTCGAGTCGTGTGACGATCTGTGGTCCCGCCAGGTGGTGCGACGACTGGCGAGCGATCTGCGCATCCGGTTGGTCAGCGTTGCCGCCGGCGGGTCACGGGTGCGTGACGTGCTCGTCGGTCAGGTTCCGGACGCGCAGCGCGTACGGCCGGACGTCGCCGTCGTGTCGGTCGGCGCGAACGACGCGACCCACGGCACGCGGTTGCGCCGCTTCGAAGCCGACCTCGACGCCGTCGTCGAGGCCTTCGGTGAGGCGGGAACAGACGTCGTGCTCACGGGCATCGGGGACCTCGGCAACATCCCGCGGCTCGTGCACCCGCTGAAGGCGCTGGCGTCCGGGCGGAGCGCGGCCTTCGACCGTGCCCACGCCCGGGTCGCCGCCCGCCACGACCACGTCGTGAAGGTCCCGATCGCCGAGCTCACGGATGCGCGGTTCCGGACGGCCGAGATGTTCTGCGCCGACCTCTTCCACCCCAACCGGATCGGTCACACGGCGTGGGCCGATGCCGCCTATCCGTTCATCGCCGACGCGCTCGCGCGTGTCGCCGCACGACCCGCCTGATCAGAACAGCAGCTCGGCGAGGCGATCGTGGTGCCAGTCGCGGGTGCCGAGCCACGCCTCGGACCCGTACGCGTGGCGGATGAACAGGTGCAGGTCGTGCTCCCAGGTGTACCCGATCCCGCCGTGGACCTGGATGCCGTCCTTCGCCGCGCGCGTGGCAGCGGTGCCGGCCGCCGCCTTTGCCACGTGCGTCGCCCGATGCCGCTCGGCGTCCTTGGCGTCGATCGCCATCGCCGCGTAGTACACGGCGCTGGTCGCGCGTTCGAGATCGAGCGCCACCTCGGCGAGCTTGTGCTGGATCGCCTGGAACGAGCCGATCGGCACGTCGAACTGCACGCGCTCCTTGGCGTACGCGAGCGTCATGTCGAACAGTCGGCGGGCGGTGCCCGCCATCTCGGCTGCGAGCGCGACCGTCGCCCGCTCGAGCACGGTCTCGAACGCCTCGGGATCGAGGGACTGTGCCGGTCCCGAGCCCGGGCCGACCTCGACCTCGAACATGCGGCGCGAGAAGTCGACGGTCATCACCTGTCGAACGGACGGTGACTGCACGAGGGTCACCGTCGGACCGCTCGATACCACCGCCACCCAGTCCACCCGGTCCGCCTCGGGCACGAACGTCTTCACCCGGTCGTCGTTCGCCCACCAGACGCCGTCGGTGCCCGCGACCGCGACGGTGCCGGTGATCTCGCCGGCGAGGGCGGGAGACAGGAGCTCGTGACCGAGGGCGCCGAGCAGCGGGGCGAACAGGGCCGCCGTCGGGAAGAACGGGCCGGGAGCGGCGACGTAACCGGTCTCCTCGGCGAACAGGCACAGGTCCGTGAGCGGGCCGTCGCCGAGGGCGGCGAAGTCGCGCACGTGTCGCCAGAGCGGGTCCGCCGCCGCGGGATCGTCGATGTGGGCCCGCAGCAATTCGGGCGGGCACTCACGTCGCAGCAGCTGGCGCGCGGTGTCGCGCAGCAGCTCCTGGTCGGGCGAGAGCGTGAAGTCCACGGCTACCTGGCCCTCGGGAGCCCGAGCACGCGCTGGGCGATGATGTTGCGCTGGATCTCGGACGAGCCGCCGGCGATGGTGTTGGCGAAGCTCATGAAGAAGCCCATGACCCAGCGGCCGTCCTCCTCGCCGCGGGCGGGATCGGCAACCGCGCCGTACGCGCCCTGGAGCTGCATGCCGTACTCCCAGCACTCCTTGCCGAGCTCCGACGTCGCCATCTTCATGAACGAGTGCTCCGGCGCCGAGCTGCCCTGGGCGAAGCTCGAGAAACCCTTGTAGCCGAGCGAGCGCAGGCTCGCGGCGCGCTCGGAGAGCTCCGCGAGCCGGCGCCGGACGATCGGATCGTCGATGAGGCCGCGACGGGTCGCGACGCCGACGAGGCCGTGGATGGTCGACTCGAGGCGCGACACGCCTTCGACCCAGAGCCCGGCGCGCTCGTGCGCGAGGGAGCCTTGCGTGATCCGCCATCCATCGTTGAGTGTCCCCACGAGGGTCTCGCGCGGGACGACGACGTCACTGAAGAACACCTCGGCGAAGTTCGCGGCGCCGCTGATGTGGCGCAGCGGGCGAATGTCGATGCCGGGCGTGTCCATGTCCATGATGAGGAGGCTGATGCCCTTGTGCTTCGCCACGCTCGGGTCGGTCCGCACGTAGCAGAAGCATTTCTGCGCCGCCATGGCGTAGCTCGTCCATACCTTCTGGCCGTTCACGACGAAGTGGTCGTCGTGGACCTCGGCGCGGGTGGACAAGCCCGCGAGGTCGGAGCCGGCGTTCGGCTCGCTCATGCCGATGCACCAGATCGTGTCGCCGCGGATCGCGGCCGGCACGAGCTTGCGCTGCTCGTCGCTCCCGAACTCGAGGAGACTGGGAGCAACGATCGCGTATCCGGGGAAGTGCATCGATCGGGGGACGCGGCGGCGTGCCATCTCCTCGAGGTAGATGAGCGTCTGCACCGGTGTGCAGTTCCGACCGCCGAGCTCGGGCGGGTAGGCGGGGATCATCCAGCCGTGGTCGAACAGCGTCGCCTGCCACGCGCGCGACCACGCCGGGATGAGCTCACCCTCGTCGCGCTCGCCGGAGTCCGCGTAGTCGAAGCCCGCGTCCGCCTCGTGCGGCACGTGCTCGTCGAGGAACGCGACGAGCTCGGCTCGGAACGCTTCTTCCTCGGGACCCCAGGCGAGCTGCACGCCTAACGTCCCGTGAACCGCGGGTCGCGTCGTTCCTTGAACGCGGCCATGCCCTCGACGAGGTCACCCGAGGTCGTCGCGAGCGACTGGGACGCGGCCTCGCGCTCGAGCGAGTCGGCGAGGTCGGTTTCGAAGCTCTCGTTGAGGAGGCGCTTCGAGAGCCCGAGGGCGCGTGTCGGCCCGGCCGCAAGGCGCGGTCGCGAGCGCCGACGCCTCGCCGTCGAGCTCGTCGGGCTCGAGGCACCGGTACGCGAGCCCAAGGTCGACCGCCTCGGCGCCGGTGCATCCTTCGCCGAGCATCACCATGGCCTTGGCGCGGGGGAGGCCGACGAGGCGGGGGAGCAGGTACGCGCCGCCGGCGTCGACGACGAGGCCCCAGCGGTGGAACGACCAGAGGAAGCGCGTGGCGTTGTGCACGAGCACGAAGTCGCACGCGAGGGCGAGGTGGGCGCCGGGGCCGACGGCGACGCCGTTGACCGCTGCCACCGTCGGCTTGTCGAGCTCCCACAGCTCGCGGATGAACGCCTGTACGCCGACGCGCAGCGCCTCGGCGGTAGCACGCGTGTCGAAGCCCTCCCGGCCCGCCTGCGCGACCGTCGATGCTCCGAGGTCCATCCCGGCGCAGAAGGCGTCGCCGGTCCCGGTGATCAGCAGCGCGCGCACGTCGGCATCGGCGCGCGCCGCCCGGACCGCCTGGGCGAGCCGGTCGCGCATCTCGACCGTCAGTGCGTTCTTCGCCTCGGGCCGCTCGAGCGTGACGCGGCAGACGTGGTCGGCGCCGGTCTCGACGCGCAGCACCAGCCGCCTACCGGTTGGTCGTGAGGATGTTGACGACCGAGACGCCCGAGCCGCGACCGCCCACGTTGTGCTGGAGCGCGTACCCGTTGCGCATCTCGACCTGCCGCTCGCCCGCCTCACCCCGCAGCTGCCACCAGCACTCGGTGAGCTGGGCGACGCCGGTGGCGCCGATCGGGTGCCCCTTCGCCAGGAGGCCGCCCGACGTGTTGATCGGGATGCGGCCGGTGAGCGAGGTCTCTCCCTCGAGCGAAGCCACGCCTCCCTTGCCCTTGTCGAAGAAGCCGAGGTCTTCGACGTCGAGGATCTCCGTGATCGTGAAGCAGTCGTGCACCTCGGCCGAGTCGATCCGGCTCGGGTCGACCCCCGCCATCCGGTACGCCCGCTCGCCGGCGAGGGTCGTGGCCTTGAGGCCGGTGAAGCTCTGCTTCTCGTGCAGGTATGGGTGGTCGGTGGCGACGCCGAAGCCGGCGACGTACACGGGCTTGTCCGTGAACTCGGCGGCCCGATCGGCGTTGACGAGGATCGTGGCCGCGGCGCCGTCCGTCTGCGGGCAGCAGTCGAGCAGGTGGAGCGGATGGCACACGGGCGGCGAGTCGAGGACGTTCTCGACCGTGATCTCGTTCTGGAAGTGCGCGTAGGGGTCGCGGGCGCCGTTGTGGTGGTTCTTCACGGCGACGGAGGCGAGCATCTCGCGCGTCGTCCCGTAGTCGTTCATGTGGCGGGTGGCGAAGGGCGCGAACAGCACCGGCGCGGTCTCACCCCGGGTCAGGATCGGATGCCCGGCCGCAGCCCGCGAAAGCAGGCCTTCCTCGGTCGACTTGTCGCGCATCTTCTCGACCCCGATGACGAGGACGACGTCGTGCACGCCGCTCGCCACGGCCATCGCGCCGACGCGGAACGCATCCGAGCCCGACGGGCAGGCGTTCTCGATCCGCGTGCACGGGACGCCGGCGAGGCCGATGGCGCTCGGCACCGTGTTCCCGCCGATCCCTTCCTGGCCCCAGAGCGTCCCCCGCTGGGTGGCGACGAACACGGCGTCGATCTGCTCCGGCTCGACGCCCCGGTCGACGTTGGCGACCGCAGCTTGGAACGCACCGGCGGCCATCTGCTCGTAGCTCTGCTCGAACAGCTCACCGAACTTGATGAGGCCGGCGCCGGCCACGGCTACGCGATTCCAACCCATGACGTGCTCAGCTACTCCTCGCTCGATTCTGCGTCTCTTGGCGCCGTCGCAAGCTCCGGCTCTGCGGCGACGGTCGGCGAAGCCGCCGTCTCCGCGTCGCCCGTCGCGTCGGCGGCGATCGTCCGCGCCTTGAACCCGTAGACGGGCACGCCCCGTTCGAAGGCGTACCGGCGCAGCACCAGCTCGACCTCGGCGCCGATCCGCATGTCGCTTCCGTCGCCGATCACCTGCAGCATCACCGCGCTCCGTCGGCGAGGTCGATGACGGCCAGGGGCAGCGGCGCCTCGAACGGTGGGGGCATCGTGTGGTTGACGACGAACGTGTGCACGACTCCCCGACGGGCCAGCGAGACCAGCACGAACTTCGTGCTGCCGCAGCTGATGCAGTACGGATGGATCGTCGGCGGTGTGTTGATCGTGCTGCAGTCGACGCACCGGGCCCCGAGGAGCCCGAGCATCTCCTCTGCTCCGCGCACGAACAGCGCGCTCTCGGGCGGGACGCCCATCGGGATGGTCTCGCCGACGGCCTGAAGCTGCCCGCGGGCGCGCAGCGCCTCGGCGTACGAGATCGATTGACCGCCGGCCCACGCGTCACCGGCGGTCGCCGCGCCGCGCACGGGGCCGTCGGCGTTGATCACGATCCCGGTAGCGCGTCCTCCACCGAAGCCGACGACGGCGACCGTCCGCGCGGCGTCGAGCGAGCCCAGCGCGCCCAGGAGCGGGGCGGCCGCACCCGTGTCGCCGATGGCGGCGTACACACTCGCCGAGGCGGGCGCGCCGGCTCCGAGCTTGCGCGCGGCCGCCGCGCCGAGGCGGCCGTCGGGATCGGGGAGCGACCACGCGTCGATCTCGAGCGCGGCGAGCTGCTCGCCGACCTCGTGCACGACCGGCAGGAAGATCTCCTCCCGGAACAGGCGCGCGTCGTAGAGATCGCGCGTGCCGTCGTCGGCGTCGGAGCGGTAGCGGTCGAGGAACGGATGTGTGCGGGTGAGGCGGGCGCGCAGCGACGCGTGCCCGCCCTCGGAGACGAGCACGACGGCCGCCGCGCCCCCGCCGGCGCGCTCCTCGAACGTGGTGCCCGGCCCCGGCACGAGCGCGTCTGCCGCCACGACGAGCGCAACCTGCGCGCTCCCGGCGGCGATCGCGTCGTACGCACCGAGCAGAGCGTCCATCCCCGCGTGCGGCGAACCCGAGAACAGCGCGCCGCCGGAGTGCGCCGACAGCCCCAGGGCCGAGGCCAGGACGGCGTGGCTCGGCCCCTCGGCGAAGGGCGGACGGCGTGGTGCCCCACCACAGGCCGTCCACGATGTCGTTCTCGAGCCCGGCTGCCGCCATGGCGCGGGACGCAGCCTCCGCCGCCAGCGTGAGCACGTCCTCGTCGGGGGCGCACACCCCGACCTGGCCCCGCCCGCCGCCGCGACCCCAGGCGGCGGCGACGTCGGCGGCCGCCAGTCGCCGTGTGGGCGCGGCCGCGCCCACGGCCAGAACCCGAACCGGGGAAGTCACGCCCGAATCTTAGGCCGAGCCTGCTCACGCGGCCCCAAGACGGCCGACCCGTACACCCACAGCACGAACGCGGTGAGCACGTGCCAGACCGCGTGCAGCTGCACCGGGCTCTCCGACTCACAGAGTGGCGCATCGGTGCGCCCGAGCGCGTTGAGGAGTGCGCCGATCGTTACGATGCCGACGATCGCGATCCAGAGCCTCCCGTCAGCCGTTGCGCGCCCAGTGACCGAGCGGGAGACGCCGATCTCCGCGACGACTGCTCCGGCGACGAGTACCGCGTCGAGCGCGTTGCCGGCGTCGGGCGAGACCGCGAGCACCACCGCGCACGCGCCGGCTATCCCGACGAACATTGCCAGGCCGGTGTTGGGCGAAGCGCCACGGGCGAGCGCCACGTCGTAGCCGATGACGAACGCGAGCACCGCGGCAATCGAGAGGTCGTGTCCGAATCGGCCCCATGCCGGCGTCGGACCGTGGAACGCCGCGCTGCCAATTCCGACGCCGATCACCGTCACCGCGTACACGGCCGGCGCGATGCGCGCTCCGCGACGCGGCGCGGCCAGCGCGCGCCACATGAGCAGCACGCCCGCCAGCACGTAGGCCAGGCTCGACAGCGTGTTGGCCGGCTGCGCGAGCAGACTTTGACCGATGTGCTCGCAGTCCGAGCCGCTCACGTCGGCTTAGTCGCTCACTTCTTCTTGGGCGCGTACACGCCGATGCCGTCCGGGAACGCGAGGCCGCCGCCCATGGTCTCCGGCGGCTGCGGCTCGCCGTTCACGAAACGGATCCGGCGCACCGTGCCCTCCGGACCCGGACCGATGCCCTCGCTGGTGATCGTGATCCCGATGTCGGCGTAGTACAGCGTGCCGTCGGGACCGACGCCGAGCCCGAGCGGCGTCCCGGTCGAGAACGTCGTCTCGCCGATGGTCTCGCCGGCGGGCGGTTGCAGGATCGTCCGCACGTAGCCGCCGTTGGCGTCGTACTCGTTGATCACGCCGCTGATCACGCTGGAGACATAGAAGTCGTTCTTCGGTGCCCGCACGATCGCGATCGGTGCGACGAGCCCGTTTCCGAGCCCGATGAACTGCTCTTTCTTCACCGACGGCGCCATGGGGGCGCCCGTGGCGTCCTTCGCGCCGCAACCGCCCTTGGCCGTGTCAGAGGTGGGGAACGGCCCGCTGTACCGCACCACCCCGGCCGTCGGCGGACGAGCCGACGGCACGTACACGCGATTCTTCGAGTCGACGTAGATGCCGCCCGCCGTCGCGATGCCGACGTCGATCTTGCAGTAGCGCACCTTCGTGGTGTTGAACGGCGGGAACCAGACGATGAGCTGTCCGTCCTCGGGCCCGCCGGCCTGGTTGCCGATGTCGGTCGTGAGGACGCGTCCGTCGGACAGGAACCCGCACCCGTAGTTCTCGGCGTTGTCGTTGCTCGGCTGGTAGGTCGGGGTGAGCTTGCCGACCTTCTTGGCCGAGAGCTTGCCGACCGTGTTGCCCTTCAACTGGAAGATCCCCCAGCCCTGGGGCGGGTTCGGCTGGCCGGTGTCCTCGCCGGCGATGAAGCGCTTCGATCCGTCAGGGAAGAAGCAGATCTGGGCATTGATGTCGAGCCCGTTCGGGTCGTCGTCGTGGTTGCGGATCACGTTCTGCTTCGTGAACGGCGGGTTCGCGGTATAGGCGTTGAGGTTGTTCCCCTCGCCGTTGAAGACGACGACCCCCTTCGATGGCGTCTGCGCGGGTCGCGTGGTCCCGCCGGGCGCGGCCCACACCGCGACGAGCGCGACCGCGGCAGCCGCTCCCACGAGCAGGGGGCGGAGTCGGCGTTGTCGTGTCATCACTTCCTCGCCTTCGGTGTGATCGGGATGTCGATCGCGTTGGTCGTGACGAGCCGGTCGAAGCCCTCGGCGAGCGAAGGCAGCTTCCTCTGGTCCGTGACCGCGAGGATGCTGATCCGGTCGTACGTCGCGCCGCGGCGGCCCGGCAGCTTGGTCGCGGTGCAGTCGTTGTCGGCGTCGAGGGTGCAGACCAACCCGCCCGCCGGATTGTCGGTCCCTTGCGACAGGTAGACCGCGTAGGTCTTCGCGCCGGCCTGTTGCGCCGCGCTGCCGGGCCGGAGCCAGCGGGTCGGATCGCCGAGCCCGTCGGCGTGGACGACGACCTTGAACGGGTCGAGCGACACCTGCACCGTGCCGGTGCCGGTGTCGTCAGCGACGCGGTCCTTCGTAAGGTCGAAGTTGAGGTTGCACGGGGCGGCGACACACGCCTGCGCGGCCGCCTGTGGGTTCGGCGGCGTCGGCGGCGGGGGTCTCGTCGTGGTCGGCGCCGACGCGACGGGCTTGCCGCGCAGCGAGAAGCGGTAGACGCCGCTGTTGCGATTCCGGTTGCCGACGCCCGGCTCGCGGATCCCGGCCACCGCGATCACGTCGTCCCCCACGATCGCGGCTCCGCCGGCGACGCCGCCACGAAGCTCCTTCGACCAGAGAACCTCGCCGGTCTGCAGGTCGAGAGCCCGGAGCGTGAAGTCGGTCGTACTGCCGAGGAACACCACACCGTTGGCGATGGCGGCCGACGCGTACGTGTCGGCCGCTTCGGCCTGCTGCCACTTGACCGCGCCGGTGGCGGCGTCGAGCGCATGAAGCGCCGGGGTCCCGCCGACAGCGGTGCCGCCCACCACGACGCCGTCCGCGACGGCCGTCGCGCCGATGAAGCCGCCGGTCGAGTAGTTCGCGTCCGGCCGCGGGATGCCGGGCTCGGTGACCTGCGTGCGCCAGACGAGCTCGCCCGTCGACCGGTCGACTGCGTAGTACGCGGCGTCCTTGTTGCCGAGGCCGACGAGGGCCCGACCGCCGGCGTCGAACAAGTTCGGCGCACCGGCGAAGTCGAGGTCGTCGCGGTTGGGCTGGTGAGGCTGGTAGGTCCAGCGAACCGCGCCCGAAACGAGGTCGAGTGCGACGATCGCCTCCGCGAATCGCCCGTAGCCGTCGGGGCTGCTGGTGCAGTTCCCGGTCCCGACGAAGACGAGCTTCGATGCCGGGTCGAGGGTCGGGGAGCCCCACACGTCGGCGCACCCGGGACCCGTCGCGCCCTCACCTTCCGTCGGGGCGGTCACGGTGGTCCAGCGCGCCTTGCCGGTGGCGGCGTCGACAGCGATCACTGCTGCGGGCTCGCCGTTCCCGCTGTTGTGCACGTCTGTGCCGAAGACGACCATTCCGTCGGCGACAAGGGGGGACGATTCGATCTCGCTGGGGTCGTTGTCGTCGCCGCGGCGGCCCACCTCGTGCTTCCAGCGCTCGCGGCCGTCGACGGCCCGCAGCGCATACAGCGTCTTGCCGCCGGCGAAGAACACGGTGCGAACGCCCTTCACGTCGGCGACCGCGGCCGAGGAGACGATCTGCCCCGCGTAGACCTGGCCGTGTACGTGTGCCTGGTAGGTCCAACGTGGCTTCCCCGTCTCGAGGTCGATCGCGTAGAAGTTGCCCGACCAGTCACCGACGTACGCGACGCCGTCGACCACCGCCGGCGTCGCGGTCACGGTGTCCTTGGCGTTGAAGAACCAGATCTGCTTCAGGTCCTTCGCCGTCTGCGGGCTGAGCCGGGTGGGGCAGGGAGACGCGAACGGCCGCTCGACGCGCTGGCCCCACATCGGCCAGTCGCAGCGGCTGATCGGCTTCGCCGGAGAACGCGGCTCCGCCGCGGCCGAGACACCCGTCGAGGCGAGCGCGCCCGCGACGGCAAGACACGTGACTGCGCGCCTCGCAGTGCGGCCCCCCACGGCCCCCAACCTTCCTCGCCGCCTGTTAGCTGCTCGGGTTGGTCGACTTCTTCGTCGTGCTCGTCGGTGCGCCGGCCGGAGCCGTGCTCGCGGGATGCTCCTCGAGGGTCGACCGCCCCGGCAGGTTGGCCTGTTCGTCGCAGCTTTTCCAGCGCGGCCGTGTCGTCCTTGAGGTAGCGATCGTAGAAGTCGATGGTCGACTGCTTGAGTGCGATCGCCGAAGGGTCGTCTCCGCCGAGGAAGGGTTGGATGTGTCCGGCGCCGAGGAAGGTCAGGAAGTACTTCGGCGGCTGCGCCCGCGCGAAGCCGTTCATGTCGGCCGAGTAGGGCAGGACGGGGTCGGCGTTTCCGTGCAGGCTCAGGAGCGGCGTGGCGCCATTCTTGAAGTACTGGTCGACGCGCTCGACAACGCCGACGATGCCGGACATCGGGATGGCTACCTTGATGCGCTTGTCCCTACAGCAGGTGCTGTAGGCAAGCCCGTACGTCGTGATGCCCCCGAGCGAATGACCCGATGCGCCGATGCGCTTCGGGTCGACGATGCCGCCGAGCCCGCTCTTCTGCTTGTTCAGCTTGATCACCTGGTCGATCACAAAACTTGCGTCAGCTGGTTGGTTCTTCGTGTCGGCGACGGCTCGGCCGAAGTTGGCGCCGCCCGGCGCGTCCGCATTCGACAGCGGATAGTCGGGCGCGGCGACGACGTACCCGGCCGAGACCCAGGTCTTGATGACGTTCTCGTAGTACACGCCGCGGGCGCCGAGCCCGTGGCTGAACAGGATGAGCGGGTACGGACTGCTCTTCGTGTCGGGTGGGGCGTTCTCGACGGGCTTCCGGTGGGAACGCCCTGCGCGGGGTAGTAGATGGCGGTGAGAAGCGTGCGAGTCGGCTTGCCCGGTACATCGCCATTCGCGTTGGTGGATCGGCTGCTGTCGACGAACGTCTCAGTTCTCATGCCCACGGCGTACTTCCCGATCGCCGCGACTTTCGGGGGCCGAGCCTTGCTCGGGGCGGTCGCGGTGACGGCGGGCGCGGTGATGCCGGCGCCCGCGGTGAGCAGACCGGCCGCCACCGTCACGGCGGCCAGGCGGGCGCGCCAGCGGCGTGGCTTTCGGGCCTCGATCATCGTTTCCCTCCGGTCGTCGGGCCGGTCACCGCGCTTGCTCCTGCAGCGTCGCCACGCCGGGCTGTTCGCATCTTGGCGTAGCTGCTCGAGCGCGCCGACGACGAGCACGCCGACGACGAGCGCGATGGGCCACGCCGCAAGCTTGAGGCCGTCCCTTCCCCCGGTGTGCAAGGCGGTCATCTTCGCGCCCTGTTCGTCCGGCGTCCCTGCGGCCTGTGAACGCTCCTACCTGGAGCCGTACCGAGCCCGTCAATCGACGAAGCCGGAGCGTGTCACGCCGAACGGGTCAACACGTCGAGGAGGGCTTCGGCGTCCGGGGCGATCGTGTGCGCACCGGCTTCCCGGAGCTGCTCGGAGAGCATCGGGACGCAATGGCTGGCGCCGGTGAAACCGACCACCTGCATGCCGGCGGCGCGCCCCGCCGCAACGCCGGGCGTGCTGTCTTCGATGACGACGCATCGGGCGGGGTCGGTCTGCATGGCGTGCGCCGCGTAGAGAAAGAGGTCTGGCGCCGGCTTCCCCCTCTGGACGCTGCTGGCCGAGAAGACATGGGCGCCGAAGAAGCTGTCGAGGCCGGTCACGGCGAGCGACGTCGTGATGCGATCCGGTGAGCTCGACGATGCGACACATCGCGGCTCGTCGAGAGCCTCGAGGACGCCCACCATGCCCGGGACCGCCCGCAGCTCGGTGCGGAAGACCTCGTCGAGCAGTGCAGCCCTTCTCACGGCGAAGTCCTCGGGCAACGTGACACCCCAATCGGCTTCGATGCGACCGTGCATCTCGGCGTCGGAGATCCCGACGAACGCGGCAGCAATCGATTCAGGTGCGAGCTCGACACCGACGTCGCGGAGGAGCTGCGACTCGATTCGGGTCGCGAGGACCTCGCTGTCGACGAGCACGCCGTCGCAATCGAAGATGTGGAGGGGGGCCGACATGTGGTCGCTGGGGGCGCCTGGGTTCGAGGCGGCGGCGGGAATCGAACCCGCGTACAAGGTTTTGCAGACCTCTGCCTGTGCCACTCGGCTACGCCGCCGGGAGCCGTCGAGCGTACCGGCTCGAGCGCGGGAACCGACGCGTTCATCTCGTCCACGACGGCAGTCTCCGGTACGGTGCCGTTCCCCAGACTCTCACCCGGGGTGTGTCATCGATGAGCGACCGAGTGCGGCTCGAGGTCGACGGCCCGATCGCGATCGTGACCAACGACAACCCTGAGAAGCACAACGCGTTCGACGACGAGATGGACGAACGCCTTTTCGCGATCTTCGGCGAGTTGCGCAACCGCGCCGAAGTGCGAGCCGTCGTGTGGCGTGGCGAAGGCAAGTCGTTCTCGTCCGGTCGTGACGTGAGCGCGATCGGCGCGCACGAGACCCCGGTCTCGCATCACGAGCTGATGCGCCGCGGGCATCGGGGCATCCAGCAGCTGTGGGACCTCGATGCGCCGGTGATCGTCGCCTGCAAGGGCTGGGTGATGGGTGCGTCGTTCCAGCGTGCGCTGTTGTGCGACGTGCGTGTCGCCGCCGAAGGCGCGCGCTTTCGCCTTCCCGAGCTGACGTACGGGGTCATTCCCGACACGGGCGGCATGGGAGCGTTGTTCGAGATGGCGGGCGCCGGCCTCGTCAGCGACCTCGTGCTCACGAGCCGGGTGCTCAGCGCCGACGAGGCACTCACGCACGGCGTCGTGAGCCGCGTCGTACCCGAGGACGAGCTCGACACGACCGTTCGGGAGATCGCCGAGCACGTTGCCTCCCTCCCGGCGGTCACCGTGAAGATGGCCCGGGAGGTCATCCGGCATCTGTCGGTCCCCGCGATTCGATCGTCGATGGCCGATGAGATGATCTACCAGACGTTCATCAACAAGAGCGACGACATCGCGGAGCTACGCGCCGCGCGTGGCGAAGATCGCGCGCCGCGGTACACGGGCAGCTGACGAGCGAACGCGCCGAGAGAAGGGGGGACACGGTGACTGAGTTGATCGGCTTGCCTGAGCCGCCGCCGGTCGGTGCGTCGGCGCTCCCCGCCGGCACCTTCGACGGCGTGGGCGTGCTCGTCACCGGAGGTGGCACCGGCCTGGGCAAGGCCATTGCGACCGAGTTCGCCCGGCTCGGCGCGGCGATCGTGATCGCGAGCCGCAAGGAGGAGCACCTCGCCGCCGGGCGGGAGACGATCGAGGCGCTCGGCGCTCCGGTGCTGGCGGCGCAATGCGACATCCGCGAACCCGAGGAGATTGCCGACGCGTTCGACGCCGCCCAGGCAGAGTTCGGGTTGCCGGACGTGCTGATCAACAACGCAGCCGCCAACTTCCCCGTCCCGGCCGAGGACATGTCACCGAACGCGTGGCGCACCGTCGTCGACATCACGCTCAACGGGACCTTCCTGTGCGCCCGCGAGTTCGCCCGCCGGCACCTCGCGGCCGGGTCGCCCGGGTCGATCGTGAACGTCGGCGCGTCGTACGCCTGGACCGGGGGACCGGGCTTCGTCCATTCGGCGGCGGCCAAGGCGGGCGTGAAGAACCTCACCGAGTCGCTCGCCGTCGAGTGGGGTCCGTACGGGATCCAGGTCAACGCGCTCGTGCCCGGTCTCTTCCCACACGAGGACATGACGGCGGACATCCGCGGCAACCTCGATCGCACGAGTGACAAGGACCCCTGCCAGCCGGCGATGCGCGTGGGCCGGCGCCAGGAGCTCGGATGGGCGGCGACGTTCCTCGCCTCGCCGTTCGGCCGGTTCATCTCGGGGCACACGCTGGTCGTCGACGGCGCGAACTGGCAGCGCCGCACTCTCACCAACCCGCCCGTCACAACGGTGCGGGAGCAGATGGGGAGAGGTCCCTTTTCCGAGAGCGGCTAGCTGAGACCCGGAGGCGGCGTTGCCGAACGACGACGCGAGACGATCCAACCGTCTGCTGAAGGCGCTCCCCGAAGAGGACTACGAGCGCCTCGGACAACACCTTCGGCCCCGCGCAGTGCGCCAGAGGCAGGGTCTGGGCGAGTCGGGCCGGCGCATCGATGAGGTCCATTTTCCCGTCGATGCGGTCGTGTCGATCCTGACGCGCATGGACGAAGGCCCCAGCGTGGAGATCGCCACGATCGGCAACGAGGGCGTGGTCGGGTTGACCGTCGCGTGGGGAGGCGAAGCCATGAACCCGCGGGAGGTGGCGACGGTGCAGGCCCCGGGTGAGGTCGTGAGCATGGACGCCGGCGCCTTCCGAGCCGAGCTGCAGCGGCAGGGAGCACTCGCGTCATTGGTCGAGCGGTACACGCTCGCGTTCTTCAGCCAGGTGTCCCAGCAGGTGGCCTGCAACGGGCTCCATTCGGTCGAGCAGCGCTGCGCCCGCTGGCTGTTGTTGACCCACGACCGGGTGGGAACCGACGAGTTCCCGATGACCCACGAGTTCCTTGCCCAGATGCTCGGCGTGCGGCGTGCCTCGGTGACAGTGACCGCCGGAATCCTGCAGCGGGCCGGCTTCGTCGAGTTCTCGCGAGGGCGGGTCGCCGTCGTGGACCGGGCCGGTCTGGAGGGCACGGCATGTGAGTGCTACGGCGTGACCCGGGAGGTCTACGACCGCCTCTTGCCCTGAGACCCAGCCCCCGGCAGGGGCCTCAGAGAAATGTACGCTCCCGTACGAAACGGGTGTACGGTGGCGTACGAAGGTTTCGAACGGCTGATGAGCACGCAGCTGCGCCGCTCCGACTCCCTCGCCGTTCCGCTGCTGACACACTCGGATCTGGGTTCCCCCAGCGGTTCTGCGCCCCTTCTGTCAGGAGGCGCTCATGGACGAACCGCGCGAACCCCTCGCGGACGAGTTGTCAGACCTCACCGGTCTGCTGCAGACCGACGAATCCCTCGAGACGATGCTCGGCCACGTTGCCGCCATCGCGGTACGGGCCATTCCGTCGTGCGACGCAGCCGGGGTCACCCTCTTCGAGCACGACGTGGTGACCACGGCGGCCGCGTCCGGCCCTCTGGTGCAGCGCGTCGACAACCACCAGTACGCAACTGACGAGGGTCCCTGCCTCGAAAGCCTGCGGACGGGAGAGATCCGACGGAGCCCGTCGCTCGCAGACGACACGCGGTGGCCGAAGTTTCGTGGACCGACGCTCGACGAAGGTGTCGTGAGCTGTCTGTCGCTCCCGTTGGTGATCGGCAATCACGGGACCGGCGGGGTGCTCAACCTGTACTCGCAGAGCCGTCCCTTCGAACAGTTCGACGAGGAGGTCGGCCGCCGGTTCATGCCCCCAGCGTCGGTGGCGGTCGCCAACGCACGCGCCTACGCGAAGGCCCACGCGGTCATCGAGCAGTTGCAGGAGGCCCTCCAGTCGCGCGACGTGATCGGTCAAGCCAAGGGGATCATCCAAGCACGCGAACACTGCGGCCCGGATGAAGCCTTCGAACGCCTGCGCGACCTCTCCCAACACCGCAACATCAAGCTGCGCGACCTCGCCCGGGCCGTGGTGGAGTCTCCACAAGATATTCTCGGAAGGTGATGCCCGAGGATGCGGAGGGCCTGGCCCGGCTCTCGGAGATCCTCGTGTTCGAGAAGCCGATCGGGGGCACGGCCCAGGACGTCGTGGATCTCGCCCGGGACGCGCTGGATCAATGCGACGGGGCCGGCATCCAGATGCTCGAGGATGGCAACGTCAGCGTTCGTGTGACGACGGACGCCCGCAGCTTCGATCTCGACGCCCTCCAGGACCGGCTCGATGACGGCCCATGCGTCGAATCGCTGCGCGACGGCGAACACCATGACCTCGAGCCCGTCACATCCGACGAGCGCTGGCCGAGGTTTGGCCCGTCGGCCCGCGGCGTCGGGCTGATCGCTTGCGCGGCCCTCCCGCTCGTCGCGCACGGCGAGCAGATCGGGGTGCTGAACCTCTACGCATGGCCCGCGGTCGGGTTTGCCGGCTGGGACCGCCGGCAGTGCGGCTTCTTCGCCGACCGCGCATCAAATGTGCTCTCGAGCGCGCGCGCCTACGAGCGACGGCAAGCTCTCATCGGAAGGCTCGATGCGGAGCTCGCCGCCATCCCCTCCCGAGAACCGGAGTAGACCCGGCGCCCTACCCGACCTTGTTCAGGAACGGCGTGAGGTTCCGGAGGAACTCGTTGTTCGGGCTCGCGCCGGCGGGGTCGTTGTGTGCGTAGTCCGCCTCGCCGTTCACCAAGACGAGCTGGTCGTGCGGGATCCCGGACTGGTCGGCGAGGATCGTCGCGCCGTCGAGGATGCGCTGGCCCCCGAGCGCGGCGCCGAAGGCGTACATCCGGAGTCCCTTCGGGAGATCACGGCCGTGGGTCGCGTGCACGTCGAGGATGGCCTGCGTGTCGTTCGCGTTCCCTGCCGCGACGGCGCCCGAGTCGATGGTCAGGCGTTGCGGGTGGTACCAGGCGGTGCCGTCGCGGCTCTGGAGACCCCATCCCGAGAACATCTCGGCGTAGCGCGTGATCGGCGTGAGCGCGCCCGCGCCGTCCCAGCCGCGCGGATCACCGCTCTCCTGGAGCTGGCCGAGGTGCGCCTGGGCGGCGCGCAGGCCCATCGGCGAGGTCTTGACGTCGAGGGCGTACCCGTACTGCCCCTCGTTCGTCGGCGCCACCGGGGGCTTCAAGTTGGCGGGCAGCGCCGGCCAGGCGTACCCGAGGGAAGGATCGTTGGGCGCGATCTTCACGCCGGTCGACCCCGTGGAGTTGAACAAGCCGGCGTAGGGCGCAGGGATGCCGCCGAAGGTGAGCCAGCGTGTCCCGCTCTGCAGCGCCTGCAACTGCGTCGTGGCCTGCTCGGGGCTCACCGGCGTGGGGCTGCTGCCGCCGTCGATGAAGACGAGACCCGAAAGGTCCCTCGCCCCCGGCTTCCCGTTGAAGTCCCATGTCGCGTACGCGGTGGTGATCGACCCGCCGAGCGAGTGGCCGCCGAGCACGACCTTGCCGCCCTGCTTCTTGGCTTGCTCGACGACGCGCCGGATGTCCTGGACGGCGACGTTCATGCCCCAGTCACGGGCGAACGCGACGTCGGCGTCGGGAATGAACTGGAAGTGCTTCGTGATGCTCGGGTCGGTCACGAAGCCGAGGTAGTAGTCGAACATCTGCTTCGGGGTGGCCTTGCCTTTCTTGGCCTGGTTCAGCACCGAGTGGTCCTCGAGGAGGTTCTCCCGGCGCTCGATCGCCCAGACCTGCCATCCCTTCGACTTGCGGACGATGTCCTTCGCCAGCGGCTCGAAGTAGGCCGCGCTCGCGGAGGTTCCGGGCACGAGGACGAGGGTGTTCTTCGCGTCGCTCGGCCCGGTCTTGAGAATCCCGACCTTGTTGTACTTGGCGGGCGTACCCGGTGCGTTGAACCCCTGAAGCTGCTCGAACTTGACGCCGACCTTCTGCTCGCCGGCGGCCGCCGCGGCCGCCGAGGGCGCGAGCGTCGCCGCAGCGAGCACGACCGCCGCGACGATCAACAGGAGCCTTCTGGCGGTTGCGGTCATTCGTGTTCCTCCTCGAGGAAGTCGACGATCACTCGGGCAAACGCGGGGTCGTACGGGGCCCCGAGGTGGTCGCCCGCCACCGTCACCGACCGGGCGGAGGGCAGGCGGTCGGCGAGCTCGCTCGGAGACCTGATGAGCGCATCGTCCGCGCCCGTCACGACCAGGGTCGGGACCGTGATCGCGTCGAAGCGCACCGAATATCGCAGCGCGTCGGACCGGCTCAGCGCGGCGAGCGCCGTGACGGTCGGCGCCCGTGTAATCGGCGAACTCGCGGAAGGCCTTCCCGGCGGCGTTGTCGATCGACGCCGGGTCGTCGGCCAGGAGCGCGGCCGCGATCGCTTCGGGCGCGCGGCCACCGCTTCGCGGTGGCGCGATCGTCGCGCCCACGCCGCCGAGCACGAGGGAGCGGGTACGCGGCTCATCGGGCACGAGGCGGGCTGCGACCATCGCGCCCATCGAGTAGCCGACCACGTCGACCTGCTCGACACCGAGCTGGTCGAGAACCGCCTGTGCGTCGCGCACCATGGCGTCGCCGGCGTACCGGTCGGGATCGTGCGACTTGTCCGACCCGCCGTGACCCCGGGCGTCGGTCGCGATGACGCGCCGGCCCACGCCCATTAGCGCGTCGATGACGCCCGAACGCCCCCAGTTGAGCCCGTGGTCGGCGGCGAAGCCGTGCAGCAGGAGGACTGCCGGTCCCGAGCCCTGTACGGCGTATGCAATGCGCGTCCCGTCGAACGAACGGACGTGGTCCGCGTGCTCCTCCTTGCGGGGGCTGGCCGATCAGCCATGCAGGGAACGCTCCGTGGCGGAGACGAGCTCGGCGCCGAGCGCATCGAGATCCAGCGAGTCGGGGTCGGTCACGGCGAGGAGCGAGATGCCCCGAAGCGTGCCGATGAGCAGCGCGGCCTGCGCGGCGGGGTCGACGTCGCGCCTGACCTCACCGCGCTCGGATGCCGTCGCGCAGGTAGTGCTCGACCATGGAGCGGACGTTTCGGTGCAGCCGGTTGATCGCGGGGAGGAACGCGGGCTCCGACCCGAGGGCTTCGCCGAGGAGCACGCACGCGGCGCGGACCTGGAGCTCGGGGCCGCGCAGGCTGTCGACGTAGACCCGCAGCCAGATGAGCAGCGCGGGCAGGCCTTGGCGTTGCTCGAGTGCAGGCTCCAACAGCCGGGTGCGGAACCGATCGACGAGGTAGTCCGCCAGCGCGAGGAGCAACCCCTCCTTCGAGCCGAAGAGGTACGTCGGCAACCCCCGGCTGCATCCGGCGGTGGCGGCAATGTCGGTGAGGCTGGCGCGGGCGGTGCCTCGCGGTCGCGACCAGCGTGGCAGCCGCTTCGAGGAGCCGTTCCTCCGAGGCCGCCCGCCGCTCCGCCTGCGTGCGCCGCGTCCGCTCCTTCACCGCCGGCACGAGCCCCCCGATCCCGTTCGTCTGCCCATTCCGCGCTGCGGTCAGATGCGCGGTCAGATCCTGGCCCAGCGTTCAGCATCTGTCCACTGCGTAAGCTCCCGCGGGTGGAGACGCGCAAGCTCGGGTCGCTCGAAGTCACGCTGGTCGGGCTGGGGTGCAACAACTTCGGGATGCGCATCGACGAGGAGCGCAGCGCTGCCGTCGTCCGCGCCGCCCTCGACGCCGGCATCAACCTCTTCGACACCGCCGACGTCTACGGCGGCACACGCTCGGAGCAGTACCTCGGCCACGCGCTCGCCGGCCGGCGCGACGAGGCGGTCATCGCCACAAAGTTCGTCGCCCCGATCGACGACGACCCGAGCCACGCCGGCGCGAGCGCGCGCTGGGTCGCCGACGCGGTCGAAGGCAGCCTGCGGCGCCTCGGCACCGACCGCATCGACCTGTACCAGCAGCACGGGCCCGATCCGAGCGTGCCCATCGAGGAGACGCTCACCGCGCTGGATCGGTTGGTGCGAGACGGGAAGGTGCGCGAGATCGGCAACTCCAACTTCTCTGGTGAGCAGATCGACGAGGCCGAATCAGTGTCGGAGCGTCAGGGCCTCGCCCGGTTCGTAAGCGCGCAGAATCATTTCAACCTGCTGCACCGGGAGCCGTTGCAGGATGTCGTCCCGGCCTGCGTTCGGGACGGCCTCGGCGTCCTGCCGTACTTCCCGCTGGCGAGCGGGCTCCTCACCGGGAAATACCGGCGGGGCGCGCCCGCGCCCGAGGGCACGCGTCTGTCGCAGCTCCCCGAGGAACGCGCCGCGCGCGTCATGTCGGACCGGAACTTCGACCGGGTCGACGAGCTGAGCGCGTTCGCGGCCGAGCGTGGTCACACGATCCTCGAGCTCGCATTCGCGTGGCTGGCCGCGCAGCCGGCCATGACGTCGATCATCGCCGGCGCCACGACGGCCGGGCAGGTGGCCGCCAACGTCGCGGCGGTGGACTGGCAGCTGTCGGATGTTGATCTCGCCGAGCTCGACCAGCTCCTCGGCGCCGACGACGCGAACTGAAGACAGTGGTCGACGAGCTGATCGACGTGAACACCGGCGCGCGCCTGCACTACCGGCGTGGGGGAGGCGGGGAGCCGCTCCTTCTCGTCATGGGCACCGCGGCATCAGTCGGGATTTGGATGCCGGTGGAGACGACCCTGGCCGATCACTTCGACGTTGTCAGCTTCGACTATCGCGGGCTCGGCGACTCCGAGCGCGGGGACGGCCCGATGACCGTCGCGACCCTTGCCGAGGACGCGCGCGTCCTGCTCGACGCGTTGTCGATACCACGCACGCACGTGCTCGGCTGGTCGCTCGGCAGCGTCGTGGCCCAGGAGCTCGCGCTCGCTGATCCCGAGCGGGTGGCGAGCCTCGTGCTGTACGGAACCTGGGCCCGCGCCGACGGCGTCATGACGTCACTGATGACCGCGCTGAAGTACCCGTGGGAGACGGGCGATCTGGCGACAGCACTCATGACGCTCGGGGTCGTCTACTCGGCGGAGTTCCTCGCCTCTCCGGAGTTCGAGGAGTTCCTCGCGTGGACGACGCCGCTGACCCCGACGACGCCGGGCCAGATCCGCACCGTCGCCGAGCAATGGCAAGCGGATCTCGACTTCGACAGCCTCGACCGTCTCGACGGCATCGCGGCGCCGACGCTCGCGCTCACCGGCGAGCACGACATCGTGACGCCGCCGCGCCACCGCGCGACAGGTCGCCGAGGGCATCCCCGGAGCGACCTTCGAGCTCATGACCGGGGAGAGAGCCAGCCACGGCTTGATGTTCGAGCGCACGGACGACTTCCTGCGCACGGTGCTGACGTTCCTCGAGCAGCACCCGTTCGGGAACACCCCGAGCTAATCGATCTCTCAGCTAATCGATTTCGTCGCCGACGTCCTCGCCCGCCTCGGAGCGGTCCTCGTCCATCAGCTCGAGCTCGAGGGCCTCCCGGCGGGTCTGAGGATCAGGATTCCGTTCTTCGGCTTCCTCTTCGAGCTCTTCGGCTTCTTCCTCGCTGACCTGGGGCACGTGCTCGCCTTCGTCTTCGTGACGGTCCCGGTCGGTCATCCCTGCCTCCCTTCTGCCTCTCGGAGAGAGACAGGTCGGTGCTCCTCCAGCACCCGGCGCGCCTGTGCCGCCTCGTCGACGGAGCGTGTGTGTACCTCGACCGTCACCGCGCTCGCGCGCGGCTCGTGGAAGGTCTCCTCCCACCCCTCGGACATCCCGACGCCGCGTTCGACGCCGATGAACGCGCCCAGCGTGCCGCCAATGGCGACCCCGGCGAGGACGACGGCGGCGGCGACTCCGATGGGCCATCCCACGACGAGGAACACGGCGCCGACGACGGCGAACACTGCCGCGCCGATCACGGCCCCGGCGACGATGCCCTTGCCGGCCCGGCCGCCGACGTGCAGCAGCGCCCGACGGTCGGCCGACTGTCGGGGGTCGGATTCCGGTCGAGTCGGGACCTCGATCTCGACGCCGTCGATTCCGTGGTGCTCCAGCGCTTCGATCGTGGCGCGGGCGTCCTCGGGCGATCCGAACTCGGCGATGAACATCACCTTCGACCTACCCGGGAAGGCTCCCCGTCAAGCGGGAACCCGTCAGCGAGGGCGGTGGAAGATCGTCAGCCGAGCTCGGGGCTCACCAGGCCGATGAACGACACCATCTCTCCGGGGTAGCCGCCGAGGTTGTGGGTGAGGCCGATGCTGCGATCGGTGGTGATCTGCCGCTCCTCGGGCGCCTGGTGGCGCAGCTGGAGCCAGGCCTCGAACATCATCCGCAGCCCCGAAGCGCCGACCGGGTGGCCGAAGCTCTTGAGGCCGCCGTCGGGGTTCACGGGGAGCTCGCCGTGCAGGTCGAACGTGCCGGCGAGGACCTCCTTCCACGCCGTGCCCCGCTCGGCGAACCCGAGGTCCTCCATGATGAGCAGCTCGGCGGGCGTGAAGCAGTCGTGCACCTCTGCCATCGCGATCTCGCGGCGGGGATCGGTGACGCCGGCCTGCGCGTAGGCGTCGGCGGCGGCCGCCTCGATCTCGGGGAACGATGTGTAGTCGTAGTCGGGGTCGGCGTTCCCGCTGCAGTTGCCGGCCACGAACGACAGCGCCTTGATGTAGAGCGGCGAGTCCGTGTACTTGTGCGCGTCCTCGGCCCGCACGACGACGGCCGCCGCGCTCCCGTCCGCCACGCCGGAGCAGTCGTAGACGCGCGAAGTCGCCGGCCATGAGCGGCGAGGCGCAGATCGTCTCGGTGCTCACCTCACGGCGGAACTGCGCCCGCGGGTTGCGGGCGCCGTTGTAGTGGTTCTTCGCCGAGATGTGGGCGAGCACCTCGCGCATCTCTTCGGCGTCGACGCCGTACCGCTTCGCGTACGCGGGGACACACATCGCGAACATCGCCGCCGCGGTGAGGGTGCGGCCGGTGCCGTCCGTCGGCGTCTTCCCCGCGCCGACGAGCCCCTGGTAGCCGCTGTCCTTCACCTTCTCGACGCCGATCGCCATCGCCGTGTCGTACGCACCGCTCGCCACGGCGTAGGCGGCGCCCCGGAGCGCCTCCGAGCCGGTGGCGCAGAAGTTCTCGACCCGGCTGACGGGCTTGTTCTGCAGCTGGAGCGGGCGCGCCAGCGCCATGCCCGACATGCCCGACATGGCAGTGCCGAGCCAGTACGCGTCGACGTCGCTTTTTTCCACTCCCGCCGAGGCGAAGGCTTCCTCGGATGCGTCGACGAGGAGGTCGTCGGCGCTCTTGTCCCAGTGCTCGCCGAAGCGGGTGCAGCCCATCCCGACGATCGCGACCTGGTCCTTGATGCCGTGCGATGGCATGAACTCCCCCTATTTGTCGCCCTGCGGGACGGATTCGCCGCTCTGCGGGACGGATCGGATGGGGCGGGCCTTCCAAAAGTAGTTGTGGATGCCGTCGGCGCTGAACAGTTTGCGGAACGTCATCTCGACCCGGTCACCGATTGTGAGCTCGTCGGCCTCGACGTCGGTGAGCTCGATCGGGAGGCGGCCGCCTTCGTCGAAGTCGACGACCGCGAACACGATCGGCGGGCTCGGCGAGTACGCAATGCGGTCGATCGTGAAGGTCGCGATCGTCCCGGGAACGTCGCTCATGGGCGCGCGCTCCATCTCGTCGATGGCGCCGCCCTCGCGCGAGACGCGCGCGGGCGGGAGATGCAGCGCGCCCGTCGACTCGTCGCGCGACCCGACGAACGCGTATTTCCAGTCCCGCGTGCGTCCGGCGACGGCGGCGGAGATGCGATCGGGCTCGGGCCGGCGCGGCGGGTCCACGGTGACGACCTTGCGCCACGAGAGGAAACGGCCGTAGGGGAGGGCGCCGCTGTTCTCGACCTGCGCCGCCACGGGGCGGGCAGGCGTGTAGGACGCGACGGCGTCGGTGGCGCGGAACACGAGCACATCGGCGCCGTCGACCAGCGAGACCACCGCGATCACCTGGCCCGGCTCGGCCGTCTCGAGCGCGGCGGCGAGCAGTAGACCGGCGTGCGCGGTGCCGGTGTTGCCCACCGTGGCCGCGAGATCGTCGACGACGGCCTCCTGGGCGACGCCCAGCCGGCGGCTGAGCGAGCGGATGGCCCGCGCGTGCGTGCCGGCGACGATCAGGCGGTCGACCTGCTCGGGCGTGAGCTCGGCGGCCTTGAGCGCCGCGTTCCACGCCTGCTCGCCCAGCGGCACGTACTTGGTCTCGCCGAAGCGCTCTTCCCATTGCTTCACGTTCGCGTCGCCCGGCGTCCGCCAGCGGTCGACGAATTCCTCGGTCGCCGACGCCGCGCCCACCAGCTCGGCGATCACCGGTGCCGTGTCGTCGTCGCCGACGAGGAAGGCGGACGCGCCGTCGCCGCCGGCCGCCTCGTCGGTGCTGGTCGGGAGGCCGGCACGCACGTCGGCGCTGACGACGAGCACGGGCTCGCGGCTGTCGAGCGCGGCGCGGAGCGACCCGACGCCCGAGCGGACTGCGCCACCCGTATCGATCGCGGGAGCGCTCTGGTCGAGGCGCAGCGCGGCGTGGATCGCGGTGGCGTTGGTCTTCTCGAGGTACGCCGGGTTGGCGGTCGCGAACCACAACGAGCGCGGCGCGCTCTCCGCCGGCGCGCTCCGCAGCGCGAAGCGGGCGGCCTCGACGCCCATCGTCGTGGTGTCCTCGTCGTAGGCCGCGACCGAGCGCGTCCCACGTCCGCCGCCGCTGCCGAAGAACGCCGCGATCTCGGACCGGTCGAGCCGTCGGTAGGGCACGTATCCGCCGGCGCTGATGATGCCTCGCACGGCTGGGATTGTAGGCGCCACCTAGAGTGCACCTATGAAGCACGGTGATCGGCCATGAAGCTCGGCGATATCCGTTGAAGCTCGGAGAAGACCGTTGAGGCTCGGAGAGATAGCAAACGCTGACGCCCAGCGGTACGGCAAGCCGCTCGACGGCGTGCGGGTGCTCGCAGTCGAGCAGATGCAGGCGCTGCCGTTCGGGACCCAGCTGCTGGCCCGCCTCGGCGCGGAGGTGGTGAAGGTCGAGCATCCCGTCCACGGGGAGTCCGGCCGTGGTGCGCTGCCGGCGATGGACGACCCGCAGGGCCGGCGCGTCGGCGCGACGTTCCTGCGCAACAACCTCAACAAGCGCAGCGTCGGCCTCGACCTCAAGAGCGAGCGAGGCCGCGAGCTGTTCCTGCAGCTCGTGCCGCACTTCGACGTGGTCGCCGAGAACTTCAAGGCCGGCGCGATGGCGCGGCCTCGGGCTCGGCTACGAGGACGTCGCCAAGGTCGACCCGAGGATCATCTACCTGTCGATCTCGGGCTTCGGCAACACCGTCGAGACCCCGTACGACTGGCCCGCGTACGCGCCGATCGTCGAGGCGATGTCGGGCATCTACGAGTACAAGCGGCCCGAGGACCAGCCGCCGATCCCCGCGCCGGCCGGCGCGCTCGGCGACATCGGCACGTCTATGTTCGGCGTCATCGGCGTGCTCGCCGCGCTGCGCCATCGCGACCAGACCGGCGAAGGCCAGTACGTCGACGTCTCGATGTTCGACGCCATGGTCGCGATGACCGACCTCGTCACGAACTTCTGGTCGATGGGCCTGCGCCCGGGCGGACCCGGCCCGCTGCTGATCATGGACGGGTTCCGCGCGCGTCCGACGGCTGGTTCATCATGCAGGTCGGCCGCGAGCACCAGTTCGAGCGGCTCGCGGCGCTCGTCGGTCATCCGGAGTGGGTCGACGACCCGCGCTTCGCGACCCGCCAGGGTTGGCGCGAGCACCTCGAGGACGTCATCCGACCGGCGGTGGAGGACTGGGCGTCGACGAGGACGAAGCTCGACGCCTGCCACGAGCTGAGCGCCGCCGGCGTCGCCGCCGGGCCGAGCAACACCGCCGCCGACGTCATCGCCGACCCGCACGTCGAGGCCCGCAACATGCTCGTCGAGCTGCCCGCGCACCGACGACGTCGATGAGCCGGTGCTCATCCCCGGCAACCCGGTCAAGCTGTCGAAGATGGCCGACGGCCCCGAGACGCGCGTTCCGTGGCTCGGCGAGCACACCGACGAAGTGCTGCACAAGGAGCTCGGCCTCTCCGACAGCGACCTCGCCGATCTCCGCGCCGAAGGCGTGATCGGCTGACTCGCAGCCGGGTCACGGCGGGTCCGGGTCATCGGGTGGTACGAGGTCCCGATCGCCGTTGACGCCGACCACCTTCCATCCCTGATACGTCTTCAGGGCGTGGTGGTGTGAACACAGCCGCCACAGGTTGGCGATCTCGGTCACGCCGTGGTCTTCGATCGGGACGACGTGGTCGATCTCGAGGAACTGGTCGTTGCGCACAGCTCTGCACGCCGCAGCTCGGGTAGCGGGTCTCGAGCGCTCGGCGCAGCTTGGTAGGGATCGTGCGCGTCGGTCGCGAGACGGCGGTGATGTCGTCGCCATCACGCATCATCACCGCGACGGACGCGTCGTCGAGCAGCGCCCGAACCGTCGTCACCGGCACCGGGCCGACGCCCGCGATCTCGCACCGCTCGCCTGGCTCCGACGTGCCCACGCGCGAGGGCGGCAGTGTCGACGACCGCGCGGACCTCCACGGGTTTGCATGGCCCTTCGCCGGCCAGCGCAACGAGCGCGTCGGCGGCGTAGGCGGCCCGGGGCTCGCGGCGTCCGGCCCGGCGGGCGTCCTGGAAGACCCGCTCGAGGTGCCCCCTCCAAGCCGCACTGAAACGCGCACCGGCATCCGGCGCGAGGCGTGCTTCCAGGCGATAGGCGCCGTCCGGATCGGTCCACTCGTGCGCTCGCCGCTCGACGTGCAGACGCCGCGCCCACGCGGCGTCATCTGCCTCCGCACCCGCGCGCACCTCGCGGCAGCGGTCGCGCAGGCCCTTCACGCCGGTCCCGGCTGCGGCCTCCAGCAGGGCCGACTCGGCGGCGGGATCGGCGCCGGCGGCGCTCGTGATCTCAGCGGCCTGTGTCGGCGAGAGATCACCGGCACGGAACGCGGCGTCGGTCCGCGGCAGGTGTTCGAGGGCACGCGCCGTCTCCAGCGCTCGGCCGGCGGCGCCGACCGTCTCGCCCGTTGCCTCGGCGACCCAGTGCGCGGCGCTGCGATGCCCGCGCTCGCGCCAGGCGTTCGTCTCCTCGACGCGCACGCGCGCCGAGCGCCTTGATCGCCGAGCAGATCCGCTCACCGCGGGCCGCGACCTCGACGAGCGCAGAAGCGGCGCGTCCGTCGAGACAGCCCGGATCGAGGGCCCGCGAGACAGTTTCGAGATCGCCGACGGCCCGACGAAGCTGTTCGAACACGCTCCCTCCCGCGTAGCAAGGTGGCCGGGGGAAGCGTCAGGGAAGCAAGGTCAGTGTAGCGAACGTACGTTCGGTGTCAAGCCCCGTCGAGCTGGTCGACCAGCTTCTTCGGGGCCACCATCCGGTAGGCGTCCTCGGCGATCTCGGCGATCTCGTCCCAGTCGACCGGCACGTCGAGGTACACACCGAGCCAGCCGCGGCCGCCGACATATGGCGGCGCGAAGAACCGCTCGGGGTCCGACGCGACCATCGCCTGCTGCGCGCCCGGTGGTGCCGCGCACCAGAACGCCAGCCGATCGTCGTGGTGATGGTCGGCATAGGAGACGAACGTCTTCTTGCCCCGGACGAACCACGTCGGCTCACCGTGACTCAGCCGCTCCGTGGTTTCCGGGAGCGCGAGACAGATCCGACGCAACGCGGTGAGCGGATCTCGGGCCACGGCCGCGAGTGTGGCCGATCGGCTAGCAGGCCTCGTCGCCGTCGGGTGACGGCGCCATCCGGCCGAGGGCGGCGGCGATGGTCTTCGCCTCCTCGTCGCTGAGGTAACGGCCGAAGTGCTCGGCGACGCCCTCGAGGTGGAACGGCCGTGCCTTCGCCAGCGCCCGCTTCCCAGTCGGGCGTGAGCGTGGCGTACATCGATCGCCGGTCCTCGGCGCAGGCCTCCCGGCGGACCAGGCCGGCCCGCTCCATGCGGTCGACGAGCCGGGTCACGCCGCTGCGGGAGATCACCACCGCGTCGGCCAGCTCGCTCATGCGGAGCCGGCCACCGGCGAAGGAGAGCTGGGCGAGCACGTCGAAGAAGGTGAGGGGGATGCCCTGGTCGGCCTCGAGCTCCTGGTTCAGGGTCTTGAGCAGCTCGGACTGCGCCCGGATGAAGGCCCTCCAGGCCTCGAGCTGCTGATCGGTGAGCTCGGGGAGCTCGAGTACCGGCCCTGGCCATGGCGTCACCCTACCGAGAGAGTTGCGAGGAATATCATTGCTTATGCAACGGTTGCCGCCTCAAAGAACTTCCCTCCACACGAGGAGCGCCGATATGAGCCAGACAGAGACTCGCAGCATCCAAGGCGTCGAGATCCCCGAGCCGGGCGACTGGCGGCTCGATCCGGTCCACACGGCCGTCGAGTTCTCGGCCCGCCACCTCATGGTGAGCAAGGTACGGGGCAAGATCCACGGCGTCTCGGGCAACATCCACATCTCCGACGACCCGCTGGGCTCATGGGTAGAGGTCACGATCGACCCCGCCACCGTCGAGACCGGCGACGCGAAGCGGGACGAGCACCTGCGCTCGCCCGACTTCTTCGACATCGAGCGGTACCCGGAGATCACGTTCCGCAGCACCAGGGTCGAGGGGGACACGCCGGGCGGCTTCCGCCTGGAGGGTGACCTCACCGTCCACGGCGTCACCCGTCAGGTCACGCTCGACGTCGAGTACCACGGCTGGACGACCGACCCCTGGGGCGGCCGCCGGGCCGGCTTCTCGGCCAGCACCGAGGTCGACCGCGAGGACTTCGGCCTCACCTGGAACGTCGCCATCGAGAGCGGCGGCTTCCTGGTAGGCAAGAAGGCCCACCTCGAGTTCGAGATCGAGGCCGTCAAGCAGGACTGAGGAACGCCAGGCAGCGCAGCCTCGGGGGTACGGTGCCGCAACACCGTCCCCGGAGGCGCGCGCATGACTCCAGGCGACTCCTTCGACGAGCTCGCCGGCGATCCCCAGCTCGAGAACGCCGCCGGCGCCGCCCGCGAGGACCGACGCGCCGAGGAAGAGGAGTACGCCCACGCCGCCGCCCGCCAGTGGGCACGGCACCGGGACCTCCTCGACATCACCCGCGAGCTCCAACATCGCGGCGACACCGTCGCCATGCAGGTCGGGGAGAGCTCGTTCCGAGGTGTCATCGACGCCGTCGGCGCCGACTACGTCCAGCTCCGCACGGCGGCAGGCCGGGTCGACATCGCGCTCGTCGTCGGCCACCAACGCGCGCCCGCGCCGCTCGTCATCCGCGTCGCCGAACGCGCCCGAGAAGGCGGCCGACGGGCCGAGCCGTTGGCGCGCACGTTCCGGGCGCGTCTCCTCGAATACGACGGCGAGGAGGTCGACGCGGTGATCGGTTCCCCGCTCTTTTCCGAAGGCCTCCGAGGGCTCCTCACGATCGGGCGAGACCACGTGGCCGTACGCGACGCCGACGGGAGCGATACGTACCTCCCGCTGGATCACGTCGCGTGGGCTCACCCCTGGAGGGAGTAGCCGCGATTACGCGCCGGCGTCGCGCTTCGTCGACGTCGACTGGTCGTGCGCTGGCTGCGACCGCAACCACTCGAGCAGCTCGTCGCGATCGAACCGCATCTCCCGCCCGCCGGGGAACCGGTGGCACGGCACCTTGCCGTCGCGCACGAGCTTGCGCAGGTACTCGACGTGCACCTGCAGGAGCTCGGCTGCATCGACGGTGGTGAGGACGGGTGGGAAGTCGGCTCCCGCGTCCGCCTCTGCTGGGGACATGACCGCATTCTACCCTTAACGGCACTTCCCGATAGGGACTCTTGACAGGCTCAGACATTGTGAGGCATCCTGCTGGACAGCGATTGTATAGCTTGACGGCATATGGGCAGGTTCTGCACTATTAGCGAAATGTTCACCTGAGCGGTGATGGCGGCGGAGGGGTGGATGGCGGAGGTCTTGGCGCCGAGATCACGGCGCACCGAGAACGTCCCCCGCCCAACCACCTCGCTGCCCCGGAGTCTGATGAGCCGGTTGTCGACCGGCCATCTGGTGATGATCGTCGCCGGGTTGCTCGGACTCCTGCTGACAGTGGCGGTGCTTCGCCGCGCGGACGAGCGGCAACCGGTTGCCGTGGCCGCTCGGGACCTCGCGCCTGGCTCCGCGCTCACCGAGTCGTCGGTTCGCTACGAGCAGGTGAAGATGGACGACTCGCTCCTGGACAGTGTGCTCCAGCCCAACGACGTGAAGCGGTTGCGTGACTCCGTCGCCGCCTACCCGATCGCGGCCGGTGAGCTGGTTAATCGCCGGGCCGTCCGTCCGGCCGCTGCGCCAGCGGGCAAGCGCGCGATGAGCGTCGCGATCGATCCGGCCCGGGCTGTCAACGGCGAGCTCGAAGCAGGAGACCGCGTCGACGTGATCCTGGCCGGCAATCACGAGGTGTCGATCATCGTCGCCGACGCCGAGGTCTTGAGCGTGGGACGGCCCGATCGGGCGAGGGGCGTTCGGCGGGGTGGACGACAAGTTCACGGTGACGCTCGCCGTCGACGCGCGCGAATCGCAGCTCGTCGCGGCTGGGATTGCCGGAGGCGACATCGTGATCACGAGGACGACCGGTTCGCGCCCGGCGGAGGCGACGCCCCCCTGCCCATCGATGCGTCGGCCGGCGCAAGCGGACGGTAGAGATGGCCGAGCCGGAAGTTGCGCTCGTCTTCTCGCCCGAGGCGTGGGTCGAGGGCCTGCATCGCCACCTCACCGATCACGGCGGCGCGCGAGTCCGACAGGTCATCGTGGACCCGACGCTGGCGTTCGACGAGGAGTACGGCACGCTCGTCGTGAGCCATCGCTGGCCCGGGCTGACGCGAACGTTCGTCGAGTCGGTCCACCAGCGCGGCCGCTGCCTGCTCGGTGTCTTCGATCCTGAGGAACCAGCGGGACGCGACTTCCTCGCGTCGCTGGGCATCGACCGCGTGCTCGCGTCGGACGCTGCTATGGCGGAGTTCGTCGACGCCTTCACCGCCCTTGCGCCCGAGCGCAACCAGCCCGCACCGTCCATCCGCGCACTCGAGGCTGCCGTCGACGGGCAGCGAGTGCCGACGCCGCTCACCCAAGGAGATCGACTGCGGAGCTGGCGGCTCTTCGCCGTCGGCGGGACGCCCGGCGCCGGTGCCACCGAGCTGGCAATCGCTGTTCACGGCCGCGCTTCGCCAGGGAGGGCGCGCCGCGATCGTCGACGCTGACGAGGTGGTCCCGTCGATCGCGCAACGCCTCGGGTTGCCGATCGAGCCCAACCTGCGGAGCGCGATCGAGTCCGTCGAATACGGCATGGGCGAAGTGGATACGGCGATCGTTCGAGCTGCTCGCGAGCTCGACGTGTTGTCGGGTCTCCCCAATGTCTGCGCTTGGGGGCAGGTGCGTCCGACCGAGGTGCTCGACGTGATCGAGGCAGTCGGTCGGAGTCGGCGGCACGTCATCGCCAACATCGCGAGCCGTTTGGAGGACGTTGGTCGCGGTGGGCGGAGCCGGTACGGCATCAGCCGCGCGGTCGTGTGCGACGCGTCCGATGTGATCGGCGTCGCCCCTGCCACGCCTGTCGGCGTGACCCGCTTGCTCGGCTGGGTGGCGGAGGTTCGTGCTCTGAACGCGGGTGCAACGATTCATCTCGCTGTCAACCGGGCTCCGCGCGACGCGTTCCGGAAGGCCCAGATCGAACAGGAGATCCGTCGGACGTTCGAGCCCGCGAGTCTCGTGTTCCTGCCGCACGATCCTCGGGTCGAGGCGGCTGCGTGGTCCGGCACGCTGGTTGCTCACGGCCCCTATACGAAGGCGGTCGCGGAGCTCGCGACGAAGGTCGTGCCGCCGTCGCCTTCCCGCGGGCGGGCAAGGGGCGGATCGGGGAAGCGCCGAGGACGCGTGCCCGTCGTGGCGCGATGACTGTCCGCGCCGACGCCTACGACGGCATCCGCCGCGACGCCATCGTCCGTATCGAGCGACGGCGGCTCCGGCCGGAGGGTGATCTCGACGAGGTCCAGTCCGAGGTGCATCGCGCCGTCGACGAGTATCAGCGCCGCGCCCATCTTGGTGACGAGATTCCTCTCAGTGATCCGGGCGAGATGATCGGCCGGGTCCTGCGGTCGATCACCGACTTCGGACCGTTGACGGAACTGATCGCGCGCCCCGACGTCGAGGAGATCTTCTTCGAGGGCCCGCGTGTGTCATATCTCGACTCGTCGGGCCGGTTGCGGGGCCTGACGACGCCGACCGGCGAGGGTGAGAACCGCCAGATCGTCGAACGACTGCTCGCGCCAACCGATCGGCAGCTCAACACGAAGCACCCGATCGTCCAGGCGCGCGTCCTGCAAGGAAGCGCCCGTCTGACGGCGGCGATCCCACCCGTCGGCGATCGCCTGTCGGCGACGCTCCGCAGATACACGGTCCGCAACGTGACACTCGGAAGTCTCGTCGACCTCGACTCGATCAGCCCGGAGGCCGCCGACTTCCTGTGGGCGATGATGCAGGTGCGCAGCCGGTTGGCGATCTCGGGCGAGCCTGGAGCCGGCAAGACCACGATGGCGGCCGCCCTCATCGCCGCCGAGCCCGCGAGTCACTGCGTCCGTTGTTGCGAGGAGATCCGCGAGATCGCAGTGCCGGTGACCCACGGGTCGTACTACGAGGTCCGGCCGCCGGCGCTCGACGGGACGGGCGAGATCAGCCTGCGCGACCTCGTCAAGTTCGTGCTCGCGATGCGTCCCGACCGCATCGTCGTCGGCGAAGTGCGTGGCGCAGAGGCGTTCGAGCTGAGCCGGGCGGTCAACGCTGGCTGCGGTTTTCTCTGCACCATCCACGCCAACAACACGACCGAGGCGCTGCACGCGCTCGTGAACGCGGCGCTGATGGCGGGCGAGAACGTCACCGAGCGCATCGTCCGCAAGGTCTTCTCGCAGTCGCTCGATCTGGTGATCCATCTCGACCGCGACGACATCCCGCCGAACGACACCGACGGGATCCGCCGTCAGGTCATGGAGATCGTGGCTGTGGTTCCTGCCCTCAGCGAGGACTTCACCGTCGAGCCCATCTTCGTGCGCGAAGCTCTCGGGCGCCCGCTCGAGTGGACCGGAGTCCTCCCGGCACGTCTCGAGAGCCGTGTCGATCGGTCGTTACCTCGAGGCCTGAGCCTGCGGGCCATCGTCGAAGGCGCCGAGGTACCGCGTTGACGCTGCTCGCGGGGCTCGCCGTCGGCGTCTTCGTGTACTTCCTCGTCGGGTACGCGACGGGCTACACGCCCGAGATCAAGATCCGGCGGTTCCGCCGCCGAGCACAGATCAGCAACCGCCAACTGTGGCTCAACCAGGCGGGAGTTGCGGTCACGCCCCGGCAATTCATCGCGGGGTCGGTCGCCGTCGGCGCGGTCGCGTTCGTCGCCATCGTGGCCGTGACCGGTGCCCCGTTGGTTGCGCTGGTCCCCGCAGCCGGTGTCGCGGCATTGCCGCGCGCGTACTTCGCTCGCCGGCGGACGGCTCATCTACGACGCGTGCAGGCAGCTTGGCCGGATGGGCTCCGCGACGTCGTTGCTTCGATCGCGGCCGGGCGCTCGTTGTCACAAGCGCTCAACGCGCTCGCGGCATCCGGCCCTGCGCCGCTGCAAGAGGCGTTTGCGCGCTTCCCGATGTTGTCGCGCATGTTAGGGACCGTCCCGGCCCTCGAGGTCATCAAGGAGGAGCTTGCTGATCCCACGAGCGACCGGGTGATCGAGGTTTTGGTGATCGCGCACGAGCGAGGTGGACAGATCGTGCGGGACATCCTCGAGGACCTCGTCGCCGCAACGACACGCGACCTGAAGCTTCTGGAAGAGGTGGAGACCGAGGGCTTGGAGATGAAGATCAACGCCCGAGCTGTGCTCGTGCTCCCGTGGCTCGTGCTCGTCGCCCTCACGATCAGAGAAGGGCCATTCCGCGACTTCTACCGATCAACGGGAGGTCTCGTCGTCGTGCTCATCGCCGGCTTGCTCAGCGTCGCCGGCGGATTCCTCATCGCTCGTCTGGCGAGCACGCGTGCCGAGCAGCGAGTGTTCGGATCCAGCGCGACGGTCGCAACGAGAGAGCGCTCATGAGCACCGGCATCCTCGTCCTCGGAGGGATGTCCGCCGCGCTCCTCTGCGCCGGAGTCGCCGGTCTGATCGTCAAGCCGACGCCACGACTTGCCGGTCGGGTACGGCCCTACACGATCGTCGCTCGCGCCGACTTGGGGCGCAGCGCAGATGTGCTGGGCGTGGCGCAACAAAGCGCGCCCGCACAGGGCGGCATCGTGAGCCTGTTGTTCTGGCCGCCGTTGCACGCGCTCGCAGCTCGAGTGGGTCGGCTGGTCGAAACTCGGAGTGACGAGCACTTGCGTCTCAAGCTGCGACAGGCCGGGTTCCACGACTTGACCACCGAGGAGTATCGGATCCGTGCCCTCGGTCAGGCTGCGCTGTTCAGCGCAGCCGGCGGCGCGATCGGCATCGCGATTCAGTCGCCTGTGCTGACGCTCCTGCTCGCCGTGTGTGGCCTCGTGTACGGGTCCACGCGCTGGAAGGGCCGCATCGACCGGGCCATCGAAGATCGCCGCGACCGCTTGCGGCTCGAGCTCTACACGGTGAACCAGCTGCTCGCCATCCATCTGCGAACGGGCGCGGGGCCGGTGCAAGCGACGCAGCGCATCGTGGATCGCGGTACAGGCGCCATGGTCGAGGAGCTCGACGCCGTGTTGACGTGGGTGCGTAGCGGTGTGTCGGAGCCGGACGCCTTCCGGCGCGCCGCCGAGCTGACGCCCGAGCCGAGTGTCGCCCGTACGTACAAGTTGTTCGCCACGGGTGCAGAGCGTGGCGTCGACCTCGGGGGTGCGCTGCGCGCCTTGAGTGAGGACCTCCGTGACGCGCGTCAGAGAGGATCTGCGTCGTCTTGCGACGAAGCGCCGCGCCGCGATGCTCGTGCCCGACCATCGCGATCCTCGCTCCGATCATGCTCCTGTTCATTGCCGCCCCGCTCCCGTCGGTCATCTTCGGGAGCCGTTGATCGATCAATCGCGCACGCAGACACGAAGGGAGACGAAGGGTGGCTCCGATGTCGTGGTGGATCGGCTTGGTGGCCCGGGTGGGCTCGGCCACCAGGTCGGAAGATGGGATGACAACGGCCGAGCTACTGGGAAACGCCGCACTCGGTATCGCAGCGCTCGTCGCGATCTGGGCGGTCCTCCAGGCCCTCGGGCTCGACATCGTCAACTGGATCCGGGGGCAGCTGGGGGTCTGAGCGTGGCCGACGGCGACCGGCGGCGCGGTGAGGAGGGTATGACCACCGTCCAGTACGTCGCTGCGACGGCCTTCTCGCTGATCGTCTTCGTGATGATGGCGAACTTCATCGTGTTCCTGTACGCCCGTGGGGTCGTGAGATCGGCCGTCGACGAGGGGGCGCGGGCGGGAGGTCGGTTCGGCGCGACGACAGGCGAGTGCGAATCACGTGCCCGCGATGTCCTCGGGGACCTGTTGGCCGGTCGCCTCGGGAGAGATGTCAACGTTCGGTGCGAGAGCGCCGACGAGGATGAGATGCACGCGACCGTCCACGTCACGCTGCGCGGCTGGTTGCCGGGTTTGGTCCCCGACTGGACGTTCAGCCTCGACGCGCGATCCGTGAAGGAGCACCCGTGAGTGTGCGCCGACATAGCCGGTCTCGCGAGGGTGGCTATGTCGCGGCAGAGCTCGCGCTCGGCGTTGGCCTGCTGGTGTTCCCCGTCGCGTTGCTCGTCCTGACGCTGCCGACGTGGTCGGAGCGCCAGACAACAGCGCGCTCGATCGCCCGAGAGGTGTCACGGGTCGTCGCCGTGGCGGGGGTCTGCGACCGTGGGCGTGCCGTCGAGACCGGTCACGACATGGCGCGAAACCTCGGGCTCTCGCCCAGTGACGTCGACGTGCAGCTCGACTGTGCGCCTGGCGGAAGGCTCCCGCGCGGGGCAACGTGCGCGCTTCCGTGACGGTCGCCGTTCCTGCCGTCACGTTGCCCGGGATCGGCAGCGTCGGAGCTTGGAGCTGGACTGCTCATCACAGCGAGCCGATCGATCAGTACCGGAGCTTCGAATGAAGCAGCGGCAGCCGAAGCCGAGAGAGCGCCGCGAGTCCGGCACGATCACGTTGTGGATGCTCGGGCTGTGCCTGATGCTGTTCCTCCTCGGCGGGATCAGCCTCGACCTTTGGCGCGCCTTCTCCGAGCGACGGACGCTGGCCGCCACCGCCGACGCGGCGGCCGTCGCCGGAGCTTCCGCCCTCGACGAGGCTGCGTACCGGAACAGTGGCGCAGTGCGGCTGGTGCCCGCGGATGCTCAACGCCGGGCGCGGGCGTCGCTGGCGGATCAGCTCGATCGCCGGGCGCTTCGTGACGCCCGCATCGAGGCGACCGAGGACGCGGTGATGGTCACCGTCGGCGGCTCGGTCGACTTCTCGCTGCTCCAGATCGTCGCGCCGGGCGACGAGTTCGCCATCACGGTGCACGCCATGGCCCGCCCGCAGGCTTCGACCTGAGCCGCTGCTTTCCCCGGCTGGGAAGAATGTGACCACCCCGAACCGAGGAGGTCGAATGAGCCTGAGCAGCTACAAACTGAGCGCCCAGATCGCGGTCACAGACATGACACGGGCGGAGGAGTTCTACGAAGGAAAGCTCGGTCTCTCGGCGGTGCGGACCGGGGCTGACGGAAGCAAGGTCTATCCGTCAGGCGGTGGGGAGTCGCTGGTTGTCTACCCGTCTCCGGACACCGCGGGCACGTCGACCGCGACCCTGGCGGCCTGGGAGGTCGACGATGTCGAGCAGATGGTCGACGAGCTGACCTCGAACGGCGTGACCTTCGAGCACTTCGAGGGAGTACTCGAGAGCGGCTTCGACTACGGGACCGACGAGAGGGGGATCTCACCCCCGCGCCGGCGGCGGCAAAGTCGCATGGTTCAAGGATCCCGACGGCAACATCTTTTCGGTCGCGGGTGATCGCTAGAACACGCGCATCACACCGGGATCCCGAAGCGTCGCCGCCGAAGTTGACACCCGTGTCAGGGAACGGGTAACTCAATACCTATGGCCGAGCAGAAGCTGTTCTTCGACGACATCAAAGAGGGCGACACGGGGCCGGAGTTCTCCCACGAGCTCTCCCGGACCGACCTCGTGATGTACGCAGGGGCGTCGGGGGACTTCAACCCGATGCACACCGACGAGGTGAAGGCGAAGGACTCGGGGCTGCCGAGCGTGTTCGGGCACGGCATGTTCACCGCCGGGATCCTGGGCAAGGCACTCACCGACTTCGTCGGCGTCGGGAACCTGCGCGAGTACAAGGTGCGCTTCACCAAGCAGACCTGGCCGGGCGAGACGCTCACGACCAAGGTCACCGTGCAGAAGAAGTACGAGGAGCACGGCGAGCACCGCGTCGACCTCCACTGCGAGGTCGTGAACGAGGGCGGCGAGGCGAAGATCAGCGGCGTGGCCGTCGCCGCGCTCCCGACCCGCGGCTGATGGCGCGGGAGGGCCCGCGCTTCGACCTGCCGGCGCCCGACAACGAGACCCAGCCGTTCTGGGACGCCGCCCGGACGGGCACGCTCCTCATCCGCCGCTGCGGCGACTGCGGGCGTTACCACTTCTATCCCCGGCCGTTCTGCCCGGTGTGCTGGAGCACCAACGTCGAGTGGGTCGAGGCCAGCGGCCGGGCGACGCTGTACACGTGGTCGGTGGTGCGCCGCAACGACCTGCCGCCGTTCCCCGAGCGAGTGCCGTACGTGGCGGCCGTCGTCGACCTGGACGAGGGCCCGCGCATGATGACCAACGTCGTCGACTGCGAGTTCGACGCCCTCGAGATCGGCATGCCGCTCGAGGTCCTGTTCCAGGAGACCTCGGAGGACGTGACGATCCCCGTGTTCCGGCCGCGGAGGGCCGAACGCGGCAGACCGGGGAGCGGCGTAGCTATCGTCATCGCCGTGGCGGAGGAACAGCCGGACTGGACGTTTCCCTTCGAGGAGCCGCTCGACGAGGTCTTCCCGTCGTTGCACGCGGCGCAGAACGCGTGGCTCAGCCAGATCGACTCGCTGAAGGCGCCCGACCGCAAGACCCACGAGCTGATCCGCATGGCCTGCACGGTGATCCTGCGCAACCCGGCGGGCGTGCGGCGTCACGCCATGCTGGCGAAAGAGGTCGGTGCGAGCTGGGACGAGATCCTCGGCTCGATCATGCTCACGCTCCCCGGGTTCGGGCTGCTCCCGGCAGTCGAGGCGATCCCGCATGCCCGCGCCGGCTTCGACGCCGCGCCGGAGCCCGAAGAGGACGTTTGAGCGACGACGTCCCGTTCCGAATCCTGCCCCGCATCTCCGACCGGAACCGACACTTCTGGACCAGCGGCGCCGAGGGCGAGCTGCGGTTCCTGCGTTGCCAGGACGACGGCACGTACGTGCACCCGCCGACGCCGCGCTGCCCGAAGTGCCACGGCAAGAACCTCGCCGTCGAAGCGGTGTCGGGCCGCGCCACCGTGCACACGTTCTCGATCAACGTGCAGCAGTGGATGCCCGGGCCGGAACCGCCGTACGTCGTCGCGATCGTCGAGCTGCCCGAGCAGGAAGGGCTGCGGCTCACGACCAACATCGTGAACTGCGCCCCCGACGACGTGCGCATCGGCATGCCGGTGCAGGTCGTCTTCGAGCGGCACGACGACGGCGAAGAGTCGGTGTACATCCCGCTGTTCGAGCCGGTGCACTGATGGCCGTCGTCGACCCCATCGAGCGGCGCTCCGTGATCAGCGGCGCCGGGCAATCCGAGATCGGCCGGCGGCTGTTCCGCGACCCGCTCGACCTCACGCTCGACGCGTGCATGGCCGCCATCGAGGACGCCGGCCTCACCACCGACCAGATCGACGGGATCGCCACCTACCCGGGGCCGATGGACACGCCGCCCGGCTTCTCCGGCGCGGGGCTCGTCGAAGTGCAGGACGCGCTGCGCCTCGAGGTCGGCTGGTACACGGGCGGCATCGAGCTCCCCGGCCAGCTCGGGTCGGTGATCGACGCGTGCATGGCGGTGGCGGCGGGACTGGCGACGCACGTGCTGTGCTTCCGCAGCGTCTACGAGGGCAGTGCCCAGGGCAAGCAGGGCCGCTCCGCGGTGATGCCCGGTGGCGGGGGCGGCGGCAGCTTCCGCGCCGGGGGCTTCATGCAGTGGAACCTGCCGTTCGCGGCGCCGTCGGCGACGACGTGGATCGCGATGTTCGCCCAGCGGCACTTCTACGAGTTCGGCACGACGCGCGAGCAGCTCGCCCAGATCGCGCTCAATGCCCGCAAGAACGCGGAGGTGAACCCGAACGCGATCTACCGCGACCCGATGACGATGGACGACTACTTCGACGCCCGGATGATCTCGTCGCCGCTGTGCCTCTTCGATTGCGACGTGCCGTGCGACGGCGGCACCGCCGTCATCGTGTCGCACGCCGACACCGTCGCCGACCTGCGCAAGCCCCCGATCAACGTGGAGGCGGTCGGGACCGCGCTCTACGGGCGGCCGTCGTGGGACCAGTTCGACGACCTCACGACGATGGCCTGCCGCGACGCCGCCGCGCAGATGTGGACCCGCACGGATATCCGGCCGTCGGACGTGCAGCTGGCCGAGATGTACGACGGGTTCAGCTTCATCACCATGTCGTGGCTCGAAGCCATGCGCTTCTGCGGGAGGGGCGAGTCCGGCCCGTTCGTCGAAGGCGGGCAGCGCATCGCGCGCGACGGCGAGCTGGCGCTGAACACGCACGGGGGGCAGCTGTCGGCGGGGCGGCTGCACGGCTACGGGTTCCTCCACGAGGCGTGCGTGCAGCTGTGGGGCGAGGCGGGGGAGCGGCAGGTTCCCGGCGATCCCGAAGTCGGTGTGGCGGCCGCCGGCGGGGGACCGCTCGCCGGGTGCCTCCTCCTCACGAACAGTCGGTGACGCGGGCGCACCCCTAGGCTCCCCGGCCATGTCCGGGGGATGCGACGATCGGCGGTTCTGGCGCATCCTGTTCCTGATCGTGCTCGCGGCGCTCGCCGTGCGTGTGGCCTACGTGGGGCTGGCCAAGCGCGACGAAGCGATTCGCGGCGACCAGCTCTTCTACAACTCCGAGTCCGATCGCCTCGTCGACGGTGACGGCTTCGTGGAGCCGCTGCGCGTCCCGGTGCTGATCGTGACGATCGCGTCGGCAGTCACGTACGGGCAGACGCGCTTCCGGGTGCCCCCCGAGCCGACGCTCGTGGTGCTCGCCGCCGTAGCGATCGCGGCCGTCGTGGCGCGCGACTGGCCCGCACGGCGGAAACAGCCGGCCCGCCCCGCGTAGCCGGACGCGGGAAGGCGGGAGACCCCGGTCCTATCTGGTCTCCCACCTTCCTCGTTCTCCCGAGGGGCGAAGGCGATTCGTCCTCGCTCGGGAGGTACCACCAGTTTTCGCCCCATAGCGCCCTCGGTCAAACATCCGCTCCTGACCCTTCTCCCGCCTGGTATCGAGCGATCACGATGCCGGTGGTCGTCGTCGTGGTCTCGAGGAGTCGCAGGTCGGTGAACGCGGTCCCGTCCGGGAAGAGATGACGCCCGTTCCCAGGACGAGCGGGTGCATCATGAGCGCGAACGTAGGTCCGTCGCCCGAAGAGCAAGGGCCCGCCCTCGCCATCCCCTCGCCCATCTTCCGGCCCATGCCCTGGTCGGTACGGCATGCGCCAGCCGCCGTGCTCGAACCTGCCGCGGTCGTCTTCGTCGGCGCGTCCCGGGCCCTGCATCACCCCGTCGAGCGTCATGTGCTCGATCACGACGACTTTGCGCATCGAGAGCCCCTCGGTTGTGGCCGCGTTCCGTTCAGCTCACGCCGCGCCGGATCCCTGCGTGTACATCAGCGACCCGGGCGTCGTGAGCTCCTCTCCGGTCTCGAGCCACGTCTTGAGGCCGGACAGGATCTGCGGCCATCCGCCGTAGAGCTCGGCGTTCGCGTCGTCGCGCAGCTGGTCGTGCGTGAGAGTGAGTCGGCACGAGTCGCCGACCGGCTCGATCTCCCACGTGACCCGCGAGCTGCCCTCGTTCTTCACCTCGTCGCTCCACAACGCGGTCATCGTGTGCACGAGCCGGCGGGGCGGGTCGGCCTCGAGCACCTCGCCCTCGCCCAGGGCGATGCTCCCGCCGCCCGCGCTCATGTCGAGACGCGAGCCGCGCTTCCAGTCCGAGACGACACTCGCGCCGAAGTTGTACTTGGTGCGGATGTCGGGATCGGTGATCGCCTCCCACAGGCGTTCGGGGGTTGTCTTGATGTAGATCTCGAAAACCTTCTCCATCGGTCCCTCCAGTCGACGCTTGAGCCCGCTCAGCCCGGCGGCCCAGGGCTCGGCGTATTTGCTCACCCACCGGTCGTGGACGAGCTGGATGGGGACGGGGTTCAGGAAGTGGAGCTTCTCGCGGCCTCGCCGCCGGGGGACCACGAGCCCTGCCTCTTCGAGCTGCTTCAGGTGCTTCATCACGCCGAAGCGCGTCATCGAGAAGTGCTCCTCGAGCGCGTTCAGCGTCTGTCCGTCCTCCCGGAACAGCTCGTCGAGGAGGCGCCGCCGGGTCGGGTCGGCGAGGGCCCTGAACACTGCGTCCACGGCAGCGAGCATAGGTGACTATTTGGTCACCTGTCCATTCGGGCG
Organism: uncultured Actinomycetes bacterium; assembly: GCA_963836445.1. Taxonomy (GTDB): domain Bacteria; phylum Actinomycetota; class Acidimicrobiia; order IMCC26256; family JACDBD01; genus JALZAA01. Next base: position 68,348 of record CAWIJM010000026.1, read on the forward strand.
GAGTCAGCCCGAGTCCAGGACCAGGGAGGCGAGCTCCTCGAGCTGTCCGGGCGAGCCGCCGGCGAGCTCCTTCAGCGTGAGGAGGCGCTTGTAATAGAGGTGCGAGTCGTGCTCCCACGTGAAGCCGATCCCGCCGTGCACCTGAATGAGCGACGCGCCCACCGTGTACAGCTCATCGGCCGCGAACGCCTGCGCCATGGTGGCGGCGCGGTGACGCTCGGCCGGATCGGCGGCGTCGGCGGCCCAGCACGCGTAGTACGCGCCGGCACGGGCGAGCTCGACGGCGCGGAGCATGTCGGCGCAGAGGTGCTGCACGGCTTGGAACGAGCCGATGGGGCGGTCGAACTGGCGCCGCTCCTTCGCGTGCTCGACGGCCATTTCCAGCGCCCGCGACGCCACGCCGACGCCGTCGACGACGCCGGCGATCCCGAGGCGGTCGACGGTCTCGGCGACCGCGCCGGTCGCGTCGCCCGCGCCGAGGCGGCGCGCCGGGGCGTCGGCGAGCGTGACCGAGGCGAACTTGCGTGTTCCGTCGATGGTCGCGGTCGGCGTGACCTGCAGACCGGGCGCGTCGCGCGCCACGGCGAAGGCGCCGAGCTCGCCTTCGTTCGTGGTGGCTGTGACGACGATCGTGTCGGCACCAGCCGCGTCGGGGACGTGTGCCTCCTCACCCGTGAGTTTCCACTCACCGTCGGCGACGACGGCTCGGATGTCACCGGGCGCGGACAGCGCAACGGTGGCAATCGTGTCGCCGGACGCGAGTGCGGGCAGCAGGTCGGCGCAGTCCTCGTCGGTGCCGGCCAACGCGATCAGGCTCCCGGCTCCGACGGCCGTCGACGCGAACGGCCCTGGGTGCACAGCCCGGCCGAGCTCCTCGAGCACGACGGCCATGTCGACCATGCCCATGCCCGCGCCGCCGTGCTCCGCGGGCACGAGCAGGCCGGTCGCGCCGAGCGCGGTGAGCCCCGACCACACGTCGTCGCTGGTGCCGCGTTCGTCGTCGAGCATCGCGCGCACGTACGTGATCGGCGCCCGCTCGGTGAGGAAGCGGCGTACCGTCGTGCGGAACAGCTCCTGATCTTCGCTGAACTCGAAGTCCAAGGGGCCGGACTGTAACGAGTACGGTCGCGGCCGTGCGACTGCGGTACGGCGAAGCGGAAGAGCAGTTCCGACGCGACCTCATCGCGTGGCTCGACGAGCACGCACCGGCGCCTGACGTCATGAATCAGCGGAAGCAGTCGAGCGCCGACCTGCCGGAGTGGGCGCGGGAGTGGCAGCGGACGCTGTTCGAGCACGGATGGCTCGTGCCCGGCTGGCCGCCGGAGCTCGGCGGGCGCAATGCGGGCCCGGCCGAGCAGATGATCTACTTCGAGGAGCTCTCCAAGCGCGACATCCATCGCAGCCTGAACCCGCAGGGGCTCGGCATCGTGGCCCCGTCGATCAAGGACTACGGGACGCCCGAGCAGCAGGAGCGCTTCCTCCTCCCGACGCTGCGGGCGGAGATCGCGTGGTGCCTCGGGATGAGCGAGCCCGGCGCCGGCAGCGACCTCGCCTCGCTGTCGACCCGAGCCGTGCTGGACGGCGACCACTTCGTCGTGAACGGCCAAAAGGTGTGGACCTCCGGCGCGCACCACGCCGACTGGTGCCTCTGCTTCGTGCGCACCGATCCTTCCGCGCCGAAGCACAAAGGCATCAGCGCGCTCGTCATCGACATGAAGACGCCCGGCATCGAATGCCGGCCGTTTCCGGAGCTCTCCGAGCCCGACTATTACGACTTCAACGAGGTGTTCTTCACGGACGTCGTCGTACCCGCCGATGCGCTCGTCGGGGAGCTGCACCAGGGATGGCCCATCACGCAGGGATCGCTCGCACACGAACGCGCCATGCTCTGGATCGACTACGCGGACGCAGTCGACCGCGGCGTCCGCACGATGATCGACCTCGGCGACCGTCCGGGGCCCGACGGGCGCGCCCTGCGCGACGACCCGCGCTTCCGGGACCAGGTCGCGGGCTTCTACATCGACTCGCAGGCCCTGATGCTGCTCGGGTACCGGGGCTTCGCGAAGTTCATGCAGGGCCGGTCTTCGCCCGAGCACTCGCTGCTGAAGCTGTACGGCAGCGAGACGCTCCAGAAGTGCCTGGCCGCCGGCATGGAAGCGCAGGGACCCGACGCCCTCGACACGCGCATCCTCGGCCCGTCGATGTGGCGGGACGGATCGTGGGCGACGCAGTGGCTCCGGTCGTTCGCGGGGACGATCCCGGGCGGCACGAGCGAGATCCAGCGCAACATCATCGCCGAGCGCGTGCTCGGGCTACCGAGGTAGACGAGGCCACACCAGCGAGCGACGAGGGGGGCCGGCCGTGACGGACCCGATGCTGTCCGATGCCGACATCGACAACATGCGGACGCCCCTGTGGGAGCAGGCGCGCGTCGCCTTCGTGGCGGGGCGGATTGATGACGGCTCCGCGCTGCTCGACAAGGCCGTCGACCAATGGCGGTCGTTGAAGGACTACTCGATCAACTGGATCACGTCGCTGCTCACGTTCATCGGCGAGGAGCTGGGGGAGGAAGCCGTCGAGCAGGCGCTGCGCAAGACCGGTGACGAGTTCGTCCGCCCCCGACGCGACACCGGCACGGACTGGGGCTCGCTGCCGGCGTCGGTCCGCGCCAAGGTCATCGCCCGGGCGATGGTGAGCAACATGGGCAGCGTCGACGTCGACGAGGACGACGAGAAGATCGTGCTGTCGTTCCGGTGCGGGACCGGCGGCCGCCTGATCGACGAGGGCCGCTACGAGGGTGACCCCGCGTATCTCACGCTGCGGGAGAAGAGCGGCCGCACCTTCATGCGCGACGAGCTCCCCGTGTACTGCGCCCACTGCTCGGTGAACAACGAGATGCAGCCCGTCGAGTGGGGTGGCGCGCCGACGAGTATCGAGCACCCGCCCGAGCGCAAGGGCGAAGCGTGTGTCCACCACATCTACAAGGACACGTCGGCGGTCCCCGACGAGGCGTACCGCCGCATCGGCAAGACCGCGGCCTTCGTCCGAGTCGTGACGCCTCACCAGCCTCTTCGCGGAGGCGGCCGGCGAGATCGGCGAGCGCCTCAGCCGCGGAGGAGCCGGCCCGGCTTGGAGGCGACCGCGTCGGGGACAGGCTCGCCGTCGACGCGAATCGGCGTGCCGTTCACCACGACGTGGGCCATGCCCTCCGGCGCGTCCGCCACGAGCCGCTCGCCGTCGGCGGGGAAGTCCCGCACGCGCCGGAGCGGACCGGGGCTGACCGTCTCCGGATCGAAGACGGCGAGGTCGGCGGTCACGCCTTCGCGCACATAGCCGCGATCGCGCAGGTCGTACACGTCGGCCGGCTCACCCGTGAGCTTGCGCACGCCGGCCTCCAACGGGATCGCGCCACGGTCGCGCACCCACTGGCCGAGCAGGTCGGTCGCCATGCAGGCGTCGCACAGCTGGCTGACGTGTGCGCCGGCGTCGGACAGCCCGATGAGCATGCCGTCCTGCTGGAGCAGCCATCCGATCGCGTCCTCGTCGTCGTTGGCGAGGATGCTGCGGAAGCGCGTCTCGAGGTTCTCCGAGACCGCGAGATCGAGGATCGCGTCGAGCGGCGGCACGCCGCGTTCACTCGCAATCGCCGCCACCGGCTTCCCGATCAGCTCCGGGTACTTCGTGGTCTCGCTGACCGAGAGCTTCTCCCAGTTCGGCTTGAAGAACCGGGGCTCGTCCAGCTCCTCCTGCGCCTTCTTGCGCCATTCGGGATCGCGGAACGCCGTCAGCTTCTCCTCGACCGTCTTGTCCATCAGGGCGGCGAAGATCGGGTTCATGTTGAAGGTGAACGGCTCAGCCATGTTCATGGAGAACACGAGCGGGCGGACCGAGACCTGCGGCCACACGTCCGCGCCCGTCGAGCGCTCCTTCTGGTTCAGCTCGGCCATCCCCTCGTGCCACGGGTAGCCCTTGATCGTGAGCAAGGCGGTCCACGTGAACGGCCGGCCGATCGTGCGCTGGAGCGCGTAGACGTCCTTGTGCTTGATCTTCTCGCCCGGGAGGAGCTCGACGACGCCTCGCCCGGCTTGGTCCAGCGCGGTCATGATGACCTCGAGCTCGTGCACGTCGGCGAGCCGCGACGGCACCGGCCGTCCGCCGTCACCGGAGTGCGTCGCCGACGAGCTCGATGCGAACCCGGCTGCCCCCGCCTCGACCGCTTCACGCAGGACGGCTTGCATCTCGAGCAGCTCGTCGTCGGTGGCCTCGCGCTCATACCCAGCGTCTCCCATCACCCACAGCCGCAACGCGGTATGGCCGAGGTACGCGGAATAGTTGATGACGGTGCCGCGGCGCTCGACGGAGTCGAGGTACTCCGGGAAGGTCTCGAAGTCCCACGGCACGCCGGCCTCGAGCGTGGCGGGACTCATGTCCTCCACGTGCTCGAGCGTGTGGACCATCAGATGACGATGATCGGGCCGGCACGGTGCGAGCGAGAAGCCGCAGTTGCCGGCGACGACGCTGGTCACGCCGTGCCATGACGACGGGGTGAGCGCCGGGTCCCAGAACACCTGCGCGTCGTAGTGGGTGTGGATGTCGATGAACCCGGGGGCCACGACGTGTCCGGCGGCGTCGAGCGTGCGCTTGCCGTCGAGATCGTCGCCGATCCCGGTGATCCGGTCGCCGGTGACGGCGACGTCGGCCCGCCGGCCCGGAGCACCGGAGCCGTCGATCACGGTGCCGCCGCGGATGATCAGGTCTGCGCTCATGGTGTCAGCCCTTTCGACAGGACAAGTCTGCCCCGACTCCGGTGTGGTCGGACAAGTAGACCAGGCCGCCCGGCCCGTTGGCAGCCGGCTGGTCGGCGAAGAGCCCGGTCCCGAGGCCGTCCTTGTCGCGGTCCTTGGGCGTGTCGAACCGCACCTGGCAGCTGCGCGGCGCCTTCACGAACAGGAAGTCGATGCGCTCGGTCTCACGACTGGCGGGGTTCTTCAGGTCGACGGTGGTCCTGTCGTCGCGCCCGCTCGTGCATTGTGTGCCGGTGGTCGGATCGCACTCGGGGTTTCGGGCGGCGAGATGCGAGTCCACCCAGCCGTCGGCGACGATCGACTGGTAACGCGCCGACGACGCGGTCACGTTGAAGTCGCCGGTGAGGACGCGGATCGTCTTGGTCCCGCCGCCTTCGGACGCGAGCGTCTTCGCCTGGATCGTCTGGCAATCGGAGAGCGTGACGTCGGCGGGGCATTCGGGTGGGCACTCGGCCGGGTTGCACGGCTTGGGGTCGCCCGGATCGGGATCGCCGTCCTGATGGCTCACGACAAGGACGAGCGGCCCGAGCTTGGAGCGCAGCTCGACACGGTAGGCGCTGCGGAAGCTGCCGGCGAGGACGGTGAGCTTCTGACTCGTGACCGGCAGCGTCGTCAAGACCAGCTCGCGATCGGTGAGCGGCATGTCGTGCCACACGACCTTGTACTTGCACTGCTTCACCCATGGTGCGGCCAGGACGCGGTCATAGGTCCGCGGCATGACCTCTTGCAGGGCGACCACCTGCGGGCATTTGGCGGCCTGCAGCTGCTGGCCGAGCAGGGCCATCCGATCGTCGCCCTGGCAGTCGTCGGGGGAGTTGGGACAGAAGATCCCATGAAGGATGTTCATCGTCACGATGCGCAGGTCGTCCTTTGGCGCGACCCGGGCGCGCCGGCGGCAGCACCGGCAACGGCCAGCGGCGCCGCGACCGCGACGAGCACGCAGGCCACGAGCACCACGAGCGCTTCCGCACGATTCCCCCCGCTTGCCGGTCGCCGTCGCAGGCTCCGGCTTTGCGGCGACGGTCGGCGAAGCCGCCGCCGCCGCGCAACGGACCCTATTACGCTCTGACATTCGTGTCAGGGAAGACGGCCGGAGCGCTTCCGGCAACGATGCGCGCCGCGGTCTACCGCGGGCCGCGTGACGTCGCGGTGGAGGACCGCCCCGTCCCGGAGCTCGGCCCGCACGACGTACTCCTCGAGGTCAGTCACTGCGGGGTCTGCGGCAGCGACCTGCACATGTTCGTGGACGGCTGGGGCGCGCCGAACTCCATCGGCGGGCACGAGTACTCGGGCGCGTGGTCGCGGTAGGGGATGACGTCACCGGTTGGTCACCGGGCGACGAGGTCGTCGGCGGACCTGCGCAGCGCTGTGGTGAGTGCGAGTACTGCCTCGCGGGGCGACCGCAACTCTGCACCGGTCGCACCAGTCCGGGCGTCGGCGAGTTCCAAGGCGCGTTCGCCGACTTCGTGCGCGTCCGCGACGCCGAGCTCCTGCGCGTCCCTCCCGGCGTGTCGATGCGTGCGGCCGCGCTGGCCGAACCGCTCGCGGTCGCGCTGCACGGGTTGACGCGCGGTGGCGTCGAAGCGGGGCAGCGGGTGCTCGTCACGGGGTGCGGGCCGATCGGCGCGCTGAGCATCGCCGCCGCCAGAGCGCGTGGCGTCACCGACATCGTCGCGAGCGAGCCGCACCCGACCCGCCGGGCGCTGGCGGAGCGGCTCGGCGCCACCGTTGTCACGCCCGACGACCTGCCCAAGCCCGGCATGCCCTTCGACCTCGTCGACGATCCCTTTGACGTCGCGCTCGAATGCTCCGGGCACGGCGTGGCCATGGAGACGGCGCTGGCGCAGCTGAAGCGGGGCGGCTCCCTCGTGCTCGTGGGCGCCGGCATGAGCTGGCCGCGGTTCGACAACAACCGCATCCTGCTGAACGAGCTCGTGATCACGGGCGCCTTCGTCTACGACCCCGACGGGTTCCCGCGCGCGCTCGAGCTGCTCGCCTCGCCCGACTTCCCGACCGACGTCCTCATCGAGTCCGACGACGTCCCGCTCGAGGGCCTGTACGAAGCCGTCGAGCGGCTGGTCGCCGGCGACCTTCCCGCCAAGGTACTCATCGCCCCCCGCACGGAGACGACCCGCGGAAACGGAGATGCACGATGACGACCCCGACCCGGACGCCGCGGTTCAACCACGTGGCCATGAGCGTCCCGAGCGAGCTGCTGGGCGAGGACGGCAGGCACGATCTCGTGCGCTTCTACGACGAGGTCTTCGGCTGGAAGGAGTTGCCGACCGAGACGGTCGACGGCAAGAAGCTCGTCCTGTCGGCGTACACCTACGAGCAGTTCGTGTTCCTCATCGCCGACGACCCGCCCATGGCGTGCCCGCGGCTCGACCACTTCGGCATGTCGGTCGAGACCGAGCAGGAGCTCGACGACATGCTCGGCCGGGCGAAGGCGTTCCGAACGCGGGACGACCGCGTCGACATCGTCGATCGCGAGGTCACCGATCACGGCATGCTCGCGATCACGAGCTTCTACGTTCGGTACCTGCTGCCGATGATGGTCGAGATCCAGTGGTGGGACTTCAAGAAATCGGACGAACCCGCCTGATCCGGTCGCGGCTGTTACCGTTCCCGCGATGAAGGTGGCCTCCGAGGCACCCGCGCGCGCCACCAGCCCGCCCGACGGCGCCGCCTCCGCCGACGAAGGCTCGCCGAGCAGGTGGCTCGTGGCGGCGGCGGTGCTCGTGATCGCGGCGGGCATCGTGATGCGGTTCATGACCCGAAGCGACCTGTGGCTCGACGAGGCGCTGTCGGTCAACATCTCCCGCCTGCCGTACGGGGACATCCCGGAATGGCTCCGCCACGACGGCGCGCCGCCTCTCTACTACTTCATGCTCCACGCGTGGACGGACGTGTTCGGTACCTCCGACTTCGCCGTGCGCTCGATGTCCGGCGTCGTGTCGGTGGCGACGCTGGTGCCGATGTGGTTCGCCGGCCGCCGCGTCGCCGGCCGGGCCGGCGCCTGGATCGCTGTGCTGATCCTGGCGTCCTCGCCGTTCGCGATCGAATTCGGCTCCGAGACACGCATGTACTCGCTCGTGATGCTGCTCGTGACCGTCGGGTACCTGGCCGTCCGGCGACTCCTCGAACGCCCGTCGCTCGGCCGCCAGGCCGTCGTCGCGCTCATCACCGGCCTGCTCCTGTACACGCACTACTGGTCCTTCTACCTGATCGCGGTGGTGGGCGCGCTGTTGATCTGGCGGGCGTGGCGGGGCGCAGATGCAGCACAGCGACATGCCGCCCGGTCGGCCCTCGTCGCGCTCGTGGCCGGGGCCATCACGTTCTTGCCCTGGATCCCGACCTTCCTGTACCAGTCGGAGCACACCGGAACGCCGTGGGGCGACGCCATCTTCGTGACGGCGTCGTTCGCGTTCGGGCTGCGCGACTTCGCCGGGGGCGAGCACTCGGAGGCCTACGCCCTCCTGATCGTCCTGATCATGCTGGTGATCGTCGCCGTGTTCGGGCGTGCGATCGACCGGTACCGCATCGAGCTCGACGCGCGGACGCGTCCCGGCGTCCGAGTAGAGACCGTGACGTGGGTTGCCACGCTCCTGCTGGGCGGCGCGTTCGCGTTCGTCACGCGCGGCACGTTCGCCGGTCGGTACGCGTCGATCCTCTACCCGCTGTTCGTCCTGGTGATCGCGTACGGGATCACCGTGTTCGCGGACAAGCGCATCCGCGCCGTCCTGCTCGCGGTCGTGGCGATCATCGGCCTCGGAAGCGGCCTGCGCGTCGTGCTCGACAACCGCACCCAGGCGGCGCAGGCCGCGAACGCCATCCAGGCCGGCGCCAAACCCGGCGACGTGGTCCTGTACTGCCCCGACCAGCTCGGTCCCAGCGTGAGCCGTCTGCTCGAAGGCGAGCGCGGCCTCGTGCAGCTCACGTTCCCGGTGGGGGACAGGCCGGAGCTCGTCGACTGGGTGGACTACGAGCAGCGGCGGCACCGCGTCGATCCCGACGGGTTCGCGCAGCGCGTCCTGGACCGGGCCGGGCCCGAGAGCACGATCTGGTACGTGGTCGCGGTGCAGTACCGAGGTGGCAACGAGGGTCGTTGCGACGCGGTGCTGCAGGCGTTGAGCGCAGCGCGCCCCGGCGTCCGACAGCTGGTCGAAGCGAACGACAAGTTCCCGGAGTTCATGGCCCTGTTCGAGTACCCGGGCCGGTGATCGACGCAGTTCGGGAGTTCGTGCGGCGCGACCTGCGCGTCGCGCTGGTGCCGTGGGCCCTGGCCCGTGTGTTCGTGGTGGGGTCGCTGGCGCTCACCCGCTTCGGTGTCGACCACATCGAGGGGGCCCGGCGGCCCGTGCAGCTCGGCCAGGGCCTGTTCGCGTGGGATGCCGCGTTCTACCGGGACATCGCCGAGCACGGATACGGAGCCGTGGGCTCGGGCGCGCTGCGGTTCTTCCCCCTGGTGCCGCTCTTGGCGCGCGGGCTGGGCTTCGTGTTCGTCGGCAACGACGCCTTCGCGCTGCTCGTCGTGGTGAACGGCTCGGCGCTCCTGTTCGGCGCGCTGCTGTACCGGCTGACGCGCCGGGAGACCGGCGACGAGCGCACGGCCGTGCGTGCAGCGTGGTTCGCCGCCATCTTCCCGCCGGCGGTGGCGCTCGTCCTCGGCTACGCCGAAGCCACGTTCATGTTGCTGTCGGTGGCGATGTTCCTCGCTCTCCGGCGGGGTCGATTCGCCTGGGCGGCGCCGTTCGGGTTGCTCGCCGCGCTCGACGCGTCCGGTGGGCGTGCTCCTGGCCATCCCGGCCGCGATCGAGGGGCGCGGGGCTGGCGGGGAGCTTCGGGGCGCGATCGCGTCGCTCGGGTCGGCGCGGTGCTCGCCGCTCCGGTCGGCAGCGGCCTCTATCTGCTGTGGGTGCGTTACGCGTACGGCGACGCCTGGCTCCCGCTCCGGATCCAGAACGATCGTGCCCACCGGGGCGGGTTCGTCGACCCGTTCACACGGACCTTCGACGGCATCGGCGACCTCATCCACGGGGACCGGTTCGGATCAGGGCTGCACGTGGTGTGGGCGGCCGTGTTCGTCGTGCTCATCGTGGTGCTGCTGCGGCGACTCCCGGCGTCGTACGGGACGTACGCGGCGGCGATGCTCGTGGTGAACCTGTCGGCCCGCAACCTCGACTCGCTCGAGCGCTACGCGATGAGCGCCTTTCCGCTCGTGCTCGCGGTCGCGCTCGTCACGGCCCGACCCGACGTGGAGCGGCCGGTGCTCGTGGTGTCGGCGGCCGGGCTGGTCGGCTACAGCGTGCTCAGCTTCCTCGGGGTCTACGTGCCCTAGCGGCGACGGCCGCGGGCGACGCGTCGTGCGAGCCGGAGCTTGCGACGGCGCCAAGGGTGAGCGCAGGTTCGGCGGGTCGAGGGTCGGGCCTCGTACACTCGCGTACTCGGGTCCGGGGTGCGCACCTGGCGCCGGCCCGTCCTGTCCGCCAGCTCGGAGCCTCTGCATGACGACGGAGTCGACGGAACAGTCCGCGCCGGCCGCCGACGAGCGGTCGACGCCCAACGTCGTGGTCGTCGGGGCCGGTCCCGCCGGTCTCACGGCGGCGTACATGCTGAACAAGCGGGGCGTCACCTCGACGGTGCTCGAGGCCGACACCGTTGTCGGCGGGATCAGCCGCACGGCCGAGCGCGACGGCTGGCGCTTCGACATCGGCGGTCACCGCTTCTTCACCAAGGTGCAGCCGGTCGAGGACCTGTGGTTCGAGATCCTCGGACCCGACGACTTCCTGCGCCGTCCTCGGCTCAGCCGCATCTACTACCGCGGCAAGTTCTACGACTACCCGATCTCGGCGATGAACGCGCTGCGCAACCTCGGGCCGATCGAAGCGCTCCGTTGTGTCGCCTCGTACCTGTGGGTGCGCATTCACCCGCCGAAGGACAAGTCGACGCTCGAGGGCTTCGTCGCGTCGCGGTTCGGCTGGCGCCTGTACCGGCACTTCTTCAAGACCCAGAGCGAGAAGGTGTGGGGCGTCCCGTGCACGGAGATCCAGGCCGACTGGGGCGCCCAGCGGATCAAGAACCTCTCGCTCTTCCGCGCCGTGTGGGAGGCCCTCAAGCCCAAGCGGATCCGGCGCACGAAGGACAAGTCGAAGCAGGTGACGAGCCTGATCGAGGAGTTCAACTACCCGAAGTACGGGCCGGGGATGATGTGGGAGCGCTGCCACCGAGCTCGTCACGGCGCACGGGACCAAGGTCGTCTTCAACTCGACGGTGAGCAAGATCCACCTCGCGCGACGGGAGAGCAGTCGCCGTCACCGCCGAGACGGACGGCGTCCCCACTCGCTACGAGTGCACGCACGTGATCTCGTCGATGCCGATCAGCGCGCTGCTGCGGGCGATGGACCCGCCGGTCCCGCCCGAGGTCCAGGCGGCCGCGGACGGCCTCCGCTACCGGGACTTCATCACCGTCGCTCTCGTCATGCCGGAGGATCGGGGCTTTCCCGACAACTGGATCTACATCAACGACGCCAGCGTCGAAGTCGGCCGGATCCAGAACTTCGGTGTGTGGTCGCCCTACATGGTGAAGGACGGCCGCACCTGCCTGGGCCTCGAGTACTTCGTGAACGAGGGCGACGACATGTGGACGAAGGCCGACTCGGGTCTGATCGAGCAGGGCAAGCGCGAGCTGTGTGAGATCGGTCTGCTGGACGACGCCGCGCAGGTCGAAGCGGGCTACGTCGTGCGCATGCCGAAGGCGTACCCGATGTACGACGGCGACCTATAAGGCGAACGTCGAGACGATGCGCAAGTGGCTCGATGCCAACGCACCGAACGTCTTTCCCGTCGGACGCAACGGGATGCACAAGTACAACAACCAGGATCACTCGATGTACACCGCGATGCTCTCGGTCGAGAACATCTTCGGTGCCGACCACGACGTGTGGAACGTGAACGTCGAGGCCGAGTACCACGAGGAGAAAGACGAGGGCGGGGAGAAGGCGGGTGCCGCCGCTACCCGGGGCGAAGACGCCTCCACAACCGGCGGGACCGGTCGCGAATCCCCCACCACGTGACCAGCAGCAGCTCCTCGGCGGCGACTCCCCACGTCATCTTCGAATGGCCGCGCACACGGTCGGTGAACACGATCGGCATCTCGGTGATGCGACCGCCCCATCGGTGCACGCGATACGCCGTCTCGATCTGGAAGCCGTAGCCCTTTGCGCGCGTCGTCGCGTAGTCGATCGACTTCAGCGTGTCGGCACGGTACAGCGCGGTAGCCGGCCGTACCGTCCTTGACGCCCGTCCCCAAAACCCAGGCCCCGTACAGGTTGCCGTAGCGCGACAGCGCCCGCCGGAACCACGGCCAGTGCGGGATCTCACCGCCGGGCACATACCGCGAGCCGATCGCCAGATCAGCGCCGGACTCGATCTCGCGCAGCATGTTCGGGAGGACGGCCGGGTCGTGGGAGAGATCCGCGTCGATCTGGACGAGCGCCTCGTAGCCCTTGTCGAGCCCGATCGTGAACCCGGCGCGGTACGCGCTGCCGAGGCCCTGCTTCGCCGGCCGCCGCAGCACGTCGATGCCGCCGAGCTCTGCGGCCGTGGCCTCGGCGATGTCGGCGGTGCCGTCGGGGCTGTTGTCGTCGACGACGAGGATGTCGGCGCTCGGAAGCGCGTCGCGAGTCCGCCGGAGGAACTCGTCGATGTTCTCCGCTTCGACGTACGTCGGGGTGATGACAAGCGTGCGCACGCCACGAAACTTAGCTGCTGCCTGCCGATTTGTTGCACCGCCAGTACAGCTCGTAGACACCGCCGTGTCCGAACGAGTCGACGATGCAGAAGTCCCGCTTCAGGATCTCGTTCGAGCAGCCACATAAGCTTCCGGCGGAGGTCGATGGTTCGCGTGATCCACACCAGGGGCACGACGACGAACGGGGACGAGCAGGAGCAGCTCGGAGCGTGTGAGCGCGGCGAGGCCGCATGCGGCCATCGCGCTGATCAGCAGGAAGCTGGGCCGGTGCCCAGCCCAGTACACCAGCAGCAGTACGACGGCGACGAGCAGGATCGCCAGCGTCTGGGACTGCAGCATGCCGTCATGCGACCGGATGCTTGGATAGAGCCGGCCAGCGACGAAGTGCTCGCGTCCCTGTACTTCGACGCCGGTCACATCGACGCGGTCGAGCTCAACCCAGTGACCTACCGGTTCGTCACCCAGAAGTTCGCCGATTACGACGGCCACTTCACGGACAACCCAAGGTCAACTATGTGAACGACGAGGGGCAGGGATACCTCGCCCGCGGCGGCCGAAAGTACGGCCTCATCTGGTATCCGGCGCCCGACAGCTACTCGGCGACGAACGCCGCGACCTCCGGCGCGAACGTCCTGTCCGAGAGCTACCTGTACACGAGCGAAGCGATCGCCGACAGCTTCGACCACCTGCATCGCGGTGGGATCCTGGCGGCCCAGTTCGGCGAGTTCGACTACGACGCCCGGCCGAACCGCACGACCCGTTACGTCGCCACCGCGCGCAAGGCGCTCACCGAGCGCGGCGTCCGCGATCCCTCCCGCCACATCCTCGTCCTCACGACAACGACCGAAGGAGCGTCGGCACTCTCGACGGTGCTCGTGAAGGAGACCCCGTTCACCACGGCTCAGGTCGACCGCGTGGTCAACGGTCTCGGCGCCGTCCCCGGAGCGAAGCTTCGGCACGCGCCGGGCCACCCGGTCAAGGGTGAGTCGGTGAGCGACGTCGCCACGATCCCGAACTCCAAGCTGGGATCTTGGTACGACTCGTACCACTACGCGTCCGGCCCGTCACCGACGACGCACCCTTCTTTTGGCACTTCGCGCCGTACGGCAACGTCATCAGCAACTTCAGCCATCCGATCCGCAGCGGCGACGCCGAGATCGTGCTCGGGGAACGGGTGTTGCTTCTGCTCCTGGTGGTCGCGGTCGTTCTCGCGGCGATCTTCCTGTTGCTCCCGTTCGTCGCCGTCGGATCGATCTGGAGAGTTTTCCCCCCGGAAGCCGAGATCTGCGTTGAACTTCGCGTCGATCGGATTGGGCTTCATCTTCTTCGAGATCACGCTCATACAGCGGTTGACGCTGTTCCTCGGATACCCGACGTATTCGCTGACCTTCACGTTGGTCGATCCTCATCTTCACCGGCGTCGGCGCGTTCCTGAGCTCGCGGTGGAGAGATCGTCCCGGGCGAGTCGCGGCGGCGCTGTTCGTCGCCATTGCATTACTGACGATCTTCTACCAGGTCGACTTGCCGTCCGTCACGGACGCGCTCCTGGGCTGGCCGCTCGCCGGCCGTCTCACGTTCGCGTTCGTCGTGCTCGGGCCGCTCGGCGTATGCCTGGGCTTCTTCATGCCGCTCGGCCTCGGCACGGTCGCGGGTCTCACACGGTTCCCCGCGAGTACGTGGCGTGGGGGTGGGCGGTGAACGGCTTCGCGTCGGTCGTAGGTGCCGTGCTGTCGACGATCCCGGCCATGACCTTCGGCTTCGGGTCGTGCTGTTCCTCGCCCTCGTGGCCTATGCCATCGCAATCATGGCGCTGCGCGGCTTGCTTCGTCTCCAACCGAGTGCGCCTGCGCCGGAGGAGCCGGCGGTGCCCTCGGTCACCGGCGTGCCGACCGCCGCCGCGCCGCGCTAGTCAACGTCGGGGGCCGCGCTCACGCCGGACGGGGTGTCGAGGCGCGTGCGCAGCAATGCCAGCTCTTCGGCGAGGGTGCGCGTCCTGTTCTCGAGCCGCGACAGCTCCCACGAGTAGTGCACGACGACGAGGAACAGGAACCCGACCGCCAACAGCAGGAAGATGGTCGGCGAGTAGAGGACACCGAGCCACTCGGACACGGTGTTGAGCACGCTGGGCACCACGGCCAACGGCAGGAGCAAGACGCCGATGACGAGCCAGAGGAGCGCGTACTTGCTCCGGAGCTGGCGCGCCCGCACGAGGCGGAAGATGAACAACGCGGTGATCACGGTGGCGACGATCACCAGGATGTGGGCCTGGCCACTGAGCGACCCTCTGGGCAGGTCGATCATGCTTCGTCCTTTCGGAGTCGGGCTCGGCGGGACGCCGAACCGAGGATGCCGATGAGGAGCCGCAGGTAGTTGATGACCAGCTTGACCCGGACGCGTCGACGGCACGCCCGCGGCTCGGGGGCGCATGCTGATCGGCACCTCGTCGACGCGAAAGCCTGCGTAGCGGACGATGAGGAGCGCTTCGACCGTGTCGGCGAGGTACTCGACGGGGTACTCCGCGCGAGAAGCTCGATCACCGGTCGGTCGAAGGCGCGAAAGGCCGATGTGACGTCGGAGAACCGCTGGCCGGTGAGCGCCCGCACGATCGCGCCGAGGAACCGCATCGCCTGACGCCGGGTGCGGCCCACGGGATAGTCGTCGATGCCGGCCGCGAAGCGGCTACCGGCCGCCATGTCGGCGCCGCGGTCCAGCGCTTCGAGGAGGGCGGTGATCCCGGCCGGGTCGTGCTGACCGTCGGCGTCGATCACGACGGCGCGGTCGTAGCCGTTGCGCTGGGCGTAGTGCAGACCCACGCGGACGGCGCCGCCGACGCCCAACGTGAAGGGCAGCTGAGCCGATACCGCGCCGGCGCGGGTGGCGACCTCTGCGGTCGCGTCGGTCGAGCCGTCGTCGATCACGAGGATGTCCACGTCGTCGACGACTTCCCGCAGCTCCTTGAGCGTCGCGGGGAGGCTCTCCTCCTCGTTGAGCGCGGGCATGATGATCAGGATGCGGGTCACGGAGTTTCCATGCTACGGCGAGTGGCGCGCGTCCTCCGGGACTACATCCTCGACGTAGAGCCAGTCGCCGCCCACGAGGTTGAGCGCGTGCGGGTGGTCCGTGCCGGTCCAAGCGAGCAGCGAGAACTTGTACGGGAAGAAATGGATGTGGGGGTTGAACGTTGCGCGGTACGGGCGTTGGTGGGGGACCACCACGACGATCCGCTGGCGAGCCACCCGTCGAAGCTCGTCGAGCGCGGCGCCGAAATGCTGCACGTGCTCCAGGGTGTGCGTGGACACCACCGTGTCGAATGCCCCATCGCGGAACGGGAGCTCCTCGACGTTCCCGTCGCACCACCGGACGTTGGGATGCGTGCCGGGCCGGCCGGCCGAGACCGCGACGTCGCAGCCGACGACGTCGTGGTCGGGCGCGAGGCGCTCGCAGACGTATCCGAGCCCGCACGCGACATCCAGCACGCTCTTCCCACGCACGGCGCGCAACACGCCATCGAGCGACTCGGGGGTGAGGTCGGTCGCGCCCTGGTCGAAGCGTGAGCGGAGGCTCTGGTAGAAGGCGGCGAACTCGGCGCGTGAGAGGTAGAAGGCCTTGTCCTTCAGTTCGACGATGTCGATCGTCAGATCGCCGTACATGCGGCGGGCGAGGTCACCGAACAGCTTCGAGTCGCGCATCGACGGCGGGAGGTAGCGGTCGAGCGCCTCGTTGATCCACAGGGATGCCCGGCGGCTGAGCTTCACGTTCTCTCCGTGGTCTTCGTGGAACGGCGGTGGCGGGTGCCGACGACCGCGGTCACGCTCACTGCCGCGAGTACGATCAGGGACGGCTCGGCGGCGATCCGGAATCGCTGCTGCCCGTAGGTGAGCGCCGTCGTGAGAGCCACGACGACCGCGGTGGACAGTAGCGGCCACAGCTGGGCTCGACGTCGAAGCAAGAGGACGACCCCGATCACAGCGAGGGGAAGGAGCACCCAGTACATGACGGTCTCCACCGCCTGCCAGCGCTTGGGGCGACCCTTGAGCGACTCGAAGCCGATCTGCTGGCGGGCCGCGTAGAGCCCCCACGTGCGCAGCTCCCGGACGCCGACGACGAGCGGCACCCGCGACAGGTGGGCGCGGGCGTAGGCGGTCCCGTCGGCGCGATGCCGGTTCGCGACGTGGGTCTCCTGGAAGTTGTGTCGCTGGATGTCGAACCCCTCGAAGCACGCCTGCGCCTGCGGCCGGCGACGCGCTGACTCACCGAATTGGGAGAGAACGTCTCACGCCACAACCCGATTTGCGAGCCGGAGTACGGAGGTCGCAGTTGGCGCCGTCGACGGCGGTGCCGATGTTGTTCGAGATCGGCACGAACGCGTGGAGTCGTACAGCGTTGTGGATCGTCCACGGCACGACGACGAGGATCGCCGTGCCGATTGCGATCGCCGCGAGCTTCACGCGTCGCCTCGCCGCCAGCGATCGAAGATCGCGATGTCGGCCGAGCGGAGGTCACTCGCCAACTCGACCCCGAGCCGTTGCCACGCCGGGGTCCATCTCGACGGAGTACGTCGCGGAGGCGAGGTCGGGCACCACCTAATTGAGGTACGCATCGCTGTACGGCGTCTTGCGGAGGTCGGTCGGGCCCAGGAAGAGCCGGTCCCCGGGCTAGAGATGCGATCGGCGACAGGAAGCAGCTCGTTGGCGGCGCGGGCGGCTTCGGGACGCCCGTAGTAGAAGATCCGGCACTCGTACTCGATCTTGTACGCGATGCGGTGGTAGCCGAAGGTCTGGAGCGATTAGTCGGTGTAGGTACGAATCGTGAAGTACAGCAACATCTCCACGAACGGGAACGGCAGCACGCCCGCGCCCGTTGCGCGACGTTCCGGGCGGAACGTGGAGGCGCGGCTTCCATGCCCGGAGCGCCTCGGTCACCGCGGTCGGGAGGAAGGCGAGGGCGCACGCCTCACCCAGGCGAAATGCGCCGAGTCGACTCGCTGGATGGCCTGCGGCATGACGCCGAGACTGAACGCCGCCACCGTCGCCAGCACACGCGGGTCGAACGCCGTCTGGTCCTGACGCAGCCGCCATCGCGCGACGACGAGCAGGAACAGCACCATGGCGAGGAGGAAGAAGAAACCAGATCGTGAGCTGCTTGCTGTGCCGTGGTGAACGACGGGACCGGCCACGAAAGCTATT
Source organism: uncultured Actinomycetes bacterium (assembly GCA_963836445.1). Lineage (GTDB taxonomy): Bacteria > Actinomycetota > Acidimicrobiia > IMCC26256 > JACDBD01 > JALZAA01. The sequence goes on from CAWIJM010000026.1 coordinate 86,092, forward strand.
GAATGTTCCCGACCCGCTGAAGGAACCCGTGCGAGGTGATCCCACGGCGGAGGGATCGGATCCCCACCGCGAGGGACCTGGCAATGTTTCAGTCCGTCAACGTCGTCGGCACCGCCAACCTGCTCCTGGCCGACCGCGAGGCGCAGGTTCGCGAAGGTCGCGCACACCTCATCGAGCGCCGTGTTCGGATCCCCGACACCAATCCCGTCACGGAGGACACACCCTGCCGGCCCTTGAAGGAGTATGGACGGTCCAAGCTTGCGGGCGAGCTGCTCTGCCGGGAGGCCGTCGACGCGGGGCTCGACGTCACGATCATCCGCCCTTGCCCCATCCTCGGTCACGGCCGGCTAGGCACTATGGTGGTGTTGTTCGAGTTCTTCGCCGACGGCGTACCGGCCTACGTCTTGAACCGCGGCACGTACCGATACCAGTTAGTCCACGCCTCGGACCTCGCCGACGCCTGCAGGCTCGCGGAGGCGCGGGGGTCTACAACGTCGATGGACCCAGTTCGGGACGAACCGCGAGACGTTGCAGGCGCTCGTCGGTCATGCCGTGACCGGCTCGGAGCTGCGGTCGCTGCCGGTCGGGCCGACACGAACGTTGATGCCAGCCTCCCCGGGCTCGGCCTTGCTCCGTTCGCGCCGTACCACTGGTTGGTGTACGGCGAGTCGATCTGGTTCGCCGTCACACGAGCACAGGCGGAGCTCGGCTGGGTGCGCTGACTCGAACGTCTCGATGGTCGTCGAGTCGTATGAGTGGTACCTCGACGATCGGGACGAGCTCGACGACGGGAAGGGCTCGCATCATCAGTCGCCGGCACGCTTGGGACTACCGCGCATCTTGAAGGGGATTCGGTAGCGGGCGGTTCGGCCCTCGTGCTTCTCGACGCGGCGCGGCGAACGTCGCCGCGGCTCGCCCTGTCGCGCGGCGTACGGTCTGGCGCCGTTCAGGTTGGGATGGAATTCGGTGCGATGAAGACCGCGGCGGGAAGCCCGAGATCGGCAAGGCGGGCCAGGTCCCGCCGGGTCTGCGTCGGCACGCGCGGATCGAGCGTTATCGCGAAGAGGCGCGTATCGACGCGGGGGACGAGCTCGGACAGGCCTGCCGCCTGCAACTCGGCGACGATCTTTGCGTGAAGGCGCGCGTACTCGGCCCGCTCCGCCCGACTGCGAGGATCGAAGAACACGACCTCGCGCGCCTCGGATTTCGCTCGCCACACTGCGATGTCGGATCCGATCGACAGATGCACGACAGCATCGGCATTCTCCACGCTGAGGACTCGATGCGGCGTGACCTCCCCGCGGTAGAACTCCGGCGCGCCGATCGTAAACCCCTCGCGCTCGAGCTCGTTCATCAGCCCGAAGCCCTGGGCACCGAGCGAGGCGCCATCCCCGAAGGTCACGAGGTAGCGGCCCGCCCGACCGCCGGTCGGGCCGGGCCGCCGCTCGACCGCGTTCACGGTCGGGTTCACGACCGCGGCGAGCGTCCTCGACAGGCGAGGGGTCGGGAACTCGGTGCCGGCTGCCTCGACGGCGAAGAGGATTGTGAACGCCAACGCGACGGCGGCCAACGCGGCCCGACTCCCGGCTCGGGCTCGTAGGCGCTGCGAGTCGCGGAGCCGTCGGCCGACGAGGACGGCAGCTGTCCAGCCAATGGCGATCACGACCAAGACGTCGACGCCCCATGCCCAGAGGACCAGGTAGTACCACAGGATCCCGAAGATGCGACTGATCGAGATCAGACCGAGCACGAGCGTGACGCCGATCACTGCGTGGAGTTCCAAGAGCGGCCGGAGTCGGAGACGCCAGGCCACGAGCGCGGACATGGCGAACAGGCCGAGGAACACCGATCCGGGAACGACCGAGCCGATCGTGACGTCCGTCTTCGACGCTGTCGGCACCAACGCGTGGGTGACGGGCGTAACCGGGTTGAGATGGGACAGCAGGACGTTGAGGCCCTCCACCAGGCCGACCGGCGACTCCGGTGGGCTCCCGAAGTAGTCGAAGAGCACGGACAAGTTGCCGCGCGAGGTCGTGATCTGCTGGACGACCGGCGGGATCCACACCAAGACGGCAACGATCCCTGCCACCAGCACCCACCGCGCGAACTGGCGGAGCGCTCGCGAGTCAGCACGTCGCTGATAGGCGCGCCAACCTGCGACGCCGACCGCCAGCAGACCGAGGCCGGCGCACAACCCCAAGTACGCAACTTCGGTCTGGGCACAGAACGAGCCCGTCAGCACGGCGACGGGCAGGAACATGAGGTCGTCACAGAGCACGGACCAGACCGCGAAGAGGAACACGAGCCACCAGAGCACCGGGAGATACGGGTTCCATGGCTGGGTGAGGAGCACCGCCCCGTAGGCACGGAGCAGAACCGCCAGTCCGGCCGCGACCGCCAACACGAGACCGAGCCCGGCACGCCGGTTCGCGATCCAGAGCAGGACGCCGATCGCCGCAACCTGCAACGCCACCGACGCCGCCTCGAGCCCCCACGATCCGGCACCGAAGAGTTGGTAGAAGGGCCACAGCGCATAGAAGCTGAGGGGGCCCGGGTGACTGCCTTGGCTCCCGACAGATCCGATGCGACCGGTGAGCCCGACTAGTGGTGGATGGCTGCTCCCGACGTCTCGGACGCGCATCTCCGTCCATGCCATGTCGAGCAGCGGATACCACCGCGGTGCAACAGCGCGATGAGGGCGACGACGAGCGGTGTGGCCAGGAGCGCGGCGAGCGCAATGATGAGGAGGGGACGCCGGCGGGCGTTGGTGTCGTGTCGTCCGCTCGGCGCATGCGCTTCCGCCGTGGACTCGGTGTCAGTGTCCGGCTGGGGTGGTCGGGTGTCGATCGCATCGACCGCAGATCCCGACGACCCGCCCGGCGTTGAGGGCGACTCCACGAGGCGGAATGTATACGAGCGCTCGAACGGAATCCTTGTCAGTCCTACCCGTGATGTGTGTCCCCGGAAGGCCTGATGCAACCAGCTTCTGCGATCGCGAGCCCAGCCTCATGGCCACCACGGCGCTCGTTCTCAGAGCCCGTTGGCGTTCGCGCCCGTCGACGAGAAGGACGGGAGCAGCCCCGGAAGCAGGCGATCTGCGACCCATCGCGAGGCCTTCGAACTGAAGTGGTAGCCGTCGGGCCGCAGCCGGATGCCGTCTAGGACCCTTGGGCAGGGCTCCCCGTGCGGGCACATGATCGGTGCGAGCTCTGCCACCTCGATGCCGTGAGACGCTGCGTACTCCCGGAGCAACCGGTTGAGATGCCCCAGTCGCTTGTTGCGCCTGGGGTCGGCGGCGAGCTGGCTCCCGGGAGCATCCGGAGCAGGGATCACGATCGCCAAGGACGAGCCTCCGGCGGTCAGGCGGCGCACCGCATCGTCGATGAGCTGGAGCAGGACTCGGTCGCCGCTCGCAGTGCCAATGCGGACGGTGTTCCCCCCGATGATGCGATCGCGTGCGTCCCAAGCGCCGCTGAGCCAGAGCACCAGGTTCGGTTGGGTCTCATGGACCGCGTCGACCTCATGGCGCGGGATCGCGTCACTGCACTCCTTGCTCCAGGGGTACAGCTTGCCCTTCGGATCGAGCGGCGCGCCGGTGATGAGACCGCAACCAGAGAACGCGCGCGATGACACTTGGATCCCGTTGGCCGCTCCGGCCTGCGCGAGGCCCGGGGCGAGACTCACGGCCAAGGAATCGCCGATTACCAGCACTCGACCGGGCGTACCGGTAGTGGTGCCACCAGTCGTGGCAGTCGACACATCGCCTCGGTGTTCCCCAGGCGCCGTGACGACCTGCCCCGCGGCGCCAAGATACGCGGGGAGCGGCGCGGCGCCCGCAGTCGCGACCAAGACCGCGACGCCGGCACCCACGAACGCGGTTGGGAGGGCGAACGCGACCCGGCGCCTGAGACGGCCGCGTCTGATCGGAAGCTCGACGAGGTAGAACGACAACGTCGCGATCGCCACCGTGACCGCGATGCGGGCCAACGAGAGCTCCCACCCGCTGAGCCCGGTGCGCGCCGGCGTCATGACAACGATGACCGGCCAGTGCCACAGGTACAGCCCGTACGAGATACGACCAACCCAGACGGCGGGTCGCACGGACAACGCGGCGCGGAGGGGACCATTCCCGGGCTGGACGGCGGACGTGATGACGGCGGCGACGGCGACGCCGAACACGGCGTAACCGCCGTAGAACATCCACGCGGACGTGTCGTGAATGCTCGCCCAGGCCCACACGCAGTAGGCGATCCCGACGGCGCCGACTGCGTCCACGGCTGTGCGTGTCGTCGCGATTCGTGGCCCCCATCGCATGAGGCCCACGGCCAAAAGACAGCCGATCAGGAGCATGTGGGCGCGGCTGTCGGTGCCGTAGTAGGCGCGCGACGGGTCCGCAGGGTCGTACACGAGCGCCATCGTGAGGATTGATGCCGTGGTCCCGACACCGCACACGGTGACGAGGAGCCAACGGCGACCACGAGCGAGGTACAAGCATGCGAACGTGATCAGTGGCCACACCAGGTAGAACTGCTCTTCGATCGCGAGCGACCACATGTGGCGCAGTGGCGACGCCTCCGTGAACAGCGTGAAATACGACTGCCCAGTCGCGATGAGACGCCAGTTGGCGCCGTAGAAGAGCGTGGCGATGCCGTCGCCCCGGAACTGGTTGAGCTGCTGGGCCGGCACGCTGATCGCCGCGTACACGGCAACCGCGAGCAGCACGAGGAGGAGCGCAGGAAGCAACCGTCGCGCCCGGTGCATCCAGAACCTCGCGAAGCGGATCGCTCCGCTGGTGTCCCATTCCCGTAACAGGAGCGACGTGATGAGAAAGCCCGATAGCACGAAAAAGGCGTCGACCCCGAGGAAGCCACCGCGTGCCCACCCGAATCCAAGGTGGTACGCGATGACGGATCCGACCGCGAGTGCTCGTAGTCCGTCGAGGGCCGGTTGGTACGTCAATCGCGGGTTCTCGCTCACCCGACCCTCCGGTGCCCACCAGGAGCGGAAACCCGTCACCATAGGACGGTCCGATCGTCTCCTATGGGCGAGGTGCGCATGGACGGGGCCCGCGCGTGCAGGTCGGGTACGCGGGGGTGATCCTCATCTTCCTCACCGTCGATGCGGTCGAGGCGGCCCACCAGAGTGCGGCAGGCCGTGATCCGAGCCGAGGGCAGTGGGCGTGTCATCGGCGTACCCGGCCTACAATCGCCGATCGTCACGCACCGGGATCCCGCACCGCAACGCGCAGGGGGCATTCGCTCAGCGCTCGCGGTCCCGACTTTGTTTCGTGCCTACCAGCGCATCGTTGGCGCGCGCTCCTTCAAGCGCTCTGTGATCGCCACTTATCTTCGACCTCGGCCTGGCGATCGCGTGCTCGACCTTGGATGCGGGCCCGGTGACGTCGTGGATGACTTTCCGGATGTCGAGTATCTGGGGCTCGACGTGAGCGAGCCGTATATCGAGGACGCCCGGAGACGGTTTGGTGCACGTGCCTCGTTCATCGTCGCGGACGTGCTCGACGTGGACCCCGGTGAGCTCGGCGCGTTCGACCTCGTCCATGCCCACGGACTGTTGCATCACGTCGACGACGCGGTGGCGTCTGGAGTGTGTGCGCTCGCGGCGGATGTTCTCCTCCCGTCGGGACGGTTTGTGACAGCCGATCCCTGTTTCAATCCCGGTCAGTCGCGCCTCGCCCGACTCACCGTGGCGAAAGACCGAGGAGAGGCGGTGCGAACTCCTGAGCAGTATCGGGCGCTCGCAGAACAATCATTCGAGCTTGTGGGCACAGTCGTCGACCATTCGCCTCTGCACATGCCACACACCGCGGCCGTGCTCGTGTGCACAGAACCGAAGGCCGAGCCTCGAGTGCCTCTCGATCTCGCTTCCTCGGTTGGCTCTAGGGCTCCGTCGACGGGCGATCGGACCGGCTGAAGCCGCGCTCGTCACGGACGAGATAGAGCGGGCGCTGCTTCACTTCGTCATGGATCCCGGCGATGTACTCGCCGATCACGCCGAGAACGATGAGTTGTACACCTCCGAGGAAGCCGAGCCCTACCGCGATAGAGGCCCAGCCGGGAACTGCATAGAGTCCCGTCAGCCTCACGACGGCGGCGGCGATGCCGAGAAGGAACGACAGCCCGGACACGATGAAACCGAAATTGAGCGCGAGGCGCAACGGCGCAGTCGAGAACGAGATGATGCCGTCGCGGGCAAACGAGAGCATCCTTCGCAACGGGAACTTCGTCTTCCCGCCATGGCACGCGGCGCGCACGTAGTGCACTCCCGTCTGGTCGTAACCGACCCACGCGAACATCCCGCGTAAGTACCGGCGGTGCTCCCTCATCCCGGACACGGCGTCGACGACGCGGCGATCTATCAGCCGGAAATCGCCCGTGTCGGTCGGGAGATCGACGTCGCCGATACGACTCAAGAGGCGATAGAACCAGTTTGCCGTCGTCCGCTTGACCCGCGACTCCCCGACTCTGCCCTCGCGAACTGCGTAGACCACGTCGTACCCCTCGCGCCAGCGCTGGGCGAGCTCGAGCACGACCTCGGGCGGATCCTGCAGGTCCGCGTCCATGATGATCACTGCCTTCCCGACGGCGTGGTCGAGGCCGGCGGTCAGTGCGATCTGATGGCCGAAATTCCGCGACATGCGGACGACCTTGAGTCGCGGGTCACCCTCCTGCAGCTTGCACATGATCTCGAACGAGTCGTCGATTGACCCGTCGTCGACGAGAACGACCTCGCTAGGGCCGTCGAGTTGCTCCATCACCGATCGGAGGCGCCGATGGAGCTCCTCGAGCGTCTCCTGCTCGTTGAGGACCGGTACGACGAACGAATATTCGGGCAGCGTCTGCTTCATATGAGGTTGCTTCTGGCACCGAGTGTAGTGATTCGAGTTTTGCGCCCGTTGTGTGCCCTCGCTGAGGGTTGCAGGCAAGAACGATGGGATGCGTCGCCACGTGCGCGACATCTACGCGTTCGAGATGGGACGCACGAACAGCGCAACGGTCCGCTGATCCGATTCGTGCTGTAGCTCGGCGTACCGCTTGAATCGGTGCGCCCACGTGTCGTCCAATGTGAGGTACCGGTCCAGGATCATCACATCGAGTTCGCGTGTCGCCAGCAGCGCTGCCGCGTCGGGTGTCTGCTGCGACGATGCTGCGAGGGTCGGGAGCGCGCCAGCGTCGAGCGCGGTCCTTCCGCGAGCGTTGAGCGGGACACCGTTACGCTGCAAGTAGACGCCGATTTGTGTCTTCAACCGCATTAGCTCGCGCTGCTCGGCGGCCGGAAGGCCGTCGCCGCGGGCCGCCAGGCGGCTCCCCGGCGGACCTCCGAGCGCCCCCTCGCCCTCAACCAGGAACAGCTCGGCCTCCGCGTTGTGACCGTTGAAGCGGCGCGTCGGGCCGAGCTGCCGCACGCTCCCTGGGTTGCGGGCGACAAACGGGATGCCTCGCCGCTGAAGCTCGGCGATCACTGGCCATCCGTAGGGAGTGGCGAACCGGTCGTGTACTCCATCGATGACAAGGGTCCCCTGACCCTCGAGTGCGCCCATGTGCCGGTTGAGGTCTCGGAGCGCGGGGGTCGCGTACGCGTACCGCTGCGAGTTGGGGCTCAGGCCGTCGTCGGCGCGCGGCACGGTGAATGCAGCCACCGCGACCGTCGCGACGGCGAAAATTCCGACGAACCGCGGTGATGCCACCCGGCTGTCCGTGAGCCGACGGACGACGGCAGCAATGGCGGCGAAGAACACGAAGGCGCCCAGAGGCCACAACCACCGGAACGTGTGCGCCGTCACCGTGCCGAAGATCGTGACGGGTCCCCGCCACGCCGTGACGAGTCCGGCCGCGATTGCAACGGCCACGGTCGCGATCACCCACCAGGCCACGTGGTCGCGCCGCCGGCGCGCCTCCCAACCGCACCAGACCAGAATCGCGAGGAGTGCCCCCAGTGAGAGCACGGCGAGCTGAAGCGACGGCGCCTCCCAACCCTTGGTGAAGTCGTCCTTCATCGAATCGCGGAACCACCACGGCGGAACTGACACGACGGTGGCGACGACGCGTGTTCCAAGGCCGAAGCCGATCGTCTCGGCGTTAGATCCGCGCCCGCTCTCCACCAAGCGCGTGATGTTGCCGGACCCATCGCTGGTGAACTGCTCGATGAGGGGTTGAAGCCAGCACACGACGAGGACGGCGCCTCCGACTGCGGCCCACCGCAGCACCTGCCGGCGCCGCTCAGCCCATGCCTCAGGGTTTCGATGACGCTGCGACCGCAGGCTGATGGCTGCACCCGTCACTCCCCACACGCCTAGGAGTGGCACCAGGAGGGCGTAGCTGAGGTGCGTCTGCACAACGAGGCTGCCCGTGGCCACCACGAACGGGAGAGCGAGCAGGTCACCATCGGCGAGCGACCAGACCAGAAAAAGGAATAGGAGAAACGGCAGGAGGACGCTGTGCGGGTTCCATGGCTCGTACAGCAGTTCGCTCCCCATGGTCCAACACAAAGCTGCGGTCGCAGCCATTGCCAAGGACCCAAGAAGTGCGCCGCCACGCCTGTAGGCGAACCAGCCGATCCCGACGATGCACAGCGAATTGATGGCACCAACGCCGACCGCGACGCCGGCGTCACTCCAAAGTCGGTCGGGTACCGCCAGTAGGTCGAAGTACAGGGGTCCGGGATGGTTGAGGTGTTCGCCCGCCGTCAGTGATGCCGACGAATACGTCCCGAGGAGCGGAAGGTGCTCCGAGAACAGATCGCGGCTACGGATCACGAACAGCACGTTGTCGCTGACCGCGAGCCACCCGTCGTGGAGGGCGCGCCCTGTAGCGATTGCGACCGGGAGCACGGCGGCAAGCACCGAGCCCAGGAACAGCCGGACCGCGAGCCGGCTCGGCGCTGGGGACGGCACTTGATCGTCGCGAGTCCCCGCGTCGTCCTCCACCCTCAGTCGGCGCGATGTCATCCCACCGCCCCGCGGACCGATGAACATAGCCGCCGGCAGGAGGAGGATCGTCATCCGGACGAGCTTCATCCGCGTCGATTCCGGCACCCGCGGGTTCAAGCTGGGGCCGAAGGCTCGGCAACCGTCAACCGACTCTCCCGTCCGAGTGACGCCGATGCGGAGTCTCGCACAGCCTGTTCTGAGATCGCTACTGAGACGCA
>CAWIJM010000027.1:0-91618 GCA_963836445.1 uncultured Actinomycetes bacterium
CAGATCCGGGCCGGCCGGGGGCCGGGGCCCGCGAGCTCGATCGGCAAGGTGCACCAGGGCGAGCTGAACCAGCGCATCCAGTCGCTCGCGGTCCGGCTTCTGGGCATGGACGCGGTGGCGTGGGACAGCCCGCCGTGTGATTACGCAGCGTCGTTGCCCTTGGAGGTGCGCGGGATGCTGCGCAGCCGCGCGAACACGATCGAGGGTGGCACCACCGAGGTCAACAAGAACGTGCTCGGCGAGCGCGTGCTCGGTCTGCCCCGGGAGCCGGACCCCTGGCAGGGACACCCGTGGCGCGAAGTGCCACGCGGCTGATGGCGTACGAGACGCTGCTCGTCGAGCGGCATGGTCCCGTCGGGTGGCTGGTCTTCGACCGCCCCGACGCCGGCAACGCAATGGACGCGACGATGTTCCGAGACCTCGAGGTCGCGTGGCGCGAGCTGGATGACGATCCCGCGGTGCGGGTCATCGTGAACACGGGCAACGGGTCCGCGTTCCAGACCGGGGTCGACGTCGTGCAGCTCGGTCGCGACAAGACGGCGCTGCGCGAGCAGTCACGCCGGACGAGGGACGCCGAGCTTCGACTCACGGCGTGGCACAACCAGGTCTGGAAGCCGGTGATCGCAGCCGTGAACGGCGTCTGCGCCGGGGGCGGGCTGCACTTCGTCGCCGACGCCGACATCGTCGTCGCGGCGTCGAGCGCTTCGTTCGTCGACCCGCACGTGTCCCTCGGGCAGGTCAGCGCGTACGAGACGATCGGTCTCGTCCGCAAGTCGCCGATGGAGCCGATCGTCCGGATGGCGCTGGTCGGTGCGCACGAGCGCATCGACGCGGCGCGAGCCCGGCAGCTCGGCATCCTGTCGCAGGTCGTCGACCCGCCCGACGGGCTGCGCGCTGCCGCCCAGGACCTCGCCGAGAAGATCGCGCGCAACTCTCCCGAAGCCATGCGCGTCACGAAACAAGCGCTGTGGGGCGCACTCGAGCTGGGCCTGACGGACGCGTGCCGCGCCGGCGGCCGCGCCCTGATGTCGATGTGGGGCCACCCCGACCAGGAGGAGGGCCCGCGGGCGTTCGCCGAGAAACGGGAGCCCGTGTGGCGGCCCCTCGACCCGCGAGAGAGGACGACGGCATGACGTACTCGGAGTTCGAGTGCCTGAAGCTCGAGCGGCGGGGGCCGGTCGGATGGCTGATCAACAACCGGCCCGACCGACTGAATGCGATGTCGGCGCGCATGCGGGACGAGTTCGCGGTCGCGTGGATGGAGCTCGACCGCGATCCGGACGTGAAGGTGATCGTGCACACCGGCGAGGGCCGGGCGTTCCAGACCGGCGTCGACGTGGCCGAGATCGCGAGCGACGGCGTCGGCATGCAGCGGTACCGGCGCTCCGTCGAGGAGTTCGACCTGCACTTCACCGCATGGCACCAGCAGGTGTGGAAGCCGGTGATCACCGCGGTCAACGGCATGTGCGCCGGCGGCGGGTTCCACTGGATCGCCGACGCCGACGTCGTCATCGCCGCGTCGGACGCCGAGTTCTTCGACCCGCACGTCTCGATCGGCCAGGTCGTGTCGCTCGAGGCCATCGGCCTCATCCGCAAGATGCCGGTGGAGGCCGTGATGCGCATGGCGTTCGTCGGCCGTCACGAGCGCCTGTCGGCGGAGCGGGCGTACGAGCTCGGCATGATCAGCCAGGTCGTCGACCCGCCCGAGCGGCTGCGTGAGGAAGCGCAGGCGCTGGGGGAGAAGATCGCCCGCAACTCGCCCGCGGCCATGCGGGCGACGAAGCGAGCCCTCTGGGGCGCCCTCGAGCTGGGCCTGACCGACGCCTGCCGCGCCGGCGCCGACGAGCTCGTCTCGATGTGGGGCCACCCCGACCAGGAGGAGGGCCCGCGGGCGTTCGCCGAGAAGCGCCCGCCCCGCTGGCAGGACCTCACCGAGCGCTGACATTCGCCGGCAGATTCCCTGATCAACCCGCGCTGACATACACATATGGCCGTGGCCGCAGTCGACCAGGACCGCCCGACGAGATTCGGGCTCGTCACCGGGCTCACGTTCGTCGCCGCCCTCGTGGTTGCGCTCGTCGTCAGGGGCAACGCCGTCATCGGCATCGCGGCGCTGTTCCTCCTCTTCGTGCCGCTCGAGAAGCTGTTCGCCCTCCGGCCCCAGAAGGTGTTCCGGCGCGGGCTCCTCACCGACCTCACGCACCTGCTCGTGAACAACCTCTTCTCGACGGCGTTGGGGATCGCCCTCGTCGTCGCCGCGCTCATCCCGGTCTTCTGGCTGCGCAACCTGAACATCGTCGGATACATCCCGACGGTGCCGGCGGTCGCGCTGTCGGCGGTGCTCGTCTTCGTCGGCAACTACTGGGGTCACCGTCTCACCCACACGGTGCCGTTCCTGTGGCGCTTCCATGCGGTGCACCACAGCATCGAAGCGATGGACTGGGTGGCCGCCGGCCGCCTCCATCCCTTCGACCAGGCGTTCACGCAGGCGTTCACCGTGATGCCGCTCGTGATCCTGGGGTACGGCGGCGGCGCTTTCGCCGGCGTGGCCGTGTTCGTCACGCTGCTGGCGATCTTCCAGCACGCCAACGTGCGCCTTCGGTTCCCGGGAATCCGGTGGGTCATCAACACCCCCGAATGGCACCACTGGCACCACGCCATCGATCCCGAGGCGAGGGACAAGAACTTCGGTCTGCCGATCGTCGACCGGATCTTCGGCACCGCGTACCTGCCGAAGGGCAAGCGTCCCCGCGGCTTCGGCATCCCGGACCCCGTGCCGCAGGTCGGCTACCTCCAGCACCTGGCCTATCCGTTCACCGCTCCTGCCCGCACCGGTCGCGCATAGCCCGGCGAGACCTGCCAAGCTCGCGCCGTGCCGGATTCCAGGAGGGCCCTGCTCAACGCGACGCTCGGGTTGGCGACGCTGCTGCTCACGAGCGTGCTGTGGCGCTACCCGCTCGCGCTCACGTCGCTCCAGATCGCCACCGGCGTCGCGATCTATTCGCTCCGGCCGAGTCGGACCAGCGCCTGCGTCTACGCGGTGGGTTTCGTCTTCGGCCCGCTCGCGGAGGGTTTGGCGATCCAGACCGGCGCCTGGGAGTACGCGTCACCGAGCGTGTTGGGCATCCCGCTGTGGCTGCCGTTCGTGTGGGGCAACGCGGCGCTGTTCATCCAGAACTCGGCCGACTTCGGGAAGGCGATCTTCGCCAGGAGCTCGGCCTCGAGCGCCGCCCCAGATGTCGTTGCACCGCTCGCACACCTCGTCGGGGATGACGCCCCCGCGCATGAGCAGGCCGAAGATCGCGCAGCCGATGCAGAACGCGAACACGGATTCGAGCGTCGCGGCGACGACGATCGCGCCCAGCAGCAGGTACGCGGTGCCTGAGCTCCCGAACCCGAAGTAGGCGATCACCGCCGCGACCGAGATCGTCGCGCCCATCCCCTGCGCGAACCGCTTCGGCGGCCCGGGCACGAACTTCGACGGCAGCGACAACCGCGGCGTGAGGACCTTGGTGACGAGCTGTCCCAGCGGGCTGAGGGTCGGGCCCGTGAGCACCCGGGCGACGAACCCGTACGCGATCGGGATCAAGAGCCACGGCTGGTCGAACACGATCGCCGACACCGCCATGATCACGACGCCTCCCGCGACCAGACGCGCCGACAGCTCGTTGACCGGGTTCGGGAACGAGAACAGCTCGCGGGCGGTCATGACTCCCTCCTACTTGTCGGAGGTTCGCCACCCCAATATACGACTGAATCAGTCGGGTTTTGTCAAAGGACGGCAGCGGTCCTAGCGGGCGCCCTTCAGGACGCGGAGGCGCTCTCGATATTCCTCCTCGGTGATCTCGCCCCGGGCATAGCGCTCGCCCAGCACGGCTTCACCTGACGCTCGCGGCCCGCCCCACCAACGTCGCCGCCGCCAGAAGAAGAACCCGACCACGCCCCAGATGAGCACGATCCAGAGCAGCCCGAACCCGGGCCACCATCCAGCATCAGCCAACATTGCTTGACCTCCTTCTTCTGTCCACCCCTCGAAATTGATGGTGCCGAAGTTGCGGCCCGATTGCGTCCGGCCACGGGAGGCTTCGCGGATACGTCGGTCGGCGCAGCCGTCTGCGTCCGACTACGAGCGGCGTCGTACGCTCGCCGGGCGTCCGCGGTGTACTGGACGGTGATCCGAGCCCAGCAGGGGGAAGGACGGGCATGGCGATCGACACGGCGGCTTCGCAATCGGCGATGCGGTCCGCACATCCGCTGGACGCGCTCAGCGCGACGGAGATCGCGACGGCCGCCGGCGTGCTACGGGCCGACGGCCGCCTCACCGATGCCGCGCTCTTCGCCTACTTCGGGCTCGTCGAGCCGTCCAAGGAAGTAGTGACGGGTTTCACCGCCGGCGACCCGGTCGACCGGCGGGTGCGGGTCGTGATCGTCCCGGAACCGGCGGCCGACGTGGTGGAGGCCGTGGTCGACATCGGCCACCGCGCCCTCGTGTCGTGGCTCGACGTGCCGGGGGTGCGTCCGGCCCTGCTGTACGGCGAGTCGTTCAACGCGATCATCGCGTTGCACGAGCACCCCGACTGGCAGGCAGCCCTCGCTCGCCGCGGCATCACCGATCTGACCCGAGTGCAGATCGACCCGTGGCCGGCCGGGAACTTCGGCCTCGCGCACGAAGAAGGGCGGCGCATCAGCCGCTGCCTCGCGTACTACCGGGAGACCGACACCGACAACGGCTACGCCCGGCCGATCGAAGGGCTCATCGCGTTCGTCGACAACGGACGGGGGGAGGTCCTGGAGGTCATCGACTACGGCGTCGTGCCTCTGCCGTCCGAGCGCGGCGGCTACCTCCCCGACGACGTCGGCCCGATGCGTGACGACCTCAAGCCGCTCGAGATCACACAGCCCGAAGGGCCGAGCTTCACCGTCGACGGCAACCTCGTGCGCTGGCAGCGCTGGTCGCTACGGGTCTCGATGGACCCGTACGAAGGGCTCGTCCTGCACACGATCGGGTACGAGGACGGGGGCCGCGTGCGCCCGATCCTGCACCGAGCTTCGGTGAGCGAGATGGTCGTCCCGTACGGGCACACGGGACCGATGCACAACTGGAAGAACGCGTTCGACGCCGGCGAGTGGGGTCTCGGGCGCATGGCCAACTCGCTCACGCTCGGGTGCGATTGCCTCGGCGAGATCCGCTACCTCGACGTCACGTTCGGCAACGAGCGCGGCGAGCCGTACACGATCGAGAACGCGATCTGCATGCACGAGGAGGACTACAGCATCCTCTGGAAGCACGTCGATCTCCGCAGCGGCACGACCGAAGTCCGTCGCCAGCGCCGCCTCGTGATCAGCTCGATCGCGACGGTCGGCAACTACGAGTACGCCTTCTACTGGTACTTCTACCTCGACGGAAGCATGCAGCTCGAGGTCAAGTTGACCGGCGTGATGTCGACCATGGCCGTGGACGGCGACGACGGGCTCGGCAACGCCGCGATGGTCGCGCCGCAGCTGGCGGCGCCGTATCACCAGCACCTGTTCAACGTGCGGCTCGACTTCGACGTCGACGGGACGGCAAACACCGTGTACGAGGTCGACGCGGTGGCTGCGCCGGAGGGACCGGACAACCCGCTGGCGAACGCGTTCACGGCCGAGGCGACGCCACTCGAGACCGAGCAGCAGGCCCAGCGGGTCGTCGATCCGTCACGCAGCCGCGTCTGGAAGATCGTCAACCCCGGGGTTCGCAACCGCCTCGGCGAGCCGGTCGGGTACAAGCTCGTGCCGGGGTCGACGCCGACGCTGCTGGCGAGTCCCGAGTCGAGCGTGGGCCGGCGAGCGACGTTCGCGACCCGGAATCTCTGGGTGACGCCCTACCGCGCCGACGAACGGCGCGCCGCCGGTGACTACCCGAACCAGCACGGCGGGGGAGACGGGCTGCCCCGATGGACGGAGGCCGATCGGCCCGTCGCCGACACCGACGTGGTGGTGTGGCACACCTTCGGCGTGACCCACATCCCGCGTCCCGAGGACTGGCCGGTCATGCCGGTCGAGTCGACCGGCTTCCTCCTCGCGCCGGTGGGGTTCTTCGAGCGCAACCCCGCCCTCGACGTCCCCCCGTCGCCCGGGCACTGCGACGACGGGGGGACGTGACGAACCGAGGGTCGCGCTACTCGGCGGCGACGGCTTGGAGGACCGGGAGCTTCGCGGCGCGCCGCGCCGGACGGAGCCCGGCGAGGACACCGGCGATGGCGCCCACCACGAGCAGCACGGCCAGCTGACCGATCGGTGCAGTGAACGAGGGCGCGATCATGTCGCCGGTTCCCTCGGACGCGGCCTTCACGAGCGCCCAACCGAGGAACACGCCCACGCCGAGCCCGCCGACCGTGCCGAACACGGCGACGATCACAGACTCCCACCGGATCATCGACCGGAGCTGACGCCGACTCTCGCCGATCGCCCGCAGCAGTCCGAGCTCACGTGTGCGCTCGTACACCGACAGGGACAGCGTGTTGGCGATGCCCATCAGCGCGATGAGGATCGCCAGCGCCAACAGGACGTACACGATGCCCAGCATCATGTCCACGAACTGACCGACCGAGTCGGCGTACTGCTGACGGTCTTCCACGTCGGGCGCGTTGTACGCCTCGGCCGTGCCCTCGACGGCGCGTCGTCCGTCCTCGAGGGCGACACCGTTCTCGAGATTGATGAGCACGGTGTTGTCGACGTCCTGCACCGCATGCGGCGTCCACGCCTCGCGTGACAAGACGTAGTTGCCGGCGATGTCACGGTTCTCGTACACCGCGCCGACGGTGAACTCCGTCGTGGTGCCGTCGGAGAACGTGACCGGCACCTTCGTGCCCCGCCTCCAACCTTCGTCGTCCGCGATCCGATCCGAGACCGCGAGCTCCTGCGGACTGAGTGTCCTCACTGAGCCGGCCGTGACCTCGAGGTCGACGATCCGGTTCAGCTGTGCCGGCTCGGCGATGGTGACGTTCTCGGTGCCGGTGCCGACAAGGGCCCGTCCCGGCCGAGGCCGGTGGCGGTCTGCACCTCCGGGAGCCGCTGGATGTCGGAGGCGAGTTGGGGGCTGATCCCACCCCCGCCGAAGCCGCCCTCGGAGATCACCAGGTCACCCTGGAACGACTGCGTCACGCTGTCGTCGATCGCCGTCTTGAGTGACGCCGCGAAGATGGTGAACAGCGTCACGACACCGACGCCGACCATGAGCGCGGCCGCGGTACCCGAGGTCCGCCTCGGGTTGCGCATCGCATTTTGGCGGGCGAGCGAGCCGGTGACGCCCCGAACCCACCGCAGCGGCCAACCGATGACGCCGCTCGCCGGCCGGGCCACGACGGGCCCGAAGACGACGACGCCGCTGATCGTGAGCAGCGCCCCGAGGCCCGCGAGCGCGAGCACGGAATCACCGCCGCTCAGCACAGCGGCCAGCACGACCGCCACACCGATCGCCGTGAGCGCGACGCCGGTGACCGCCCGAACGGGGGACGCCGTCGTGCGCTCGACGGACACGTCCCGGATGGCCGCGAGGGCGCGATGCGCGACGCCTTGAGCGCCGGGGCTACGCCGGCAAGGAGCGTCACGACGACACCCACGATCATCCCGATCACGACCACCGAGGTGTTGAACACCAGGCCACCGGCCGGCAAGGCGAACCCGAACGCGTCGAACATCGCCTTGAGCAGCCCGGCGATCCCGAGGCCGCCGACGATGCCGACGGCGGATGCGATCACGCCCACCAACACCGCCTCGACGACAACCGAGGTCAGGATCTGGCCGCGCCCGGCGCCGATCGCTCGCAACAGCGCCGACTCCCGGGTGCGCTGGGCCACGATGATCGAGAACGTGTTGTAGATGCTGAAGGTCGCGACGAGCAGCGCGACGCCTGCGAACACGGTCAGGAACGTCGTGAACAGATCGAGGAACTCCTCGTTGATGTCGGTCGTGTTCTCGTTGGTGAGCTCGGTCCCCGTGATCGCCTGGGCGTCGGCGGGCAGCACGCGCTGCACCCGGTTCAGGAGCTCGTCCTGCGACACACCCGATTCGGCCTTCACGGCGACGCCACCAACCTCAGCCGTCTGTTTGAGCAGGTGCTCCTGCGCGCTCTCGAGATCAACGCGGTGAACGTGGACTGGCCGAGGCCGTCGGCGGAGCCAAACGTGGAGATGCCCACGATCGTCACCGGCACCGGTTCCGGCGTCTGGACAGTCGTGGTATCGCCGATCTTCAGCTTGCCGTCGTCGGCGGCGCCGCGGTTGATGACGACCTCGTTGTCGGCGCGGGGCGCCCGTCCCTCGACGAGCTGGTATGGGTTGAGACCTTCGTTCTCGATCCAGTTGCCCGCCAGCGTCGGGGGACCGTTGCCGCCGAGCTTGTCGCCGTTCTTGCCGACGAGCTGACCGAAGCCTTCGACGGTGGGCTCGGCCACGGCGACGCCGTCGACGCCACGTACCGTGTCGACCACCGACGCGTCGATCAGCCCGCGCTGGGTGTCGGGTTCACCGGGATCGGTGCTGAGTCTCGACTCGTGGCGAACGACCACGTCGGTGCCGGCGTTCGCCTCGGTGAACAGGTTGTCGAAGTTGCCCCGCAGCGTGTCGCCGAGCACGAGCGTCCCGGCCAGGAACGCCACCCCGAGGAAGACGGCGAGGAACGTGCCGACGAGCCGCCGCTTGTGGGCGAGGAACCCCTTGAACATGACGGTGCCCATGGCTCAGCCTCCCAACTGCTTCATGCGGTCGATGATCGACTCGGTCGTGGGGGCGTCGAGCTCACCGACGATCCTCCCGTCGCCGAGGAACACGACCCGGTCCGCATAGGCGGCTGCGACGGGGTCGTGGGTGACCATGACGATCGTCTGGGCCAGGTCGCCCACGGCCTGCGACATGAACCCGAGGATCTCGGTGCCCGACCTCGAGTCGAGGTTGCCGGTGGGCTCGTCGGCGAACACGACCTCGGGCCGGCTGGCGAGCGCCCGCGCCACCGCGACTCGCTGCTGCTGACCGCCCGACAGCTCGCTCGGGCGGTGCGCGAGCCGGTCCCGGAGCCCGACGGTGTCGATGACATTGTCGAGCCAATCCCGGTCGGGCCTTCGGCCGGCGAGTCGCATCGGCAGCGTGATGTTCTCGCGTGCGTCGAGGGTCGGGATGAGGTTGTAGGACTGGAACACGAAGCCGACGCGGTCGCGGCGCAGCACAGTGAGCTGCTTCTCCGAGAGCGAGCCGAGCTCGACGTCGCCGAGGTACACCTCGCCCGACGTGAGCTCGTCCAAGCCGGCGAGGCAGTGCAGCAACGTCGACTTGCCCGAGCCCGACGGTCCCATGATCGCGGTGAAGCGTCCTCCCTCGAATGAGACGTCCACCTCGTCGAGGGCGCGGACGGCGGCCTGGCCCGCGCCGTACACCTTGGTGGCGTGGGCGGCGCCGGCGGCGACGGTGCGGGGCGGTGCGGTCGTGGCAACCATGTGGCTGCTCCTTCCGTGTTGTCATCGGATACCTGCCAGTGTCCGGAACGGGAGGGGCACGGTCGTCCGTCGGTGATCGACTCTTCGCCTGCGCGCCCCTGCGTACGCCGGCGCGGGGCGTACGCCCGTCGTGCTACAGCGAGAGGGCTATCGGGAGCCGGGCGTCACCAGGCCCGACTCGTACGCGGCGACGACGAGCTGGGCGCGGTCGCGGGCGTTGAGCTTCACCATCGCCCGGCTCACGTGCGTGCGGGCGGTGGCGGGGCTGACGAATAGCTCCGCGGCGATCTCGTCGTTGCTGAGACCGGCGGCGACGAGCGCCATCACCTCGCGCTCCCGATCGGTGAGCACCGACAGCGATGGCGGCGACGCGGCGGCGCGCTCGGGCCGGGCGACGAACTCGGCGACGAGACGGCGTGTCACCCCCGGCGAGAGCAGCGATTCTCCCTCGGCGACGACCCGCACCGCCCGAACGAGCTCGGCGGGCTCGGTGTCCTTGACGAGGAATCCGCTCGCACCCGCCCGGAGCGCCTCGAACACGTACTCGTCGACCTCGAACGTGGTGAGGATCAGCACCCGCATCGAGGAGTTGGCCTCGTCGGCGACGATGCGGCGGGTCGCTTCGAGGCCGTCCATCTCTGGCATACGGATGTCCATGAGCACGACGTCGGGTCGGGTGCGTCGTACGAGCGTGACGGCACCGTCGCCGTCGTCGGCCTCACCGACGACTTCGATGTCGTCCTCGGCGTCGAGGAGGACCCGGAACCCGGCGCGTACGAGTGCCTGGTCGTCGGCGAGCGCGACGCGGATCAACGCGCCTCCACGCCGGTCGGTAGCCGCGCCCTGACCCGAAATCCTCCGGACAAGCGTGGTCCCGCCTCGACGTGCCCACCGACCGCCTGGGCTCGCTCGCGCATGCCCGCGATGCCGTGGCCCGCCGCCCCGCCTCCGGCGCCGTTGCGCCCGTCGTCGACGACTTCGATGTCCACCGAACCCGACCCGTACTCGATCGTGACCGTCGCGCCGTGCGCGTGCCGCGTGGCGCACCACGTTCGTGAGTGACTCCTGGACGATCCGGTACCCGGCGACGTCCACCGCCGACGGCAACGGGCGCGGTTCGCCGCGAATGCCGACGTCGACCGGGAGCCCGGCGCGTGACGCCGTCTCGAGCAGGGGATCGAGCCGGGCCAGCGTCGGGGTGGGCGCCCGGGGCGCGTCGCCGTCCTCGTCGGCGCGCAGCGGCCCGATCGTCGAGCGGAGCTCGGCGAGCGCCTCGCTACTTGCGGCCTTGATCGCGACGAGTGCCTCGCGAGCCTGTTCCGGCCGGCGGTCCATCACGTGGACGGCCGATCCCGCCTGCACGTTGATGCTGGCGATGCTGTGGGCGATGACGTCGTGGAGGTCGCGGGCGATGCGGAGCCGCTCGTCGGCCACCCGCCGCCGCGCCTCCTCCTCGCGCGTCTCCTCGAGATAGCGCGCCCGCTCTTCGAGACCGGCGAGGTAGGCGCCGCCGCGTGCGCACGCCGTCGCCCCAGAACCACGCTGCCGCGGTCCACCCGATCGACAGGAGCGGCCACGCGCCCGAATCGCTGCCGAACGCGATGACATGGGACGTGAGCAGCACTCCGAGGGCCACGGCGGAGACGATGAGCGACCGGCGCCGTTCGGTCGTGACGGCCACCGCGTACACGAGGATGAAGAAGGTCAAGTAGACGGGGCCGCCGGCGTACTCCCTGGCGCTGTATACCCACAGCAGGACGGTCACGATCGCCAGCGCGACGATCGGCGCCCGGCGCCACAGCGCGATCGTGGCTCCGGCGCCGACGACGAGGAGGTAGCAGAGCGCGTCGGGAGTGCGTTGCGCCTCACTGGGGTTGATCTGCGCCGTGATCAGCACCATCGCCACGGAGATCGTGAGCGCGAGGAGACCGTCGAAGACCCACGAGTGCCGGAACCGGTCGATGGCATGCATCACCACCACGGTACGGTCCATCGACGTCTCGGACATCCGCCGGCAGGCGTACATCTCGGCTACGTCGGGGAGCGTACGTTCGCGGCCGTGCGACGAATCAGCGACCGCGACCGCCGAGCGAGGCTCGCCGTTCGGCACCACCTGGCGCCGTCGGCCAAGGCGGCCGACGTCGTGGCGCTCGCCGAGCAGATGGTCGGACTCCACTCGACCGACCCCACGACCGTCGTCCTCGCTGCCGCCGCCCGCCTGAAGCGCCCCACCGTCGAGGGCGTCGAGCGGGCGCTCTACGACGACCGCACCCTCGTCCGCACGCTCTGCATGCGCCGGACCCTTTTCGTCGTTCCGGTCGATCTCGTGCCGATCGTGCAGGCAGCCGTCACCGAGGCGCTCGTCCCTCCCGAGCGCAAGCGGACCGTGCGCATGATCGAGGAAGGCGGCATCGCCAAGGACGGGGCGCGCTGGCTACGGCGGGCCGAGGCCGAGACGATCGCCGTGATCGAAGCGCGCCGCGAGGTCACCGGAGCGGAGCTGTCGAAGGCTGTGCCCCGCCTGCGCAACCAGATCCCGTACGGCGAGGGAAAGGCTTGGGCGGGCACGATGGGCATGACGACCCGGGTCTTGTTCCTGCTCGCGTGCGAACAGCGCGTCGTGCGCGGCCGGCCGCAGGGGTCGTGGACGAGCACCCGCTACCGGTGGGCGCCGATGGAATCGTGGCTCCCGGAGGGCTTCCCGATCTGGAAGCCCGACGAGGCGCGCGCCGAGCTGGCGTGGCGCTGGCTGGCGACGTTCGGTCCCGGGACCATTGCGGACCTCAAGTGGTGGACGGGCTGGACGCTCGGCCAGACCCGCAGGGCCGTCGCCGAGCTCGACACGGTGGAGGTGGAGCTCGACCACGGCGACACAGGCATCGTGCTCGCCGGCGACGACGAGCCCGTGCGGTCGCCCAAGCCGTGGGCGGCGCTGCTGCCGAGCCTCGACCCGACGACGATGGGCTGGGCCGAACGGACGTGGTATCTCGGCCCGCATAAGGCCGCGCTGTTCGACCGCGCCGGCAACGCCGGCCCCACCGTGTGGTGGGACGGTCGCATCGTCGGCGGCTGGTCGCAGCGCGAGGACGGAGAGATCGTGTGGCGGCTGCTCGATGACATCGGTGCCGACGGGCGCGGGGCCGTCGAGCGGGAGGTCGGGCGGCTGCAGGAGTGGCTGGCAGGCGCGGTCGTCGCCCCGCGGTTCGCGACCCCGCTCTTTCAGGAGCTCCGCGCGCTAGGGGTCTATATGCCTTGACAGGCACATAACCAGCTAGGTATATTGTCCGCCATGGCAGTGACCACGTTCGACGTGTTGGCGGAGCCTCGCCGGCGGGACATCCTCGACCTCCTGCGCGTCCGAGAGCGGTCGGTGGGGGAGCTGGTCGAGGGCATCTCGCTCAGCCAGCCCGGCGTCTCGAAGCACCTGCGGGTGCTGCGCGACGCCGGGCTCGTCGAGGTCCGAATCGACGCCCAGCGGCGCTGGTACCGGGTGCGCGCCGAGCCGCTCGCCGAGATCGACGCCTGGCTCGCGCCGTACCGACGGTTCTGGACCAACCGATTGGACGCCCTGGAACGCCACCTCGACGCCGCAAACGAACACGACGAGACCGAGCACAAGGAGGAGTAGCGATGGCAGCGAACTCGACCCCCGAAACCATGTCAGACGGCACCGTCGAGAAGATCGACGGCCGGTATGTCCTTCGATTCGAGCGGCGCTTCCAGCATCCGGTCGAGCGCGTGTGGGATGCGCTCACCCGGCCGGAACGGATCCCGGAGTGGTGGGGCGAGGGCGATGTCGAGCTCGAGCTCGTCGAAGGCGGGAAGTACGACGTTCGTACCACTGGGCCGCCGGAACTCGTCGAGGCGGTCATCGCCGAGGCCGGCGAGGACGGGTTGACCCAGCACAACACCGTGCTCCGCGTCGATCCGCCCGTCCTCTTCGAGCACACGTTCGGCGCTTCCGACTCGATCGCGCGCTGGGAGCTGCAGCGGGATGCGGACGGCTGTCGCCTGACGCTCACGCACACGGAGCCCCCCAGCTTCGACATTGCGGACGACGGCCCCCGCGACCTCGGCGGCTGGCACACGGTTCTCCACCGCCTCGGCGCTGTGCTCGACGGCAAGCCGGTCCCATGGCAGAAGGAGGACTGGGAAGAGCACCGCGACCGCTACGCCGCCAAGTTGGGAGACTAAGCGTTACTGCGCTGCGTGCTCTGCGAGACCCTGCGCGCATTGATCGAGGAAGCGACGCAGGCCGCGCTCGAGGAGCCATCCAGTCCCCGGCACCTTGGCAAGGAATGACGCCTGCCAGCGAATGGTGGTCCCCTCGGCTTCGGGTTCGAGGTCGACGTGCGCCCGGTAATCCCTGACCGGCAGTCCCGAGAGCGACGCATAGCCGAAGCGCCGGCCGGGGACGACCTCGACGATCTGGTCGCGGCCGACGGTGCGGCCCCGGCGAAAGATCCGGATGGCGCCGGGTCCTTCGGGCGGCGGATCGCCCGGGCGCTCCAGCTCGAAGGACTCGATCGGCGACCAGCGCGGCCAGCTTGTGCCGTCCGCCAGCAACGCGAACACTGCGTCCGGGCCGGCGTGCGAGTGTGCGGTGACCTCGATGAGGCGCCCTCCCATGCCGTTCCTTGTACCAGACGGGCGGGAATGGGCCGTCGCGGAGCCCGGTTGCAGCGCGTCGTGGACCTTCTCCACGGCGCCGTCGTGTCGGTGAACGTCGGCCGGGCGCGAGCTGTCGAACGCGACGGGGAGCCGGCGACCACGGCGATTTGGAAGTCGCCGCAGTCGGGTCATGTGCGAGCGCGGGACGTCAACCTCGACGGCGACGAGCAGGCCGACCGGTCCGTGCACGGTGGGTACGACAAAGCCGTGTACGCGTACGCGGTCGAGGACACGCGGTGGTGGGAGACGGAGCTCGGACGGACCATCGGGCCCGGCGGCTTCGGTGAGAACCTCACCGTGGAGGGTCTCGATCTCTTCGATTCGGTCGTCGGGGAGCGCTGGGCGGTAGGAACCACCGTCCTCGAGGTGAGCGAGCCGCGGCTTCCGTGCTGGAAGCTCGGAGTGCGCATGGGAGACGGCTCGTTCCCACGGCGCTTCACTCGCGCGGCGCGGCCCGGTACGTATCTGCGCATCGTCGACGAGGGAGAGATCGGCGCGGGCGACGAGGTGCGCATCGTCTCGCGGCCCGACCACGGCTTCACCGTCGGTGATATCTGGCGCGTGTACCACCAGGACCGGCGCGACGCCGGCGCGCTCCTCGACGTGCCTCAGCTCGGGACCGCATGGCGTGAGTGGGCAGAAGGGCGGGTGCAAAGGATGGCGGAATCGTGACTGCGAACGGCAGCGTCTTCACCGGTGCCGAGCGGCGCTACTTGTCAGAGGGTCGATTGGGACGCCTCGCGACCATAGGGCGTGATGGCACCCCACACGTCGCGCCGGTCGGGTGGCGCTACGAGTCCGATCACGACGTGATCGAGATCGGCGGTCGCAACTTCGAGCGTTCGAAAAAGTACCACGACGCCGGCCGGTCGGGCCGGGCGGCCATCGTCATCGACGATCTCGTGAGCGTGGACCCATGGAGGCCGCGCGGCATCGAGATCCGCGGGACCGCCGAAGTCCTCGACGACCCGCCCCGGATCCGAATCCACCCGCAGCGGATCGTGTCGTGGGGACTCGACAACGACGACTTCTTCGAGCGGCACGCGTGGACCGTCGACTGACCGTGTGCGCCGGCGCGCGAGATCCTCAGGCGCTTGCGATCTCCCGGGGCTCGGTGAGCCGCAGGCTGTTGCCCGACGGGTCACGGAAGCCGCAATCGATCCCGTAGGGGCGCTCTTCGGGCGCCTCCGTGAACTCGACACCGCGTCCCCGCATCTCCTCGTACGCCGCCCGGCAGTCGTCGGTGACGAGGAAGATCGTCCCCGCGAACCCCTTCGCCATCAGAGCTCGAACTTCCTTCGCCGTCTGCTCGTCCATGACGGGCGGGCCCGGGATGGCCATCAGGGTGACCGCGACGTCGCCTTGCCCGGGGGCGCCCACCGTGAGCCAGCGGAAGTTCCCCAACTCGGGGACCGTCACGTCGGACCGGATCTCCATCCCGACCTTCTTCGTGTAGAACTCGAGCGCCTCGTCCTGGTCGTGCACCCAGAGCTGTGCGCTGCCGATCTGGATCATTCGCCTTCCTCCTCGTAGGACCGTTCGAAGGAACGTGTGCAGCGCACGCTAAAGATGAACGCGACCGGTGTCTTCTCGAAACGTGCGGTTTGGCGGGCGTCCGAACGCCCGCAACATGCACGTCGGGATCAGCGCTTGGTCGGCCGCCCTCGGGAAGGCGGCTCGGTACGCCGTCGGTGACAGGCCGAAGGTGCGGGTGAAGCTGGTGGTGAACGAGCCGACGCTCTGCAGCCCGACGTCGAAGCAGATCCGCGCGACCGAGCGGTCCGTGTTCCGCAGGAGCGCAGCGGCGCGCTCCAGACGCCGCGTCAACAGGTACGCGTGCGGCGACTCCCCGAACGTCCGGCGGAACTCGCGGCTGAAGTGGGCGCGCGAGAAGCCGGCGGCGCGGGCAAGGTCGCCGACCTCCAGCGGATCGAAGTACCGGGAGTCGACGAGATCCTTCGCCCGGAGCAGGTCACGGTCGCGCGACGCGAAGACCATCGTGGTTGCGTCGTCATTCCTTGCGGGCGCGGCTGGGGGCGACTCGAGGCGGCTCGTCGGGCTGCTTCGGGTACACCGGCGGCCATGGCGCGTCCATGAGGCCGTTGGCGCGGTCCTGCTCGTACATCGCGAGCAGCGGCTCCAGCGACTGCGGATGGTCGTTCATGTCGGCCCACGGATCGCCGTGTGCCTCGATGCGGGCGGGGAGCGTGGAGATCGTCAGCTCGTCGGGATGGATCTCGTCGATCTCGTCCCAGAAGAGCGGCGTCGATACCTGGGCCCCGACACGGGCCCGCACCGACCACGCGCCGAACACCGTCTTGTGCGGCGCGTTCTGGTTGAAGTCGAGGAAGACCCGCTCGCCCCGCTCCTCTTTCCACCACGCCGCCGTCATCAGATCGGGATGCCGCCGCTCGAGCTCGCGAGCGGCGGCCACCGCCGCCCGCCGCACGTCGTACGAGTCCCACCGCGGCTCGAGCCGGATGTAGACGTGCACGCCGCGGTTGCCGGTCGTCTTCGGGTAGCCGACGATCCCGAGCTCGTCGAGGAAGGCCCGCACCTTGGCCGCCGCCGCCCGTATGTGCGGTGAAGTCGGTGCCGGGCTGCGGGTCGAGGTCGAGACGGAGCTCGTCGGCATGGTCGGGGTCGTCGGCGAGGTACGGCCAGACGTGGAAGCCGAGGCACCCGATGTTGACGGCCCACACGACGTGGGCGAGGTCGGCCACCACGAGCGCCCGTGACGTCGTCCCGTTCGGTGTGCTCACGATCGTCGTCTGCAGCCAGTCGGGCGCCGACTTCGGCACCCGCTTCTGGAAGAAGTTCGACCCGCTCGCGCCCTCCGGGAAGCGCTGCATGAGCGTCGGCCGGCCGCCCATCGTGCGCATCACCGGCTCGGCGAACCGGAGGTAGTGGTTGACGAGATCGAGCTTCGTCTCGCCGTGCTCGGAGAAGAACACCTTGTCGGGGTGCGAGATGAGGAGCTCGCGCCCGTCGATCTCGAGGGCCTTCTCGTCGGCCGCGGCCACGGCGTTCACGGTAGCCAAGACCGTCGGGCGCCTCCGGGCTCATCGGTGACCGGCGTCACAGTGGGAAGTTCACCGGGGCGCGATGAGTTGCCCGCGCGGATGCGGTCATAACCCCGATACCGCAGCTCGCTTCGACGAGGAGGACGGCCTTGGAATCGCGTTCCCCCCTGGCTATCGAGGCTTCCGGCCTGGCGAAGTCGTTCGGCGAGACCCGTGCCGTCTGTGGCGTCGACCTCGCGGTGCCGGCCGGCACCGTGTACGGGTTCCTCGGACCGAACGGCGCCGGGAAGACCACGACCATCCGGATGCTCGCCACGCTGATCGAACCGGACGAGGGCACGGCCTACGTGCTCGGCCAGGACGTGGTCCGCGAGGCCGACGCCGTGCGCCGGCGCGTCAGCCTGACCGGTCAGTACGCGTCCATCGACGAGGAGCTGAGCGGGCGGGAGAACCTCGTGCTCCTCGGTCGTCTTCTCGGGTATTCGCACGCCCAGGCCAAGGCCCGCGCCGACGAGCTGCTCGAGGTGTTCGACCTGGCCGAGGCGGCCGGCCGTCAGGTCGAGACGTACTCGGGAGGCATGCGGCGCAAGCTCGACATCGCCGGGAGCATCGTCGTCCCGCCCGACCTGATGTTCCTCGACGAGCCGACCACCGGCCTCGACCCGCGGAGCCGGAACCAGTTGTGGGAGATCATCCGGGCGCTCGTCGCCCAGGGCACGACCGCGCTCCTCACGACCCAGTACCTCGACGAGGCCGATCAGCTCGCCAACCGGATCGCCGTCATCGACCGCGGCACTGTCATCGCCGAGGGCACGAGCGGCGAGCTCAAGGCCTCGGTCGGCGCGGGCGCACTGCATGTACGGGTGCGCGACCCCGAGAAGCGGTCCGAGGGGCAGCAGCTGCTGGCGCGGACGCTGGGCGTCGAGGTGCACTGCGACTCCGACCCGGTCTCGCTGACGGCGTCCGTCTCGGACCCCGAGCGGGTGGCGCGGGCGCTGGCCGAGCTCGCACGAGCCGATGTCGGCGTGGCCGAGTTCGCACTCGGGCAGCCGAGCCTCGACGAGGTGTTCTTCGCGCTGACCGGCCGTCCCGCCGAAGAGCGCACGGAGCAAGAGAACGAGAACGAAGAGGAGGACGCAGCATGACCGCGACCATGCAGGCGGCGCTCACGCACCGCGAACGCCCCGCCCCTCCGGGCCCGCTCTCGGCGTCGCTCACGTTCGGCTGGCGGGCGTTGCTCAAGATCAAGCACGTTCCGCAGCAGCTCTTCGACGTCACGATGTTCCCGATCATGTTCACGCTGCTGTTCACGTTCTTGTTCGGGAACGCGCTGGAGGGGTCGACGAGCGCGTACGCGGAGTTCGCCATCCCGGGCATCCTCGTCCAGACCGTGGCGTTCATCACGATGTACACCGGCGTCGCCCTGAACACCGACATCTCCAAGGGGATCTTCGACCGCTTCCGGTCGCTCCCCATCTGGCGACAGTCGGTCATCACGGGCGGTCTCATCGCCGACCTCGCTCGCTACGGGTTCGCGGCGTTGGTGGTGTTCGTGCTGGGCGTCGCGCTCGGGTTCCGGCCCGACAACGTCATCGGCGTGCTGGTCGCATTCGCCCTCATGCTGCTGTTCGCGCTCAGCCTCACCACGATCTGGATCATCTTCGGGATGATCCTGCGCACGCCGGAAGCCGTGATGCAGGCGAGCATCTCGATCCTGTTCCCGTTGGTGTTCCTCACGAACATCTGGGTGTCCGAGACCACGATGCCGGGCTGGCTCCAGGCCATCGTCAAGGTCAACCCGGTGACGAGGGTCGTGATCGCAGTACGCGAGCTGATGGCGGGGTCGGCGTCCGCTACGAACATCGGTTGGGCGCTGCTGTCGTGCGCCGTGATCATCGCCGTGTTCACTCCGATCACCTGGCACCTCTACAACAAGAAGCTCCGCACGCTGAGAGGAGGCCCGCATGTTGGGTGATCGAGACGTGACGACGATGGTGCCCGTGAAGGACGCGGCCGAGGCGGCCAAGTTCTTCGAGCACGCTCTCGGGCTCACCAGGTTGGACAGCTCGCCGACCGTCATCCGCTACCGGAGCGGATCGAGCACCCTGATCGTCTACGAGTCGCAGACCGCAGGTACCAACGAGGGAACGACAGCGCTCTGGACCGTCGACGACCTCGAGGCGACGGTGCGGGAGCTGAAGGCGAGGGGAGTGACGTTCGAGCACTACGACGACATCCCCGGCGGGAACCGAGACGGCGACATCCACGACCTCGGTGTGTTCAAGACGGCGTGGTTCAAGGACCCGACCGGCAACACGTTCGAAGTCAACAGCGGAGTCGAGCTCGACGAGCTCGGAGTCTGACCATGGCGTCACCGGCGCTCGGCAGCATCCTGCTCGGAACCGCCGACCCCGAACGGCTGCGTGACTGGTACGCGGCCGCCCTGGCGCCGGGCGACGAAGGGGGAGGGTTCACCGAGGTGACGCCCACGATGTTCGCCGGCACGTTCGGGGACACCTCGTTGCTCATCGACGGGCGCAGCGACGTCGCCGGCACGAACCCCGAGCCGGGCCGCGTGGTCCTCAATTTCCATGTGGACGATGCCCGCGCGGTCGCGAAACACCTCGACGCGCTCGGCGTGACCTGGCTGGTCGAGCTGGAAGAGCGCGAGGGCGGTGTCTTCGGCACGCTCGTCGACCCGGACGGCAACTACGTCCAGATCATCGAGCTGGGGCGGGGGCAGCCACCGTCTTGATGGTCGCGGACCCACCCCTTCCCGAGACGCCGGCGGGTGTCCGGCGGCGCGCCCGCCTCCGGGCGATCACGCTCGAGTCGCGCTCGCCCGATCGGGCCGCGGCCTGGTACCGACAGGCGCTCGGCCTGACGGATGACGACCGGCTGTTGACGGCGGGCGGCGTCGAGCTCCGCTTCACGCTCGGCACCGCCGATGCCCCGAACACCGTCGAGCCGGCGCGGATCGTCCTCAACTTCCACGTCGACGACATCCGCGCCGCCGAGGCGAGGCTCGTCGCGCTCGAGGCCGTCTGGGTCCGCGAGTTGGAGCGCACACGCTGGGGCATAATCGGGACGGTTCTGGACTTCGACGGCAACTACGTCCAGATCGTCGAGCCCGCCCCCGACTCGCCGCCCTGCCTCCAGCGGAAAGAGGAGCCCCGATGACCGATGTCGCCGCGCCGGATCTGGAACGCACCCTCGAGCAACACCGCGCCGAGCTGACCGGCTACTGCTACCGAATGCTCGGCTCGTCGTTCGAGGCCGAGGACGCCGTCCAGGAGACGCTGGTGCGGGCGTGGCGCGGCTTCGACCGCTTCGAGGGACGTTCGGCGCTGCGGTCCTGGCTCTACCGCATCGCCACCAACGTCTGTCTCGACATGATCCAAGGCCGCCAGCGCCGGGCGCTGCCCATGGACCTCGTGTCGTCCTCGTCCGGAGACTCGGAGGCGGGCCCGCGACTCCCCGAGAGCAAGTGGATCCAGCCCATCCCCGACGGCCGCGCCTTGCCGCCGACCGAGGATCCCGCCGAGGTGACGGAGTCCCGGGAGACGATCCGGGTGGCGTTGATCGCCGCGCTCCAGCACCTGCCGGCGCGCCAGCGGGCGGTGCTGATCCTGCGCGAGGTGCTGCGGTGGAAGGCGAGCGAAGTGGCGGAGTTGCTCGATACGAGCGTCGTCTCCGTCAACAGTGCCCTCCAGCGCGCCCGCTCGACCCTGGCCGCCAGCAACGTCGCCGACTCCGACGTGCTGATGCCGGCGGACGAGGAGCAGCGAGCGCTCTTGGCGCGCTACGTCGACGCGTTCGAGCGCTTCGACATCGACTCGCTCGTTGCGCTGCTCCACGAGGACGCCACCATGTCCATGCCGCCCTACGAGCTGTGGCTGGAGGGCGCCGACGAGCTCCGCAAGTGGCTGCTCGGCGCCGGTTCCGGCTGCCGCGGCTCGCGGTTCGAGCCCGTCGAGGCGAACGGGTCGCCCGCCTTCGCCCAGTGGCGCGCCGGTGGTCCCGCCGGGAGCTTCGAGGCGTGGGCGATCCACGTCCTCCGCGTGTCAGAAGGACGGATCAGCGGGATCGACTTCTTCGTCGATCCGGACCTGTTCCCGCTGTTCGGGCTGCCGGTACGGCTGGATCGGCAGGCCGGGGCACACCGGTAGCTCGTCCCGCAGCCCGGTCAAGGCGAGGAGGTCGCGCAGCTCGCCCCGCGCGTTGCGGAGCCGTATCGCCCGGCCGGACCGCCGAGCCGTGAGCTGCAGGCGTGCCAGCGCGCCGACCGCGGTGACGTCCGGGTGCACGAGCCCGCCGACCTCGCAGGTGACGAGATCGACGTCGCCGTTGGCGAGCAGCAGCCTGAGGTGCTCGCAAAGATCCGGGATGGCTGCGCGGGCAATCGGTCCGCGGACGTCGAGGACGATCGTCCTCGGCCCGGACGGGGGCCGCAGGCCATCGAGCGGCGTGGGGGACAGCGAGTCGGGCGCGGCCAAGAGAACCTCCTCGGAGAGCCCTTTCCCCACTACGACCACGACCGGGGCCGGAACTCACCGGCGCCACGCCGGGGCTGAGCTCAGAGCTTGAAGATGACGATGTAGGTCGCCCCCGTCTCGGTCTCGAAGTCGGTGTGGGTGGAGCCCGCGGCGGCGGCATATCCATCGCCGGCCTTCATCTGCCGGCCCTGGTTCCGCAGCGTCCCTTCGACGACGTAGTTGAACTCTGCGTAGCCGTGCTCGTGGGGGGAGCCGACGTAGCCGGGCTGGGCCTCGACCAGCATGACCATGTATCCGTCGGCGCTGCCGAGAACCTTGGCCCGCGCCTCACCGGCGGAGCCGGTCCACGGCACCCAGTCGGCCTCGTCGGCGCGGACGATGTTCCAGCCGTCGAGTGAGATGTCCTGGGTCTGATCCATCAGATCGTCCTTCCGATCGCTGCTGGTGGCTACGAATAGGTCACCCGGCTCCTGACCCGCAAGCACTTGGCGAGCCCGACCATCCCCGCTTTGGGCGGGCGGCGGAAGCACAATTGGGTGCCATCGGGACTTCAACGCAGGTCTTGCGCACTCATTTCGGCGCCGTGCGCAGCTTCGAGCTCGGCGGCACCTCGACCACCGCCGGTCGGCGGTGGTCCGCCCGCTGCAGCTGCGGCGTAGTGGCGACGACGGGGGCCTGGCCCGAGGCACTCGCGTACCTGAGCGAGCACCGCCGGGCGACGCCGGAACTGCGGCCGACGCCGGTGGCGAATCGCCCGACGCCCGATCTCCGCGGCGTCGAGTACCGGCCGATCGTCGTCGTTCGGCCCGCCGTCAACGGCCACCGGCCCCCGGCGCTGTTCCTGCGCCAGCTGGTGGCAGGAGTGCTGCACTCGATCGTGCGCCTCACGGTCGGTGCGTTCTCGACCAGCGCCTGACCAGCCGCGCGCACCGGGCCGGTGCAGTGGCGGGAGCGGTACCGTCACCGTCGATGAGCGTCCCCGTCCCGGATCCCGCTGCTCTCGGGCCGCTGGCGGCGTTGATCGGAGAGTGGGAAGGCGATCAGGGCTTCGACGACGCCTACGTCTACGCGCGTGGCCGCGAGGAATCGTCCCCCTTCCGTGAGCTGAGCTCGTTCACCCCGGCCGGACCTGCCCACAACGGAGCCCAGTCGCTGTACCGCCTCGACTACAAGACGACCGCGTGGCGCATGGACGAAGAGGTGCCGTTCCACACCGAGATCGGCTACTGGTACTGGGACGCAGCTCACGAGCTCGTCATGCGAGCGGTCATCACACCCCGTGGCATCGTCGTGCTCGCCGGCGGGTCGGCGCGACCCGGCGACACCACGTTGACCGTGAGCGCCGAAACGGGAGCCGACGACTTCGGGGTTCTTTCCAACCCGCACCTACGTACCACCGCGCGCACGACGCAGTTTCGGACGACCATCGACCTGTCGATCCCCGATCAGTTCTCGTACGACCAGGAGACCTACATGTACCAACCCCGCATCGACGGCGTCTACTGCCACCGCGACCGCAACACGCTTGCTCGCATCAGCGGCTGATTGCGGTCGGTCTACGCGGCGACGGCGGCACGACCGTCGTGCGCGTCGGCGATGAGCCGCTCGAGGTCTCGGAGCTCGCGGGACATGCTCCAACGGAGATACAAGCGGACAAGGTGCTTGAGAGGGACCAGCCAGGGCGCGAGCACGTACTGCTCGTAGTGGATGACGGTGCAGCCGCCCGCCAGGGGAGTCACGACGAAGCCACCCTCGATGGTCGCCTCCTCGGCAGGGATGCCGGCGTTCCGGCTGTGGAAGCCGGCGTCGTGGAGGAAGTACGCGAACTCGCCCCGCCACGGCACCCCCGCAAACCGGCCGCGAACCTTGTAGGTGCCGCTCGACGAGGACTCGGGGAAGACGACGACTGCATCGGCCTTGACCTCGGTCCGTTCGATGTTCTTGATCTCCCGGATCGCGGCCACTGCGTCCTCTCTCGCACAATGCATCTCCCGTGCAGCGACCGTCGTGATCCTCGTCGATGTCGTCCTCATCGCGATCCCTCCCTCGCGCCGCTCGACGCCGCTCTTGCTGCGAGGGACGTATCTTCGCTCGTGACCGGTTCGGTGACCATCGAGGCGGCCGGGCCGCCCGCTGATCTTCGGAGACGCCGTGAACTTCGACCTCCCGCAAGACCTCGTCGACTACCTCGCCGAGTTGGACGACTTCATCGAGCGGGAGATCACGCCGCTCCAGGCCCAGGACGACAACGAGCGGTTCTTCGACCATCGGCGTGAGGACGCCCGCACTGACTGGGACCGGGGCGGGCTGCCCAACGAAGAGTGGGAGGCGCTGCTGACCGAGATGCGCCGCCGGGCGGACGCCGCCGGCCACTACCGGTACGCGTTCCCGAAGGAGTACGGCGGCAAGGACGGCACCAACCTCGGCATGGCCGTGATCCGCGAGCACCTCGCCCGCAAGGGGCTCGGCCTGCACAACGACCTGCAGAACGAGTCGTCGATCGTCGGCAACAACGTCGGGTTGCTGCTGATGCTCCACCACGGCAGCGAGGAGCAGAAGGCGGAGTGGGTGCCGAAGCTGCTCGAGGGCACGAGCGGCTTTGCGTTCGGCATCACCGAGCCGGAGCACGGCTCCGACGCCACTCATATGGAGACGAGCGCCTACCGCGACGGTGACGAGTGGGTGATCAACGGAGAGAAGACCTGGAGCACGGGCATGCACAAGGCGCCCTATGAGCTCATCTTCGCCCGCACGTCGGGGAACGCCGGCGACGGCGAGGGCATCACCGCGTTCCTGGTGCCGACGAAGAGCCCCGGGTTCGAGATCGTCGAGTTCCTCTGGACGTTCAACATGCCGACCGACCACGCCCACATCCGGCTGACGGACGTGCGCGTGCCGAAGTCGTCGGTCTTCGGCGGCGAGGGCAAAGGGCTCGGCGTCGTGCAGCTGTTCTTCAACGAGAACCGCATTCGACAGGCGGCGTCGTCGCTCGGCGCCGCCGAGTACTGCCTCGACCGGGCGATCGCGTACGCCGGCGAGCGGGCGCCGTTCGGGAAGCCCCTGTCACACAACCAGGGCATCCAGTTCCCGATCGTCGAGCTCGTGACGCAGTGCGAGATGCTGCGAGCGCTCGTTCGTCAGACGGCCTGGAAGATGGACGAGTACGGCGCGTTCTCGGTCTCGAAGGAGGTGTCGATGTGCAACTACTGGGCCAACCGGCTCTGTTGCGAGGCGGCCGATCGCGCCATGCAGGTCTTCGGCGGGCTGGGCTACTCCCGGCACGAGCAGTTCGAGCACATCTACCGTCATCACCGCCGCTACCGGATCACCGAGGGCTCGGAGGAGATCCAGATGCGTCGGGTCGCGGGCTACCTCTTCGGTTTCATGAAGCAACGGGCGCCGAAGGGAGTCACGGCCGCCGACGGCTGACCTGGGCGGTGGCGAGTCGGCCGGTGACCGCGGTGCGCGTGCGCTTGACCACGGGTGGACACTAGGGACAACTCCCGAGGGAGTCCTCTCCGCCCCAAATGCCGGATTCCCAGCCGGGAGGAATGGGAGGCGGGAGACACCAAACACGACCGGCTCTCTCGCCTCCCGCGCCGAGCGTCCGGCTCAGAGGCGACCCAGCGTGCAATAGAAGGCTGGAGAGCTCGGCTCGAGCGCCGGCGCGGTCGACTGACTCGAGGCGGTGCGCGGCGGCGCGCCGTTCGGCGATCGCGTCGGTACCCCGGGAGGGCCGAGGAACGTCGCGGATCCCGGGTTCGAGCTCCAGCACCCAGAAGCCGCCCGTGCGCGTCGCCACCCAGATGTGGCCGGTCTTGGGCACGTAGCGGACGTGGCCCCACGCCTGGTCGAAGCCACGCTGACCCTGGAGGTTGAGCGCGGGGTCGAGGGGTGCCCCCGACCCGTCGAGGAGCGGGACTCCGAAGATGCCCGGGTTGAAGTAGGCCACCTCGGTGGGCTTGTCGGCGTCGCGCACGTCGAACACCCGGAGCCCGGCGTTCCACATCGACACCATCGCGAACGTCGTGTCATCGGGGTTGTCGACGTCGTGGTAGTGCGACGACGCGTTCACGCCCGAGGCGAGGGCGTCGACGCAGTGGGCCGGTTCGTTGATCGCGAGGTTGAGTCGGCCACGGTCGACGGGCGCCCTCTCGTCGCCGAGGTCGGTGAGGAACGGTTGCGCCGTACCGCCCACCGGCGTGAGGTCGGGCAAGCAGCTGTTGGCGGTGGGGTTCACGACGCTCTCGTCGGAGCGCAGCAGGAACGGACGGCCGTCGATGGTGGCGGTGCGGATCGAGTGGCCGGGCCCGGCGAAGCGCGACACCACCCGCGGCGGTCGTTCGGGCCATCCTTCGATGTCGACGACCATCGACGCCTCGTCGCCGGGCATCTGTCCTCCGATATAGAGGCGGGTGTCGTCGTCCGAAGGCCAGGCTTCGTGCGCGTACTCGAGCTCTTGCACCCCTTTGGCCCGCAGCTGCTCCTCCAAGTTCCCGAGGTAGCGCGGCTGTGTCGGGTCGGTGAAGTCGAAGGCCTGGAGCGGCAGCGTCCCCCAGAGGGTGCGGGCGTCCCGGCTGAGCGTCACGTTGTGCCACGCTCTGGGGGAACTCGATCGTCGACAGCAGCTTCGGGTGCGTGCAGTCGGAGACGTCGTAGACGTCGACCGGCGCCGAGGAGGCGAGTTGGAAGTCGAAGAAGAGGCCGTACCGGCCGGCGACGAGGAGGGACCGGTCCCCGGCGTCGACGGCGTGGACCGTTTCGAAGGCGTCGACGGCGCCGGGCGTCGTGAGCGTGCCGACCTGTTCGGGATCGGTGGGGTCCGAGACGTCGACGACGGCGACACCGTCACCCGCCACGTACGCGCACGTACCCGACCAGGCGAGGTTGGCGTTGGCCCCGCGTCCACCGAGCGAGTCGTAGCCGACGACCGCCAGCCCGCAGTTGTAGCCCTCGCGGGCCCGTCCCGAGAGCTGGTCGGCCAACGGGATGTCACCCTGGATGCCGGTCTCGGGCTTGTCCTCGGGCCCACACGCTGGACGAGCGGCGCTCCCGGCCGGCGGCGCGGCGACCGCACCACCGCTGGCCGGCGGCGCGGCGACCGCACCACCGCTGGCCGGCGGCGCCAATGCTCCTGCCGCGAGCACCAGCGTGGCTCCGACGACAAGCACTCGAACCCCCCTCATGGTGACGAATGGTAGAGATCGGACGTATCGGAATCCAGTGCTGACGTCCCGAGCACGACTTTTCCGATCGTGGTGTGGCGGCACCCCCCCGACGACGATGAGCGCGGCGTGACGTCACTTCGCAAGACTGAGGAGTTCCTGCGCGACATCTCCGGAAGAGACTGAAAGTTTCGGGAGGAGAACATGAAAGAGTCGGATTCCAACGAGGGCCAGTCGGCATCTGAGCGGATCGACGAAAGGATCGCCGAGCTCGGGGACTGGCGCGGGGAGACCTTGAGCAGGATGCGCAAGCTCATCAAGCAGGCAGACCCGGACGTCGTCGAGGAAGTGAAGTGGGTCAAGCCGACGAACCCGGGCACTCCCACCTGGTCGCACGACGGAATCATCTGCACTGGCGAGACGTACAAGTCCGTCGTGAAGCTCACGTTCGCCAAAGGGGCTTCGTTGAAGGACCCGGCCAAGCTCTTCAACTCGAGCCTCGAGGGGAACACAAGGCGCGCAATCGACATCCATGAGGGGGAGAAGGTCGACGCCGGCGCGTTCAAGGCGCTCATCCGTGCCGCGGTCGCCCTCAATACATCCGGCGGAAAGGCAAGGCCAAGGCGAGCGAAGTAGACCCAAGACCACCTCGAACCGCGCACTTGCGCAGCAGAGGAAGTGTGGTGGCGAGTCGGCCGGTACGCCGGATTCTGTCCCGACGGTCGGCTGACCGGCCCAAACGCCGGCTGACCTGCGAAGAGACTGCTCGGTAATTCGCGTCCAGACCCCCCGTTTCGCGGGCTCGCGCGGACATTTCGTGGACCGGAGTCTGACCTCGTATCCGTCCTCGGCGATATCGCGTGGTGCGACGGAGGAATCGTCGACATCTTCCCGGCCCGACCCGTCCTCGACATCGAAGCTCCCTGCGACGTCGCGCTCGCGCTCAATTGCTTCGACCCGCCCGAGTTCGCGGCGAGGACGCGACCGGGTGGCACGATCGGGCGGCGAGCATCCTCTACGTGGCGAGTCAGGTGCGCAGTGCATACACAGGGACGGCCCGTCTCCCGCGAGGCGCTCGAGGCAGCGGGAGCAACGTACACGCACCGCGAAGCCTGCGGTTCCGGCGCCCTTTCATCACTCCCATGACGCGCGCGAGGACGGTGTCGCCGGCGCGTCAGCGCCACTCGAGGACGAGCCGACAGTCCTCGTCGATGACCGCAGTGTCGAACTCTGCGCACGCGGCGTGGAAGCGCTCGCGGATCCATCGCGCCACGTCCCCGGCCGCAATGGTGGTGGAGCAGAAGTCGAGGTGGAGGGGCACCGCCTCGAGGCGGACCGGGCCGTCCCGGTCCAGATCGATGAGCCACAACACACCGAGGTCGTTGCGGAGCACGTCGTCGACGCGGTAGTCGTCGACGAAGCCCCCCAAGTCGTAGAGCACACGATCTTCGACACCCTGGAAAACATGTGCGGAGTGGCCGGCGATTAGCGTCGCGCCCGCGTCGCGCAGCGCCCGGGCGGCGTGGCGGACGTGGCGGACGGGCGCTGGCATCATGTTCGGGCCCCAGTGGGGCGTGACGACAACGGCTTCCGCACCGGCGGCGGCGTCGGTGACGGCGCGGCTGAGCCATTCGGGCACGCCGTGGGCGAGGTCCGCGAAGGCGATGCCGGGTCGGTCGGCGCCGGCGGCGAAGTCGGCGGGATGGTCGGCGACCCCGACCACCGCGAGGCGGAACCCGTCGCGTTCGAGGACGGCGACGCGGCGTGCGGCGGCCTCGTCGGTACCGGCACCGACGACGGCGATCCCGGCCTGGTCCAGGTGCTCGAGTGTGTCGGCGAGCGCGACGCCTCCGTAGTCCAGCGCGTGGTTGTTCGCGAGCGTGACGCAGTCGACCCCGAGCAGGCGCAGCGTCTCGGTCGCCTCGGGCGGGGCGCGGAAGAAGAACGGCTTGCCCGGCGCCGCCCATGGTGTGCCGCGATCGGAGATGCAGCACTCGAGGTTGAGGACGAACACGTCGGCGCCGCTCGTGGCGGCGACGACCTCGGGTGCGAACAGCGAAGCCGGGCCGTCGGCGCCGATCCGCTCGGCGACCAGCCGTCCCAGCATCGTGTCGCCGGCTAAAGCCAGCCGCACAGACATTGGGTGTAGCACCGCCGGCGACTCGAGCCAGACTCCACCATCACCGGGACGACGCTCATACCACCCGAGCCGGTGCGAAGCGGCCGGACGATACAGCTGCGGCGGCAAGGTCCTAGTTCCTAACGGGTCGAGCGTTGACCTCGAGCGCGTGCTGTTGGACGCGCTTCGAACGCGGCGTGCCCTCCAGCATCTCTATTGCAGCGGGCCGTTCCGCCGGCCACGCGTCGTTTCGTCGGGAGCTCATCGTGATGATCAAAGGTGGCGTCTGCTGACCGGGTCTCGAGCGCGTGACCGTGTGGAGCCGGTCGGGTGGCTTGATCAACGGGCGCCTAGCATCCAGGGTGGTTTCGGCCGGCTGTGGTTCGGCTCGCGATGGTGAAGATGGCTGTCGACGTCGATCACGCCGTCGACGCCGCGGATCATCTCGACGATGATCCGCTCGTCCCAGGCGTACCGGACATCGCCGGTCAACCTCACCCTTCCGTCCTCGATCGAGAAGGTCACACGATGGTCGTCGGGCCGATTCGGGTCCGTTCGGAGTAGTCGCGTCACCTCCGCTGCGATCTCGTCATCAGGTCGGGCGAGGCTGCGGAGGATGTCCTGGCGCGAGACGATTCCGACCAGGGCCCAGAACCGATTTCACCCAGCGGATCTCCTGGACGCACGAGAGGCCCTGGACGCGCGGAACCGCAGGTCAGATGCCAAACACGAGACAGCCCAACGGATTGGCTTCGCTGCGTGAATAGCTTGAGGGGCTAGTGCCCGTGAACTAGGCGAGCGTTTGTCGGATGTCCTTGAGCAACAGAAAGAGGTGGAGGGGATCGGTCGGGCTCGGTTCGAACTCCGCGAGCCGGTCGTAGAAGGACCTTGCCCTGTCGTCTTCGGCGTGGATCAACAGGGCGCGGACACCCACGATGTCAGCGAGGTTGACGACCTGCCGGAGTGCGTGCACGACGAGCGCTCGTCCCACGCCGCGGCCCTGTTCGGAGCGGTCGACGCCCAGCCGAGTCAGGACGATGACCGGGACGTCGTATCGTCCGGCGCCTCGTGTGACGCGTTCGGGCGCGTCGGCGGGCAGCACGGAGCCCGTCGCGAGTGCGTGGAACCCCACGACGTGGTTGTCCGCCAGGCGGCGGACGACGTAGACGCGGCTGGTGCCGCTGCGGTGTGCCTGGAGGGCGTGGTCGCGCAGCCACTCGCTCTGTGCGTCGGATCCGCAGTCGAACTGGGAGAGCTCGTGCGCAGCGGTGAGCTCCTCGATGTCGCTGTAAGAGCGACTCACACCTCGTCGAGGACGGTGGGGGATTCCAGCAGCTTGCGCAGCCGGGGCAGCTCGCGCTCGGGCCGATCCAGGGCAGTGACAAACGCATCCCAGCGGTCGGGGTCGAGCACGAAGACGCGCCGGTCCACGAGCACGGTTTCGGCGGCCCGGGTCGCAGCGGCGAGCACGAACTCCGAGATCGTGGTCTCCTCCGCCTGGCTGGCGGCTTCGAGGAGGGCGCGCCGACGTGGACTCAATCGCACATTGAGTCGTTCCGTCTTCCCGCTGCTCGGATCGTCGGATCGCATCGCCATCTGCAGGCCTTTCGTTCGCCCCCATTGTACGTACCGCGTGCGTACACTCACGACCCTGCTTCTCTGGGCATGACTGCGGACCGAGCTCGTGCGGACCGGCCCCGCCGCCTGACCCACGTTCATGCAGGTCAGCGGGCGTGCCCTCCCCGATCGGACCGTACGACTCCATACTGTCTGCGGTTTTCCGGGTACAGACCCGTCCCGGCACCTCCAACCGGCGCGTTTTCGCAGGTCAGAGGGGTAGTGGTGGCGAGTCGGTCGTACGCCGGATTCTGTCCCGACGGTTCCGGAGAACCGTCGGTGGCGGCCATCCCTCTCGGCCGGCGGTTGCCCGCCGGCTCCAGCGGCCGACCCGGGGGTGTCTGCGGACGGGCCGCCCTCCCCCTGCGTGGCCTTGCTCCCGATGGGGTTTGCCGAGCCGCCCGGGTCGCCCCGGGCGCTGGTGCGCTCTTACCGCACCGTTTCACCCTTACCTGTGCGGGGCCGCTCCGGAGACCGGTCCCGCCATCGGCGGTCTGTTCTCTGTGGCACTTTCCTGCGGGTCGCCCCGACTGGGTGTTACCCAGCACCGTGCCCGGTGGAGTCCGGACGTTCCTCGGGCCGGTACGCCGAAGCGCCCGGCACGCGGCCGCCTGGCCGACTCGCCACCGCACCCATTGTCGCGCTCGCACAGGGAGGTTGAGTAGCGCTGGGATCGTGGCGCAGTAGCCTGGGCCGACCTGGAGGGGAGTAACCCCACGGGACGCGCCGTCATCACGGCCGATGTCCGGCCCGGCATCCCGACCCGTTCTCGGGTGGTGAGACCTCCGGAACGCTGGAGGTCTGCATGCCGGATGCCATGCTGGCGTCGGCGAAGTCCAACGACTTCGCCTCGATCGACGTTCCTCTCTGGGCGTGGGCGGCGCTGATCGCCGCCATCGCGGCCCTACTCTTCGCCGACCTCCTGATCGTCCATCGGCGCCCGCATGTCATCAGCATGCGCGAAGCAGCACTCGAGAGCAGCGTGTGGATCGCGCTCGGCGTGTCATTCACTGCGATCGTCGCCATCACGGCAGGTGCGACGGCGGCGGGGGAGTACATGGCCGGGTACCTGATCGAGAAGAGCTTGTCGGTCGACAACGTCTTCGTCTGGGCGGTCCTGCTCACATACTTCGCGGTGCCGCGCGAATACCAGTTCCGAGTGTTGTTCTGGGGCATCTTCGGCGCCTTGATCATGAGGGCGCTGTTCATCTTCGGCGGGATCGCCGTGCTCGAGCGTTTCGAGTGGGTGCTCTATCTCTTCGGCGCGTTCCTCGTCTTCACCGCGGTCCGAATCGCGCGTCACCGAGAGACCGAGGTTCATCCCGAGCGAAATCCGGTTCTGCGCCTCACTCGCCGGATCATTCCCTCGACATCCGATTATGTGGGCCAGAGGCTCTTCACCCGCCAGACGGGTCGCCTCCTGGCGACGCCGTTGTTCGTGGTGCTCGTGCTCATCGAGACCACCGATGTGGTCTTCGCCGTCGACTCCGTGCCCGCGATCCTCGCCGTCAGCCGAGAGCCGTTCATCGTGTTCTCCTCGAACGCCTTCGCGATCCTCGGCCTCCGGGCCCTCTACTTCCTGCTCGCAGGGATGGCCGGACGCTTCCGGTACCTGAATATCGGCCTCGGTGTGATCCTCGGTTTCGTCGGCATCAAGATGCTGATCACCGACGTGTACCACCTGCCACTCTGGCTCTCGCTCGGCGTCATCGCGTCCGCCCTCGCCGTCTCGGTGCTCGCGTCGCTGCGCGCCGAGCGGCGCGAACGCGCGAAGGCGACGGCACAAGGTGACGCTACGCCGCAGACCCCGGGATAGGAGCGAGATGACAGAAGGAACCATCGTGGTCGGGGTGGACGGGTCGACCGGCTCCCGCCGAGCGCTCGGGTGGGCGTCGGAGGAGGCCAGGCTTCGTGACACGCGTCTGCGGGTCGTCTTCGCGTGGACGTACCTCGATCAGCCGGAGGGCGGCTTCGACGCGGCCTACGGCGAGGCCGAAGTCCGCGCGCGCCTCGATCAGATCCTCAACGAGGCACGGAACGACGGCATCGTCGAGGACCTCGAGCGCGTCGTCGTCTGCGACCTTCCCGCCCACGCGTTGCTCGACGCCGCGCGGGGCGCGGACCTTCTCGTCGTCGGGTCGCGTGGCGTCGGGGGGTTCCGGGGGCTACTGCTCGGTTCGGTGGGTCAGCAGGTGGTGCAGCACGCGCAGTGTCCCGTCGTCGTGGTCCCCGGCGACGAACGTCCCTCGCCACCGAACGCCTCAGGGGCGTGACTCGTCCGCCGCTCGCCGGCGTGAGGCCAGGTAGCCGCCGAGCATGCCGAGGGCGGTGGAGATGACGAGGAATCCGAACAGCTGCCCGGGACGGAACACGGGGTCGCGTCCGGTCACCAGCCCCTGGTTGTCGTCGCGGGTCACCCAGATCAGCAGACGGACCGGGAGCCACACGACGAACGCACCGAGACCGGCGAGGGCGCCGTTCGTCAGCGGCGCGACGCGGGCGAGGCGGGCGGCGTAACCGCCGGCGGGTACGAACGCGAGCGCGATCAGCAGCGCGAGGAGGACGCGCCAACCCGAGTCCTCGAAGTCGTCGATCGCGCGGTCGAGGAGGGCGCCGACGATCGTGATCGGGATGATCAGCGCCAAGCCGAGCAGCGCGCCTCGGATCACCGCGGGCCAGCGGACGGCTGCTCGGGTGTCGGTCTCGGGCGCGGTCACGGCACGATCTTGCCTCAAGCCTCCGCCGGGACCTGCTCGCGCTCGCGCACCAGCTCGGAGACGCCGGTGCGGAACCCGTCGCGGACGAGCGGCCTGACGTAGCGCCGCTGCTGGAACATCACGATGGCCGCGAGCACGAGGTACAGGATGCCGATGCCGATCCGCTCGACGGCACGCAACCCGTCGGGCAGGACGCCGCCGAGGACGAACTGCGTCAGGAAGAGGGCCATGAGCGCCAGTGCCTCCCGCACGCTGATCGACCGGTTCGTGAGCACCGCAACTGCGAAGATCGACTGCGCGGCGGTGAGGAAGAGCTCTTCCCGCTGAAGCGCGTCGATCGGCAGGCCGCTCAGCGCGCCAGCGGAGATCGAGAAGACGAGCGGCAACGTGCCGACGAGCAGCGTCCACTGGTTCACTTTCGACGACACCAGCGCACCGAGCCCGGCGTTGGTGTTGAGCCGCCAGGCGAACAGCCCCGCGACGAGCAGCTCCGGCGCCTCGGAGGCCAGCGGTGCCACCCACTGCACGAGCAGGAACGTGTCGATCCCGAATTGCTCGCCGGTCTTGACGAGCGAGTCGGCGAAGGGCTCGGCCGAGATGAGGATCACTGCGGCCGAGCCGAACAGCATCAGCGCGACGACGGCCCTCCGTGTGGCCGTCGGGAGCCGGCCGATGAGCTCGGCCGGGCCGACGAGGTGTGGCTCCTCCGCCGGCGCCCGGCTGATCCGCACCGCGTACCAGACGAAGAGCCCCACGAGGAGCACGGTGTCGACGGGGCTGAGCGTGCGCTTCAGCGGCAGTGTGAGCGAATAGATGGAGGCGACGGCGAGGAACGCGATCTCGATCGCGTGCGGCCGATCGAGGGTCACGTCGGTCTCGAGCGGCCCCGTGTAGCCCTGCGTCCGGGCGATGCGAGTGATCCGCCAGGCGGCGAGGAGCACCACCAAGGACCAGCCGATCCCGATCAGGAGGCGGTTGCCGCCGGTCATGTTGGCGAGCGCGAGCGGCGCGTACTTGTCCGGGTCCTCACCGGCCTTCAACGCGAACGTGAAGTCGACGGCGTACTCGGGCAGTACGGCAATCAGCGCGAGCACCGCCAGGGCCAACCCCTGCGAGATGTCGAGCTGGAGCGCTTCGGCTCCCCAGGCGAGCAGGAACGCGGCTCCCACGACGCCCAGCCCGAACACCACCGCCGCCAGCCACTCGGGCGGCGCGGCGCCGCTGAGCCGGGTGAGGATCGCAGGCGTGGTCAGCGCCGTCGCACCCAGGATCGGGATCAACTGGCGGCGTGGGTGTCCCGACGCCGGGCGGGCCGCGTCGAGCACCGGGGGAGGGATCCGCGCCATCCCGCGGATCCTACGGCCCGCCTCCGAACCGCCCGGGGAGGGGGTTTTCGGCGCGATCCGAGGGGAATAACGACTGAATCGCCAAGGGTTGAACCATTGTCCCTGGGACCCTCGCCGGGGAAGAGGTGCTGAAAGCCATGAATCTGTCCTGGCGTCAACAGGCTCGCTGCCGCGGCGTCGATCCCGGCGTCTTCTATCCCGTCTCCGACGAGGACGAGGCGTCCGAGGCGAAGGAGATCTGCGCAGAGTGTCCGGTGCGTGAGCCGTGCCTCGAGTACGCCCTGACCGTGCGCGAGAAGCACGGCGTCTGGGGAGGCCGCACCGAGCGCGAGCGCAGGCGTCTCGTCCGGCAGCGGCGCAAGTCCGCGTAGCGCCCTCAGCCGAAAGATCGGTACCGGCCGGTAGCATCGTCGGTCGTGGATTTCGAGCTCTCCGACGAGCTCGCCGAGCTCCAGGCCACGGTTCGCAAGTTGGCGCAGGAACGTGTCGCGCCCCGTGCCCGCGAGATCGACGAGAGCGAGCGGTACCCGGACGACCTGTTCGCGCTCTTCGTCGACGCCGGCCTCACCGGCCTGTGCATCCCCGAGGAGTACGGCGGCAGCGGCGCCGGCATCCTCGGCCTGACGATCGCCATCGAGGAGGTCGCGAAGTACTCGAACGCGGCCTCGCTCATGCTGCTGCTGACGCGCCTGCCGACCGGGCCCGTGATGATCGCCGGGACCCCCGAGCAGAACCAGCAGTACGTCCGACCGGTCGCGACGGGTGAGGCCCGCGCCGCGTTCGGCCTGTCGGAACCCCAGGCGGGCAGCGACGTGATGGGCATGCGCACCCGCGCTGTGCGCGACGGTGACGACTGGGTCCTCACCGGCACGAAATGCTGGATGTCGGGTGTCCGCCAAGCTGATTGGTACTGCGTCTTCGCCAAGAGCGGCGCCGTCGACTCGCG
Source organism: uncultured Actinomycetes bacterium (assembly GCA_963836445.1). Classification (GTDB taxonomy): domain Bacteria; phylum Actinomycetota; class Acidimicrobiia; order IMCC26256; family JACDBD01; genus JALZAA01. Next base: position 35,570 of record CAWIJM010000027.1, read on the forward strand.
TGCTCACGACAGCGTCAGCGCGTTCATCGTCGAGCGGTCGTGGCCCGGCGTCGACGTCGGACGCGTGGATCGCAAGATGGGTGTCAAGGGTGTCGACACGGGCGAGCTCGTCCTCGACGGCGTGCGCGTGCCGCCCGAGAACGTGATCGGCGAGATCGGTGGTTTCCGGCTCGCCATGCTCGGCCTCAACTCGATGCGGCCGATCGTGGCCGCGCGCGGGATCGGGCTCGCCGAAGGGGCGCTGATGTACGCGGTCGAGTACGTCAAGCAGCGCGAGGCGTTCGGGCAGACGATCGCCGACTTCCAAGGGATCCAGTGGAAGATCGCCGAGCTCGCCGCCGAGATCGAAGCCGCCCGCCTGCTCACCTACCGCGCCGCGTGGATGGCCGACCGCAGCCTGTTCACCAAGGAGTACGTCCCGTTCTTGTCGATGGCGAAGTACTACGCGACCGAGCTGGCGGTGAAGGTCTCGGGGGAGGCCCTCCAGATGCTCGGCGCCGCCGGTTACATGGAAGACCATCTCACGGAGCTGTACTACCGGGACGCCAAGCAACTCACGATCGTCGAGGGCACGACCCAGGTGCAGCTCGGGCTCATCGCGCGTGGCGTCCTCGACCATGATCTGTGGTGGGATTGACTCCGGCGCACGAACAGAAGCCTCCATGACGACTCCAACTCCTGCCCTCTGGCCTGACGTGATCGGCCGACTCCTCCGCCGGGAGGACCTGCCGATCGAGCTGGCCGAGCAGGCCATGGCCACGATCCTCGCCGGCGAGGCGACCGATGCCCAGATCGCCGGCTTCGCCGTCGCGCTCCGCGCCAAGGGTGAGACCTCGGGCGAGCTGGCGGCGCTGACCCGCACGATGCTGCGCTTCGCGCAGACCGTCGACATCCCGCTCGACGGGCCGGGCGGGCCCGTGGTCGACACGTGCGGCACCGGCGGCGACCGTTCGGGCACCGTCAACATCTCGACGCTCGCGGCGCTCGTCGTCGCGGGTGCGGGAGTGCGGGTCGCCAAGCACGGCAACCGCGCCGCGTCGTCGGCGTGCGGCTCGGCGGACATCCTCGAGGAGCTCGGCGTGGTGATCGACCTCGGGCCGACGGGCGTTGCCCGCTGCGTCGACGAGGCCGGCATCGGGTTCTGCTTCGCGCCCAAGTACCACCCCGCGCTGCGGTTCGCGGGCCCGGCGCGTCGTGAGCTCGGGACGCCTACGACGTTCAACTTCCTCGGGCCGCTCGCGAACCCGGCCGGCGTCCGCCGCCGCGTCCTGGGCGTGTCGGACCCGTCGATGGCCGAGCGCATGACGCACACCCTCGCCGAGCTCGGCGTCGAGCGGGCGATGGTGTTCTGCGGAGGCGACGGCCTCGACGAGCTCACGACGACGACCGTTTCGAACGTGTGGGAGCTCACGAACGGCTCCGTGCGCGCCTCGACCCTCGACCCCGCTGACTACGGGATCCCGGTCGCCGAACCCGACGAGATCGTCGGCGGCGACGCTGCCGCCAACGTCGCGATCGCCGAGCGTATGCTCGGCGGCGAGCCCGGTCCGGTCCGCGACGTCGTGGCGCTCAACGCGGCCGCCGCGCTCGTGGTCGCCGACGCTGCCCCCGATCTCGCCGCCGGGCTCGAGCTGGCGATCGCGGCCATCGAATCGGGGAAGGCCGCCGCGGTCCTGGAGACGTTCGTGCTCACGAGCAAGGCGGCGCACGCCGCCGGCGAAGGCTGACGCGGTGGGAAAGGCGATCCAGTGCCCGTCGTGCGGGCGCAAGCATCGGGTGTCGGGCCTCCCCGACGCGCCGACGTTCAAGTGTGAAGGCTGCGGCAAGCCGCTGAAGATCCCGACGCAGTTTCGCCCGTCGGTCATGGCGTCGTCGCGACACGTCCGCCCCGTTGATTCGCCCCACCCCGAGTCGACCGCCGTCCTGCCGCCGCGCCCGACCCGGGCGGCGGCGCCCGTAGCGGCGGCCGCGCCCGCGGCGGCCGCACCGGCGGCGGCACGTGCAGCCAAGGTGCCCCGCCCGGTTGCCGGCACTGCTCCGAAGAACGAAACGGTGGCCCGTCCACTGCGGGTGCTGGCGTGGGTGGTCGCCCTCGCGCTCGGTCTGGTCGTCACGCTCTGGGTCGCTCGGATCACCGGCTGGCTGAGCGGCGACCGGCTCGTCGACGTGTTCATCCAAACCGGATTCACGCGTTACATCCGCGTGATCGCGATCGCCCCGGTCTGGGCGCTGTTCACGACGCTCTTGCTGACATTGTTCCTCGAAGGCGGGCGCACGCTGGCGCGGCGGCGGGCCGAGAAGCGCGCCGCGGGGGACAGCTCGCAACGGGGCGGGCGGCGCGGCGAGCCCGAACCCTTCGACGACGGCTACGGCGACGCAACCGGCGCGTACCGCGGGGCGGCAGATCGGCAGCGGGCGCGACGTGCCCCCGCCCCGCGAGGCGGACCGTAGGGGCACGAAGCCGTACACTTCCCAGTCCGGTACGAGCGCGTCGCCGACGGTCGTCGCTGCTCGAGCGGAGTCCGGGACGGCGGCGATGGAGGAGCCAATGGCGGTGCGGTACCGCTGCGGTGCGTGCGGGAACCTCACCCGCTTCGACGTCATCACGACCCGGCGGACGAGCGCGTTCCACCACTACAGCGTGGGTGGTGACCTGACCGTCGAGGACGAGCAGCTGCTCGAGGAGAACGTCGAGCGGGTGACGTGCCGGTGGTGTGGCGCCAGTGGCGACAGCATCGAGAAACTCGAAGGGTCGCCGACCACCGCCGACGCCGCGTCCCCGGCCGAGCCCGCGTGAGGGCGGAGGGTTGGCGCTACTCGCCGAGTAGCTGGATGACGACCTTGCGGCTGCGCGGGCGGTCGTCGAAATCGATGCAGACGACCTTCTGCCAAACCCCGACCTGGAGCGCACCGGCCCGGAACGGGATCGTCACGGACGGCCCGATCAGTGCGGCACGCACGTGGCTGTGGCCGTTGGTGTCGGCGTTGCGTGCGTTGTGCTCCCAGGGACGATCCTGGGGAGCGACGCCCTCGAGGACGGCGTTGAGGTCGGCGTTGCACCCCGGCTCGTGCTCGATGGTCGTCATGCCGCAGGTCGAGTGGGCGACGAACACGGTGCAGAGACCGTCGGCCAGTCCGGCGTTGTCGATGACCTTCTGGGCGTACGGGGTGACGTCGAGCATGTCGCCGTCGCCTTGCGTGTCGAGGGTGACTTCCTCGTACCGTGAACGCATGCCACTCCTTCGCCGCCGGCCATCCGGCTTCGGCGCGTCAGTCTACGGGCCGGTCCCACGACGAGCATCTCGAGGGTCGCGGTGACGGCCGGCGAGCGGACGTCGACCCCGCCGGAGCGGGTGTCACGGCCGCCCGTGCCCGAGTCACTGCTCATCCCGCTGCTCGACACCGCGGGCGAGATGCTTCGCACGCTCGACCCGACCGAGATTCCGCCGATCCTGCGGCCCGTTGCCGAGTTCGACCGTCGCGGCCTGGCGCGCGGCGCAGCGCGCCAGCAGCTGCTGCGTGCGCTCGAGGCCGAGCCCGATTTTCGCGACCGCGCGGTGGAGCAGTTCCTGATGCGTCCCGACGTGTCCGAAGCGCTCGAGACGTGGGACGCCGACAACGCGTTCGCACTCGTGAGCGACGCAAGCGACGAATCCACCCTGCCGGTTCTCGCGTCGGCGCTGTACGCGGCGCGCCCGTCGGGATGGACGTTCGGGCTCGGGGTCGCGTGTGCTGCGTTCGAGCGCCTGCGGCTCGAGCGGCAGGCGGGTGACGATGACCGCGCCCGTGAGTCGCAGGTCGCGGGCTTGGCGGAGTCACGCCGACGAGCCGAGGCCGCCCGGGTCTCGGCCGAACAGAGGGCGGAGCACGTCGAGCGTCAGTTGCGCGAGGAACGGCAGAGCCGGCGTGACCGGGACGCCCTCGCCAACCAGAGGGTAGCCGCCGCCGAGCGGAAGGCTACCGAGATCGAACACGAGATCGCGGAGGCGCGCTCGGCGGTCGACGCCGCCGATGCGCGCCTCGAACAGGAGACGAGCCGGGCCCGCAAGGTCGACGAGGAGATACACGAGTTGCGGCGCGCCGTGAAGGAGGCCGAAGTCAAGGTGCGCGCCGCGGACGCCGGCTTGCCCGTGCTGCGACGCGATGACCTACGCGCGCTGGTCGACGCCGCCGATATCGCCCAACGGCTGGCGACCGGGCTGAGCGGGGTGGCGGACCAGGCCCGCCGGGTGCTGGAACGGAACAACTCGGACGACACGTCACCGCCCGACGACTTGGCGCCGGACGGCGGCACCGACAGAGAGAAGGAAAAGAAGGAGAAGAACGAGCGGGAGCCGCGGCCGCGCCGCGCCCACCCCCGGGTGCCGCCCGGCATGGTGGACGACGACCCCGACGCGCTCGACGCCATGCTGCGGACGCCCCGCGCCTTGCTCGTCGTGGACGGCTACAACGTGTCGATGCTGGCCTGGGGTGACGCCCCGCCGGCTCAGCAGCGCGACCGCCTGTTGAGCGCGATCTCGGAACTGCAGCTCCGGACGCGCGCCCGGGTGATCCTGGTCTTCGACGGCGCCGACGTCGGCGGGGTCCTCCCGCCGCGGCGTCCGGGCGTCCGGGTCGTGTTCTCGCCCGAGGGCGAGGAGGCCGACGCGGTCGTCGTGCGCCAGGCCGCGGACCTCCCCGTCGAGGTGCCGGTGGTCGTCGCATCGTCCGACGGCTGGGTCGAGGAGCATGCCCGGGAATCCGGCGCCCACGTCGTGTCGTCGGAGACGTTGCTGCGGGCGCTCCGCCGCTAGCAACCGGCGAGCAGGCCGCGGCCCGCCGTTCGCTGTCATACCCCGCGGTCATACTCACCCCATGGACATCGCCGGACGTGTCGCGCTCGTGACCGGTGCGGGAGCCGGGATCGGCCGGGCCACGGCGGTGCGGCTGGCCCGGGAGGGGGCGGCCGTCGCCGTCGCCGACTTCGACGACGGTCCCGGCCGGGACACCGTCGGAGAGATCGAGGCCGCTTCCGGACGCGCCGGCTTCGTGCACGTCGATGTGGCACGCGATGCCGACGTCCGGGCGATGGTCGACTTCGCGGTCACGACGTTCGGCGGTCTCGACGTCCTCGTGAACAACGCCGGCATCGTGGTGAACCCGGCGTTCCCGGACGCCGAGCCCGAGGCGTGGATGCGTGTGCTGGACGTGAACCTGCGCGGCCCCATGCTGGGCACCCACTACGCCGTCCCGGCCATGCGGGACCGCGGCAGCGGCGCGATCGTCAACATCGCCTCCCTCGCCGGCATCGGGCTCGGCCCGCACCCGTCGCCCGACTACGCCGCCACGAAAGCCGGCGTCGCGCGGTTCACCGCCGCGCTCGCATCTCTCGGCGAGGAGTCCGGGATCCGCGTGAACTGCATCTGTCCCGACTGGGTCGACACGCCGATGTCGAGGCGCTCCCGATCGCGCATGACCCCCGAGGAGGAGGCGGCCACCGTCCCGCCCGGGATCCTCGCACCCGAGGAGATCGCCGACGCCGCCGTCGAGTTCATCCGCGACGACACGCTTGCCGGCCGGGTGATGGCGTGCTGGTGCGACCAGCCCCGATCGCTGTTCCCGGTACCCGACTGGTCGTAGACGAGGGCGTAGCTGTCATACCTCCGTGCGATCCTGTGGCGACGGCGGCTTTGCCGACCGTCGCCGCAACGCAGGAGCTTGCGACGGCGACGAAAGGGGTTGTGTATGGAGATCAACTGCGACAGCTGCGTGATGCAGCACACGGACGCGTGTGAGGACTGCGTCGTCAGGTTCATCGTCGACCGGCACCCGGGGGAGGCGATCGTGATCGACGTCGAGGAGGAGCGGGCGGTGCGGATGCTGTCCGACGCCGGTCTCGTCCCCGAACTGAGGCACCGGCGGGCCCACGCCGGCTGACTAGGCGGGCGCCTCGGCTCGCAGCGCCCCCGCGCTCGACCGCTCCTTGGGCCGGTGCGCGAACGGGTCGTAGCGGAAGATCCGCGTCGCGTTTTCGTGCGTGATCTTGTCGACGATGCCGTCGTCGACGCCGTCGAGCTGCTTGGCGACCGACTCGGGCGAGTTCGGCCACGACGAGTCGGAGTGGGGGTAGTCGCACTCCCACGTCATGTTGTCGATGCCGATCGCCTCGCGCTCGTCGACGCCGGCGCGGTCGCTGATGAAGCAGAACGTGAAGTGGTCCCGCGCCACCTGGCTCGGCAGCGCGTCGCCGAAGTCCTGACCCGTCCAGAAGCGGTGCTGCTGGTACACGTAGTCGATCCGCTCGAGCCAGTAGGGCAGCCAACCCGTCCCGCCCTCCGAGAGCGCGAACTTGAGGTTCGGGAACTTCCGGAGGACCTGCGACCACAGCAGGTCGGTCGCGGCTTCCATGGTGTTGAGCGGTGTCAGCGTGATCATGATGTCGATCGGCGCGCCCGGGGCGATCTCGATCTGTGTCGACGACGAGCCGATGTGCAGGCAGATGATCGTGCCTTCGTCCTCGCAGGCGGCGAAGAACGGGTCCCAGTGGTCCCCGAAGATGTGCGGCCAGCCCAGCTTGAACGGGTTCTCCGAGAACGTGACCGCGTGGCAGCCCTTCTTGGCGACACGCCGCACCTCGTCCGCCATGAGCTGTGGATCCCAGATCGGCGGGATCGAGAGCGGGATGAAACGGCCCGGGTAGGTGCCGCACCACTCGTCGATGTGCCAGTCGTTGTAGGCCCGCAGGAGGTTGAGCCCCATGTCGAGGTCCTTCGAGCGCGAGAACAGTTGCCCGCAGAACTGCACGAAGGACGGGAAGCACATCGAGCCGAGCACGCCGTTGCGGTTCATGTCGTTGACGCGCTCGTGGATGTCGTAACAACCCTTGCGCATCATGTCGTAGCTCGTCGGCTCGATGTTGTACTCCTCGGGCGGCCGCCCCGCGACCGCGTTGAGCCCGATGTTGGGGATCACGCTGTCCTCGTAGACCCACACGTCGATGCCGTCGCGACGGACGCTTCTGGGCGCGTGCTCCATCCATTTCTCCGGCAGGTGACCCTCGAAGAGGTCGGGCGGCTCGACGACGTGGTCGTCCACGCTCACGAGGATGAGGTCTTCTGCCCGCATGGGATCTCCTCTCAGCCGAAGAGCACCGGCAGCGCCGGCGGCGCCCGGAACGTCATGCCCGTGATGTGCGGTGCGTCGGCCGCAGGGTCGAGTCGCAGGTTCGGCAGGCGGTCGAAGATCCGCTCGAGCACGACGCGGGTTTCCATGCGCGCCAGGTGCATGCCCAGGCACATGTGCGGCCCGAACGCGAACGCGAGGTGCTGGCGCTGCTCGCGGTGGATGTCGAACTCTTCGGAGCGCTCCCAGTACTTCTCGTCGTGATTGGCCGAGCCCATGTTGGTGATGACGATTGCGCCGGACGGGACCTCGACGCCGTCGACGACCGTGTCGCGCGTCGCGGTCCGCACGATCGTCGTGAGTGGCGGTTCCCAGCGCAGCCCCTCCTCGATCGCCTGCGGCATGAGGGTCCGGTCGGCGCGCAGCGCGTCCAGCTGGTCGGGGTTGGTGAGCAGGCCGAAGAGCAGGTTGCTCGAGGAGCGGTACGTCGTCTCCGCACCGGCGGGAAGGAGCAGCCGCAGGAAGGCGAAGATCTCCTCGTCGGTGAGGTGCTGACCGTCGAGCTCGGCGGCCGCGAGCGTGCTCATGAGATCGTCTGCGGGGTGAGCGCGCCGGTCGGCGAGGACCCGGGCGAAGTAGTCGCGCAGTTGCGCCGAGGCTCGGGTGCCGCGGTCCCAGTCGAACGAGACGCTGATGAGCTCGATCGCCCAGCGATGGAACTGCGGGAGGTCCTGGCGGGGGAGCCCGAGCATCCGGGCGATCACGTTCACCGGGAACGGCAACGTGAGCTCGCGCACGAGCTCGGCCTGGCCGCGGTCGACGAAGGCGTCGATGCACTCGTCGACGATCGGACCGACCGCTTCCGTTTCCCAGCGTTCCATCGCTTTGCGGCTGAACGCCTGTTGCACGAGCCCGCGGTAGGTGTGGTGCTCGGGCTCGTCCATCTCGAGGATCGTGTGGCCCATGACCGCGCCCATGACTTCGGCGTATCCCGCGGACGAGAACGTCTCGCCGTCGCGCAGGACGGTCTGCACGGCGTCGTAGCTGAACGCGGTGAAGACGTCGGGACCGGGCGGGGGCGCGCTGCCGTCGGCGAGCAACGCCGCCTCGAGGTTCTCCTTGAGCAGCGGCCCCTTCTCCCGGGCCATGGCCAGGAGCGGGTACGGATCCTCGACCACGCCCGCGCCGACGCTGCGGTTGAACTCCTCGAACGGGTCGTAGGTGCCGTCGATAGCCTCGGGCGCGCTCACGAACCCTGACGATAGCGTCAGCAAACGGCGCGCGGTACCCGCTCACGCCATGGAGGACAGCGTCGGATGGATGCGAACGCGGTGAACCTCGCCCTGCTCGGTCTGCGGGTGGCGGCGGGCGTCGTCATGTTCGCCCACGGGTGGAACCACCTGGCCCGCATGCGCGAGGGACCGGGCGTCTCGAACTGGTTCGCGAGCCTCGGCCTCCATCCCGGCCCCGCCCACGCCTGGCTCGTCACCGTGACCGAGCTGGCCGCGGGGACGCTGCTCGTGTTCGGCCTGCTCACGCCGCTCGGCGCCGCCGCCGTCACCGGTGTCGCGGCCGTCGCGTGGGTCACCAACCACCGCAACGCCGGGTTCTTCGTGTTCAAGCGGCCGACCGAGGGATGGGAGTACGTGATGGTGCTCACCGTGCTCGGCCTGGCACTCGGCGCGCTCGGCCCGGGGGAGTGGTCCCTCGACGACGCGCTCGGTTTCTCGTGGGTCGACGGCTGGTCCGGCTTCGCGATCACGGCGATCGCCGGGCTCGGGGGCGCGCTGGCGCTACTCGTGCTGTTCTGGCGGCCGCCGCGGGAGGAAACGGCATAGCCGGATGCGCCGGACTACCGGCGCGGTGTCATGTCGAGGTCGGGGGGCGGCTGGTCGGGGATCTTCCAGCGCAGGAACTCCTTGTCGTACAGCTCGTGGTAGGCGTTCGCCTGGTCGACCATGCCGTGGAACGCGGTCTCGAACTTGTCCCAATCCTGCGCCTCGATCGCCTGTTTGACCTGCTCGACGTCCTCGGCGATGAACTTCGTCATGTTCTCCTCGTACTTGGGCCGCACGAACGCGCCCATCTCCATGAGGTTGACGGCCTCCTTGAGCTGGAAGCGCGCCAGCGGCTGATTGCCCGCCTTGCCGGCGTAGTAGCACTTCCAGATACGCGCGCCGATCTCGGGCATGATGCGCGCCAACCCGGGTTGGATGTGACCGAGCTCGTCGAGGCCGAAGCTGCTCTTCCCGGTGTCGACGATGTGGTCGTGCTCGGGAACGTCACCACCGGTCACGGCCATGTGGTCCTCCTGTCGCTCGCCGGCGTCGCGTCAACATGACCTGACTACCATGTCAGGTTCCGTCGGTTCCAGTGAGGGAGCGCAATGGAGGCACGTGAGGCGGTCATCGTCGACACGGTGCGTACCGCGGTGGGCAAGCGGAAGGGCGCGCTGGCGAACTGGCACCCGTCCGACCTGCTCGGCCTGACGCTGCGGTCCCTGCTCGAACGCAACGACGTCGATCCCGGGACCATCGACGACGTCGTCGGCGGATGCGTGACCCAGTCGGGGGAGCAGGGGTGCAACGTCACGCGCAACGCCTGGGTCGCGGCCGGGTTGCCGAGGCACGTCCCCGCTTCCTCCGTCGACCGGCAGTGCGGCTCGTCGCAACAGGCGATGCACTTCGTCGCCCAGGGCGTGATGGCCGGCGCCTATGACCTCGCGATCGCGGTGGAGTCGAGTCGATGACCCGGGCGCCGATGTCGACCAACGCTCGCGGCGGAGTCGGGCCGTTCAGCCCTGCGTTCATGGAGCACACGAATCACACGCTCGGCATCCAGTTCTGGGTCGCTCAGGTGCTCGCCGACCGCTTCGGCGTCACCCGCGACGACATGGACGCCTTCGCGCTGGAGAGCCACCGGCGCGCCGCCGCCAACGTCGACTCCGGGTTCTTCGCCCGCGAGCTCTTGCCCGTCCCGCTCAAGAACGAGCACGGCGAGCCCACGGGCAACGTGCTGCGCAGCGACGAGGCGATCCGGCCCGGCACGTCGCTCGAGCAACTGGCGGCATTGCCGGCGGTCTGGGAGTCCGAGGAGCAGCCGGCGCCCGACATCACCGCCGGTAACTCGTCGCCGATGAGCGACGGCGCCTCGGCGATGCTCGTCGCCGACCGGGCGACCGCCGAGCGCCTCGGCCTGCCGATCGGCGCGGTTCGTGCACTTCGCCGTGCTCGCCGACGACCCGGTGCTCGTGCTCTCGGCGCCGAACCCGGTCACGCGCAAGCTGCTCGAGCGCACGGGCATGAAGATCGACGAGTTCGACGCGATCGAGTGCAACGAGGCGTTCGCCGTGATCGCTCTCATGTGGGCGAAGGAGTTCCGTCCCGACCCGGTGCGGTACAACCCGCGGGGCGGCGCGATCGCGATCGGGCACCCGCTCGGCGCGAGCGGCGTGCGGCTGATGACCACGATGCTCAATCACCTGGAGACGACCGGCGGCCGTTTCGGTTTCCAGACCATGTGCGAGGGCGGCGGCCAGGCGAACGCCACCGTGATCGAGCGCCTCGGGTAACCGCGACGGCGTGGGAGACTCGGAGTGTGTTGACGCTCGAGTCCGGGTAGGGAGGGAGGCGACTGATGCCGACCGCGCTCTCCGACGACGACGTCGCCGCGATCGACGCGTACTGGCGGGCCGCCAACTACCTCACCGTCGGCCAGATCTATCTCTGCGACAACGCGTTGCTGCGCGAGCCGCTGCGGCCCGAGCACATCAAGCCCCGCCTGCTCGGCCACTGGGGAACCTCGCCGGGCCTGAGTCTCCTGTACGCCCACCTCAACCGCGTCATCCGCGAACGAGACGCCGACGTGGTCTTCATCACCGGGCCCGGGCACGGTGGTCCCGCCATCCTCGCCAACGTGTACCTCGAAGGCACCTACAGCGAGATGTACCCGGTGGTGTCGCAGGATCACGACGGCATGGGCAGGCTGTTCCGGCAGTTCTCGACGCCCGGCGGCGTACCGAGCCACGTCAGCGTTCCGACACCGGGGTCGATCCACGAGGGCGGCGAGCTCGGCTACGCGCTCGTCCACGCGTTCGGCGCGGCGTTCGACAACCCGGATCTCGTCGTCGCGTGCGTCGTCGGCGACGGGGAAGCCGAGACGGGACCGCTGTCCGGCTCGTGGCAGGGGATCGACTTCCTCAATCCGGTGCGTGACGGCGCCGTCCTGCCGATCCTGCACCTCAACGGCTACAAGATCTCGGGTCCGACCGTGTTCGGACGGGCCAGCGACGACGGCGTCGAGTCCGTCCTCGCCGGCTACGGGTACGACGTCCACTTCGTCGAGGGTGACGACCCGCCGGTCGTGCACCGCGAGCTGGCGTCGACCCTCGACCGTTGCTTCGACGCGATCAAGGCGATCCAGGACGGCGCCCGCGCGCACGGCTTCGGCGCCCGCCCCCGCTGGCCCGCGATCGTGTTGCGGACGCCGAAGGGCTGGACGGGGCCGAAGGTCGTCGACGGCCTCCCCGTCGAGGGCACCTTCCGGGCCCATCAGGTGCCGCTGGCGAAGGTGCGTGACAACCCCGACCATCTCCGTCAGCTCGACGAGTGGATGCGCAGCTACCGGCCCGAGGAGCTCTTCGACGGCGAAGGGCTGTTGGCGGCCCCGCTGGCGGAGCTCGCGCCCGAGGGCGAGCGCCGCATGGGCGCCAACCCGCACGCGAACGGCGGCCTCCTGCTCAAGCCGCTCGACCTTCCGGACTTCACCGAGTACGCGATCCCGGTCGCCACGCCGGGGGCGGAGCTCCACGAGTCGACGCGCCGGCTGGGCGAGTTCCTGCGCGACGTGTTCACCCGCAACGAGAAGGACGCCAACTTCCGGCTCGTGTGCCCCGACGAGACGAACTCGAACCGGCTCGGCGCCGTGTTCGACGTCGAGAACCGCGTGCTGCTCGAGCCGATCCTCGACATCGACGACCACGTCGCGCCGGATGGACGCGTGATGGAGATCCTCAGCGAGCACAACTGCCAGGGCTGGCTCGAGGGGTACCTCCTCACTGGGCGGCACGGGCTGTTCGCCTCGTACGAAGCGTTCGCCATGGTCTCGGCCTCGATGACGGTGCAGCACGCCAAGTGGCTCGAGGCGGCGCGGGACCTCACGTGGCGCGCCTCGGTCGCATCGCTGAACGTGCTGCTCACCTCGACGTGCTGGCGGAACGACCACAACGGGTTCAGCCACCAGGGTCCCGGGTTGATCGACACGGTCCTCAGCAAGAAGGGCACGGTGTCGCGCATCTACCTGCCGCCCGACGCCAACAGCCTGCTCTCTGTCGCCGACCACTGCCTCCGCAGCCGCGACTACGTGAACCTCATCGTGATCGACAAGCAGCCCCAACTCCAGTGGCTCGACATGGACGCCGCCCGCCGGCACGCCGCGCACGGCGCGTCGGTGTGGGACTGGGCGGGTAACGAGCACCGGAAGGAGCCCGAAATTGTGCTCGCCTCGGCGGGCGACATCGTCACCATGGAGACGATCGCAGCCGCTCAACTCCTGCGCCGGCACTGCCCCGAGTTCGAGTTCCGCGTCGTGAACGTCGTCGACCTCATGGCGCTGTTCCCCGAGGCGCGTCACCCGCACGGGATGGGCGAGGGCGAGTTCGTGGATGCGTTCACCGCCGACACGGACGTCGTGTTCGCCTTCCACGGGTACCCGAGTGCCGTCCACCATCTGGTCCACGGACGCCCCAACCCGCACCGTTTCCACGTGCGGGGCTACCAGGAGGAGGGCACCACGACGACGCCCTTCGACATGGTGGTGCGCAACGAGATCAGCCGGTACCACCTGTGCATCGAAGCGGTGAATCGCGCGCGTGATGTGCCCGTCGGCGCCGAGACGCTCGTCGAGCACTGCAAGGGGATGCTGCGAAGGCACGCGGGTTACGTCGTCGAGCATCTCGAGGACATGCCCGAGGTGCGTGACTGGCGCTGGAGCCCGTGAGCCGGGGCGCGCCGCTGGTCGTCCTGTGCGTGAACAGCGGCTCGTCCTCGTTGAAGGCGGCGCTGTTCGAGGTCGACGACGCAGCGCAACGCCCGCTGGCCCGTGCCACGCACCCGGTGGAGTCCGGCGACTACACCGCCGCACTCGAAGCCGCCCTTGCCGCATTCGACGAGCAGGGACTCCCGCCACCGGACGCCGCCGGCCACCGTGTCGTACACGGCGGGCCCCGCCACGCCGAGCCCGTCATCGTCGACGACGCCGTCCTCACCGAGTTGCGCGAGCTCGTGCCCTTCGCGCCCTTGCACATCCCGGCGGCGATCTCGGCCATCGAGGCCATCGGCGCCCGGTGGGACATCCCGCAGGCGGCGTGTTTCGACACCGCGTTCCATCACGACATGCCGACACTCGCGCAGCGCCTGCCACTGCCGGACGCGCTCGCGGACGCGGGCCTGCGGCGCTATGGCTTTCACGGCTTGTCGTACGAGTACATCGTCGGCGCGCTCGGCGCGCACCAGCTCGGCCGCGCCGTCATCGCGCACCTCGGCAACGGCGCCAGCATGGTCGCCGTGCATCACGGGAGGTCGGTCGACACGACGATGGGCTTCACGCCGGCGGGCGGATTGATCATGAGCACCCGCAGCGGCGACCTCGATCCGGGCGTCCCGGTCTACCTGCTGCGGGAGCAGGGCTACGACGCCGACCGCCTCGAGCAGCTCGTCGACCGCGACGCGGGGCTGGTCGCGTTGTCGGGCGGCACGTCGGACATGCAGACGCTGCTCGAGCGGCGAGACAAGGATCAGCGCGCCGCGCTCGCCGTCGACGCCTTCTGTTACCAGGCCCGCAAGCACGTCGGCGCGCTCGCCGCCGTGCTCGGCGGCCTCGACGCGCTCGTGTTCACCGGCGGCATCGGCGAGAAGGCCGCCTGCATCCGGGCCGAGATCTGCCGCGGTCTCGAGCACCTCGGAGTGGTGCTCGACGGAGGCGCGAACGACGCCCATGCGGACGTGATCAGCGCGCCCGGCGCCGGATGCGTCGTGCGCGTCGTCCGTACCGACGAGGACATCGTGATCGCCCGTCACACCGGGGCGCTGGTGCGCTAACCCACGAGCTCCCTCATGGCGGCGAGCTGCTCGAGGTAGTGCTCGAGCGAGTGGTGCACGAAGCGCACGTTGAGGGTCGTCGCGCCCGCCTCGGCCAGTCTGGCTGCCGCGTCCGCCACTCGCTCGGGCTCGGCGCCGGGATCGAAGGGGTGCTCGTTCTGGAGGACGAGCTCGAACGGCGGCGCATCGGGCAGGCCGGCTCGGGCCGTCCACGCCTCGCTGGCGCGGGCACGGGTGATCATCTCGGCGAGGTCGGCGCGTGACAGGCCGAACGGCGCCCAGCCGTCGGCGAGCTCGATCGCGCGACGCAGCGAACGTGCCGTGCGGCCACCGATCCAGATCGGGAGGTGTGGCTGCACGGCGCACGGGTCGACCACGAAACCGCCGTACGCGAAATGCTCGCCGCGGTATGCGGGCTCGATCTGCGAGAGCGAGGCGCGCAACGCTCGGATGGCGTCGTCGGCGCGCTCGCCGCGCCCCGCGAACTCAGCGCCCAGCAGATCGAACTCCTCTTCGAGCGAACCGACGCCGACGCCGAGGACGAGTCGCCCGCCCGAGAGGCGATCGAGCGTGCCGTAGCGCTTGGCGATGGCGAGGGGGTGGTGGTACCCGAGGACGAGCACGTGCGTGGCGAGCCGGATGGTGGTGGTGCGAGCAGCGATGTAGCCGAAGGTGGCGAGCGGATCCCAGTAGGTAGCGCCGCGTGTGTCGACGACCTCGGTCGGCAGCGCGACGTGCTCGCTGCACGTGAGGTGGTGGTAGCCGAGCCGCTCGGCCTCGACGGCGATGCGGGTGATCTCCTCGATGCCCGCCGTCTCCTCCCATTGGGCGTGCGCCCGGGGGAGCCGCGTGACCGCAGGCGTGACGAGGCCGAGCTTCATGGCTCGGCGATCGCTGTCCTACTTGCGGGGGAGCAGGGCGCGGTCGGCGATGATGTTCTTCTGCACCTCGGTGGCGCCGGCGCCGATCGTCGTGTAGCGCTGGAACGAGTAGAGGCGCGTCCATGTGCCGCCGTCGACGGCGTCGGGCCCACCCTTGGCGAGGAGCCCCGCCGGTCCGAGCAGGTCGACGGCGAGCTCGGCGAGCGTCTGGGCCAGGTAGCTCCACTGCAACTTGGCCAGCGGGACCTCGGGCCAGTTCTTCTCGCCCTTGATGATCTTCGTCAGTGCCCGGTAGTTGAGCAGCTTCGTGTACTCGATGTCCGTGAACGCACGTGCGATCCGCTCACGGATCTCGGGATCGCGCAACGCGTCCGGGTTCGTCGCCTTGGCGGCCGAGATCATCGAGCGCAGGTCCGCGGCCATGGTGATCGCCAGGCCGGCGGTGCCGACGCGCTCGTGTCCGAGCGTCCCCATCGCGACCTGCCACCCCTGGTCTTCCTCGCCCAGACGCCAGTCGGCGGGGATGCGCGCTTCCGTGAACCAGACCTCGTTGAAGAGCTCGTCGCCGGCGATGTCGCGGATCGGTCGGCATTCGATGCCCGGCGTGTGCATGTTGACGATGAACGCGGTGATGCCCTCGTGCTTGGCGCCGCGCTCGATCGCGCCGGGGTCGGTCCGGAGGAGGAAGAGTCCCCAGTCGGCGAGGTGCGCGGTCGAGATCCAGATCTTCTGTCCGTTGACGACGTACTCGTCGCCGTCGCGGGTCGCGGTCGTACGCAGGTTGGCGAGGTCGGAGCCGGCCTCGGGCTCGCTGAAGCCCTGGCACCAGTGCTCGGACGCGTCGAGGATGCCGGGCAGCCATCGCTGTTTCTGCTCGTGGGTGCCCCACTTGATGATCATGGGACCGATCTGCCAGATGCCGTTGGCGTTGTAGATGCCCGGCGCGCGGACGCGCGCGCGTTCTCCTCGGCGTGGATGACGTTCTGGACCGGCGTCGCCTCGCGTCCGCCCCAGTCCTTGGGCCAGTTGATCGCCGCCCACCGTCCCTCGTTCAGACGGCGCTGCCAGTCCTTGCGTCGCTCCTGGCTGCGGGAGACGCTCGACGACGTGCCACCGGCGCGGCCGCCGGGAGGGAGGTCCTCGTCACCGCCCCAGTCGGCGAGGAACTTCGGCAGGTTCTCCTCGAGCCACCCTCGGAACTCGTCACGGAACGCGATGTCTTCCGGGGAGTAAGCGAAATCCATCGAACGAACACTAACATCCGTGTCAGGTTTCTCGGGAGGCCGCGTTCCTTTGGATTTCACCTTCAGCGACGATCAAGACGCGCTCCGCGAGTCGGTGCGCGCGTTCCTGGCGCGCGAGGCGCAGAGCAGCTACGTGCAGGAGATGGCCGACGACGAGCGCGGCTTCACCGACGCGATGTGGGACAAGGTCGCAGAGCTCGGTTGGCCCGGCCTGCTCGTTCCCGAGACGAACGGCGGCCTCGGTCTCGGACTCGTCGACATGGCCGTCGTCATGGAGGAAATGGGGCGTCTGCCGCTCCCGGGGCCGTTCTTCTCGTCGTCGGTCTTCGCCACGCTCGCGGCTCGCCGGCTCGAGGACGCCGACCTGCTCGCGCAGCTCGCGTCGGGCGCGATCCGCGGGACGGTCGCGCTCGAGGAGCTCGGCCACGACGATCCCGTGGACCGCGTGCATACCCGCGCCCGGCGCAAGGGCGCCGACTGGGTGCTCACGGGTCAGAAGCCGCTCGTGCTCGACGGGCACACGGCGGACTGGGTGATCGTCGTCGCGCGCACCGAGGAGGGGCTGGGCTCGTTCCTGCTCGAGGCCCCGCGCGGCGAGGCGGTCCCGACGATGGACCCGACGCGGCAAGGCGGCCCGTCTCGTGCTCGAGGAGCGCCGGGCCGTGCCGGTCGGCCCGCGCGGCGACCAGACCGGGTTGTGGCGTCGGGTCGTCGACGACGCGTCGGTCATGCTCGCGGCGGAGCTCGTCGGCGCGTGCGACGCCGCGCTCAATCTCGCGACCGAGTACGCCAAGGTGCGGGTGCAGTTCGACCGGCCGATCGCCACGTTCCAGGCCATCCGGCACAAGGCCGTCGACATGCTGCACCAGCTCGAGCTGGCGCGCGTGGGGACGCACTACGCGGCGTGGGCGTCGGACGTCGACGACCCGAGCCGTGAGCGGGCCGCCGCCATGGCCAAGGGCTTCGTCGCCGAGGCGGCCGTGTTCATCTCCGGCGAGGACATCCAGATCCACGGCGGCGTCGGGTTCACCTGGGACTGCGACGCGCACCTGTACTACAAGCGGGCGAAGATGAACGACGTGATGCTCGGCTACCAGGGCTGGCAGCGCCGCCGCCTGGCCGACCTCGTGCTCGACAGCGCGTGACGCAGACGGGTCGCGACAAGTTCACCTCGCTGCACGACGCCGTCGCCGAGCACGTCCGGTCCGGCGACGCGCTCCACATCCTCGTCGGGCACACCCGCTGGACCGCCGCAGCCCGCGAGGTCGTACGCCAGTGGTGGGGGAGGGACCCACGGTTCACGTTGGTGATGCTGAGCCTGTCGAGCCTGGGGACGCTCTTCTTCAAGGGCGGGCTCGTCGAGAAGGTCGTGACCGGGTACTCGGGCGACACGTTCCCGAACTTCACGCCCAACCCGATCTTCGCCCGGGCATACGAGCGGGGCGAGGTCGCCGTCGAGCACTGGTCCTTCCTCGCCTTCGCCCAACGGCTCGAGGCGGCGGCGTGCAACCTCCCCGCCGTCGTCACCCGCTCCGTCGGCGGCTCGTCGATGGAGGCGAACGACGCATACGCCCGCGTCCCGTCACCCTTCGGCGAAGTCGGGCTGCTCGCCCCGTTGCACCCCGACGTCGCGCTGTTGCACGCCCCGGTCGCGGACCGGCACGGAAACGTCGCGCTCCATCCTCCGCTCTTGGAAGGCGCGTGGGGCGCACTGGCCGCGCGCCGCGGGTGCGGTTGTCACGGTCGAGCGGGTCGTCGAGGACCTCCGCCCCTGGTCGCACCTCGTTCGCATTCCCGCGCACCGTGTCCTCGCCGTCTGCGAAGCGACGATGGGAGCACACCCGGGCGGCTTGTTCACGGGCGACCTCCCGGTCGACGGGTACGGCGAGGACTACGAGTTCTGGGTCGAGGCGCGGGCAGCGACGCGTCGCGACGACTTCGAGGAGTGGATCCGCCACTGGGTGCTCGACGTGGTCGACCAAGACGAGTACCTCGCGCGTCTCGGCGACGACCGGGTCGCGGCGCTGCGAGCCAAGGCTGCTCCCGACTCGTGGCATACCGACGAGGCTGCGCATCGACCCGATCTGGACGCGCCACCCAACCGCTGGGAGCTGGCCGCAGTCTCGGGCGCCCGGCACCTCGCCGAGCGCGTGCGGGCGCTCGATGCGAACGCGGTGCTGGCCGGCGCCGGCGTGGCCAACCTGTCGGCATGGCTCGGCGTCGCGCAGGCCCGTTCGGCCGGCTGCGACGTGCAGCTCACGGCCGAGATCGGGCTGTGGGGTTACGAGCCGACGCCGGCCGACCCGTTCGTCCTCAACCACCGCAACTTCCCGCGTTCCACGATGCTGGGCGACGCCGGTCTCGTCCTGGGCACGCTCGTCGGCGGGCCGGGGACGACCACCGTGGCGTGCCTCGGTGGCGCGCAGGTCGACCGCTTCGGGAACATCAACTCGACGCTCGTTCCCGACGGCCCGTTCCTCGTGGGCTCGGGCGGAGGCAACGACGTCGCGAGCGTCGCCGCCGAGGCGATCGTGGTGGCGACTCTCACGCCCGGCCGCACGCCGCCCGAGTGCGGCTACATCACCTCACCGGGCCGAGCGGTGCGAGCCCTCGTGACGGATCTCGGCACGCTCGAGAAGGTCGACGGCGACGAGCTCGTGCTCACGGCCGTGCCGGCCGGCGACGGCTCGGTCGCCGAACGGATCGACACGGCGCGCGCCGCCTGCGGCTGGGACCTCGTAGTGGCCGGCGACGTCCGGGAGCTGTCGCCGCCAACGGCCGACGAGATCTCCGCGCTCCGCCGCTGGGACCCGCGCGGCTGGTTCCTCCGCGGCTGAACGTGAACAGTGGTCGACATCTTCGGGTGCCGCCGCCGCGGTCGGTGGCGACCCTGATATTCAGCCGCCGTTGGGCGCCCGTTCGCCGGAGTGGAAGCGGCCCCGTCGGAGGCGGGCCTATTCTCACCCGACCAGCAGGGCAGAGCAGACGAGGAGATCGTGGGCCGGGTCGCCATCCGAGGAGTATCGAAGCGGTTCGCCGACGTGACCGCGGTCGACGACCTCACCCTCGAGGTGGCCGACGAGGAGTTCCTCGTGCTCCTCGGCCCGTCGGGCTGCGGCAAGTCGACCGCGCTCCGCATGATCGCCGGGCTCGAGGAGCCGACCGAAGGCAGCATCGAGATCGGAGACCGCGAGGTCAACGACGTCGAGGCGAAGGACCGCGACGTCGCCATGGTGTTCCAGAGTTACGCGCTGTACCCGCACATGACGGTGCGGAGGAACATCGAGTTCCCGCTGAAGACGCGCAAGGTCGCGGCGGACGAGCGCAAACGCCTCGTGCAGGAGGCGGCGGGCATCCTCGGCCTCGAGAGCCTGCTCGATCGCAAGCCGGCGCAGCTCTCGGGCGGGCAGCGCCAACGGGTCGCCCTCGCCCGGGCGATCGTCCGCCGGCCGCAGGCGTTCCTCATGGACGAGCCGCTCTCGAACCTCGACGCCAAGCTGCGCGTGCAGACCCGCGCCGAGCTCGTCGAGCTGCGCCGCCGGCTGCGGGCGACGATCGTGTACGTCACGCACGACCAGGTCGAGGCGATGACGATGGGCGACCGCATCGCCATCCTCGACCAGGGCGTGCTCCAGCAGGTCGGCGGCCCCCAGGACGTCTATGCGCGCCCGGCGAACCTCTTCGTGGCGCGCTTCATCGGCAATCCCCCGATGAACACGATCACCGGCGACGTGACGCGCGTCGACGGGAGCATCGGAGTGCGAATCCCCGGCAGCGTCGTCGGGCTTCCGGGCCCGCTCGGTGCCGCCGTCGAGAGCCGCGGATCGGAACACGTCGTGCTCGGCGTGCGACCCGAGGACCTGACCCTGACCGAGGGCGGCCCGATCAAGGCGACTGTCTCCGTGATCGAGTCGCTCGGCCACGAGCGACACGTGGTCTGCCGGCTCGAGGACGGTCAGCTCATCATCGTGCGGCAGGCCGCGAACATCTCTCCGCCGGTCGGGGAGAGCGAGGTCGGCCTCGCGGTGGACGAAGCGCGCCTCCACGTCTTCGACGCCGAGTCAGAGGAACGCGTGGACGCATGAGCACGCCGGCCGACGCGGTGGGCCTTCGCCCCGACGAGGCGCCCGCCGTCGCCCCGGCGCCGCGGAAGCGCCGCTTCAGCCGGGGGGTGCGCGAAGCCGGACTCGGGTACCTGCTGCTGCTCCCCGCCTTCGTGATCTTCAGCGTCTTCATCTTCTATCCGTTCCTGCGCAACTTCTATCTGGGCTTCTTCTCCACGCCCCCGTTCCCGGGGCAGCCGAAGAGTTACGTCGGCCTCGACCAGTACAAGGACGTGCTGTCGTCATCGGAGTTCCTCGACAGCCTCAAGGTCACGGTGATCTTCGCCGCCATCACGGTTCCGGTCGGCATCGCCCTCGGCATCCTGCTCGCCGTGCTCGCGCACCAGAAGCTCAAGGGTGTCGGGATCTACCGGGCGTTCTTCTCGTCGACGGTCGCGACGTCGATCGCGGTGGCATCGGTGATCTTCGGCACGTTGCTGAGCCCGCAGGTCGGCCTGCTGCAGGGCATCCAGACCGAACCGTCGATCCTCCAGAATCCCGATCCGATCATCAACATCAGCCTGCCGGTGATCCGGAGCTTCATCCCGTCGGTTGCGCTGACGGCGGTGGCGGTGACGACGATCTGGCAGAACCTCGGATTGAGCTTCATCCTGATGTCGGCGGGCCTCCAGGCGGTTCCCGACGAGATCCAGGAGGCGGCGCAGATCGACGGGGCCGGTCCGTGGACGCGTTTCTGGAACGTCACCTTGCCGCTCTTGTCACCGACCATCTTCTTCGCCTTCGTCGTCGGGTCGATCTTCGCTTTCCAGACGTTCGGGCAGATCGACCTGCTCACACCACGAGGCGGACCGCTCAAGACGACGAACGTGCTGACCTACTTCATCTACGACCAGCTGCAGTTCGCGAAGAACGACGGCAAAGCGGCGGTGCTGGCGATCGCCCTGTTCGGCGTGACGCTGCTCCTGACCCTGGTGCAGTTCCAGTTCCTCGAGCGGCGGGTGTCATATGAGCGTTGAGCCGGTCGCACTCCGCGGGACCGAGCTCTCGGGGAAGGCGGGGACGGAGGTCGAGGCCGCCCGGCCGGGGAAGCGGGGCCGCCGGCTGCGCATCTTCGGGCGGTACGTGGCCTTGTCGGTGCTCGCCTTCGTCGTGTTGTTCCCGATCTACATCACGATCGTCAACTCGCTCCTGCAGCCGAGCCAGATCGCGTCGAGGTCGCCGACGTTCTTTCCGACGTCGCCGCAGTGGCATACGTACGCCGACGCTTGGAGCGACGGTCACCTGGGGACTTATCTCAGGAACAGCTTCATCCAGACCGGCCTGATCGTCATCGGCCAGCTCGTGACGGCGATCCTCGCCGGCTACGCCTTCGCGTTTCTTCGCTTCCCGTTCAAACGAACGTTGTTCGTGGTGTTCCTTGCGACCCTGATGGTGCCGTTCGAGATCACGATCGTCACGAACCTCCAGACGATCAACACGCTCGGCTGGTACGACACGTTCGCGGCGCTGGCGGTGCCGTTCCTCGCCACCGGCTTCGGTGCCTTCCTGCTCCGCCAGACCTTCCTCCAGCTGCCGAAGGACCTGCAGGACGCAGCGAAGCTCGACGGGTACGGCCATCTCCGCTTCCTGACCCGCGTGGCAGTGCCGTTGGCGCGCCCGACGATCGCCGCGCTGGCCGTGTTCTCGTTCCTTTCCGCCTGGAATCAGTACCTCTGGCCGTTGCTGGTGACGAAGGACGACCGGTTGCGAACCGTGCAAATCGGTCTCAAGCAGCTGCGCGCCACCAACATCGACCAGGTCAACGTCACGTTCGCCGGCACGGTGATCGCGTTCATCCCCCTCGTCATCCTGCTGCTCATCTTCCAGAAGCAGTTGGTGCGCGGACTTACGGCCGGCGCCGTGAAAGGCTGACCGTGCCACCGAGAACAGGAGTGTCCATGCTCAGCTCCCGACTTGCGAAGCGCCTGACCGCGCTCGGCGTAGGCGCTGTGCTGGCTGTGGTCGGCCTCGCCATCCCCGTCGCGGGCGCCGCCCCGCCCGCCCAGTCGTCTGGTGGGAAGTGCCCGGTCAACGCGCTCAAGAACGCCAAGAGCAAGCCGGTCGAGATCACGTATTGGCAAGGCGGGCTGCAGCGCGCCAACGAGGAGGCGATTCTGCGCCTCACCGACAAGTTCAACTCTTCGCAGAACGACGTGCGCGTGACCGTCGTCAACCAGACCACGTACGCCGACACGCTCAACAAGTTCCGAGCGGGTCTGTCGAGTGGCGATCTCCCAGACCTCGTCCAGATCGAGGACACCGGCCTGCAGCAGATGATCGACACGCAGGCAGTCCTCCCGGCGCAGGCGTGCGTCAAGGCCGACAAATACGACCTGTCGGACAACCTGAAGCGGGTCGTCGACTACTACTCGGTGAAGGGCAAGCTCTGGCCGATGCCGTTCAACGTGTCGAACCCGATCCTCTACTTCAACAAGAAGGCGTTCGAGAGCGCCGGGCTCGACCCGAACAACCCGCCGAAGACGCTCGACGAGGTGAAGACCGCCGCCCAGAAGCTCAAGGACTCCGGGACGGTGTCGCAGGCGGGCTTCGGCTTGAAGCTCGACCCGTGGTACCTCGAGCAGTGGTCGGCGCTGGGTGGCAAGACGTACGTGAACAACGGCAACGGACGCAAGAGCCGAGCAACCAGCACGACGTTCGACAACGCGACCGGCAAGGAGATCTTCACGTTCCTGAACGACATGGTGAGTCAGGGCCTGGCGCGCACCAACCCCGCCGACGGCCAGAGCGCGTTCGACAACCTGATCGGCATCGGGAACGGCAACTTCGGCATGACGATCGACACGTCCGCCGCGCTCGGCACGATTCAGCAATTGCTGTCCAGTGGGCAGTATCCGAACGTCGAGCTCGGGGTCGCGCCGATGCCGGGCCCGAAGGGGAAGGGCGGCGTGCTCGTCGGCGGGGGCGCCAACTACATCGTGAACAAGTCCTCGCCCGAGAAGCAGGCGGCTGCGTGGCAGTACTCGAAGTTCCTCAACGATCCCGAGAACCAGGCCGATTGGAGCGTCTCGACGGGGTACATCCCGATCCGCCAGTCGGCGGCCGACCTGTCGCAGGTGCAGCAGTACTGGGCCGCGAACCCGGGGTTCAAGGTGGCCTACGACCAACTGGTGGGAGGTGTCACGAACACCGCCACGGCGGGCCCGGTCATCGGCGACTATCAGGGCGTTCGGGACGTCGTCCTGGACTCCGAGCAGCAGATGTTCAACGGCATGTCCCCGAGCGCGGCGCTGAAGCAGGCCAAGCAGGACGCCAACGCCAAGATCGAGGAGTACAACTCCCGAGTCAGCGGGTAGCTGGTCGCCAAGCTCGGGCTCCTGCTCCGGCGGTCGGCGAAGCCGCCGCCTCCGCGGGCTAGCGGCGCACGATGACGACCGACGCGTTCGCGCCGCGGCCGACGGTGTGGCCGAGCGCCACACGTGCCCCGTCCACCTGCCGTGGCCCCGCCTTCCCGCGCACCTGTGTCACGAGCTCGACGACCTGCCCGAGCGCGGACGCGCCCAGCGGCTCGCCCTTCGACAGGAGCCCGCCGCTCGGGTTCGCCGGGACGCGGCCGCCGAGGCGGGTCACACCTTCGGTGATCCATTTCCCGGCGTCACCCTTGGGACAGAGCCCGAGCTCCTCGTACGACAGCAACTCGCGCGCCGCATCGGTGTCCTGGCACTCGACGACGTCGACGTCGTCGGGCGCGACGCCCGCCTCCTCGTAGGCGGCCCGGGCCGCCAGAGTCGTCGGCGGCTCGACATCGTCGTCGGCGAGCCCGCTCAGCGGTGTGCCCTCCGAGAGGACCGAGCCCGGTAGGTGGGAGCGCAGCGCGGCGGCCTCGAGCGTGACGCCTGACCCGGAGCCACCGGTCGGAGCGGCCCGCAGCACGACGGCGGCCGCGCCTTCGTTGGGCGAGCACAGCATCCAGAGGTGCAGCGGCTCGCACACGACGCGCGAAGCGAGTACCTGCTCCACCGTCACCTCGCTGCGGAACATCGCGTTCGGATTGTCGACGCCGTGGGCCCGGTTCTTCACGACGACCTCTGCGAGCTGGTCCTTCGTGACGCCCGACTCACGCATGAGACGTTGGGCGCGCAATGCGAAGTAGGCGGGCGTCGCCGCCAGCCCGGCTTCCTCCCGCCAGGGCTCGAAGAACGACGACCTGATGATCCCGCGGGGCATCTTCTCGATCCCGAACACGAGTGCGCAGTCGTACTGTCCGGCCCGGATCGCCCCGCCGGCGAGCATGAGCGCAGCGCCGCCGCTCGCGCACCCGGCTTCGACATCCACGATCGGAATGCCCGTGCGGCCGAGCGCGCCGAGCACCTTGTGCCCGGCGGCGACTCCGGCGTAGGCGGTGCCGCAGAACGCGGCCTGGAACTGCGGGTCACCGGCATCGCGCAGCGCCTCCCGAACCGCGGTGACGCCGAGCTCGGTGACGGTCCGGTCCTCGAACCGGCCGAAGGGATGGATGCCGATCCCCGCCACCTCGACGGTTCTCGTCACGGGCGGGCCACCGGGGCGAACGCGTAGGTCACGACCTCGGTGCCGTCTTCGTCCGTGTGGAGCGGCGCCAGCGCGAACTGCAGCGGCATGCCGAACGAAAGCTGGGCGGGGTCGGCTTGCTCGAGGCGGGTGATCACACGCACGCCCTCGGGCAGCTCGACGACACCGAAGCCGAACGGCACGTCACCGCCGTACCCGGGCGGCGCGGCCGTGACGGCGGTCCAGCCCCACAATGTGCCGGTCTCGGACAGCTCGACGCGGGCGACGCCGTCGGCGCCGCAGTAGGGACAGATCGAAGCGAAGGGGAAGTGATGCCGCCCGCAGACCGTGCACCGGCCGCCGATGAGATGGTTGTCCGTGAAGAGGCCGTCGTGCACAGGGCGTGTAGGCATCAGATCACCCCGTCGGCGGCCAGCGCGTCGAGCTCGTCGGTGGACAATCCGAGCACGTCGCCGAGGACCTGGCGCGTGTGCGCACCGAGGCGCGGCGCGCCGCTCGGCGCGCTCGGCCGCTCCCCGGTGAACCGGGGGAACGGGGCCTGCTGGCGCATCGTGCCGGCCACCGGATCGTCGACCTCGACGAGGTCGCCGCGGGCGCCGAAGTGCGCGTCGGCGAACATGTCGGCGGCCGTGTAGGCGGTGGCGACCGGGACGTCGCAGTCGACACACGCCCGTTCGACGTCGGCGGCGGTGCGGGCGCGCGTCCACTCGGTGACGATGCCGTTGATCTCGTCTCCGTGCGCGGCCCGGTCGGCCAGCTTCGTGAAGCGGGCGTCGTCGAGGAGGTCGGGACGATCCATGGCCTTGCACAGGCGGGCGAAGTTGGCGTCGCTCCCGGCCACGATGCACACGAACTTCCCGTCGGCGGTGGGGTAGTTGTCCAGCGGCGCGGAGTTCGCCAGGCGGTTGCCCTCGCGATCACGGACCACGCCCAGCCGGTCGTAGGCCGCGATCGTCCATTCGAGGATCCGCAGCGGAGCCCCGTACAGCGCGGCGTCGATCACGGCGCCTCGGCCGGACCGCCTGGTGTCGCGGGCGTACAGCGACGCAACCGCCGCGTGCGCAGAGAACACGCCCGTGAGGTAATCCGAGATCGTCACGCCGACGCGCACGGGCGGGCGGTCCGGGTAGCCGGTGAGCTGGAGCAGGCCGCCGTACCCGATGCCCATCCGGTCGAGGCCGGGCCGGGGCGCGTAGGGGCCGTCCTGCCCGAAGGCGCTGATGCGCACGAGGACGAGCTTCGGGTCGAGATCCGCGGGGCCGATGTGCCACTGCTCGAGTGTGCCGGGGCGGAAGTTCTCGACGACGACATCCGCGGTCGCGGACAGACGTCGGAACAGGTCCTGCCCCTCGTCGCGCCGGAGGTCCAGCGTGATGCTCTTGCGCCCTCGTCCCTCGACGGCCCAGAACAGCGAGTAGCTCTCGCCGTCGTCGGCCTCCATGAACGGGCCGATCTCGCGCATGAAGTCGCCGCTGCCCGGCTGCTCGACCTTGACGACCTCCGCCCCCATCTCGCCGAGCAACCCGGCGCAGAACGGCGCTGCGATGCGCGTGCCCAGATCGAGGACGCGCAGACCCTCGAGTGGCCCGCTCGTCACGACTTGTCGCCGCGTTGCTCGGCGCGGACGGCGTCCATACCGCCCTTCTGGCGCGCGTCAGCGGCTTCGAGCGCGGTCGCGGTGTTGCTGACGTACTGGTGGATCATGAAGTGGTAGCGCCACGACTCGCGCTGGCCCTGGATGTCGAGCATGCGATTGATCGAGTCCTTCACGGCCTGCGCCGTGACCGGCGGCACCAGCGCGACCTTGTCGGCCATGGCGCGCGCCGCCTGCGCGAGCTCCGTCCGCGGGACGACCTTGTTCACGAGCCCGAATCGCTCGGCGTCGTGAGCGTCGATCGTCTCGGCGCAGAGCAGGAACTCCTTGGCCTTGCGCGGTCCGAGCTCCCACGGCTCGACGAGGAGCTCGACGCCGGCGCCGGTCATGCGCAGGACGGGATTGGAGAATTTCGCGTCGTCGGCGGCGACGATGAGATCGCACATGCACGCCAGCATCAGGCCCGCCGCCGCGCACGCACCCTGCACGGCGGCGATCGTCGGCTTGCGGAAGTCGCGGATCTTCACGCAGCGGTCGAAGTACATGACCTGCTCGTGGCGGAGCTTGCCCTCGGGCGTGTCGCGCATCTTCGCCCACTGGTCGCCCTTCGTGAGCAGCTCCTTCAGGTCGTGACCGGCCGAGAAGTGCTTGCCCTCGCCGGCCAGCACCACGACGCGGACGTCGTCGTCCTCGTCGGCGCGGTCGAAGGCGACGTCGAGCTCGTCGATGAGCCGGGTGTTCTGTGCGTTGGCGGAGTCGGGACGGTCGAGCGTGATCGTGCACACCGGCCCGCCGACCTCGTAGCGGACGGTCTCGAACGCCCCCGTCGTTCCTGACGTCATCGTCATGAATGTAGTGCCCGCCGCGTTCCGCGGCCGGGGCGTGATCAGGGCTTTCGGCTCGCGGGGAGCGCGAGCACGCGCTCGCCGATGATGTTGCGCTGGATCTCGTTGGTCCCGGCCCAGATCGACGATGCCTGGTAGTAGAGCCAGGATCGCTGCCAGCTCCCGTCCCCGGGGTTGTCCTGCGCACCGCGCCACAACGGCGCCGCCGGGCCGAGCACGGCCATGACCGTGTCGTGCACGCGCTTGCTCATCTCGCTCCAGTAGAGCTTGAGCGCGCTCCCTTCGGGCCCGGGCTCGTGACCCTTGGCAAGGCGGGACAGGGTGCGCCAGTTGTGCAGCTGGAACAGCCGCACCTCGACGGCGGCCTGCGCCAGTCGCCCGCGGAGCCGGTGGTCGTCGAAGGCGCCCGCGTCGAGCGCGAGGCGGAGCAGCTCCTCGACGAGCTGGATATGGATCACCAGCTGCCGGGGGTTGATGCCCCGCTCGTGCGAGAGCGTCGAGCTCGCGATCCGCCAGCCCTCGTTCTCGGGCCCGATGAGGTGCTCGCGGGGGACGAACACGTCGGAGAAGAACACCTCGTTGAACTCGGACTCGTCGGTGATCTGCCGCAACGGCCGTACCTCGACGCCGGGGGCGCGCATGTCGACCACGAGATACGAGATGCCGCGTTGCTTCGGCGCCTCGGGGTCGGTGCGGGCGAGACAGACGCCCCAGTCCGCGAACTGGGCGTAGCTCGTCCACACCTTCTGCCCGTTGAGCACCCAACCGCCCTCGGCAGCCTCCGCGCGCGTGCTCACCGACGCCAGGTCGCTGCCGGCGCCGGGCTCGCTGAACAGCTGGCACCAGAGTTCGCGCGCCGAGAGGATGTTGGGCAGCCAGCGCGCCTTCTGCTCGGGCGTGCCGTGGGCGAGCAGGGTGGGCCCGACGAGGTTCACGCCGATCCGGCCGACCAGCTCGGGCGCGCGGGCATGGGCGAGCTCCTCGGTGACGATGAAGTGCTCGACCGTGCCGGCGCCGCGACCGCCGTACTCCTCGGGCCACGCCACGCCCACCCACCGGCCTTCGGCCAGCTTCGCCTGCCAGCCGCGGCCGAACGCGACCTCCTCGGCCAGATCGTCGAAGTGCGGGGGGAGCCCCTTGCCGTACTCCCACGGGAGGTGCTCGCGCAGCCACGCGCGCACCTCGGCGCGCAGCTGCGCTTCGGATTCTGTCGGCTCGAGGTTCACGTGTTCCGCAGGGTACCGGCCTGC
This sequence comes from uncultured Actinomycetes bacterium, assembly GCA_963836445.1. Lineage (GTDB taxonomy): Bacteria > Actinomycetota > Acidimicrobiia > IMCC26256 > JACDBD01 > JALZAA01. The sequence goes on from CAWIJM010000027.1 coordinate 64,194, forward strand.
GCGTTAGCTTCTCCGGGCGAGGAGGACCATGGCGACGACGTCGAATTCGGTTTCGGTCGGGATCTTCCCGACGACCGGGTCACTCGGGGAGACCGGGAACGCCGCGGCCCATCTCGCTCATGTGCGCGACGCCGGCATCGACCACGTGTGCTGCGGCGACCACGTGAGCTTCTTCGTCGGCGCCGGCGTCGACGGTCTCGTGCAGGCCACCGCGCTGGCGATGTTGCACCCGACGCTGCCGATCATGACCGGGGTGTACCTCCTGCCGCTGCGCCATCCCGTCCTCGTCGCGCGCCAGCTTTCCGACCTCGGCCAACTCGCTCCCGGTCGCCTGATCTTCGGCGTGGGCATCGGGGGCGAGGACCGACACGAGGTCGAGATCTGCGGCGTCGACCCCGCGACGCGGGGGAGACGCATGGAGGAGTGCCTCGCCGTGCTTCGGCAGCTGCTCACCGGCGCGCCGACGACGTTCCACGGAGAGTTCTTCGATCTCGACGACGCCCTCGTGCTGCCCGCGCCCGCACCGCCGCCGCCGATCATCGTGGGTGGTCGCTCCGACGCGGCCGCGCGCCGCGCCGGACGTCTGGGCGACGGCTGGCTCGGCATCTGGAACTCCGCCCGTCGCTTCGCCGAGGTCGTCGAGATCATCGCCGACGAAGCCGGCCGCGCGGGCCGCGCCAGTCCTCCGAGCCGGCACGCCATGCAGGTGTGGTGCGGGATCGCCGACACGAGGGAGCGCGCACGTGCGCACGTCGCGCCGGCGATGGAGGCCTTCTACCAGATCCCGTTCGAGCGGTTCGAGAAGTACTCGCCCTACGGGACGCCCGACGACGTGGCCGAGTTCCTGGCCCCGTACGTCGACGCCGGCTGCACCACCTTCAATCTCCTCCCGCAGGCGGACGATCGGGAGTCCGCGTTGGCCGGCGCGGTCGCGGTCAAGAAGCTGCTGGCACGCGCGTGAGCCCGGAGATCCGCATCGACCGCCGGTTCTGCGGGCCCCCCGACGCCGGCAACGGCGGGTACACGTGCGGCCTCGTGGCCGCGCACGTCGACGGGCCGGCCGAGGTGACGCTGCGCTTGCCGCCGCCGCTCGAAACCCCGCTTACGGTCGCGCCCGGCGGCGGCGCTTCGGTGCGGGTCCTCGACGGGGACGCGCTCGTCGCCGAAGGAATCCGGCGGGGCGAGAAGGACCTCGGGATCGACGTTCCCGAACCCGTCGGCGTTGCCGAGGCCGAACGTGCGGCCTCGACTTCTCAGCTGCACGAGCACCCGGAGGAGCACCCGTTCCCGACGTGCTTCGTCTGCGGTCCGCAGCGCGCGCCCGGCGACGGGCTGCACATCCTCGTCGGCCCCGTGACGGGACGACCGGTGGCGGCCGACGCGTGGACCCCGGCGGCCGACCTCGTCGGCGCCGACGGCGTGGTCCGGCCCGAGTTCGTCTGGGCCGCGCTCGACTGCTCGGGCGGGGTCGGGTCGTGGTTGGCCGAGCCGATCGGCGGCAACCCCTTCGTGCTGGGCAGGATGGCAGTGACGATCGATGGCCCGGTTCGTGCCGGTGCGCCGCACGCGGTCGTCGGGTGGCGAGCCGCTCACGACGGGCGGAAGGTCACCGCCGGCTCGGCGATCTTCACCGCCGACGGTGAGATCGCCGGCCTCGCCCGCGCGACCTGGATCCAGCTGGCCTAGCTCCGCTGGTCGATCGGGACGTACTTGCGCTCGGTCGCGCCGGTGTAGATCTGGCGCGGGCGCCCGATCTTGGTCTTCTTGTCGTGCATCATCTCGTACCAGTGCGCGATCCACCCCGGGAGCCGGCCGATCGCGAACAGCACCGGGAACATGTCGGTCGGGAACCCCATCGCCCGGTAGATGAGCCCCGAGTAGAAGTCGACGTTCGGGTACAGCCTGCGCTCGATGAAGAACTCGTCGTTGAGCGCCACCTGCTCGAGTTGGCGTGCCAGGTCGAGGAGGTCGTCGCTGCTGTCGAGGGCGGTGAGGACGCGCTCGGCCGTCGCGCTCAGCACCCGCGCCCGCGGGTCGTAGTTCTTGTAGACGCGGTGACCGAAACCGGAGAGCCGGAACGGATCGTCCGGGTCCTTGGCCTGGCGCACGTACTTGGCGACGTCACCGCCGTCGGCTCGGATCCGCTCCAGCATCTCGATGACCGCTTGATTGGCGCCGCCGTGGAGCGGCCCCCAGAGCGCGTTGATCCCGGCGGCGACCGACGCCCAGAGGTTGGCCTCGCTCGAGCCGACGAGGCGCACCGTCGAGGTCGAGCAGTTCTGCTCGTGGTCGGCGTGCAGGATCAGAAGCTGCTTCAACGCGTGCACGACCGTCGGGCTCACCTCGTACCGCTCCGAGGGGACCGCGAACATCATCGTCAGGAAATTCTCGATGAGGTCGAGCTCGTTGTTCGGATAGAGGAACGGCTGTCCGATCGACTTCTTGTACGCGTACGACGCGATCGTGGGGAGCTTGGCGATGAGGCGCACGATCGACAGGTGCACCTGCTCCTCGTCGTGGATGTCGTCGCTGTCCTGGTAGAAGGTCGACAGCGCACTCACGACCGAGGACAGGATCGCCATCGGGTGCGCGTCCTTCGGGAAGCCGTCGTAGAAGCGCTTCACGTCCTCCTTGACGAGCGTGTGGCGACGCACCTCGTACCGGAAGTCGTCGAGCTGCTCCTGCGTCGGCAGGGCGCCCCAGAGCAGGAGGTAGCACGTCTCGAGGAACGACGGGTGGTCGCGCTCGACGAGCTGCTCGATGGGAATCCCGCGGTAGCGCAGGATGCCGGCGTCGCCGTCGATGTACGTGATCGCCGACTCGCACGATCCGGTGTTGACGAAGCCGTAGTCGAGCGTGACGAAGCCGGTCTGGGACCGCAGCTTCGAGATGTCGACTGCAGGCTCGTTCTCGGTGCCCCGGACGATCGGGAGCTCTACCTCGTTCTCGTCGTAGCGCAGGACAGCGGGGGGTTCGCTCATCTCCGACTCCTTCACCTCGTCGTCTTCGTCAGCTCCGCGGTACCTCGTTCCACGGCAGGCCCTTGTCGACGCGGGGCTCGCCGGGGAGGCCGAGCACCCGCTCACCCAGGACGTTGCGCAGGATCTCGGACGTGCCGCCTTCGATCGAGTACGCGGCGAGCGCAGGAACATCTTGCGGGGATCGCCGCCGCCCGTGAGGCTCGCTTCCTCCGGCCGCACCATCTCGTAACTCGGGTACAGGAGGCCGTCGGCGCCGAGCACGTCCATGCAGAGCTCGTAGATGTGGCGGTTCGTCTCGGCGAACGCGAGCTTCGCGACCGAGCCCTCGGGGCCGGCCGCGCCCGCCTTGCGGTTCGCCGCCGCCCGTGCGTTCGTGAGGCGCAGGACCTCGGCGTCGATCCAGAGCCGGGCGAGCCGGTCCCGCCGGACGGGGTCGTGGCTCTCGGGGTGCTCGCGCCAGACCTCGAGCGCGTCCCCGATCGGGCCCGACTCCCGGCCGGCAACCGCGCCGCCGATCGTCACACGCTCGTTCATCAGCGTGGTGAGCGAGACCCGCCACCCGTCGCCGAGCCCGCCGATGCGGTCGGCGTCGGGCACCCGGACGCCCGTCAGGTACACCTCGTTGAACTCGGCCTCACCCGTGATCTGACGTAACGGCCGGACGTCGACGCCCGGCGCGTGCATGTCGAGCGCGAAGTACGTGAGGCCGCGGTGCTTCGGCGCGTCGGGATCCGTGCGGGCGACGAGCATTCCTCGATCCGCCCGGTGCGCGAGCGTGTTCCAGACCTTCTGTCCGTCCACGACCCACTCCTCGCCGTCGCGCACGGCGCGGCGTCGACAGGCCGGCCAGGTCGGAGCCCGCGCCGGGCTCGCTGAAGAGCTGGCACCAGAGCTCCTCGCCGGTGAACAGCGGTCGCAAGAGGCGTGCCTTCAACTCGTCGTCGGCGTGGGCGGCGATCGTCGGCGCGGCGAGGAAGATCCCGAATCCGTTGCGCTCCAGGGCGTCCGCTCGCACGCCGGCGGCGCGGATGCGTTCTTCGACGCGCCGTTGGAGATCGGGCGCGAGCCCGAGGCCGCCGAACCCGGCCGGGAACCACACCCAGGCCAGGCCGAGGTCGTACTGCGCGCCGCGGAACTCGATCGCGTCGGCGGGATCGTTCTCCTCGAGGAGGCGGTCGACGAGCGCGTCGACGGCTCCGGTGCTTGTGTCCGATGCCGTGGCCGTCGTCGTCATCCCGTCGAGCGTACCGACCGGCAGGGATCCGTGGGACGCGTCCGGTAGCCTCCGTCCCGCATGGACTTCGAGCTGTCGGACGACCAGCTCGCGCTGCGTGACGGCGCGCGCGAGCTGCTCGACGGCTTGGCGCCCACGACGCGCGTCCGGACCGTCGTCGACGCCGGTGGCGGGATCGACGGCGGTCTCTGGAAGGCCATGGTCGAGCAGGGGTGGACGGCGGTCGAGGTGCCGGACGACCGCGGTGGGCTCGGGCTCGGCGCCGTCGAGGTGGCGGTGCTGGTGGAGGAGATCGGGCGTCACGTCGCGCCGGCGCCGTTCCTCTCGACGTTGCTCGCACTCGGCGCACTGGCGCGGGCGGGTCGCGACGACTGGGCCGAGCGGCTCGCCGCCGGAGAAGCCGTCGGCTGTGTCGCCTGGAGTCGATCGGGTCACGGCGACGTCGGGGCGGCGGGGGACCGGCTCACCGGTCGGAGCGATCCGGTGCCGTTCGCGCCGAGCTCCGATGTCGCCGTGGTCGTGGCCGACACCGACGACGGCCCCGCGCTGTACGGAGTCGAGCTGGGGGAGCGCGAGCGGCCGCGCCGCGAGCCCGCCATGGACCTGACACGCGAGCTCGGCTGGCTCCGCTTCGACGGCACGCCCGCCGAACGGCTCGGAGGTGCCGGCGAGGTCGACGCGCTGCTCGACCGGGGCGCCGCGTTCACGTCGTCCGAGATGCTCGGGAGCGCGTCGCGGGCGATGGACATGGCGGTGGAGTACGCGAAGGAGCGCGTGCAGTTCGGCCGTCCCATCGGCAGCTTCCAAGCGGTGAAGCACCGGTGCGCCGACATGCTCGTCGACGTCGAGGGCATGCGCTCGAGCGCGTACTGGGCGGCGTGGTGCATCGGCGCCGGTCACGAGGACGCTTCGGTGGCAGCGTCGACGGCGAAGATCTGGTGCTCCGACGCGTCCAAGCGTGTGATGGCGTCGGCCCTCCAGGTGCACGGGGGGATCGGCTTCACCTGGGAGCACGACCTGCACCTCTTCCTCAAGCGCGCCCAGCTCGACCAGGTGAGCTTCGGGGACGCCCCCTTCCACCGGCAACGGCTGGCCGATCTGCTCCGCCCGCGCGTCGAGGCGGGACGAAGCGTCATCTGACAGGATCACGGCCGGTGCGCAGGGGGAAGCGAGCGGCGTTCGTGTCGATCTCGGCGGCCGTGGTGGTGGTGCTCGTCGCGGTGGCGTCTGGTGCGGCGCCGCGCGCCGGCGCGAACCGCCTTGACGACACGCTGCGGACCAACCAGGTGCAAGTCCTGGCGACGCACAACAGCTACCACATCCAGCAGGACGTGCCGATCGCTTCGCCCCCGACGCGCAATACACGCACGCGCCGCTCGACCAGCAGCTCGACCTGGGCGTCCGGGGCTTCGAGCTCGACGTGGTGAACCCGCCCGACGGGACATTTCCCGTCATGCACACCCCCGTCGTGGACAACACGAGCAACTGCACGCCGATCGCGCAGTGCCTGGAGTTCACGCGCACGTGGTCCAAGGCGCATCCCGGCCATGTCCCGATCTTCATCCTCGTCGAGCCCAAGGACGACCCGATCGACTTCGTCATCGATCCACAGCTGCGCCCGTTCGACGCCGCCGGGCTCGACCAGCTCGACACCATCGTCCGCAAGTCGCTCGGTCGTCAGATCATCACTCCGGACAGCGTGCGCGGCAAGGCGAAGACCCTGCGCGCCGCCGTCACCGGTCGCGGCTGGCCCACGCTGGGCAAGACCCGAGGCAAGGTCATGGTCATCCTCAACACGGGCGGCGTCGTCCGCGACGCGTACCGCCAGGGCCACCCGTCGCTCGAGGGCCGGGCGATGTTCGTGACCTCCGGCGAACGAGCGCCGTCCGCGGCTGTCATCAAGCTCGACACGCCCGACGAGCCGCGGATCCAGCAGCTGGTGAAGGACGGCTTCATCGTCCGCACCCGCGCCGACGCCGACCTCGTCGAAGCGCGCGCCAACGACGTGACCGCGCCGCGACCTCGCGCTGCGGAGCGGCGCGCAGATCGTCAGCACCGACTTCGAGGTGGCCGTGCCCGCGATCGGGGACTACGTAGTGCAGATCCCCGGCGGCACGCCGGCTCGCTGCGACCCCGTCAACGCGCCGAAGAACTGCCGGCCCTCCGACGTCGAGAACCCCAGGCAGCTCACGCGCAAGCGCTAAGACGCCGCCGCCCGCTGTTTCAGCGCGGCGCGGTCGGCCTTGCCGGCGGCGAGGAGCGGAAGCTCGTCGAGCTGGACGACGCGTTCGGGTGTCTTGAACACGGCGACTCCCTGCTTCTCGAACCAGGCCCTGCATTCGGCGAGGTCGAACGGCGCCGACGCCACCACGAACGCGCAGACTCGCTCGCCGAGCCGGGCGTCGGGCTCGCCGACGACGGCGGCCTGGCGGACGTCGGGATGCGCCTCGAGGATCCCTTCCACCTCGGCGGCGGCGATGTTCTCACCGGCGCGGATGATGACGTCCTTCATACGGCCGACGATCGTGAGCCAGCCGTCGGCGTCGACGGTCGCGAGGTCGCCGGTACGGAACCAGCCCCGCCGGATCGCAGCGCGCGTCTGCTCGGCGGAGGCGTAGCCCACGAACAGCTCCGGCCCTTGCAGCCAGAGCTCACCCGTCTCACCCGCGGGGAGCGCATGCCCCGTGTCCGGGTCGCTCACGCGGAGCTCGGCGGCGCCGGTCACCCGTCCGTCGGTCTTGCGTGCCCGCTCGACGGAGTCGCCGGGCGTGCTCGTCGTGACGGTGGGCGCCTCTGTCGATCCGTACGTGCGCTTCACGCGCGCGCCGAACGCGTCGCCGGCTTGCTCGACGAAGGCGGCTGTCACCCCGGCTCCTCCGCTCGAGATCAGTCGGAGGCTCTCGACTCGCTGCCGGGAGAACCCGGGCGCGGACATGAGCCCGACGAAGAACGTGGGTGGCCCGATCATGAACGTGATGCGCTCACGCTCGATCGTGTCGAGCGCATCCTCCGGGCTCCATTTGGCCATCAGCGCGGCCGGCATCGGCAGCACGCCCGGGATCAGCACCGCGTTGAGCAGCCCCGACACGTGCGCGAGCGGGGCCGGCATGAGGATCGAGTCGTCCGCACCGAGCTCGTGGGCGCGGATCATGACCTGCGCCTTGTACGCGAGCCCGCGCTGGGTGTGAAGCGCCGCCTTCGGCGCGCCGCTCGAGCCCGACGTGAACAGCGCGACCGCAAGGTCGCTCGGACCGCGCCGCCGACGGGGCGACGGGCGCGCCGGCTTCGAGCAGCTTCGGGAACCGCGCACTCGGGCCGCGCAGATCCTCGGGCGGGAGCCACACGCGCGCGTCGATCACGCCGAGCATCCGGTCGATGTCGGCGGGACCGGCCTGGTGGTGGATCGGGGCCACGATCACGCCCAGCCGCCAGCACGCCCGGTACAGCACGACCGCCTCGAACCAGTTCGGCGACTGCCACGCGACCACGTCATGGCGGCGGACTCCGGCGGCGCGCAATCCTCCCGCCAGCGCGGCCACCCGATCTTCGAGCGCGGGACCGTCGAGGCGGACGCCGGCCGAGTCGTCGACGACGAGCGCGCCGCCTGCACGCGACGCGGCGTCGGTCACGATCGCGTCGAGCGGCGGGATGTCCCAGGGCCCACCCGGCGCCAGGTAGTCGGGCGCTCGCGGGTGGCGGTACGTGGGCCGGAGCGTCACGCGCCGGCGAGCGGGTTCCGCCAGCCGGGACTCACGCTCGTTGCACCCTTCACGATCTGCGAGCCGATGTAGTTGCGCTGGATCTCGACCGTGCCGGCACCGATGCAGAGACCGCGGATGTCGCGGTACGCACGCTCGACGGGGTACTCGCGGCTGTACCCGTACCCGCCGAGGAGCTGGATCGCCTCGTCGCACACGAACTTGGCGGCGAGGTTGGCGGCGCCCTTCGCCATCGCGGTCTCGAGCGCGGGGGGCGTTCCGCTCGGACCGGCGAGGTGCAGCGCCCGGAGGAGCAGGAGGCGGGCGGCGTCGAGCTGCGTGGCCATGTCGGCGGCCTTCCACTGGAGCCCCTGGTGCTCCGCGAGCGGCCGGCCGCCGACGACGCGCTCGTTGATGTACCGCACCGCGTACTCGAGCGCGCCCTGCGCGGCGCCGACGCACATGGCGGCGTTCCCGCACCGCTCGTGGTTGAGGTGCGAGATCAGCGTCTTGAACGCCTCGCTGTTCGACGGGTCCCCTTCGAGGAGCACGTCCTCGGGCCCGACGTACACGTCGTCGAAGGCGAGCTCGGCCTCGCTCGTGCCCCGCAGGCCCATCTTCACGTGCGTCCCGGCGCAGGTCACGCCGTCCGACTGCAGGTCGACGACAACCGCCCCGATGCCCTTCGACCCCTCGCTGCCCGGGAACCGGCACCACACGAGGCACGCGCCGGCCTTGTGCCCGCCGGTGACGTAGTTCTTGTACGCGTTGAGTCGGTACCCGTCGCCGTCAGGGGTGAGCCGGGCGCGCATGTAGTTCACGGCGGAGCCGGCCTCGCTCTCGCTGATGCCGATGCAGAACAGCGCCTCGCCGCTGGCCGCCAGCGGGAGCCAGCGTTCCTTGAGCGCGTCGCTGCCGAGGTGCTCGATCGCACGGGGCGGTCCGTTGTAGATGAGTTGAGCAAGGATCGCGCTCGAGACGTCCGCGCGCGCGAGCTCCTCCAGGGCGATCGCGGCCTCGATGTCGCCCATGCCCATGCCGCCGTACTGCTCGCCGACGGTGATGCCGAAGAGGTCGGCCTTGCGCAACGCGTCCCATGAGCGCGTCCGGGAACTCCTCGGTCTCGTCCCAGTGACGCGCACTGGGCGCCAGATCGCGTTCGGCGACGTCGCGCGCGAGCTTCCGCAGCGCTTGCTGGTCCTCGTCCTCCGCGAACGGATCGGTGCCCGCGGCGCCCGTCGACATCCCTGACAGGGTAGTCAGGGTCCTCGTCGGATCACGTCGAGCGCGCCCGGCGGCGGAGCCCGGGCGGCCAAGGTTGTTCGCCGCAACGCGTCGATCTCGGCCTTGCTGAGGCGCGCGTGCAGGTCGCGAGCCCACGCTCGCAGGTCGTAGAACAACAGCCGGCCGTCCGGGCTCACTCGCGGCTCCTGGCCGAGGGTGCGCGTGTACTCCGCCTCGATGCCGGCGCCGTGGTCGTCGTACCCGGCGCGGTCGATCATGAGCCCGGTGAAGCCGACGGCAGTGAGCGCGTCGAGCGCCTGGGGCGCCGGCAGCCGCACGACCGCGCCTTGCCAGTCGCCTTCGCGACCACGCACGGATCCCCAGCTCCAGCGGAGCGAGTCGGCGTGCAGCCACCCGCGCACCTGGTCGTAGGGGCCCGTCCCGACGATCGTCCCCGCTTCGGGAAAGAAGACGTACGGCAGTTGGAACACGGCCGCGCCCGAGCCCAGGTCACGCTGGATTGCGTGCATGAAGACGTCGTCGCTGTCCCACGCGCGCTCGAGCGCCTTGTAGTCGGGCACGTCGGCGGACGACGTCTGGTCGGCCACACCCACTGCCAGCACCGCCACGCAAACGACACCGGCGACGATGGCCCGTCAGCGAGAAGCCGCTGACGGCGGCGACGACGACCGCGACAACGGTCAGCAGCCCCAGGCGCTTGCCGATCTCGGCGCGGGTGCCGAGTGGAGGAGGATCGCGGCTCTCGCCGTTGCCGCGACGGCGCAGCAGGCGGCTGAGCGTGAACACGAGGAGCCCGACGAAGCCGACCGCGCCCGACCAGCCCGAGCTGCTGTCCGCGCTCCGATGTCGCCACCGGGCTGAAGCGATCGCTCTTGCGCTGTGCGTCGGCGAAGGCGCCGATGCGGTGGTCGACCCGGCGGGAGCACGAGCTCCGCGACCCGCAGGCCGTTCACCTCGGTCTCCGAGATCCCCGCGGGATCGCCTGGTCGTTTTGTCCGTGCGCGCCCAATACAGGAACGACGGCGACAGGTTGAGCAGCGGCACGACGAGCGACCAGATCCGGCGGCGATGACCACCGGAAGCCACCCGGCGCCAGCTCCGCCGCGCCACGAGGTCGACGGACGACGCCGAGGCCAGGAGCAGCACCGCGAAGAAGCGCGTAGTACGGGCCCGTCGACCCCAGGGCCGCGCACGCGAGGAGCCACGGCACCGCGGGCCGGCTCCACAGCGCAATGCGCCAGCGAGGCTCGGGGCGATTCGCGCTGCGCGGTGAACGGCGGGTCGTCCGACAGCACCTGCAGGATGAGCAGCGTCGCGATCGGGACCATGAAGTAGCCCGACAGCAACAGGTGCGCCTCTCCTCGCGCGAAGTGGTACGGCAGGAAGCTGTACAGGATCGCGACGACCGCGGCGACGAGGCGCGAGACGCCGAGACGGCGGAGGACGAACCACGCCGCGAGGGACACGGCGACGAACGTGAGAAGGTAATAGACGTTCACGGTCAGCACGGCGTCGCGGAGGACGCAGCCGAGCCCCCGCAGAAGCGCGAGCGCAATTGTGAGGGTCTCGGGGTTGTCGTAGAGCCGGAGGCCGAACGGCGCAGGTTCGGGATCCGAGGACGGCCGTGAACGCCGAGGCTCTGGTGCACGAGGTAGTCGGCGCGTGCGACCAGCAGCATCCGACCGTTACACGACCAGGAGGTTGCTAGGGCCGCAGCGTGACGACAGCAGGCCGATCGTCGGCCGCGGTCGCGTTCGGATCGCCGCTCGCCAGACGAGCGGGGCGGGATGGCTACGTCGACGTCGGCCGAGCCGGGGCGTCGTCACCGGCTTCAGCGACGGCACCGGCACGGTGCCGGCGTCGAGTCGACCGACCGGCGGGACGCGTTCACCGCGACGCCGCCGTCACGAGCCAGGGGGACCTGATGCAGGACCGCGACAAGCTCTACATCGACGGCGCGTGGGCGCCGTCCACCGGGTCCGGGACCATCGACGTGGTGAACGCCACCACCGAAGAGGTCATGGGCCGGATTCCCGAGGGCACGGCCGAGGACGTCGACCGCGCCGCCAAGGCGGCGTGCCGGGCCTTCCAGACGTGGAGTGCGACCACGGTCGAGGAGCGGGCGAAGTACCTGCAGCAGCTGCACGAAGGGCTGACCGCCCGCATGCAGGAGATCGCGGAGACCGTCACCGGCGAGGTCGGCATGCCGATGGTGTTCTCCCAGATGATCCAGGCCGGCCTGCCGGCGATGGTCATGGGCTCCTACGTCGACATCGTCAACCAGTTCCCGTTCGAGGAGCAGATCGGCAACTCGCTCGTCGTGCGCGAGCCGTTGGGCGTGGTCGGATGCATCACGCCGTGGAACTACCCGCTGCACCAGATCGTGGCCAAGGTCGCACCTGCCCTCGCCGCCGGGTGCACGGTCGTGCTCAAGCCGAGCGAGGTGGCGCCGCTGAACGCGTTCATCCTCGCCGAGATCGTCGACGACGCCGGGCTCCCGCCGGGCGTGTTCAACCTCGTGACCGGGACCGGGCCGGTCGTGGGTGAGGCGATCGCCTCGCATCCCGGCATCGACATGGTCTCGTTCACCGGCTCGACGCGCGCCGGCAAGCGGGTCTCCGAGCTCGCCGCCGACACGGTGAAGAAGGTGACGCTCGAGCTCGGTGGCAAGTCGCCGTTCATCATCCTGCCCGACGCTCCGGTCGAGGACGCGGTCAAGGCGGGCATCGGGAGCTGCTTCATGAACTCGGGCCAGACGTGCATCGCGTGGACCCGAATGCTGGTCCCGCGCGACAAGCAGGACGAGATCGCGGCCGCGGTCAAGGAGGTCGCCGAGACGTACACGGTCGGTGACCCCAACGACGCGAGCAACCGCCTCGGGCCGCTGATCTCCGAGACACAGCGCGAGCGCGTCCGGAACTACATCAACAAGGGGATCGACGAGGGTGCCGAGCTCGTCACCGGCGGGCCCGAGGCCCCCGAAGGCCTCGACAAGGGCTACTTCGTCCAGCCGACGGTGTTCAAGAACGTCCGCAACGACATGACGATCGCGCAGGAGGAGATCTTCGGGCCTGTGCTGGCGATGATCCCCTACGACGACGAGGACGACGCCGTCGGCATCGCCAACGACACCATCTACGGGCTGCACGCCGGCGTGTTCGGCGGCGACCAGCAGCACGCGACGCAGGTTGCGCGCCGCATCCAGGCGGGCCAGGTCGACATCAACGGCCAGACCTTCAACCCGATGGCGCCGTTCGGCGGGTACAAGCAGTCCGGCCACGGCCGGGAGCTCGGTCGCTACGGGCTCGAGGAGTACCTCGAGACGAAGTCGCTGCAGATGTCGTGAGGACCGAACCGGTCATCGAGCCCGAGTTCGAGTACGTCGTCGACTTCGCGACCGGGCAGCCGTACCCGATCTGGGAGCGGGCGCGGCGCGAATGCCCTGTCATCCACACCCAAACCGGGATGGTGGATCGACCCGCGTACCACGTCACCCGGTACGAGGACGTGGAGCGGGTGTTGCGCGACGGCAAGACGTTCTCGTCGTCGATCAACGCCGAGCACATCGGCCAGTTCATGGGCGAGCTGATCCTGGCGATGGGCGGGAGCGAGCATCGCGCCTACCGGAACCTCGTCGCCCATGCCTTCCGCGCCTCGGCGCTCGAGCGGTGGGACGCGCAGCTGATTCGCCCGACGATCACTCGGCTGCTCGACGACGTCGCCCCCGCCGGACGCGCCGATCTCGTGCAGGCAGTCACGTCGAAGTACCCGGTGCAGGTGATCTGCGGGATCGTCGGGGTACCGCTCGAGGACAGCGCCCAGTTCCATCGCTGGGCCGAGTTGATCAACACCGGGCCGCTCGACCCCCCGAATGGACTCGCCGCCTCACGGGCGATGCGCGAGTACCTCGAGCCCATCGTCGAGGACCGGCGTCACAACTCTCGTGACGACCTCATCAGCGACCTCGTCCACGCCGAGATCGACGGCCACCAGCTCACCGACGAGAAGATCTACGGGTTCCTGCGGCTACTGCTGCCCGCCGGCGCCGAGACCACGTACCGGGTCATGGGCAACGCGCTCGTCGCCCTGCTGACGCACCCCGACACGATGGCGGAGGTCGTCGGCGACCGTAGTCTCATGCCGGCGGTCATCGAGGAGACCCTGCGCTGGGAGACGTCGGTGACCCAGGTGAGCCGGGTCGCGGCCACCGACGCCGAGATCGACGGGTGCCCGGTGGAAGCCGGGGCGCCCGTCAGCGTGCTCACCGGCTCCGCCAACCGCGACGAGGCGCGCTACGACGCACCCGAGGAATGGCGCATCGACCGCCCGGCGCACAACCACCTCGCGTTCGGCACCGGTCAGCACCAGTGCCTGGGGATGCACCTCGCCCGCCTGGAGCTGCGGGTCGGGCTGGACGAGATCCTCACGCGGCTGCCGAACCTGCGGCTCGACCCGGAAGCGCCGCCGCCCTTGATCCAGGGCTTCGCCTTCCGGGGGCCGGACTCGATCCCGGTCATCTTCGAACCGAGCTAACCCGTTCCCCCCGTTACTGTGCCGGCAGCGGCTGGCCGCAGTCAGTGAAGTAGGTCAGCTGACCGTTGACTAGCGCGAGATGGATGTTGCGGTCGCCCTTCTTGCCCTTGTTGGTCTCTTTCGTCAGCACCGGCAACGATTCCGGGATCGTCGCTGACACCTTGTCCGTCGCGTACTCATAGGTCTCGGGCTTGCCGACCTTCTTGACCCTGTCCCTGCGCGTCTTGTCCTGCGCACCGGCGAGGAAATCGCGGCATTGCTGCTCGCCGTAGCGTTCGATCACCGCGGGGTGGAGGTGCGCTAACCGGAAGTCGACATCGTTGTTGCGTACGGCGGCACTGAGCTCGTTCACGAACTTCTGCACCTCGGCCTTCGCCTTCGACCCTCCGCCGCCGCCTTCGGAGCCACTGGCGCTGCTGCACGCCCCGAAGAGGAGCGCGGTCGCGAAGCAGGTCGCGGGAATCACCAGCGCCGTGCGGATCCTCGTCATGCTCATGCTCCGAACATCGACAACCAGGCATCGCGCGTCGAGAACCGGAACACGTAGTTGCGGCGGCGCGTCTCGCCCATCGTGGCGGACGGCTCGGGGGAGTACAAGTGACCCGGGAACAGGACGGTGTCGTCGGGAACGGCAGCCAGTCGTTGCGTGATGCTCTCGTACATGGCTTCAGGGTCGCCGCCCGGGAGGTCGGTACGTCCGCAGCCTTCCAGGAACAGCGTGTCGCCGGCGACGAGGCGGCCGTCGACGAGGAAGCACTGGCTGCCCGGGGTGTGCCCGGGTGTGTGCAGGAGCCGGATCGGCACGTCGCCGGCGCGGACCTCGTCGCCACTGTCGTGCACGACGAGATCGGAGTCGGACGCGCCCGTCACGCGCTTGACCCCCGGCGCCTCGGTCCGCTGCACGTGGAGCGGCGCAGCCACGTCGTCCATGGCGAGGAGCTCGCGCGCGCCCTCGATCGAGTAACCCATGAGGTCACCGCCGACGTGATCGGGGTGGTAGTGGGTGACGAGTGCGCCGGTGATGCGCATGCCGTCGGCCGCCGCCGTCTCGACGAGCTCGCGCACGCTGTACGCGGGGTCAACGGCTAGTGCGTCTCCCGTTTCCCGATCGCCGATGAGGTACGCGAAGTTGACCATCTGCCGGGCGACGGGATCGTCGCGGGCGAAGTCGCGCCCCGCGAGCAGCTGGCGGAAGTAGAGGCGGTCGGCCACGGTCCGGACCCTATCCGGGGTGGCTAACCTCGAGGCGCATGACGGCGAACGGTGACACCCGAACCGTCTACCGGACCTGCCCATTGTGCGAAGCGACGTGCGGGCTCGAGTTGCGCCTCGAGGGCCGCGATATCGCTCTCGTGCGCGGCGACCGCGACGACGTCTTCAGCCATGGCTTCCTGTGCCCGAAGGGCACGGCGCTCAAGCAGCTCGAATCCGACCCCGACCGACTGCGCCGGCCGCAGGTTCGCCGGGGCGACGCATGGCGCGAGGTGTCCTGGGACGACGCCTTCGCCGAGGTCGAAAGGGGCCTCACGCCGATCCTCGACCGGCACGGCCGCGACGCGGTCGCGATGTACATCGGGAACCCGAACGTCCACAACCTCGCCGGTCAGCTCTACAACCGGGTGCTGATCCAGGCGCTGGGGAGCGGGAACCTCTATTCGGCCAGCACCGTCGACCAGATGCCGAAGCAGGTCTCGGCCGGGCTCATGTTCGGCACCGGCCTGAGCATCCCGATCCCCGACATCGACCGCACCGACCATCTGATCATCCTCGGCGCGAACCCGTTCGCGTCGAACGGCAGCCTCATGACCGCGCCCGACTACCCCGGACGGCTCCGGGAACTGAGGGCCCGGGGCGGCAAGCTCGTCGTCGTCGATCCCCGCCGCTCGAAGACGGCGGAGGAGGCCGACGAGCACCTCTTCATCCGTCCCGGCACCGACGCGCACTTCCTCTTCGCGATCGTGCACACCTTGTTCGCAGAACAGCTCGTCTCGCCGGGCGACGTTGCCGCCCACGTGAGCGGGATCGACGACGTCGAGCGGCTGGCTCGCGACTTCGCCCCGGAGCACGCCGCGCCTGTGTGCGGCATCGACGCAGAGACCATCCGCCGCGCCGCCCGAGAGCTCTCTGCCGCGCCGCGAGCAGCCGTGTACGCGCGGATCGGCACGTGCACGCAGGAGTTCGGCACGCTCGCGAGCTGGCTCGTCGACGTCGTGAACTGTCTCACCGGCAACCTCGATCGCGCCGGTGGCGTCATGTTCACGAGGCCGGCCACCGGCAGCGCGAACACGGGCGGCACTCCCGGCGTCGGGCGCGGCGTGCGCTTCGGACGCCGCCGCAGTCGCGTGCGCGGGCTGCCCGAGATGTTCGGCGAGCTACCGGCTGTGTGCCTCGCCGAGGAGATCGACACGCCCGGAGACGGTCAGGTGCGCGGGATGATCACCGTCGCCGGGAACCCGGTGCTCTCGACGCCGGACTCGGGCCGACTCGACCGCGCGCTGGCATCACTCGAGTTCATGGTGAGCGTCGACATCTACAGGAACGAGACGACGCGCCACGCCGACGTGATCCTGCCGCCGGAAGGCGTCCTCGCCCGCGGCCATTACGACCTCGCGTTCTATCAACTCTCGATCCGCAACATCGCCAACTACTCGCCCCCGGTCGTCGACCTCGAGCCGGGCGAGATGGCGGAATCGGAGATCCTCCTGCGGCTCGCGAACATCGCCGCCGGCGAGGGCGCCGCGGCCGACCCCGCCGCGCTCGACGACCTCGTGGTCTCCGGCCTGGTGCAGAAGGCGGTGCAGCGGCCCGGTTCCAACGTCGAAGGACGCGACCCTGACGAGCTCCTCGCCGCGCTCTCGTCCCGCCGCGGACCCGAACGCATCCTCGATCTCATGCTCCGGACCGGTCCGTACGGCGAGGGCTTCGGCGCCGACCCGTCCGGCTTGTCGCTCGAGGTCCTCGAAGACACGCCGCACGGCGTCGACCTCGGTCCGCTGCAGCCGCGCATCCCCGAGGTCCTCCGCACATCGAGCGGCAAGGTCGAGCTGGCTCCCGAGCCGATCGCCGAGGACGTGACGCGACTGCGCGCTTCGCTCGCCGGGGCAGGAACGGGGACATGGTGCTGATCGGACGGCGGGACCTGCGTTCGAACAACTCCTGGATGCACAACCTCGACATCCTCGTGAAGGGGAAGGAGCGCTGCACCCTGCACGTCCATCCCGAGGATGCGGGCCGCCTGAGCCTCGTCGACGGCGGCGCCGCGTGCGTTCGATCACGTACGGGGGAGGTCGCGGTCACTGTCGAGGTGACCGACGCCATCATGCCGGGCGTCGTCAGCATCCCCCACGGTTGGGGTCACGGCATGGACGGCGCCGACCTCTCGGTCGCCGCCGGACGCCCCGGCGTCAACAGCAACCTCCTCGCCGACGGCGATCTCTTCGATCCTCTCTCCGGCAACGCGGTGCTGAACGGCATCCCCGTCCGGGTCGAGGCTGCCGCGACTCCTGCTTCGGCCTGAGCGGGTTTTCCAGCCTCTCCCCGAGGGAACCCTCGCCCTGGATATCCGAGGGCGGAGAGGGACTTGAGATCATGAGCACTCACGGTCCGGCGGCCGACGCCGACGAGCGGCAGATGTGGGTCGAAGGGAAGCATGACCGGCTCGAGCTGGCACGAGAAGCCGGCTGGGGCGGGGTGTCGTGGCGGAGCGTCGTGGCCGGCGTCCTCGTTGCGTACGGGGTGATCGGGGCGTGCATCGGAATCGCCGCCGCGGTCCTCCACCCGATTGGTTTCACCCTCGACAACCTCTCGGACGACGACTGGCAACGCGTCGGGCTCGTCGCCGGGCTCGTTGCAGCAGGTGTGTTCCTCGGCGCGTTCACGTTCGGCGGGTACACGGCCGGTCGCATGGCCCGTCGGGCCGGACTTCGAAACGGCGTGCTCGTAGTCGTGCTCGGGGTCGTGCTGCTGGTGGTGGTCGCGGCTGTCGCTCAGCTCGAGGGGGCGACCTCGGCGATCGCCGATCGGCTCGAGAGCCTCGGCGCGCCGACAGACGGCACGACGTGGTATGGGCTCGCCGTCGCGAGCGGCGCGGTGGCGCTCGGCGGCATGATCCTCGGTGGCGTGCTGGGCGGTGTCCGCGGCGAGCGGTGGCACCAGCGGCTCGTGGTGCGGGCCGCGAACCCCGACATCGGCCCCGACGCCGACCTGCGGGCCGAGGCCGAGCGACAGCGTCGAGCGGCCGAGAAGGCGCTGGCGCGTGCCCACAAGGCGGGGGTCATGGAGGTCCCGAATGCTGAGGTCCCCGAGGGCTCCGACACGCCCATGCGGGGTTCGGAGGTCCCCGGCGGCGAACGGCGACAATGAAAGCGACAATGAAGCGAAGAGGAGCCCGACGACCACACCCGCGGCGAGCCGGCGCCTACGGCCGCTGGACGGCCGATGACTCCTTCATCGCGATCATCAGGTCCGTGAACGCGTCGACGTCCTGGGTCTTGCCGACCACGAGGTCCTTCTGGGCGCCGAAGCCGCCCTCGACGGACTCCGGCACGTAGAACTCGAACCCGTCGCGCTCGATCGCGGTGACGATGTCGGCGGCGCAGTCGGCGGCCGAGACGAACGGCCCCTCGTAGAGACCGGGGAGCTCGCCGGGCTGCGGCTCCCAGATCTCGGTGGCGATGGGGCCGGGAAGAACGAGCTTCACCTCGATGCCGCTGCCGGCGAGGTCGATGCGCGCCGTCTCGCTCCATCCGCACATCGCGAACTTCGCCGCGCAGTAGGCGGCTTCGTGCACGATCCCGAGCCGGCCGCCCATGCTCGACACGTTCACGACGAGCCCGGCGCCGCGCTCGTGCATGCGGGGGAGGAGCGCCATCGCCATGCGGATGGGCGAGAAGAAGTTGACGTCCATCGTTCGGTTCACGTCCTCGACCGTGAGGTCCATCGTGTGCACACGCTTGGCGATGGCGGCGTTGTTCACGAGGCAGTCGACATGGCCGAAGGCGTTCCACGCCTCGAGCGCAACCCCTTCGGCGCGCTCGAGGTCGCCCAGGTCGGCACTCCACATGCGCGACGGGCGCGTGTCGCCGGCACTGCTCGAGAACCTGCTCGAGCCGCTCCGCCCGGCGGGCGACGATGCCGACCGTCGCGCCCCGTTCCGCGAGCTGCGGCGCCAGCGCCGCGCCGATGCCCGACGACGCGCCGGTGACGAGAACAGTCGAGCCTTCGATCTTCACGCGGGAGCCTCCTTGGCGTTGTCGACCGCCTTGCGGAGGGCGGCGAGCAGGTCTTCGGTGGTGACGCCCGTGGTCGTGTCGGCCTGGTGCACGTCCGGAGCTTCGAGCACCGACGCGATCCGAGTCCGCAGCTCGCGGTCGTCGGACACGTCAGCACCGCGAGCGCGGCCGCGACCCGATCCAGCGTGTCCGGTGGCGATACGTGCATGTCGCCCGCCATCATCGCCGCCGCCATCGTCCGGTCACCGTCCAGAGCGACGCCGGCACGGCAGAGCTTGCGGCCCTTGTGGTTCCCGAACCCGACGCGACGGCCGGCGGACTCGTGCTCGGAGCGGAAGCGTTCCGACGAGACCCGCCGGACGGAGTCATCGGTCGCGATCCGGTTGCTGATCTTCTTCAGCGCCGCCTGTTCGACGTCGCGTGAGCGAGCGATCGTCGAGCAAGACTCCTGCGTCGTCCACCGCGCCGACGAGCGCGTCGCGGAACTGCTCGTAGGTGACGGGACGGCCGGCGACCTCGGCCGCGGTGCAGACGTACTCGCGGATGTCCTTGACGACCTTGTCCCTGAACTTGTCGTCCGGCACGCGCACGACTCGCAGGTAGAGATCGAGGTCGGGTCGCTCGATGTTCAGGAACCCACCCACGCTGATGACGCGCCCGAAGTCGCCCGCGGAGATGCCGCCGAGCTTGCGGCCGTGCCAGCGCAGGTCGGCCGAGCCCTCGAAGCGCACCTCGGCGAGCCCGAGGCGGCCGAGGGCGTCGAGCACGATGGGCTGGAAGCGGGCAATCTCGGCGTCGAGGTCCTCGTGGTGGCCCGGCTTGGGGAACATCACCCCCCACATCACCGCGCACCCGCGGTCGTAGAAGGCGGTGCCGCCGCCCGCGAAGGGGCGGCGGATGACCTGGATGCCGAGCCGCTCGCAAGCGGCCAGGTCCAGCGTGCTGTCGACGTCGTCGAACCATCCGACGTTCAGGTGCGTTGCGCCCCACACGCTGGTCTGGAGGATGGGCTGGGCGGCGTCGGTGGCGGAGCGGGCGAGCACCGCCATCTGCGCGTTGTTCTCGAACGCGTCGACGGCGCCGCAGTCGACGGAGCGCCAGGTCTCTGACAAGGCCGTCAGCCTAATGGTCGGGTTCTCAGCGGTCCTCGTCGACCTTCCCTCGCGACTCGCGCGCCGCGGCACCGAAGACGCCTTTGCTCATGGTCGAGGCTTCGGCCGCCACGCGCGTCTCGAACACCTCGGCGCGGGCGCGCTGTGCGTCGGCGTCCTCGGGCGCGGCGGCCGCCGCCCACTCGGCCAGGTGTCCGGCGAGTCGGAGGTCGCCCGCGGCCGCGAGCTCGCGCGCCCGGGCTGCCAGCTTCGCCGACCCGCCGGCGAGCGCGGCGACCTCGGCTGCCACCGCCGCGTCCGGCGCCGGCTTCAAGTGCGCCGGGTTCCCGTCGTGCCAGCCGCCGTAGTACCGCCAGATGTTGCGGACCACGAACTCGGGCTCGTCGTAGATCGGCCGCAAGTAGGGCTTGTCGAGCAGCGACTGTGGTGCGCGGACGGTGTGAATGATCTCGTCCAGCCGGGCGCCGGCGTTCATCATCCGGAGCGTGTCGTCGTGGAGGACTTCGAGGAGCTCGGCCGTGTTCTCGAGCGACTCGCGCACGCGGTCGACCCCGACGATCGGTAGGCCGTGGCCGGGGAGCAGCGTCTCGGCACCGAGGTCCGCCATCGTCCGCAACGCCACGGCCCAGTCCTTCGCGTACCGCTGCACCTTCTGCGGGTTCCCGCAGTTCGGCGAGGCCCAGATGAACAGATCGCCCGTACAGAGGATCCGGGTTCCGGGGAGCCACACCCACGTGTGGTCGTCCGTCTCGCCGCGTGCATGGCGCAGCTCGAAGCGGACACCGCCGACGTCGAGCGACAGGGCTTCGCGGTACGTCTCGTCGGGATACCGGTAGTCCGTCGGCCACTCGAGGCGGTCGATGCCGAACTGCCGGCGGTTGATGTCCGTGTTGTAACCCGCGGTCGCGATGTAGCGGTCGAAGCGGGGCGGGACGGCTTCGTGCGCTACCACGCGCGGCGGGGGAGCGCCGCCGTCACGGGCGTCGGCCTCGTATCGCTCCACCCCGAAGACGTGATCGATGTGCCCATGCGTGAACACGGCGGTGTGCAAGGGGTTCGCGCGCCACTCGCGCAGCACGTCGTGCACACGCCCGGCCAGGAACGGGCTGCTCGTGTCGACGAGCACCATCCCCTCGGGAGTCGAGAAGGCGGCGACGTTCGAGAATGCCGCCACGAACGCGTTTTCACCGCCGAGGTCGGCCAGGGCGCCACCCATGCCGAACAGGTGGCGCTGGTCCATCTCGCCGTCCCCACGCCAGAGCCGGTCCGCGATGTCGAGCAGGTCCGTCGCCATTGCCCGCAGTCTCGCAAGGCGCGGGCTCGAATGCTTGCCCGCCGGAATCGGAACATGTTTCACTTTGGCGGTGACGACGCCCGCCACCAGCGACAGCCCTGCTCCCGACACCGCGCTGGCCCGGAGCCAGGCCGCCCGGCGCCGGCGCGTCCTCGACGCCGCGCTGCGCCTGGCCGAGCGGGGCGGCTTCGACGCCGTGCAGATGCGGGACGTGGCCACCGAGGCCAACGTCGCCCTCGGCACCGTGTACCGCTACTTCACCTCGAAGGAGCGTCTCCTGCTCGAGGCGATGGTCGAGGAGATCGAAGCGCTGGCCGCCCGGCTCGAGTCACGACCCCCGGTGGGCGCCACGCCGGCCGACCGGGTCGTCGACGTGCTGTCCCGCGGGACGGCGTCGCTGCAGCGCCATCCCGAGGTGACGGCGGCGATGGTCCGGGCGTTCGGCGCCGCCGACGAAGCCGACGTCGTGCGGCGGGTCGGCGACATCATGACCGGCATCATCACCGGCGTCATGCACGAAGGGCCGCCGAACCGCGCGTGACCTCGCAGTCGCGCGCACGCTCCAGCAGGTCTGGCTGTCGTCGCTGATCGGCTGGGTCGGCGGCGTCGACGATCCCCAGCGCGTGGTCGCCGATCTCGAGACCGCCACGCAGTTGCTCCTCGGCGACGGCGCGATCGACGGCGCGCGAAGCGCGCGCTGAGCGCGAGTACGACGGCGACGTCGGCGCAGGTGCGGTCTTCGCGGAAGCGTTCGCCTTCACCGTGGCGTCCTGGTAGAAACCGGTGAGTCGCACGTCCGGTTTCGCGTAGACCGAGAGCGCGCGCGGCCCGAGGCGCTTGGCATCGCGCAGCAGGCGGGTGAGGTCGAGGTTGCCCCACCGCACTTTGCGCGATGCCGCTTTCGTCAGGTCCACCTTCGTGATGGGTGGTGGCTCGGGCCGCGCGTCGGCGGCCGGAAGCGGTTCCTGGCAGAGGTCGAAGGAGGTCAAGCCGCCCCAGCGCTCGAAAGCCGTGGGTATGAAGGCACGAAGCGTCTTCACGGTTCCGCGTGCGTAGTCCTCGGGAGTGAAGTCTCCGGTCGGCTCGACGTAGACCGCCAGGTGGTTCCCGGTGGCGGACGGCTGGCCCGTCTTGAGATCGACGAGGGCGCCGCGGGTGAGCCGAACGCCGAGTCGCTTCAGTTCCGGCGCGAAGACGCGTTCGATCGCGGCCTTGTCGTTGGGCGGGAGCGCGTTCGCGGAGTCGCCGTCGCCGGAACCGGACGAGCAGCCGATCGCGGCGGTGCATGCCAGCGCGCCGGCAGCAGCAATACCGAAGAGTCGATGTGAGCGGCGCGTGAGCGTCAACTCACGATCTCGACCGGTGTGCCGAGCGGCAGCACCTTCGAGAGCTTGATGATCTCGTCGTTGTCCATGCGGACGCAGCCGTGGGTCACGCTCTTGCCCAACACCGATGGATCGTTGTTGCCGTGGACGCCGACCTCGGCGTCGCCGCCGCTGAACTCGGTGAGGACCTCCGAGTGCGCCGAGAGACCGTACGCAAAGGGCCCGTACACGGTGTTGGGGTCCGGCGCCTGGATGAGAACGCGTGTGTAGTACCGGCCGGGCGGTGTCGGAGTGTCCGACGCGCCGATCGCAACCTGTCCCTCGTACATCTTGTTGGTGCCCTGGAACACGGTGATCTTGTGGTCACCGAGGGTCACCTGCATGCGATACGGGTTCGGGGTGAGCTGGACGTCGCTCGCGCGGACCCAGCCGGTGCTGCCGTTCGGACGGTCCGCCAGGAGCACGCGTACCCACCCATCGGATCGCTGCTCTTCGACGAGGAACACCTGGGGGATCTGCTTGTCGGGCTCTTCGTTCAGCAGCCACGGGTTGGGCAACGTCTTCGCCGGCGCCGGCGCCGACGGCGACTCGTAGATCGCGATCTCGGAGCCCTTGACCTGAGCCGCGAGGCTGTAGCCGGCCGGGAGGCTCGTCGCGGTCGGCTTCTTCGCCCGGTCAGCCTTGCTGTCACCGCCCCCCCCGCCTCCGCAGCCGACGAAGCCGACCACCACCGCCACGACGAGGATGACGGCTGTTCCCACGCCGAACCGCGCCCGGTCGCGGGTGCGCTGGGGACCGGCGTCGGATCGAGTGGCGGTCTCGGATGTCACGGGCACTGCTCCTCCCATTTCGTGACTGCCTGCCTCTTCCGGTCGCCGTCGCCGCGCAGGCTAGCGGGCGATCGCGTGTCGCTAGCGTGCGCCTCATGAGCCCACGCCGCCCGCCGAAACGCCTGGTCGAGGCGTCGGAGCGGCTTGCCGAGCTCGACCCGGTGATGCGAACGATGCTCGAGCGGATCGGCCCGTGCGACCTGCGCCGCGGCCGGCCCCGTCGGGAGCACTTCGCCGAGCTCGCCCGCGCCATCACGTATCAGCAGCTGGCAGGGCGAGCTGCAGCCGCGATCCACGGGCGCTTCGTCGCGTTGTTCGACGGGGACGGGCCGACGCCCGAGGCGGTGCTCGCGCTGCCGATCGACCGGCTGCGCGGCGCAGGTCTCTCGGGGAGCAAGACGGCGTCGATCCGCGATCTCGCCGACAAGGTTGTCGACGGCTCGGTCCAGCTCGACCGGATCGCGCGGCTCCCCGACGACGAGATCAAGCGGGAGCTGACGCTCGTGCGCGGTATCGGGCCGTGGACGGCGGACATGTTCCTCATCTTCCAGCTCGGACGCCTCGATGTCTGGCCGGTCGACGACTACGGCGTCCGCAACGGCTACTCGCGGCTGTACGGGCTCGGCGACGTCCCGAACGCCCGCGAGCTCGCGGCGTTGGGCGACCGTTTCCGGCCCTACCGGAGCGTCGCCGCGTGGTACTGCTGGCGCGCCGCCGACACGGTCACACCGGGCGACGTGTAGCTGCTCGCGCGGTTAGTCCGCGACGCGCCGCTGATACTGCTCGCGCATCTCCCGTGCCTGCTCGGCGAGCGGTGTCAGCCCGACGCGTTCGCGACGGGTGTCGACGTGCTCGACGTCCTCGATGGGCCATGGCACCACCGAGTTGCCGTCATCGCTGCGGACGAACTGCGAGCCGTAGAGCTGATCTTTCCCGTCGGCCATGCGCACACGGTCGAGGAGGAGGGCGTAGTGCGCAGGCTGCGCGTCGCCGCACGCAACCGCGATCTCCAGCATCTCGAGGCAGCGACGTTGCAGCCCGGGATCGAACAGAGCGCGTTGGGCGAGGATCCACGCCGCCGACTCGCCGTCGTCGTCGACGAGACGGCGTCCGGGCCAGCACTCGTAGTCGTCGAGGATCTCCCAGAGGCGGGCGCAGTGACGTTCGTCGGTCGGGCCGCCGGCCTGGGTGCCGCGGTCGGCCATCGCTTTGAGCTCGGCCCGCAGCGCCGGGTCTCCCCCCACGACTGGAAGGATACGGGCATTGGGCTTCCTCACGGGCGGCTCATGCGCACGTTGCGGCCCGGCGTCGCGGCCACACTCGGCCTGGGGAAGCGAGCACCGGCGCTACTGGGAGGATTCGAACGAGCGCGCTCGGCAGGCAGAAGGGCCGTTGTGGGTGGCGTTGGGCGACTCCACGGCGCAGGACATCGGCGCGTCGGCGCCCGACCGTGGATACGTCGGTCAACTCCTCGTGCGGCTGCGGGACGAGGAGGGACGCCCGTGGCGGGTCGTGAACCTCTCGCACCGGCCGCCGGACTCCGCATCGCCGACGCGTGGGCACATACCGGAGCACCTTGGCAGGGAAAATACGCGGCCGACGACTTCCATCCCAACGAAACCGGCTACGCCGAATGGTGCGCGGCGTTCGCCGAGGCGATCGGTCTCGACGGCTCGTAGCATCCCGACGCATGGACGCGGCCGAGTACGAGGCGAAGGGGACTCTACGACCCCAACTCGCCGAACGCCGCCGATCGCCTCGCGCTGCTCGAGTGGCTCGCCGACCGGGGGTTCGGTATCGAGCAGATGGCCGATGCCGCCGCCGCCGGTCGACTCACGGCGATCGCCGGCGACCTCGCGCTCCGGCCGGGAGAACGCCTCACGATCCGCGAGGTGGCCGAGAGCACCGGCCTGACCGCCGAGCGGGTCCGACAGCTGAGCCTGACCATCGGGCTCCCGGTCGAGGACGTCGACGAGCGCATCTTCACGCCGGGTGACGTCAGCGTGTTCAAGCTGTTCAGCGAGACAACCACTCTCTTCCCCGAGCGATCGCTCATGCAGTTCGTCCGTGTGCTCGGGTCATCGCTGGCGCGAATCGCCGATGCCGCGGTCTCGTTGTTCCTCTCCGACGTGGAGACTCCGATCACGGACGCGCAGGCCGGCGAGCTCGCGTTCGCACGCGCGCAGCTGGACGCGATCAGCGCGCTCAACCTGCTGTCCGACCACCTGGAGATCCTGTTCCGGGCGCACATGGAGCTCGCTGTCCGGCGCAACACGGCGGCACGTACCGAGGCGAGCTCGAAGATCACGGTGTACGTCGCCGTGGGATTCATCGACCTCGTCGGGTTCACCCCGCTTTCTCAGCGGTTGCCCGTTCGGGAGCTCCATTCGATCGTCGACGAGTTCGAGGGGTCGGCGTACGACATCGTGACGTCGCATCGTGGGCAGCGTCGTGAAGCTCATCGGTGACGAGGTGATGTTCGTCGCTTTGGATCCCCAGGACGCGTGCGAGATCGCGCTCGCGCTCGTCGATCGGTTTGCGGAATCCGAATCGAACGTGACGCCGCGAGGCGGGCTCGCGGTCGGTGAGGTGTTGAGTCGAGGAGGCGACTACTACGGGCCCGTCGTGAACCTGGCTTCGAGGATCGCCGACATGGCCGTCCCCAACGAGATCCTCGTCACGCCCGACCTGCGCGAGCGCGCCGAGACGCCCCAAACACCGTTGAGGTTCGACCCCGCCGGTCGGCGCCTGCTGAAAGGCTTCGACGAGCCGATCGAGCTCTTCGCCTTGCGTCGACCCTGACTACGACGTGCGGCGCTGGTCGGCTGCGTCCGCGCTGTACCGAGCGCGCTGATGCGCGACGCCGACCGTCGACGATCGATGCGACGGCGTGAGCGCGCCGCCTCGAGGCGCATGTTCTCGGCCTGCTGCACCCTGAACCGCCGGAAGGTCGTCAACGCGAAGCCGATGACGGCACCGACGAACACGACGGCGGCGAGGGTCAACAGCGGCGACGACAACGACGAGCCCGCAACTCCTGCGAGCAGCACGAGGACGAACGGTCCAACGAGCGCAGCGGCGGCGAAGATCACCGGACCTTGGCGGAGGTCCTCGGGGACCTCGTTCAGGCGGTCTTCGAGTTGTTCGAGCATGTTCACTCCAGCATCCCTTCAGGCACAGATGTTCCACTTACCCAGGACTCGCGGGTCCCCAACATCTGCCTGACAGGGCGTCAGATACATTGACGGCTCGTGGCGACGCCGGCTTCCGACCGTCGACGCAAAGCCGGAGCCTGCACGGCACCGGAGCGCCCTGACTGGGGCCACAGTACCGACCTGGACGACGTTTCTGGCCGCGCGGCCATCGCCGGCGTCGGCGAGAGCGCGTACACGAAGGCGTCCGGGCGCACCGCCCGCGAGATCGGCGCCGAGGCGGCCGAGCGGGCCATCGCCGACGCCGGGCTGGAGCCGTCGGACATCGACGGCCTGACCTGGAACCGGGCGTTCGCCGACTTCGACGCCGCCGCGTTCCACGAGCACTTCGGCACCAGCCAAGAGCTCTGGACGTCGCAGTGGGGCGGCGGCATGACGTGGGCGGGCACCGCTCCGCACCTGGCGGCGAAGGCCATCGAGGCGGGGAAGGCGAGGCACGTGCTCAACGTGTTCGCGGTGGCGTGGGCCACGCAGCGCGGGTCGATGACGGGCGGGCCGGGGGAGACGCACGCGGCGCAGCCGCTGAAGCAGAACCTCGAGGTGCCGTTCGGCTTCTTCCCTCAGCCCGTGTACTTCGCCACGATCATGCGGCGTCACATGCTCGAGTTCGGCACGACCGAGGAGCAGTTCGGCGCGATCGCGGTCACGAGCCGTCGACACGCGAACCTGCACCCCGACGCGGTCATGCACGAGAAGAACATGACCCTCGACGATTACCTGGCTTCGCCCG
>CAWIJM010000028.1:0-17234 GCA_963836445.1 uncultured Actinomycetes bacterium
CGGTCGTGGTGACCTCGTCGGCGGCGTCGACGGCCGCCGCCGCCGCTTCCAGACGGGCTGCCACAATTGCCTCCTCGGTCGCCGTCGCAGGCTCCGGCTCCTGCGGTGGCGGTCGCCAAGGCCGCCACCGCGGGGAGACTACCGACGGTGCCGGGCGGGGGGCCTACTCACCTGCGCCCTGACTCCTCGTCTTCGTTGTGGCGGTGGGCGTGTCCCGCCGTGGGCCCAGCACGGGCGAGCTTCCCTTCGCTTCGATGGTTCGCTTGACGACGCCCGGCACGGCCTGTCGCGTGATCTTGCACGCGGGGTCGAGGCGTTCGAACACCGCCTCTGCGAGCAGGTCGCCGCCTTCGGGGGTGAGGTGGATGCCGTCGGCGGCGCGCACGCGGCTCGTACGACCCCCGGGAGCAGGGAGCATCGCGGTGAACGTCCCGTCGGGTGCGGAGAACAACGAGTACGCGTCGACGTACGTGACCTCGGGATGCTTGGCGATGACCTCCTGGAATACGTCGTTCACGCCTTGCACCCGTTCCGAGTACTCGGATTCCGCCATCACCGGCGCACCGACCCAGTACACGGCACGGCCGCCCCCACCGAGGACCGTGAGCATCTCCTCGACGAGAGCCGAGTACTGCGCCCGCCAACTCGGATCGCGCGCCGCTCCCTCGGGAAGGTTCTTCGCGTCGTTGGCGCCGACGATGAAGACGGTGACTTCGGGGTCGTAGGTGGACATGTCCTCGGCGCCGTGCCGGGGCCAGTTCACGAAGTCTCGCGACTCCAGCCCGCTGGAGGCGCGGGAGTCGAAAACGGGCTGCACGACCCCGGTCTTGCCGGCGAGCTCGCCGAGCGACGGGCCCAGCGATCCGACCAGCGAGTCGCCCCCGACCCAGAGCCGCAACGGATCATCGGGGTTCAGGGGCGCGGACACGTCTGCACTGCCGCGGCGTCCGAGGTGGCGACGCTCGTACCCGGGCTCGATCGCGCCACCGAGGCACGGGAGTCACCGTCGTCGCTGCGCAACGGATCCGTCACCGCGAACGCGGTGCCGGCGGCGAGCAGCGCGACCGCGAGACCCGCGATGAGGCTCCGTTGCCAGATACGCCGCCGGCGGGCCCGCTGCTCCCGGCGGGACGCGATCGCGGTGGTGTCGTCGTCGGGCGGCATGGATCAGCGAATTCCGATCGAGGAAGCCCGAGCGAGCGTAGCGGCGGCAAGCGCCGCCGCGATGTCTTTGGCCTACGCCGGTTCGGCCGCCCGATCCAGTTGCGTGCGGTACAGGTCGGCGTACAGCCCGCGCGCTCGCAACAGCTCCGCATGCCGGCCCTGCTCGATGATGCGGCCGTCGTCCATCACGAGGATCCGATCGGCATTCACGATCGTCGACAGCCGGTGCGCGATCACCAATGCGGTGCGTCCTTGCAGCGCGTCGGCGAGGGCGCGTTGGATCGCGAGCTCCGATTCGGAGTCGAGGTGGGACGTCGCCTCGTCGAGGATGACGATCGCGGGGTCCTTCAACAGCATCCTGGCGATCGCGAGTCGCTGCTTCTCGCCGCCCGACATGCGGTACCCGCGCTCGCCGACGAGTGTGCCGTAGCCCTCGGGAAGGCTCACGATGAGGTCGTTGATCCTCGCCGCCTTGCATGCGGCGACGATCTCGTCGTCGGTGGCGTCCTGGCGCGCGTAGCGCAGGTTGTTGCTGATCGTGTCGTGGAACAGATGCGGGTCCTGCATGACAAATCCGACGCTGTCTCGCAATGAATCGAGCGTGAGATCGCGCACGTCGTGCCCGTCCACGAGCACACTGCCCTCGCTGACGTCTGCGATTCTCGGGACGAGCAGCGCGGTCGTCGTCTTGCCCGCGCCGGACGGCCCCACCAGCGCGATCAGCTCGCCGGGCTCGACGGTGAGGCTGACGTCGCGCAGGATCCATCCGCTTTCCTCCTCGCCGTCGACGACGACTCCCTCCTCCAGGGACGGCAGCGACGTGACGGCGCCGGGCGGATGCCGGAACCACACGTGGTCGAGCTCGACGTGACCTTTGGGCGCGACGAGATCGACCGCGCCGGGGCGATCGGCAACGAGCGGCTCGAAGTCGAGCACCTCGAACACGCGCTCGAACGACACGAGCGCGGTCAGCACATCGACGCGGGCGTTCGTGAGCTGTGTAAGCGGCTGGTAGATCTGTGTCACGTAGATCACGAAGGCGGCGACCGTCCCGATCGAGAGCGCGCCGGAGATCACGAGGTTGCCACCCACGAGATAGACGACAGCCGTGCCGACGGCGGCGACGAGTCCGAGCGCGACGAACAGCACTCGTGAGTACATAGCGGTTGCGACGCCGATGTCGCGTACGCGGTCGGCGCGGCCCTCGAACTGGTCTCGTTCGTGGTCGTGCTTGCCGAACAGCTTGACGACGAGGGCGCCGGCGACGTTGAAGCGCTCGGCGATCGTGTTGTTCATCGACGCGTTCAGTTGCATGCCCTCGCGGGTGATGCGCTGGAGCCGCCTTCCGATGCGGCGGGCCGGGAGGATGAACGCGGGCAGCACGATCAGGGTGAGGATCGTCAGCCGCCACTCGAGCCCGAGCATCACGGTGAGCGTGACCGCGAGCGTGATGACGTTCCCGACGACCGTGCCGAGAGTGTTGGTGATGGCCTGCTGGGCACCGATCACGTCGTTGTTCATGCGGGACATGAGGGCGCCCGTCTGGGTCCTCGTGAAGAACGACACCGGCATGCGCTGGATGTGGTCGAACAACCTCACCCGCATCGTGTAGATCAGACCCTCGCCGATGCGGGCCGAGTACCACCGCTGCCAGAGGCTCAGCAGAGCGTTGGCGATGGCCAGGACCACCGCTCCCGCCGCCAGCCAGGCCACGAGGGCTCGGTTCTTGTCGGGCACGGCCGTGTCGAGGAGTGAGCGGAACAGCAGCGGCGGAATCACGGTCGTGATCGACGCCGCAACCGCGGTGAGGAGGAACCCGGCGAGCAGCCAGCGGTACGGCCGGGCGAGGCGGAAAACGCGGCGTAGGAGCGCCCATTCGAGGTGCTTGCCTGCAAGCTCTTCAGGATCGTTTCGGAAACCGCGCAATGCCCCGTACATCATCTTGTGGTCAAACCTACCGGCGTACCTGGGGATTCCCCGGCTCCCTTCGTCGCCGTCGCAAGCTCCGGCTTTGCGGCGACGGTCGGCAAAGCCGCCGCCGCCGCGGAGTCGTGCGAGACTGCGGCGGTGATTCCGGCAGGGAGGCACGAAAAGGTGAACACCGCGACGTGGCCGTTGGTCGGGCGGGTCACCGAGCTCACGCAGGTGGCGGCGGCCATGGACACCGGAGCGGGCGGCGTCCTGTTCGCGGGCCCGGCCGGCGTCGGCAAGACCCGGCTCGCCTTCGAATGCCTGGGGTTCGCGGCCGAGCGCGGCTACCGCACCGCCCACGTCCGGGCCAACCGGAGCTCGGCGACCATCCCGTACGGCGCGTTCGCGGCGTTGCTGCCCCCGGCGACGAGCCGGGAGTCCGAGAGCCGCGGCGACCTGCTGCGCTACTTCGCCGAGGCCATCATCGACGACCCCGAGGGCCGGCCCTTGCTGCTCGTCGTCGACGACGCCCACGACCTCGACGACCCGTCGGCGGCGCTCCTGCTGCATCTCGTCATGCACGGCCGCGTGTTCCCCGTGGTGACGCTGCGCACGGGCGAGCCGGCCCCCGAGTCCGTCGTCATGCTCTGGAAGGACGAGCTGCTCCAGCGGATCGAGGTGTCGCCGCTGACGGTGGCCGACATCGCCATGCTCGCAGCGGACGTGCTGGGCGGCCCGGTCGACGGCACCACCGTCCACGCGTTGCGCACGACGAGCGAAGGCAACGCGCTCTTCCTGCGCGAGCTGATCATCTCGGCGGTCGCCTCCGGGTCGCTCACCGACGTGCGGGGGATCTTCCGGTTGCAGGGGTCGCTGGCGGCGTCGCCTCGCCTCACCGAGTTGGTCGGCATGCGCCTCGGCACCCTCGACGACGCCGAGCGCGACGCGCTCGAGGTCGTGAGCGTCGGCGAGCCCATCGCCCTCGAGACCATCGGCGCGCTCGCCGACCGCGCGTGCATCGAGCGCCTCGAAGCGCGCGCCCTCGTCGACATAGAAGCCGAAGGCAACACCCGGCAGGTGCGCATGGCCCATCCGCTGTACGGCGAGGTGCTGCGAGCCGACCTGACAACCGGCCGCTACGAGCGGATCTGCCGCCTGCTCGCCGACTCGATGGCGGACGACGGCGAGCTGTCGGCCGAGGATGCGCTGCGGGTCGCCGTGTGGCGGCTCGAGAGTGGCGACACGGAGCACGCCGACCTCCTGATGATCGCGGCGCAGCAGGCGGGCTTCTCGTTCGACTTCCCGCTGGCGCGCCGGCTCGCCCGCGCCGCGTGGGACGCGGGCGCGGGCGTGGAGGCTGGCCATCTGCTGGGCGTGATGCTCGACACACTCGGCGAGCACGAAGCGGCGGAGGAGGTCCTGCGCGTCGTCGAAGCCGAAGCGCACACCGACGAGGTCCGTGCGCGGGTCGCCGAGGCGCGGGTGGCGAACCTGTTCCAGGGCTCGGACGGACTGCCGATGCGGAAGAGGTGACGATCGCGGCCGAGCGCGCGATCAAGGACCCGAACCTGCGCGCCGAGCTCACCGCTCAGCGTGCCATCCACGCCGTGTTCGCGGCGGACATGAGCGAGGCGCTCGCATTGGGCGAGCCGCTCGTCGACGAGACGCGGTACCCCGGCCGCGTCGTCGTGAAGGCGGCACTCGCGGTCGGCACCGCGCTCGGCGCTGGCGGGCCGCACGGAGGACGCCATCCGGGTCGCGGACCGTGCCTTCGAGCTGCGCATCGAGCTCGGAAACCAGGTGCAGATGGCCGGCCCCGGCGTGTACCTGGTGGCGCGGGCGCTAGCGCTCACGGAGGCGGGGCGGCTCGCAGAGGCGGAAGCGACCGCCCAGGCCGGCTACGACGGCGCGGTCGAATCGCAGGTGCTCGAAGGGCAGGGATGGTTCACCGTCATGCTCGGCCGCACCTGCCTGCTCCAGGGCTGCGTGGACACCGCCGCCCGGTGGCTCCGGGAGGCCGCTGTCCTCTGGGGCGAGCTCGCGCACGCCAGCGCGCGCTGGGGGTTCGGCGGACTCGCGCACGCGCTGGCGCTGAGCGGCGACCTCGACGCCGCCGAAGCCGCGCTCGAGGACCTCGACGCCGAGCCCCCGACGCCGATTCGCATGATGGACGTCGACATCGAGCGCGGCCGCGCTTGGTACACGTGGCTGCGCGGCGCGCAAGGGCGTGCCCTCGAGATGCTGCGCGCCGCCGCCGACGCCGGCGTCGCGGGCGGCCAGTTCGCGCTGGCGGCGGGCGCGTTCCACGACCTGGCCCGTCTGGGCGAGCCAGCCGAGGCAGCCGAACATCTCGAGCGGATCGCCGGGCACGTGGACGGCCGGCTCATGCCGGCGCGGCTCGCGCACGCGACCGCACTCGCCAAGAGCGACGCGCCCGGGCTCGACGAAGTGTCGGAGGCGTTCGAGGGGATCGGCGGCTGGCTGTACGCGGCCGAGTCCGCCACGCAGGCGTCGACGCTGTACGGCCGCGACGGGCTCCGGCGCCGGGCCTCGTCGGCGGCGCAGCGCGCCTGTGCGCTCACCGAACGCTGCGAAGGCGCGCGCAGCCCCGCCCTCGAGACCGCCCCGCAGCCCGTCGCGCTCACGAAGCGCGAGCGGGAGGTGGCGACGCTCGCTGCGCGCGGCCTGACCAGTCGCGAGATCGCCGAGACCATCGTCGTGTCGACGCGCACGGTCGAGAATCACCTCCAGCGCGCCTACGAGAAGCTCGGCGTCAGCGGTCGTTCCGAGCTCGCCGAGACTCTGGGGAACGACGCCTAGGCTCCCGGAGCGGCGGCTTTGCCGACCCTCTCGCAAAGCCGGAGCTTGCGACGGCGACAAAGGGGGGAGCCGTGGTGACCGATCCGGAGGTGCGCGCCGAGCTCCTCGGCACGGTGCGGCGCTTCGTCGAGCGTGAGGTGATGCCGGTCGCGTCCGATCTCGAGCACGCCGACGAGTACCCGGCCGCGATCGTCGACGGGATGCGCGACCTCGGGCTGTTCGGCGTGACGATTCCCGAGGAGCACGGCGGGCTCGGCCTCGATCTCCCGACGTACTGCGGTGTGATCGAGGAGCTGGCGGCGGGATGGATGTCGCTGTCGGGTGTGCTCAACACGCACGTGATGGCGGCGAACCTGCTGAAGCGCCAGCGGCACCGACGAGCAGCGGAAGCGCTGGCTCCCGCGGCTCGCCGGCGGCGAGATCCGGGGCGGCCTCTCGCTCTCGGAGCCCGACGCCGGCAGCGACACGAGCGCGATCACCTGCAGGGCCGTGCGGGACGGCGACGAGTACGTGATCACGGGCACGAAGACGTGGGTCACGAACGGTCAGCGCGCCGGCCTCGTCGCGCTGGCGGCCCGCACCGACGAGGGCATCACCTGCTTCATGGTCGAGAAGGAGCCCGACGCCGAGCGGTTCGGGGGCATCACGGTGAGTCGCAACATCGGGAAGCTCGGCTACAAGGGCATCGAGACGGTCGAGATGACCTACGACGATCATCGCGTCGACGCCGACAGCGTCCTCGGTGGCGACGAGGGCCTGGGGCGGGGACAGCACTTCATCCTCTCGGCGCTCGAGGTGGGTCGCATCAACATCGCCGCGCGCGCAGTGGGCGTCGCCCGGGCCGCCTTCGAGGCCGCGGTCGCGTACGCACAGCAGCGCGAGACCTTCGGCAAGCCGATCGCACAGCACCAGGCCATCCAGATGAAGCTCGCCGACATGGGGACCCAGCTCCATGCGGCTCGCCTCATGACGGAGGACGCCGCCGCCCGCAAGGAGGCGGGCGAGCGGACCGACGTCGAAGCCGGCATGGCGAAGCTGTTCGCGAGCGAGGCGGCCTTCGAGATCGCGACCGAGTCGATGCGCATCCACGGTGGCGTCGGCTACACGACCGAGCTTCCCGTCGAGCGCTACTACCGCGACGCGCCGCTGATGATCATCGGCGAGGGTACGAACGAGATCCAGCGTCTCGTGATCGCCCGCGGGCTGCTCGAGCGCCACCGGATCTGAACGCGGTGGACGAGCGGACCGGGCCGGACGCGGTTCGGCGGTTCAACGAAGAGCCCGGCTGGGGGCGCTTTCCGTCGATGATCGGGCTCGAGATGCTCGAAGTGGAGCGCACCCGAATTCGGGGCCGGCTCGAGACGACGGACGAGCTGATCGCGGGAACCGGTTACCTCTGGGCGCCCGTGATCGTCGGGCTGGCCGACGCGTTGTGCGCGGCAGGGACCGGCGCCAACCTCCCCGAGGGCGCGACGTTCACGACCGTCGAGCTCAAGACGAACTTCCTCGGGAGCGCGCGGCCGGGTGAGGTGGTTGTCGGCGTGGCCGTCCCGGCGCACGTCGGCCGCACGACGCACGTCTGGGACGTCACCGTGACGAACGAGGGGACCGGCCGCACCATCGCGCTCCAGCGCTGCACCCAGATGGTGCTGTACCCGTCGCTGTGGCGCGACGGCGAGACGTCAGCCCGGCAGGTCCATGGCGAGGACGGGCTCGCCCACGACAACTCGGATTCGGCAATCGCCGCTCCCAGTGCCGGGGTGGCCGCAGCCATCGCCTCGCTGGAGCCGTGGGCGGCGAACGCGTCGTCGTCGGCGTAGAGCTCCATGAACCAAAACACGTCGGGGTCGTTCTTGGACCGGTTCATGACGTACAGCAGCGTGCCGGGCTCCTTGCGGACCTGCTCGATGAGCGGCTCGAACGCGGCGACGAGGTCGTCGCCCTTTCCTTCCTTCGCCGTGACCTTGGCGAGCAACGAGACCTTGGGCATCTGTGCGCTCCTCTTCTCTCCGACGGGGCGGACGGGATCGTAAGCTCTCCCGTCATGACGGTGCACGAACGGCCCTTCGGTCGGT
The DNA here is from genome assembly GCA_963836445.1 of uncultured Actinomycetes bacterium. GTDB lineage: Bacteria > Actinomycetota > Acidimicrobiia > IMCC26256 > JACDBD01 > JALZAA01. Next base: position 7,971 of record CAWIJM010000028.1, read on the forward strand.
ACTTCGAGGACTTCGAGCCCGGTGACGTGTACAAGCACTGGCCGGGCAAGACCATCACCGAGTACGACGACCACCTCTTCTGCATGATCACGATGAACCACCATCCGTTGCACACGGACGCGTGGTTCGCCGAGACACAGACCCAGTTCGGCAAGAACGTCGTGGTGGGCAATCTCGTGTACTCGCTCGTGCTCGGGATGAGCGTGCCCGACGTGAGCGGCGTCGCCATCGCCAACCTCGAGGTCGAGGAGCTCAAGCACAAGATGCCGACGTTCCACGGCGACACGATCTACGCCGAGACGGCGGTCCTGGACAAGAAGGAGTCCGGCAGCAAGCCCGACCGCGGCATCGTCGCGGTCGAGACGCGCGGGTTCAACCAACGGGGCGAAGAGGTCTGCTACTTCCGGCGCAAGGTGATGGTGCCGAAGCGCGAGGTGGCCAAGCCCCGTGAGCGTCCCTACACGTCGGCGGAGTGACGCCCGGCTGCAAGTTCTGCCAGATCATCGCGGGGGAGGTCCCCGCTCACTTCGTGCTCGACACCGACGAGGTCGTGGCGTTCCTCGACCACCGGCCGCTCTTTCCCGGCCACACGCTCGTGCTGCCCCGGGGGCACATCGAGACCCTCGCCGACCTCCCGCGCCGACCGGGTGGGGCCGTTCTTCCTCCAGGTCCAGCGGGTGGAGGCCGCCGTCCGCACGGCGATGGAGGCGGAGGGGAGCTTCGTGGCCGAGAACAACGTCGTGAGCCAGAGCGTCCCCCACCTGCACGTGCACGTCGTGCCCCGGCGCCGGAAGGACGGCCTCCGGGGCTTCTTCTGGCCCCGCACGAGATATGCGAGCGACGGCGAGATGGCGGCGGTGGCGGCTCGCATCACCGAGCAGTTGGTGTAATCTTGTAATCATGAAACCAGTCTCCAAGACCACCCAGGGCTGGTTCGTGGGCCGGCTACCCGACGGCTGGTTCGGCGGACCCCCCGAGATCACCTACGACCGGGACGAGATCCTCGTCCTCGGTTCCCTTCCGGAGCCCGAGGCTCCCGGGGCCGACGCCGAGACCCGGGCCGCGGCCCGGCAGGCCCGGATCGAGTCCTTCCGCGAGGAGACCCGCCAGCAGCGCATCCGCATCGCCGAGGCCGCCGAGGACAAGTTCGGTCGCAAGGTGGCGTGGGGCGCCGAGTGCGGTGGCGAGCGCGTCGTGTTCACGACCCTCAGCATCCCGGTCATGACCCGACTGCGGATGAGGGAGCGGGCGGTGCTCGACACGCTCGTCGAGGCCAACGTCGCCCGCAGCCGCAGCGAGGCGCTCGCGTGGTGCGTGCAGCTCGTGCGCGAGCACGAGGGCGACTGGATCAAGCAGCTGCGCGACGCGCTGGCTCACGTCGACGAGGCCCGCGCCGCGGGACCCGAGGCGCAGACTTCCTGAGCTGACCCCTTCGGGGACGGGGCGTCTGCGAGACTCGACCGATGGGCCGGGATTGCCGCCGGCGCGGTGCGCGCATCGTGCTCGCGGCAGCCATCTTCCTCGCGATCACGCCGGTTCCCGCCCCGGGCGCGTTGCCTGCGAAGTCCTCGGACGTGCCCGCGCTGCCGTCCATGCCGACGGTCGACCCGGCGTCGCCGTCGTTGTCACCCGGCGGGCGCGCGTTTCTCGAGCAGGCTGCGCTCACCGACGCGCCGCGCTACGCGCTGAGCGCCACCATCGATCCCGCGACTGGGCACATCGACGGTCGCATGCGCGCCGAGGTGCCCCGGCCCGATGCGGGGAGCGTGCCGTTCCGCGTGCTCGCCGGGCTTCCCGCGTTGCACACGGGCCTCAGTGTCGGAAGCGTCACGGTCGACGGGAAGACGGCGCGTGCCGGACGCGATCAGACGCTCCTGACGGTGCCGGTGCCGCGGAACGGCGAGAGAGGTGGTCGTCGGCATGCGGTTCTCGTACCGCGTGCCGCGCGCAGGGACGACGCACGGCCGTCCGCTCACGCAGGCGACCATCGCCCTGCTCTCTCGGCGTGCCGAAGTCAGCCAGTACGGCCACTGGTTCCCGGTCTGGCTGCCGCCCGGCGCCGACACCGATCCCGCGCTGTCCGGGTTCGGCGACATCGGCAATTTCGCCGCCGGCGCCATCACCGCCCGGGTGCGCGTGCCGACCGGGTACGACATCATGAGCGGCGGCGTCACCACCGACCGCCGCAAGTCGAACGGGAAGACGACCGTGACCGAGTCGGCCGTCGGAGTCCGTGACTTGTCCCTCGCCGTCGGTCGCAACCTGCACCGCGGCGAGACCCGCGCCGGGGACGTCACCGTTCGTGTCACCGGCCCCGCGGCGATCGACGTCGACGGCACCGCTCGCGCCGCCGCCGCCGACCTCCAGGTGCTCGCCGACCGTTACGGGCCGTACCCGTGGTCGGAGATCGACGTCGTCGCGGTATCGCTCGGCCCCGACGCCGGTGGCATGGAGTGGCCCGGCGCGGTGTGGATCGACGGCCTCCAGGACGGGCCGGGTGGCGCCGCGCTGACACTGGATCACGAGCTCGCGCACCAGTGGTGGCATGCGCTCGTCGGCAACGACTCCATCCGCGCCCCGGTGGTCGACGAGCCGCTGGCGCAGTACTCGATGTGCCTCGCCTCGGGCGCGAACCGGCGGGGTGGAGGCGCCGAGTGCGCATCGCTCGGGGATCCCGGGCCCGCCGGCGGCGCCCCGATCCCGCGCCCGTCCCAGTGCGCCGACCGCCCGACGACCGCGTTCGCATCGGCCAGTGAGTACGGCGCGCTCATCTACGAGCAGGCGCCCGGCTTCTACTTCGCGCTCGCGGGCGTCGTCGGGCGCCGATGGGACCGTCGCCGCGCTGCGGGGCGTCGTCGCCCGTCACGCCTTCGGGGTCATCACCCCGGCGGAGCTGCGGGACGAGCTCGTCGTCGCGTTCGCCGATCAGGCCGACACGGTGCGCGTGCTGTGGGACCGCTACATCGGCCCGCCCGGCTGTCGCGCGCGCTAGGAAGCCGCGCCGGCTCTTGCGACGACGATCAGGAAGCCAAAAACGTGACGATGCGGTGGTTGACGACGTCGGGCTCCTCGAGATGGAGGAAATGCCCGGTGCCGGGCACCATCACCAGCTCGAGGCCGGCGGGGAAGTGCGGCCGGAGCTCGTCCTCGACCACGATCTCGGCGCCCATCACGCCGTCGTCGACCCCGTGGAGGTACAAGGTCGGGACCGGCGTCGGCTGCAGGTAGGCCGACTGCACGTCCGCCAGCGCGGGGTCGGGGTCCTTCGAGCCGTACACGTACCGGTAGTAGTCGAGCGCGGCCGGCAACGTCCCCGGCGCCGCCAACGTCTTCTTCAGGTCGGCCATGAAGTCGGGCTCGGGCTCGTAGCCGGGTGACCAGTCGCGCCACAACTTGTCGATGATCGCGAAGTCGTTCATCGTCACGACGGCGTCGGCCACCGGGAGCTGGAAGAAGAACTGGTACCACGAGCGCTTCAGCTGCGCGGGGTCGAAGATGTGCTGACCGAGCGCGCCGGCGTGCGGCACGGCCATGTCGGCGAGGCGACCGAACCGCTGCGGTGCGTGGGCGACGGCGGTGTAGGCCGCCATCGCGCCCCAGTCGTGACCGACGAGCACCGCCGGCCCGTCGCCCGCCAGCTCGTCGGCGAGCGCGATGGCGTCGAGCGCCAGGGACGCCACCTGGTAGTTGCCGTCGGGTGCGAGGCCGGTGGGGTGGTAGCCGCGCATCCACGGCGCCACCGCGTGGAAGCCCTCTTCGGCCAGGTCGCCGAGCAGCGCCTCGTAGGTCCGGGCGTGGTCGGGGAATCCGTGGAGGCACAGCGCCAGCGGCCCGTCCGCCGGCCCCTCCTCGAGGTAGGCGAAGTCGATCCCGTTGGCGGTGACGCGGCCCGGTCGGCATGGGCCGGCAGCCTAGGCCCGCCCGACCGGTTGCACCCTAATGATTAGGGCTCTAACGTTTCTCGGGTCATGAGCAAGTCGAAGTACGACGAGTTCCTGGGCCGGCGCCTCGCCATCACGCACAAGGTCGTGCACGAGTGGGTCGATCGCGCGCTGGCGCCCCACGAAGCGAGCATCACCGATTGGATCGTGCTCAAGTCGCTGCAGCGGCCCGAAGCCGCCGACGGGGTCAGCCAGCGCGAATTGGCGGGCTGGATGGGCATCGAGCCGCCGACCGTCATCCGGCACCTCGATCGCCTGGAGGGTGCCGGGCTGGTTGCCCGCCGTCGCGACGACCGCGATCGACGCGTGGTGCGAGTCACCATGACCGCGGCGGGAAAGCGACGGTTCCAGCAACTCGCGGTTGTGATGAGCGCAGCGGACGCCGAGCTGCGCGCGGCTGACCCCGCGCGAGCTCGACGTGCTGTACGGGGCGCTCGAGAAGCTGCATGCATACGTCGCGGCCGGTGACGGCGCGTCAGAACCGGAGAGGAGCAGCGTCCATGTCGCTGACAGCCGCTGACACCGACGAGGTCATCCGCACCGAGGGCCTCACCAAGGTCTTCCCCGGCGGTGTGAAGGCCGTCGACGATCTCGACCTGTCGCTGCGCCGAGGCGAGATCTTCGGCCTGCTCGGGCCCGAACGGCGCCGGCAAGACGACCACCGTCGGGATGCTCACCTCGATGGTCATCCCGACCGAAGGCAGCGCCGTCGTCGGCGGCGTCGACGTGATCGCGCACCCGGCGCTGGCCAAGCAGGCGATCGGGGTCGTTCCCCAGACGAACACGCTCGACCGGTCGCTCAGCGTGGAGGAGAACTTGTACTTCCACGGACGCTTCTTCGGCATGAGCGCCGGGGACGCGAAGACGGAAGCGAGCAGGCTGCTCGAGAAGTTCTGGCTCGCCGATCGCGCCTCCGCGGAGGTGCTCGAGCTGTCGGGCGGAATGGCGCAGCGGCTGATGGTCGCACGCGCGGTGATGCACCGACCCGCCATCCTGTTCCTCGACGAGCCCACCGCAGGTCTCGACCCGCAGAGCCGCATCGCGCTGTGGCAGATCCTCCACGAGCTGCACGCGGAGGGACAGACCATCCTCCTCACCACGCACTACATGGAGGAGGCGGACCAGCTCTGCGACCGGGTTGCGATCATGGACCACGGTCGCATCCTCGCCCTCGACACGCCCGGCGCCCTCAAGGGGGGCGTGGGCGCCGACACCATCGTCACGGTCTCCGCCGACGGCCACCTCGACGAGCTCGCCGATCTGCTGGAGGCACGGGTGCCCGGCGTGACGAACGCCAAGCGTGTCGACGGCGCCGTGCAGCTCCTCGCCACCGGATCGAAGGGTGTGCTGCCGGCCGTGGTCACGGCCGCCGAGCAGGGTGGTTTCACCGTGACGGACCTCTCGCTCGCCGAGCCGACCCTCGAGACCGTGTTCATCAACCTCACCGGGAAGGAGCTGCGCGACTGATGGCCACCACCGCTACCCCCAGGACCGCCGAAGCCGCCGCCGGCGGCCTCACCACCGCCCGCCGCAGCGCGGTCACGGCCAGCTGGGTCGCGTTCAAGGCGCTCCTCCTGCGCGATCTCACCGTGCTGCGCAAGAAGCTCGACGAGTTCCTCCCTCGGACGCTGCTGCAGCCGTTCCTGCTCGTGTTCGTCTTCACGTACGTGTTCCCGAAGATCGGTCAGGGCGTCGGCGGCGGCACCGGACCGGCGGCGGAGTCGGCGTTCGCGACTCTCCTCGTCGCCGGTGTCGTCGGTATCACGATCCTCTTCCAGGGCATCCAGTCCGTCGCACTGCCGATGGTGCAGGAGTTCGGCTACACGAAGGAGATCGAGGACCGCGTGCTGGCGCCGCTCCCGGTGTCGCTGGTCGCGCTGGGAAAGGTGACCTCGGGCGCGATCCAGGGGCTGATCGCGGCGCTCATCGTCTTCCCGATCGCGGCGGTCGTGCCCGCGAACGACGTGCACCTCGAGGTTCAACTGGCCCGTGGTGCTCACGCTGGTGCCGTTGGCGTGCATCACGGCGTCGGCGCTCGGGCTCACGTTCGGGACCCGGTTCCAGCCCCGCACCGTGCCGATGATGTTCGGCGTCATCATCATCCCGATCACGTTCCTCGGCTGCGTCTACTACTCCTGGACCGCACTGGGGCCGATCAAGTCTGCGGGTTCTCCTGGCTGCAGTCGCTGGTGCTCGTCAACCCGCTCGTCTACATGAGCGAGGGGTTCCGCGCGCGCCTTCACTACGGCCGACCACATGTCGCTCGCGGTGGTGTACTGGCGCTCGCGGGCTTCGCGGCCCTCTTCCTCTACTTGGGGATCAACGGGTTCAAGAAGCGGGTCCTCAGCTGACCGGCGGCCGGGAGAGCCATTGACCCGCTCACCTGCGAAGGCGCGTGTTTCTCAGCGGCCCTCCAGTCGGTATCCTCCAAGGGTGCGCGGGGGGATCAAGCTCTCGTTCCATGGTGTCCGTGGATCGACGCCGTGCGCCGGCGACCAGTACGAGCGGTACGGCGGGAACACGTCGTGCGTCTCGCTCGAGGCCGACGGCCACGACCCGATCATCTTCGACATGGGCACAGGCCTGCGGCCGTGCGGGCAGACGCTGGCCGCCGACGGCCCCTTCCACGGGACCGTCCTGCTGAGCCATCTCCACTGGGACCACATCCAGGGCTTGCCGTTCTTCGGTCCGATCTCGGAGCCCGACGCCGTGCTCGACGTGTACGGCCCGGCGCAGGAGGCGGGACCGCTGGACGCCGTGTTCAGAGGCGTGATGCAGCAGCCCTACTTCCCGATCACACCCGACGAGCTGCACGGGACCGTCCGGTTCCACGGCGCCGGGGACGACGACTTCGCGATCAACGGCGCCAAGGTGCGTTCGCGCTGGGTGCGTCACACGAGCCCGACGGTCGGGTTCCGGGTCGACCTCGAGGGCCACTCGGTCGCCTACGTGTCCGACCACGGGCCCGGCTGCTCCGACGACCCGGACGACTTCGTCCCGGCTGACGTGCTCGACCTCGCCGACGGGGTCGACATGTTGATCCACGACGCGCAGCACACGTGCGAGGAGTTCGAGGAGAAGCGCCACTTCGGCCATTCGACGGTCGACTATGCGGTCCAGGTCGCCGCGTGAGGCCGGGGCGAGGCAGCTGGTGCTGTTCCACCACTGTCCGTCCCACTCCGACGACAGCGTCGACCTCATGCACCTCTACGCCGGCGCGCTCGCCGAGCGCGTGGCGGGGAACCTCGAGGTGCTCGCAGCTCGCGAAGGCATGGTCGTCGAGCTGCAACCCGCTCTCGTGCGGTGAGCGAATCGGAGAGCGCCGAGACGCTCATGCCGCCGGACGAGCCGTCCTACCGGACGGTCCTCGGCCACTTCGCGACCGGCGTCACGATCATCACTGCGATGGACGGGAACGAGCCCATCGGCGTCTCGGCGAACTCGTTCTCGTCGGTGTCGCTCGATCCGCCGCTGGTGCTGTTCTGCGCGTCGAAGGACTCGTCGACGTTGCCGAAGATCGAGGCCGCCGGCAAGTTCACGGTCAACATCCTCAACGAGCACCAGGAGGATGTGTGCCGCGTGTTCGCGACCAAGGGCGCCGACCGGTTCAGCCGCATCGGGTGGCGACCGTCGGCGGGCGGCTCGCCGATCCTGCACGACGCGCTCGCCTACATCGACTGCACGATCCGGGACCAGCACGACGCCGGCGACCACCTCATCGTCGTCGGCCTGGTGCAGGAGCTCGGGGTCCTCGGCGACGACGGGACCGCTCATCTTCTACCGGGGCGGCTACGGCCACTTCGACAGCTGAGTGGGGACACTCGTCCTCGCGGCGCGTCTGGCGCTCATCCTGGCGCTCTCCGGGTCCGCGTTCTTCAAGCTGCGCGCACTGAGGTCGCTGCCGGCGCAGATGGAGGCGTTCGGGATCCCCGGCTCGCTCGCGGCGGCGGCGGCGGTCCTGGTGCCCACGGCCGAGCTCGCGATCGCGGTGTCGTTGGCCGTTTTCCGTGAGTCACCGTTCCCGCGTTCGCCGCAATCGCGCTCCTCTCGTTGTTCACGGGGGCAGTCATCGCAAACCTCGCGCGCGACGAGCCTCCGCCGTGCCCATGCTTCGGCATGGCGACGACCGATCAGCCCGTCTCCGTGCGCACGATCGTCAGCAACGGCTGGCTGTTGGCGTTGGCCGTGATCGCAACGGGCACAGCGGAGACGACCGACGACACGCGCGTGCTGCTGGCGTGCGTCGTCGGTCTGGCGATGACCGCCGTCTATCTCTTCTTGGCCCTCGGCTACGGCCGCCGCCGGCGGGCGATCCGCCAGTAGAGCTCGGCCTCGATCCAGCCGCCGGTGGCGGCGTCGTAGGCCACGGTCGCGACGACGGCCAGGGCGATGATCCACCCGAGGAAGCCGAGGCCGAGGAAGACGAGCCCGACGCGACGAGGAGCGCGGCCGTCTGGACCAGCACCGACAGCCGCACCGTCTGACGGTCGACGAACGCGTCGGGGGGCTCGAGCCGGTCGCTCGCCACGGCCGAGAACAACCGGGGCAGCGGCACCCGCCGCGGCCCGACGGCGCCGCTCACCGCCAGCACCACCGTGACCACCGGGATCAAGAGCTCGGCCTGGAACACGAAGCCGATGAGGAGGGCGAGCGCGATCACCCCCTGCTCGAACCGCAACGGACGGGGATCGAAGCCGCGACGCGACGGGTGATGGACCATTACTCGAACGCGCCCGAGCCGCGCACGAACAGGTGCCAGCCGATGAACGCCCAGAGTGCCCACACGGCCCAGCGCGCCACCGGGTGGCGCATCAGGCGCGTCACGACGGCGTCCAACGTGGCGTAACGGTCGCGATGCGCATGCGTGAAGACGCCCCACAGGACCGCCACCGCGCCGATCACCGCGTAGACCGTGTAGCCGAACGTGCTCGAGCTCATCGGCGGAAGAGCCAGTAGCCCACGGCCAGCCACGCGGCGAACATCCCGAACCGACCGGGGTGGGTGCTCATCGTCCAATCGGCGATCGAGCTAAGCGTCGGGTGATCGACGCGCGGTGACAACCGGTACGAGACGAGCTCCCACCCAACAAGCGCCACGAACAATGCTCCCCAGACCCAAGTGCCGCGACGGGTCGCATCCCGGCGTCGACCCGCACGCGAGCGCCGCGATGCCCGCGACGACGAGGGGAATGGCGACCGCCACCGCCTCCGGATGCGTGAACGGCCGCAAGCCGGACAGCGATCCAGGAGTAGGCGAGCCCGCCGATCAGCACGGCCACGATCCGCCACGTCACGCGCCCGGACCGTCGCGTCGCCTCCACGGG
>CAWIJM010000029.1:0-96719 GCA_963836445.1 uncultured Actinomycetes bacterium
CGTCCCTGATGCGTCCCTCAGCGTCGCTCAGCGACCCTCGGAGACGCATCGGCAGCGCGAGAGCGCCTTCGACCGCCGCACGTTCCTCGCGTCGGTCTTCGCCGCCGCCGGTGCCGTCACCGTGTTCACGGTCGGCCAGACCGTCTCGCCGCTGCGCAAGCTCGCGTTGCTCGCGCCGCGCCGCCCCGACACCGGGCCGCAGGGCTTCCCGGTGAACCGCACCGCCGCCACCGCCGGCGTTGTCGACTCGGCGCGGAGCGCGGAGTACCGCCTGCGCGTCGAGGGCAAGGTGGGTCGGAAGCTCGTCTTCACGCGGGACGAGCTGCTGGCGATGCCGCAGCACGAGGCGACGCTTCCCATCTCGTGCGTCGAGGGATGGAGCACGACGCAGCGCTGGCGGGGCGTGCGCGTCCGCGATCTCCTCGATCACGCCGGAGCCGACTCGGCCGCCGAGGTGCGGGTGCACTCGCTCCAACGACGCCGCGCGTACCGATTCTCGGACCTCAACCGCTGGCACGCCCACGATCCCGACACGCTGCTCGCCCTCGAAGTGAACGGCGAGCCGCTCGGCATCGACCACGGGTATCCGCTCCGCCTCATCGGCCCCAACCGGCCCGGCGTCATGCAGACGAAGTGGGTGACCCGGCTGGTGGTGCGATGAGCCCGCCGCGGTACGGACGAGCGTTCTGGATCGCGCTGCCCGTCGGCGCAGGGCTCATGGCGTTCGGCGCCATCGGCCTGGTGGGCGACTCGGGCGTCGGCGCCGGCGCGGAGGTCGGCAGCTGGCTCGTCGGCGCGGACGTCGCGGACGACTTCGTCCTCGCGCCGCTCGCATGCCTCGTCGGGGCGGCCGTTGCGCGCGCACTCCCCCGCTGGTGCCGCGCCCCGGTGCAGGCCGCGCTGCTGACGAGCGGCGTCCTACTCATCGTCGTGTTCCCCGCTTTGCGCGGCTTCGGGCGCGATCAAGTCCCCGACAACCCCTCCGTGCAGCCCCTCGATTACACGACGGCGACGGTGACCGCGTTCGCCGTCGTGTGGGCGGCGGCAGGGGTGTGGCTGGTCGTGCGGCTGGCTACTTCTGACCGGGGAAGACGTCGACCTCCGACTCGTGCCACACCGGATGGTCCCCCGACGTCTCCACGTTGAAGCCGTAGTCGTACGTGAGGGAGCCGCCGTAGGTCGCGCCGAACGCGGTGAGTCCGCCGATGATGATCGAAAGGATCATCACGAGCGTCGACGTCGCCTCGTTGTCACCCCACTGCGCGAGGCGAATGATGATGTCGACGATGACGATGCCCGTGACCGTCAGCATGACGGCCATGTGCCAGTTGGCGGTGCGGCGGGCCTGGTTCCCGGGCGAGGTGGACCGCCACCAGTCCCAGAAACCGGTCAGAGCGGCGCCGAGCGACACGATGGCGCCGGCGATGATCACGTGCGTGCCGGAGATGAAGAAGTCGCGTCCGATCGTGGAGTCGTTGCCGGCTACTCGAGAGATCACGTCGAACACCGCGACGAGCACGTAGGCGCCAACCGGGACGTCGGTGAGCGCCGGGTGGAACGGCTTCCCTGCCCATCCTCGCAGGCCCTTGAACTGCCTCCCCTTGAGGGTCACCCCCGGGCGGATCGAGAACTTGCGGCTCATGTCGGACCCCCTTCTCGGCGCCTCGGCCGGACCCGGATTCTCACACGCGCGCGGTGGACCTCGCCGGTACCGTCGGCGCTCGGATCCGGCACCCCTAACGCCCTTCGAATCGTGGGGCGCGTTTTTCGGTGAACGCGGCGAGCCCTTCACGGAGGTCCTGGCTGGCGAAGGCGCGGGCCTCGAGCTCCCGCATCTCGTCGCGGGCGGTCGCGTCCACTCCCCCGGCAACGAGGTTGAGGGCGCGCTTGTGCCCCTGGACGGTCAGCGGCGCGAGCTCGGCGATCTCGGCCGCCAGCTCGAGCGCGGCCTCGAGCGCGTCGGGGACCCGCCGTTGCACGAGCCCGACGGCGGCGGCTTCGTCGGCGGCGAGCGTGCGCGCCGCGAGCAGCAGGTCGCGGGCCGCGCCCTGACCGACGAGCGTCGCCAGCCGCTGCACGTTCGCCGGGCTCAGGAACACGCCGAGACGCGCCGCCGGGATGGAGAACGTCGCGCTGAAGGCGGCGACGCGCACGTCGCAGGCGACGGCGAGCTGCATGCCGGCGCCGATCGCAGGGCCGTTGACGGCCGCCAGCACCGGCGCCGGGTAGTCGACGATCGCGTCGAGGAGCCGACCGAACGCGGGCCGGAACGTGTCGCCGCCCCCTGGCTCCGAAGCGTCCTCCGTCCGCACCACCAGATCGGCACCGGCGCAGAACGCCTTGTCGCCGGCGCCGGTGATCACGACGGATCGCAGGTCGGGTTCGGCTTCGAGATCAGCGAGCAACTGCGCGCACAGGTCGGCGTTCAGGGCGTTCCTGCGTTCGGGCCGGTCGATGGTCGCGATCCCGACGCGGTCGCGGACCTCCCACCGAATCATTGCCCTCCTGTCGCCGTCGCAAGCTCCGGCTTTGCGGCGTCGGTCGGCAAAGCCGCCGATCGCCGCGAGCGTCAGCTCTCGTCGATGATGGCGATGAGATCGCCTTCTTGCACCACCTGCTCGGGCTCGACGTGGAGCTCGCGTACGACACCGGGGATCTCGGTCACGACGGGGATCTCCATCTTCATGGACTCGAGGATGACGATCTCGTCGCCCTCGGCGACCATCTGCCCCTCCTCGGTCACGACCTGCCACACGTTCGCCGCGATCTCCGCTCGGATCTCCGCCATATCGGCGGGACTCTAGGTCAGACGGGGAGGACGCCGTGCTTGCGCCAGGGGCGGTCGACGCGCTTGGCGCGGGAGACCTGGAGGCCGCGCCAGATCGCGTGGCGGGTCTCGGCGGGATCGATCACGTCGTCGAGCTGCGCGTGCCCGGCCGCGATGTACGGATCGATGTTCTGGCGGATCTCCTCCGCCAGCTCGAGGCGCTTCTGCGTCCGCTCCTCTTCGGGAACGGCCTCGATCGTCTTGCGGTGGATGATGTTCACCGCACCGTCGGGGCCCATCACCGCGATCTCCGCCGTCGGCCACGCCACGATGAAGTCGGCCTCGTAGGCGGTGCCGTTCATCACGAAGTACCCGGCGCCGTAGCTCTTGCGCATCACCACACTGATCTTCGGCACCGTCGCCTCGGACACCGCGAACAGCATCTTCGCGCCGTGGCGGATGATGCCCTGCTTCTCGACCGCCGAGCCGACGATGAACCCCGGCACGTCGTGCAGGAACACGAGCGGGATCCCGAAGGCGTCGCACATCCACACGAAGCGCGCCACCTTGTCGGCCGCGTTCACGTCGAGCGCGCCCCCCAGCACCATGGGCTGGCTCCCGACGATCCCGACCGGCTGGCCGCCGACGCGAGCGAGACCGGTCACGACGTTCTTCGCCCACTCGGGCTTGATCCAGAGCACGTCGCCGTCGTCGACGACCGCGGTGACCACCCTGCGCATGTCGTACGCCCGCCGGGGCGCGGTGGGCACGATGTCGTAGAGCTCCTCGACCCGCCGGTCGACGGGATCGGCGCTCTCCTGCACCGGCGGCGACTCCTGGTTGTGCGACGGAAAGAAGGAGAGGTACTTGCGGACGATCTCGAGGCACTCCTTGTCGTCGGCGACCTCGAGGTCGGCGACGCCGGAGATCTTCGTGTGCACGGCGGAGCCGCCCATCTCCTCCTCGGTGACGTCCTCCCCCACCGCCGCCTTCACGAGGTGGCGCCCGCCGAGCGCCATCGACGAGGTGCCCTTCACCATCGGCACGAAGTCGGCCAGCGCGGGGATGTACGCCGTGCCCGCGGCGCAGTGGCCGAGCATCGCCGCCACCATCGGCACCACGCCGCTCATCGCGACCTGCTCGCGGAACAATGCGCCCGCGCCCGCGAACGTCGAGCCGCTCGTCGACTGGATGCGCGCGCCCGCCGAGTCGAGCAGCCACACGAACGGGATGCGCTGGCGGATCGACAGCTCGCGCAGGCGGGCCATCTTGTGCTCGCCCACCTGGCCCATCGAGCCGGCCATCACCGTGAAGTCGTAGGCGCCGATGGCGACGGGCCGGCCGTCGATCTCGCCGACCCCGGTCACCGCGCCGTCGGCGGCGAGGTACCGGTCGCCGAGGCCGGAGTCCATGTGATCGGCGAGCAGCGCGTACTCGACCCACGTCCCCGGGTCGAGGAGCAGGTCGAGGCGTTCGCGGACGCTGAGCTTGCCGAGTGAGTGCTGGCGCTCGACCCGATCCGGCCCCCCCATCTCGAGGGCGCGGTCGCGGCGCGCGCCTTGAGGTCGCCGACCAGCGGTCCCCAGTCGTGGACGTCGCCGCCCCCGGTGGTGGTCATCGGCCCTTCCATTTCGGCTCGCGCTTCTCGGCGAAGGCGGCGACGCCCTCGGCCGTGTCCTCGGAGGCGCTGGTCACCGTCAGCATGGCTTGGAGGTAGGCGAGCGCCTCATCGGGATCCATGTCGAGCACGCGGTAGAAGCTCTCCCGACCCCACCGCAGGATCAAAGGCGACTTCGAGGACAGCGTCGCCGCCAGCTCGTCGACGGCATCGTCGAGCTCGGCGACGGGCACGACCCGCGTCACGAACCCGATGCGCTCGGCTTCGGCAGCGTCGACTCGGCGCCCGGTCATCATCAGCTCGAGCACGCGCTTGGGTGGCATCGACCGCAGGAGCGGCACGGTGATCATGTACGGCCACAGGCCGATGTTCACCTCAGGTGTGCCGAATTGCGCGTCGTCGGCGGCCACCACGAAGTCGCACGCCAGCGCGAGACCGAAGCCGCCCGCCAGCGTGTAGCCGTGGACTCGTGCGATCGTCGGCTTCCCGAGTCCCCAGAGATCGCGGAACAGGTCGGCGAGCATCCCCCGGCCGTCGTGCGCGGCCGATGCCCCGTCCGCGATCCCGCCACTCCCGAGGTCGGCGCCGGCGCAGAACGCCTTCTCCCCCGCGCCCGTGAGCACGAGCACCCGCACGTCGTCGTCAGCTTTCGCCGCCGCGACGGCGTCGCGCAGCCCCTCCATGACGCCGAACGACATCGCGTTCCGTCGCTCCGGTCGGTCGATCGTCGCTCGCGCCACAGCTCCGGCGACCTCGTAGCGAACGTCACTCATGCAGGCATCGTAGGGAGTCGGGACCCCCGGTTGTACGGTGGCCCCGCGTGATCACCATCGCCATCGTCGGTGGCGTTGCCCTCGTCGTCGTGCTCGTCACCAGGGGCAGCTTCAGCCGGCTGTTCCGGCTCCCGATCCAGTCGATCTGGATGGTCCTCGTCGCGCTCACGATCCAGATCTTCCTCGCTCTCGTCGAGCTTCCATCGGACCGATTCGACGATCTCGGGTTGGCGCTCGTGATGGCGTCGTACGCGTTCCTGCTCGCGTTCTGCTTCGTGAACCTGCGGATCTCGATGATGTGGGTCATCGGGCTGGGCATCGCCCTCAATGCGCTCGTCATCGGCCTCAACCAGGGAATGCCCACCGCCGACAACGAGGTGACGACCCGCTCGGGCCGGACCATCGAGGAGCCCATCGAGCGGACCGTGAAGCACCGACCCGAGAGCGACGACGATCTGCTCCCGTTCCTCGGCGACCGGCTGCGGGTGCCCGAGCCGGTCGACGAGGTGATCTCGATCGGCGACATCGTGATCGGGCTCGGGATCATCCTCGTCGGTTACCAAGGCAGCCGCGTACGACGCCCAACGAGGAGCCGCCGCTCGAAGCGCACGGCGCGCATCGCGGCGCGACTGCGGCAACGGGAGTCGGCCTCGCAGGAGCGGGTGCAGGAGCGGGTGCAGGAGCGGGTGCAGGGCGGGTGCCGGTGCCGGAGCCCGTGCCGGTGCCGGAGCCCGTGCCGTGCCGGAACCCGTGCCGGTGCCGGAACCCGTGACCGTGCCGGAACCCGTGACCGTGCCGGAACCCCCGTCCGTCCCGGAGCCCGCGCCCGGGCCGGAACCCGCGCCCGGGCCAGTGCAGGAGCAGGAGCAGGAGCCGGAACAGGAGGAGCTCCCGGTGCCGCAACCCACGACCACAACAGACGAGCACGCGTTGTCCCACGACTCCCCCGACGACACGCTGGGCGTCGAGCTCAAGGAGGTGTTCGCCCGGTTGGCGGCGGACGAACACGCCGGCGACGAGCCGAAGGAGCCCGACGACGACGAACGCCACGAGGCTTGAGCCGCTCCGAATGCGGTCCGGGCGACCGGTATCGTCCGGTCGATGGCGCGTGAGGCGGTGCTGATCTCGTACCGGCTCGGCGGCACCGACGGCGTCTCGATCGAAGCGGGGAAGTGGGAACAGGCCCTGCGCGTCCTCGGGTTCACGACCCGCCGGATCGCCGGCCACATCTGCGACGCGCCCCGTCCCGACGACGTCGTGGTACCCGGCATCGCCATCGACGCGCCTGTCGGTTCGGCGGATTCCCGGTCGCTTGCGACCGCGCTGGCGGGCGCCGAGCTGGTCGTCGCCGAAAACATCTGCTCACTCCCGATCAACGTCCACGCCTCCTCCGCCGCGTCGGACGCGCTCGCGCGCCACCGGGGCCGGGTCGTGTTCCATCATCACGACCTGCCGTGGCAGCGGGCCGAGCTCGCATCCGTCCGCGGCTTCCCACCCGATCTCCCCGGAGCGCTCCACGTCGTCGTGAACGCCCGTTCGCGCGCCGAGCTCGCGGCGCGGGGCATGACTGCTCAGACGATCCGCAACACGTTCGACTTCGACGCGCCCCCCGGCGATCGCGACCCGACCCGCGCCGAGCTCGGGTTCGCCGACGACGACCTCGTCGTGCTCCAACCCACGCGCGCCATTCCCCGCAAGAACGTGCCCGGCGGCGTGCGGTTCGCCGAAGCGCTCGCCGGCTTCGTCCCCGCGCGGCCCGTCGTGTACTGGCTGACCGGACCGGCCGAGGACGGCTACGACCGCGCGCTGGCGCGGACCATGGCGACGACGACACTTCGGATGGTCCACGGTCGTTCCGCGCGCCCCGTGGATGCCTACGCCGCCGCCGACGTCGTCGTGTTCCCCTCGACGTGGGAGGGGTTCGGCAACCCCGTGATCGAGTCGGTGGTCGCCCGCCGCCCCCTGGCGGTGCACCGGTACCCCGTGCTCGACGAGATCGTCGCCGGCATGCGGGTCTTCAGCGTCGAGGACCCCGCCGAGGTGGCGGGATGGCTGCAGACGCCCGACCTCGACGTGCTCGACGCCAACCGCGAGGTCGCCGCGGCGAGACTTCTCGCTCGCCGACCTGCCCGGGCGCCTCGAGAACGCATTCGCGAGCAACGGCTGGACCTCGTGGTGAGCGAGCCCGACCCCGTCGTCGCCCGCAGGGCCCGGATCGCCCGCGTCGTGCGGTACGGCCAGCGGGCCGGGTACGCGGCGCTGCTGGTGGCGGTCGTGAGCTTCGCCGTCGCCGCCGCCACCGACTTCCCCGCCCTGGCCGTCGACATCTCGATCGCGGCGCTTGTCGCCGCCATCGTGATCCTGCCCGTCCCGATCGTCCTCGGGTACGGCGTCCGCGCCGCCGAGCGCGAGGAGCGGGAGGCGCGGCAGCAGCGGTACCGTTGACCGACTGGTCAAGTGAGCGTTTGAGCCCGGGAGGGTCCGATGCCGAGAGCCGCCGTCTGCACCGCGATCGACACACCGCTCGAGATCGTCGACCTCGAGCTCCAGGCGCCGAAGGCGAACGAGGTCAAGGTGCGGCTCGGTGCGTCCGGCGTGTGCCACTCCGACCTCTCGGTGCGCAACGGCACGCTCCTCGCGCCGCTGCCGGCCGTGCTCGGCCACGAGGGGGCAGGAGTGATCGAGGAAGCCGGCGAAGGCGTCGAGCATCTCCAACCCGGTGACCACGTCGTGATCTCGTGGATCCCCCAGTGCCGCGAGTGCTACTTCTGCGCGGGCGGGCAGGGCCACCTGTGCGACGTGGGCCTCCCGACCATCGCCACCGGCTCGCTGCTGGACGGGACCCCCCGCTTCCTGCGCGACGGGCAGCCGATGCTCCAGATGTCGGCCAGCGGCACGTTCACGGAGCACACGGTTGTGCCCGCGATGAGCGCGGTGAAGATCGACAAGGACATTCCGCTGACGGCGGCGGCGCTGATCGGCTGCGGCGTGCTCACCGGCTTCGGCGCCGCCCGCAACACGGCCGACATCCGCCAGGGCGACACGGTCGCGGTGATCGGTTGCGGTGGCGTCGGCCTCAACGTGATCCAGGGCGCCAAGCACTCGGGCGCCGAGCGGATCATCGCGATCGACATGGTGGACGGGAAGCTCCAGACGGCCCAGAAGTTCGGGGCCACCGACCTCGTGAACGCGCGCGACGACGACAGCATCGCCAAGGTGATGGAGCTCACCGATCAGCGCGGCGCCGACGTCGCGTTCGAGGTGATCGGGCTCCAGGCGACGATCGACCAGGCGTTCACCATGACGCGCCGGGGCGGTCAGACGGTGCTCGTGGGCGTGCCCGCGATGGACGTGATGATGACGGTGCCCGTCGGGCTCGGGCTGATCTTCTCGGAGAAGCAGATCCGAGGCTGCCTGTACGGGTCGTCGAACGTGCACCACGACATCCCGATGCTCGCCAACCTCTACGCCGCGGGGAAGCTGATGCTCGACGAGCTCGTCTCCCACGAGATCGCGCTCGACGGCGTCAACACCGCCATGGACGAGATGAGCTCGGGTGAGGTCACCCGCTCGGTGATCGTCTTCAATTAGTTCGCAGGTACGCTCCTTCGCATGAGGTACCGGAGGTTCGGGCAGAGCGAGCTCGTGGTGTCCGAGGTCGGGTTCGGCGCGTGGACGATCGCGACCGACTGGTGGGGCAAGGTCGACGACAAGGCCGGGCTCGTGCACGCCGCCCTCGACGCCGGCGTCACGTTCTTCGACACCGCGCCCGTCTACGGCGACGACGGGTTCGGCGAGACGATCCTGGCCGAGATCCTCGGTCGCGGCGACGACGTCGTCGTCACCACGAAGGTCGGCTACGACATCGACGCGCCCCGCATCGCGCCCGGACACTCGGAGCGTCCGCAGGACTGGCGGCCGGAGTCGGTGCGGTCGCAGGTCGAGGCCTCGCTGCGCCGGCTCGGCCGTGACCACATCGACCTGCTCCAGCTTCACAACGTCCGCATCGAGCCTGTGCACGACGACGCGTTGTGGGACGAGCTCGAGCGGCTGCAGGCCGAGGGCAAGGTGCGCGAGCTCGGCGTGGCGCTGGGACCGGCGATCGGGTGGCTCGACGAGGGCCTCGACGCCTTGCGCAACCGGCCCATCGCGACCCTGCAGACCGTGTTCAACCTGCTCGAGCAGGAACCGGGACGCACGTTCGCGGCCGAGCCGGCCGTCACCGAGGGGCGGGTCGGGCTGATCGCCCGCGTGCCGCACGCCTCCGACGTGCTGTCGGGCAAGGTCACGCGCGACACGACCTTCGAGGGCGACGACCACCGCGCCCACCGCAAGCGGGAGAACCTCCTCGACCTCTTCGACAAGGCCGACGCACTGACTTTCCTGCACGGGCCCGAGACCGGCCGCACCATCGGCCAGGCCGCGGTGGCCGGGATCCTGGCCATGGACGGCTTCACCACGGTGCTGCCGACCTGCGTCACCGCCGACGAGGTCCGCGAGTACGCCGCCGCGTCCGACCTGCCGCTCTCGCCGGACGAGAAAGCCGAGGTCGACGCCCAATGGCGCGACAACTTCGGCGTCACCGACCGTTACGAGATGCCTCTGAAGAGCAGCGGCTGAGTTACCGGCCGGTAACCTGAAGCCGATGGCCATGCGACTCCCGGCCGAGCAGCGCCGGCGGCAACTTCTCGATGTCGCCTGCGACGTGTTCGCGACGACCGGCTTCCACGCGACCGCGATGGACGACATCGCAGCCGCGGCCGGCGTTACGAAGCCGGTGCTGTACCAGCACTTCCCGTCGAAGCGGGCCCTCTTCGTCGAGCTGCTCGCGGACGTCGGCCGCCAGCTGCTCGACGAGCTGGCGACGGCGACGAGCCGCGCCACGACCGGTCGCGAGCGCGTGGAGGAGGGCTTCAGCGCCTACTTCCGGTTCGTCATCAACAACCGGGCCGCGTTTCGCCTCTTGTTCGGCGCCTCGGCTCGCAACGATCCCGAGTTCGCCCGCGTCGTCGATGAGGTCCTGCACGCCGCCGCCGACGCCATCAGCGAGCTCATCGAGATCGACGCCACGCCCGAGCACCGCCGTGTGCTCGCGCACTCGCTCGTCGGCGTCGCCGAGGCCACGAGCCGCCACGCCCTCACCGACCCGGATGCGTCGCACGACCCCGACGAGCTGGCGGCCTGGATCTCCGAGCTGGCGTGGTTCGGCCTCCGGGGCATCCGCCCCGAGGACCGGCCCAGGCCGGCCTAGCAGCGCGCCGCGCAGGAGCGCGCCGGGGCGGGCGCCGGTGTCCTCGCCGTCGCGCAACACGACCTTGCCGCTCACGATCGTCGCGTCGTACCCCTCGGCGCGCTGCAGCAGGCGCCGGGCGTCGCCGGGCAGGTCGTAATGCATCTCGGGGCGGCGAAGCTCCAGCCGCTCCAGGTCGATCACGTTGAGATCCGCCTTCTTCCCCGGGGTGATCTCACCGCGGTCGCCGAGCCCGTACAGCGAGGCGGTGTCGCTCGTCATCTTGCGCACCACGAGCTCGAGCGGGAGCCGCTCACCCCGGCTGCGGTCGCGCACCCAGTGCGTCAGCATGTACGTCTCGATGCTGGCGTCGCAGATCGCGCCGCAGTGCGCGCCGCCGTCGCCGAGGCCGAGGGCCGTGGCGGGGTTCTGGACCATCTCGCGGATCGGGTCGTGCGTGAAGCGGCTGTACCCGAGCAGCGGACGCAGCAGCAGCTCGCGACCGTCGTGCGCGAGCAAGAGGTCGTACAGGAGATCGGTCGGGTCCCGGCCCTCGCGCTCGGCGCGCGCCGCGATGCTCTCGTCGGGCCGCGGCTCGTAGTCGGGCGGCTCGCCGATGGGGAAGATGCGGTCGAGCCCGAGGCCGATGAACGCCATGACGTCGTCGGGTTGCGGGGACTCCGCCAGGATCGCGGCCCGCACCGCGGGATCGCGCAGGCGCGCCACCTTCTCGTCGAGCGGGAGGCTGTCGATCGCCTGGTAGCTCGGGCGGTCGCGCAAGCGGGTGGAACGTCTGCAGGCCGAGGAGGAGCCCGAGCGGGCGGCCCGCGACCTGGGGCCGGATGGGGACACCGCGGTCGTGGTCCTCGAGCGCGAGGTCGAGCATCCGCTTCCACTGGTCGGGGTCCTGGTCGTGCTGGATCATCGCGAACGTCACCGGGCGGTCGATCTCGGCCGCGAGTCGTCGCATCCAGTCCATCTCGCGGTCGGCGGCGGCGAGGTCTTCACCCAGCACGCCGGCGGGCGCGAGCTCGAACACACCGGCGTCGATCTCGGCGAGCGCCCGCCCCAGCGCGAACAGCTCGTCCTCGGCCGCGAACGTCCCGGGCACGGGCTCGCCGTCGATGGCGCGGTGGGCGATGGTGCGCGAGGTCGAGACTCCGAGCGCGCCCGCTTCGATGCCTTCCCGCACGATCGCGCGCCATGGCCACGGTGTCGTCGGAGGGTCGCGGGCTCGTTCCGCGAGCCACGCTCCCCCATGACGTACCCGCGCACGGCGCCGTGCGGAACCTGCGTGCCGATGTCGAGCGCCAGCGGCTGCTCGTCGAGGAAGTCGAGGAACTCGGGGAACGTCTCCCAGCCCCAGCGGATGCCGGCGGCGAGAGCGGCGCCGGGAATGTCCTCGACGCCCTCCATGAGGCCGATGATCCAGTCGTGCTTGTCGGGGCGGGCGGGTGCGAAGCCGACGCCGCAGTTGCCCATGACGATCGTGGTGACGCCGTGCCACGACGACGGCGTCAGCAGCGGGTCCCACGTGACCTGGCCGTCGTAGTGCGTGTGCACGTCGACGAAGCCGGGGGTGACGAGCTTGCCGGTGGCGTCGATCACCTCGGCTGCGTCCCCGTCGACGCGGCCGACCTGGGTGATGCGTCCGTCGTCGACCGCGACGTCGGCCGCGACCGCCGGCTCGCCGGTGCCGTCGACGACCGTGCCACCCCGGACGATGAGGTCATGCATGGCGCGCCCCCTGGCTTTCCTGGCCGCCGGTCTGGGCTATCTTGCCCCAAGACGAGAACGTGTTCCAGTTTTGTGCCGGCCGCGGAGGTCCCGCCATGACGACCATGACCCTCGAGGACGTGAACCTCGCCGATCCCGGCAACTTCGTCGCCGCCGTGCCGCACCAGATGTTCGACGTGCTGCGACGGGAAGCACCCGTGTGGTTCCACCCCTCGACCGCCGACACCGAGGGCTTCTGGTGCATCGTCAAGTACGCCGACCTCGTCGAGCTCAGCCGCGACTACCCCCACGCGTCGTCCGAGCTGGGTGGGATCACGCTCAACGACATGACGAACGAGGACCTCGAGCTGCAGCGTCAGATGATGCTGATGATGGACCCGCCCAAGCACACGAAGCTGCGGCTGCTCGTCAACAAGGGCTTCACCCCCCGCATGATCGGCCGGCTCGACGAGCGCATCCGCGAGACCACGAAGGGGATCATCGACGAGGTCGCCGGGCGCGGTGAGTGCGACTTCGTGGTCGACGTGGCCGCCGAGCTGCCGCTCCAGGTGATCGCAGAGATGATGGGCGTTCCGCAGTCGGACCGCCACAAGATCTTCGAGTGGAGCAACCGGCTCATCGGTTCGGAGGACCCGGAGTACAACGTCTCGCGCGAGGAGGCCATCGGCGCCGCCACCGAGATGTTCATGTATTCGACGGAGCTGGCCGAGTCGAAGCGCGCCAACCCGGGCGACGACATCATCAGCACCCTGCTGCAGGCCGAGGTCGAGGGGAACCGGCTCACCGACGCCGAGTTCAACCTGTTCTTCCAGCTACTGGCGGTGGCCGGCAACGAGACCACGCGCAACCTCATCTCGAACGGGATGCACTTCCTCTTCGAGTACCCCGATCAGCGGGCCAAGCTCGCCGGCGACCGGTCGCTGTTGCCGGGCGCGATCGACGAGATGCTGCGCTACGCGTCGCCCGTCATGTACATGCGGCGCACCGCGCCGGAGGACTTCGAGCTACGCGGCCAGACGATCCGCGCCGGCGACAAGATCGCCCTCTGGTACATCTCGGCCAACCGTGACGAAGAGGTGTTCGACGACCCGCACACGTTCGACATCACGCGCACGCCCAACGACTACGTCGCCTTCGGCGGCGGCGGACCGCACTTCTGTCTCGGCGCCAACCTGGCCAAGCTCGAGATCCGGACGATGTTCGAGGAGGTCCTCGACCGCCTTCCCGACATCGAGCTCGCCGGTGACGTCCAGCGCCTCCGCTCCAATTTCATCAACGGCATCAAGCACATGCCGGTGACGTTCACGCCCGCCTAGTTGCGGCGGCGGCTGCGGGTGGTCAGGGCGCGCGGCTGCCAGGGGTCCGCGCCGGAGATGCTCGTGCCGGGGGGAACGATCTCGTCGATGCGGTCGAGGACGTCGGCGTCGAGGCGGACGTCGGCACCGGCCAGCAGGTCGTCGAGCTGCTCCATGGTGCGGGGCCCGATGATCGCCGAGGTCACCGCCGGGTGCTCGAGCACGAACGCGATCGCCAGGTGCGTGATGGTGATGCCGGCATCGGCGGTCACCTTCAGCAGCTCCTCCACCACTTCGATGCGCTGCTCGTGCACCGCCCGCTGGCGCTCGTCCTGGAACTGACTGCCGACGCGCCGCGCCATGCGGGAGTCGGGCGGGAGCTCGGCGCCCTTGCGGTAGCGGCCGGCGAGGTAGCCGCCGGCGAGCGGGCTCCACGGGATCACCCCCATGCCGTACCGCTGGCAGGTGGGGAGCACCGACCGCTCGACCTCGCGCACGAGGATCGAATAGGGCGGCTGCTCGCACCGGAACCGCTCGCGGCCACGACGCTCCGCAACCCACTGCGCTTCCACGACGTACTCGGCCGGGAACGTCGACGACCCCGCGTACCGGATCTTCCCCTGGTGCACGAGGTCGCTCAGGGCGCCGAGGGTGTCGTCGACGTCGGCGGCCTCGTCGGGCCGGTGCACCTGGTACAGGTCGATCCAGTCGGTCCCGAGCCGGCGCAGGCTGTTCTCGACCTCGCGCTGGATCCAACGGCGCGAGTTGCCGCGCATGTTGGGATCGTTGCCCATCTGCGCGTGCACCTTGGTTGCCAACACCACGTCGTCGCGCCGCCCCGCGATCGCCTTGCCGACGATCTCCTCCGACTCGCCCTGCGGAGTAGACGTCGGCGGTGTCGATGAAGTTCACGCCGGCGTCGAGCGCGTGGTGCACCATTCGGACGCACTCGTCGTGGTCGGGATTGCCGATCTTGCCGAACATCATCGCCCCGAGGCAGTACTCGCTCACCCGGACGCCGGTGCTGCCGAGGTTGTGCATCTTCATGGCTTCCCCTTTGTCGCCGTCGCAAGCTCCGGCTTTGCGGCGACGGTCGGCAAAGCCGCCGTCACCGCGCCTCCCCGCGTTCGCGTCTGACGCGGAGCCTACGCCCGGTTCAGAGATGCAGATCCCAGCGGGACACGGGCGGGAAGTCGCCGGCCACGACGGCGTCGAAGCGCTCGCGCAGCATGCCGGGCGTGGCGTCGCTGGTCGTGACGTAGAAGCGCCCGGTCCGGACGGCGTCGAACACGAGGCCGGCCACGTCGTCCGGCGGCCGTCCCGAGCTCTCGGTCAGGTCCCGCAACGCCTGCTCGACGAGGTGGGCGTCCGGAGCCTGCGCTTCGCCGGGCGGCTCGTCGGGTCGGTTGCGCGTCGAGTACGCGATCTTCGTGTCGACGATCCCGGGCACCAGGACCGACACGCCGATCTGCGCCCCTTGGGCTTGCAGGTCGTGAGCGAGGCACTCGGTGAGCGCGAGCACGGCGAACTTGCTGGCGATGTACGGCGCCGAATACGCACCCGTTATCAGCCCCGCCACCGACGACGTGTTGACGACGTAGCCCTCGTCGCCGCTCTCGAGCATGCGCGGGATGAACGCGCGGATGCCGTGGAGGACGCCCCAGAAGTTGACGCCCATCACCCATTCCCAGTCGGCGAGCTCGCGCTGCCAGGTGATCCCGCCCTGGAACACACCGGCGTTGTTGCACAACAGATGGACGGCGCCGAAACGCTCGTACGCGAGGCCGGCGAGGGCGTCGACCTGCTCGGGGCGCGACACGTCGGTCGGCGCCACGACGACCTCGGCGCCGGCAGACTCGACGTCCGCGGCGGTCTCCTCGAGCGCGCCGACCTCGACGTCGGCGATCACGACCCGCATCCCCTCGCCGGCGGCCCGCCGGGCGAGGGCGCGGCCGATCCCGCTCCCCGCCCCCGTGACCACCGCGACCCGACCCTCGAAGCGCTCCATGCAGCTACCCCGGGTGGGGCCCGCGGTAGAGATAGCCGTCGCGCACGGGCTGGCGCTCGGCGTAGAACGGGGTGAGCGCGGCGTCGACCTGCTCCGGGGTCCAGCCGTCGTCGACGTCGAAGTGCCGGTCGACGCTCGGGCCGGCGACGACGTCGATCATGCGCCCGAAGACGACGAACACCTGGCCCGAGACCTTCGCCGCCGCCGGCGACGCCAGGTAGGCGACCAGCGGCGACACGTTCTCGGGCGCGAACTCGTCGAAGTCACCTTCGCTCTCGTCGCCGATGCCGGGCAGGCTCTCGGTCATCCGGGTGCGGGCGCGGGGCGCGATCGCGTTCGCGGTCACGCCGTAGCGGCCCAGGCTGTTCGCGGTCGCCATCGTCAGGCTGATGATCCCCGCCTTGGCGGCGGCGTAGTTCGGCTGGCCCGGCGAGCCCAGGAGCGCCGCCTCCGAGGTCGTGTTCACGATGCGGCCGTACACCGGCGCCTCCGCGGCCTTCGAGCGGTCGCGCCAGTACGCGGCCGCGTGGCGCGACATGCAGAAGTGCCCCTTGAGGTGCACCCGGACGACGAGGTCGAAGTCCTCCTCGCTCATGTTGAAGAGCATCCGGTCCCGCAGGAACCCGGCGTTGTTCACGACGATGTCGAGCTGCCCGAAGCGGTCGACCGCGGTCTGCAGGAGGCGGAGCGAGTCGTCCCAATCGGCCACGTCGCCGTGGTCGGCCACGGCTTCGCCGCCGGCGGCGGTGATCTCGTCCACGACCGCGTCGGCGGGGCTCTTCTCCTCTTCTCCCTGCAGCGTGCGGCCGTAGTCGTTCACGACGACGCGCGTTCCGAGACGTGCCAGCTCGAGGGCCTCGGCCCGCCCGAGCCCGCGCCCGGCCCCGGTGACGATCGCGACCTTGCCGTCCATCCCGTCCAGCACCCGCTCTCCCCCGTGCTCCGCCGAAAAGTGGAATACGTTCTACTCCGTGGCCGAGCCGAGAGTCGCCTTCGTGACCGGCGCCAGCCGGGGCATCGGCAAGGCAGCCGCGATCGCGCTCGCCGAAGCCGGGCTCGACGTGGTGATCACCGGCCGCACGGTCCGGGAGGGTGACGGCGTCGACGACTCCGACGGAGCCGGCCGCTCGATCCCCGGCAGCCTCGAGACGACCGCGCAGGCGATCGAGGCGACCGGCCGGCGGGCGCTGCCGGTCGTCATGGACCTGCACGACCGGTCGACCCTCGACGCCGCCGTGCAGCACGCCCTCGACGAGTGGGGCCGCATCGACGTCCTCGTGAACAACGCCATCGACACCGGCCCGGGCGACATGACGCGCTTCGAGGACACGCCACTCGAGCTGCTCGAGGCCAAGCTGGCCGCCAACGTCGTCTCGCAGATCGTGGTCATCAAGTCCGTGCTCCCGGGCATGCTCGAGCGCGGCGACGGCACGATCGTCAACGTCACCTCCGCGGTCGCGGTCATCGACCCCCGAGCACCGGTCGGCGAGGGCGGGTGGGGTGCGATGTACGCGATGTCGAAGGGCGCGTTCCACAAGCTGGCCGGGATCCTCGCCGTCGAGGTCGGCGGTCGGGGGATCCGCAGCTTCAATCTCGAACCGGGGTTCGTCATCACCGAGCGGATGGAAGTGAACGCGGGCAACCTCGGCCTCGCGGGCCGTTATCAGGGCGCGCCGCCCTCAGTTCCGGGCACAGTGATCGCGTGGATGGCCACGTCGCCCGACGCCGCCGAGCTCAACGGCACCACGATCTCTGCGCAGCGCTTCGCGCTCGAGCGAGACCTCCACCCGGACTGGCGGGACGGGAAAGGCAGCGGGAAGTAGCCCTCGTTACGATCGGAGCTCGCATGCACATCGACGATCTGGTCCTCATCAGCGTCGACGACCACGTCGTCGAGCCCGCGGGCATGTTCGAACGGCACCTCCCCGACCGCTGGCGCGAGCGTGCGCCACGCGTGGTCCGGGCTCCGAACGGCGCCGACGTCTGGATGTGGGGCGACCAGCGGGGCGCCAACTTCGGGCTGAACGCCGTCGCCGGCCGCCCGCCCGAGGAGTACGGCATGAACCCGATGTCGTTCGGCGAGATGCGCGACGGCTGCTACGAGATCGACGCCCGCGTGCGCGACATGAACGTGAACGGCGTGCTCGGCTCGATGTGCTTCCCGTCGTTCCCCGGCTTCGGCGGGCGCATGCTCCACGCCGGCGGCGCCGCCGGCGAAGACGAGCGCGCTGCCGGTGCTGCAGGCGTACAACGACTGGCACGTCGACGAGTGGTGCGGCACCCACCCGGGCCGGTTCATCCCGCTCGCAATCCCGCCGGTGTGGGACCAGGACGCGATGGTCGCCGAAGTCCGGCGCATGGCGGCGAAGGGCTGTCACGCGTTCACGTTCTCCGAGAACCCGGAGAAGACCGGCTTCCCGAGCTTGCACAACGAGTGGTGGGACCCGTTCTGGGCCGCGTGCGCCGACGAGGGCACGATGGTCTGCTTCCACATCGGCTCGTCGTCGGAGATCCCGATCACGTCGGTGGAGTCGCCGGTCGACGTCACGCTCACGCTCATGCCCGTGAACATCGTGCAGGTCGCGGCCGACATCATCTGGTCCGACTTCCTGCGCCGCTACCCGAGCCTGAAGGTCTGTCTCTCGGAGGGCGGCATCGGCTGGGTGCCGTATTTCCTCGAGCGCGTCGACCGCACGTACCAGCAGCAGCACCGGTGGACGGGACAGGACTTCGGCGGGAAGCTCCCGAGCGACGTGTTCCGCGAGCACATCGTCACGTGCTTCGTGCAGGACCGCATCGGCATCGAGCTGCGGCACGAGGTCGGGCTCGACACCATCACGTGGGAGGTCGACTACCCGCATTCGGACTCGACGTGGCCGCACTCCCCCGAGGCGTTCGCCGAGCAGCTCGACGGCGTCCCGGAGGACGAGGTGCGCATGATCGGGAGCGAGAACGCGATGCGCCACTTCCGGTTCGACCCCTTCGCCCACCGGCCGCGGGAGCGGTGCACGGTCGGCGCGCTGCGCGCCGAGGCGTCCGGCGTCGACACGACGGAGCGCAGCGCGGGAACGCCGCAGCCGCGGCCCGAGCGCCCGGTGCTCATCTCCGACATCGCCGCCATGAGCGGGGCCGCCCGCTAGGAGACCGCTCAGGTCCTGGTCGAGACCGAGCTCGGCTGCGAGGGCTCCGAGGAGCTCGCGCTGTCGGTCCGGTGGGACCGGGGTGACGAGGTTCAGCGAGATGTGCATCTCGTCGGCCCCGACGGCCGCCGCGCGGTCGAGGTCGGCCAGCACGGCGTCATTGAAGGCCGGCGCGGTGACCTTCCCGTCCGCGTAGGTCGGGATCGTGTTGACCACCACGGTGCCGGTGCCACCCGCGTCCCGGTACCAGTCGATCTTGGTTCGCGTCTCGTCCCAGTCCACGGCGACGAGTACCACCCCGTCAGCCCGCTGTGCGGCCCGCTCGATCGTGGAGCGCACCAGAGCGCCGAAGAAGCACAGGAATCGAACCGGCGTACGGTTTCGGGCCGACCGAAGACCGCGGGATCTCGTAGTGGTCTCCGTGGAACTCGACCGGGTCCGGCCCCCAGCAGGCCCGCATCGCGGCCACGTGCTCGACGAATCCGGCACCCCGCCGCCCGATCGGAACACCAGCGGCGGTGAACTCCTCGGGGATCAGATAGGACGTCTCGGCCGTACCGCCTCCGCCCTGGCCGAGGCCCACGTCGAGGCGACCCGGGAGAGCTGGTCCAGCGTGGCCAACCGGCGCGCGAGCACGATCGGCGGCTGGAAGATGGCGTTCACGATGCCCGTGCTCACCCGAATCCGCCGGGTGTGAGCGGCCGCCCAGGTCAGCATCTCCAGCGGGTCCCACACGTGGGACTCGGGCAGCCCGGCGTCGTTGCTCCAGTCCGGCCGGACCGGCATCAGCAGCCGTTCGCTGACGGAGACGGCATGGAACCCGAACCGGTCGGCGGCCTGCGCCACCGTCACAACGGCATCCGGCCCCACGTGCGGGCCGAAGTGCGGCAGGCTCACGCCGATCCGCGGAACGTCCATCTCCGGCCTCCAATCGCCGTGACTTCGGTGGGTCCTACCCGTAGTCGGAGCCGGCGGGCAGTTCTTGCGTTCGAGGACCCGTGAGCCCCCGAATCGAAATTGGAACCTGTTGCAATTTCGGTCGGGAGACCGGTAGCGTCTCCCCCGGTCGAGCCGCGGAGGGGGCGTCGTCGATGGAATTCGGGATCTTCAACAGCCTGTACGTGCCTCACCAGGTGACGGACGGGGTCCCCGACCCCCAGGCCGTGCAGCACGAGCGGCTCATGGACGAGATCACGTGGACCAAGGCCGCCGACCGGTCGGGGTTCAAGTACACGTGGGCGACCGAGCACCACTTCCTCACCGAGTACTCGCACCTGTCGGCGAACGAGTCGTTCCTCGCCTACCTCGCCGGCGTCACCGACCGCATCCATCTCGGCTCCGGCATCTTCAACATCACCCCGCCGGTGAACCACCCGGCCCGGGTCGCCGAGCGGGTGGCGATGATCGACCACCTCAGCGAAGGGTCGGATGGAGTTCGGCGTCGGGCGCGGCTCGTCGAGCACCGAGCAGAAGGGGTTCGGGATCCAGGATCCCGAGCTGACCAAGCTGATGGTCGACGAGGTGTTCCCGCAGTTCAAGCGCATGTGGTCGACGACGGACTACCGCTTCGACGGCGAGTACTTCTCGATGCCGCCGCGCAACGTGCTGCCGAAGCCGTACACCGATCCGCACCCGCCGCTGTGGATCGCGGCCGGGAACCCGTCGACGTTCGAGAAGGCCGCCCGCATGGGTGTCGGCGTGCTGTGCTTCGCGATGGGCGCGCCCGACATGCTCAAAGGTCTCGTGGAGATCTACAAGAACACGATCGACCAGGCCGAGCCGGTCGGCGAGTACGTGAACAACAACGTGATGATCACGAGCCAGATGCTGTGCCTGAACGACGGGCAGAAGGCGCGTGAGATCTCGTGCGACATGAACGGCAGCTACCAGAACAGCCTCGTGTTCCACTACCTCGACACGTTCCCGAAGCCGCCGTTCGTGCCGGACTGGCCGGAGCTGATCCCCGAGCCGACGCTCGAGGAGATGGAGCAGCGCATCCAGGCGGGCCGGGTCGTCGTCGGCACGCCCGAGGAGTGCGAGAAGGCGGTGCAGGGCTACGTCGACACCGGCGCCGACCAGCTCGTGTTCGGCCAGCTGTCCTCCACGATGCCGATCGACGTCGCGGTCGAATCGATCGAGACGTTCGGGCGCGAGCTCATCCCCGTGTTCGACAAGGACCCGGTGCACAGCACCACACGCCAGCGTGAGGCGTACGTCTCGGCGCGCGGGCCGCGGGTGCAACCCGATCGGCCAGCGCCCACGACAAGGTTCCCGTCTAGACGCGGCATGGGCGAGTGCGACGGGCGGGTCGCGCTCGTCACGGGCGCCAGCCGGGGCATCGGCGCCGCCATCGCGCTTCGGCTCGCCGCGGAGGGCGCGGCGGTCGCCGTCACCGCCCGCACACTCGATCCGCATCCCACGCTCCCCGGCACGCTCCGTGAGGTCGTCGACGCCGTCGAGGCGCACGGCGGAAGCGCGGTGGCGATCCCGGCCGACCTCGCCGATGCCGACGACCGGTCTGCGCATCGTGCCCGAGGTCGAGTCGGCGCTCGGCCCCGTCGACATCCTCG
The DNA here is from genome assembly GCA_963836445.1 of uncultured Actinomycetes bacterium. Classification (GTDB taxonomy): domain Bacteria; phylum Actinomycetota; class Acidimicrobiia; order IMCC26256; family JACDBD01; genus JALZAA01. Next base: position 21,139 of record CAWIJM010000029.1, read on the forward strand.
TGAACAATGCCGCCGCCGCCTTCTACGTGGCGACGGCCGAGCTGCCGCTGCGGCGCCGCCGGCTCATGTTCGAGCTGAACGTGCACGCGCCGGTCGACCTCGCCCAACAGGTCATCCCGGGGATGCGTGAGCGCGGTCGGGGCTGGATCGTCAACGTCTCGAGCGCGACGTCACGCCGCCCGAAGGGACCGCCGTTCGACCCCGGGATCAAGCTGGGCGCGACCAGCACCCTGTACGGCGCGACGAAGGCCGCGCTCGAGCGGATCACGACCGGCCTCGCCGCCGAGGTCTGCGACGACGGCATCGCGGTGAACTCGCTGGCGCCGGTGGCGGCCGTGCGGACGCCGGGCGCCGAGGTCCACCTCGGGCCGCTGCTCGACGAGCGGCCGGACATCGTGGAGCCCGTCGAGCTGCTCGCGGACGCGACCGTCGTGCTCGCCACGTGTGATCCTGCGACCATGACCGGTCGCGTCGTGTACTCGCGCCCGTTCCTGACCGAGCTCGGCCGATTGGCCGAGGGATAACCGGCCGCAAGGCAGGTAGAAGGAGGCTGCGTCGCATGCTCTCGTCGATGGACGACTACCCGCTCCACCAGATCGCCGAGCCGATCCGCAACGTCGGGACGAGCGACCGTAACTTCTACGACCGCTACTACTTCAACCTGCACGGCTGCAGCGACGAGCTCATGCTGATCATGGGCATGGGCCAGTACCCGAACCTCGGGGTGCAGGACGCGTTCGCGGTCGTCAGCCGGGGCGACAAGCACCGGGTCGTCCGCACGTCACGCGAGCTCGACGACCGCATGGACTCGAGCGTCGGGCCCCACCGGGTCGAGGTCATCGAGCCGCTGCACAAGGTGCGCTGGATCACCGAGTCGAACGAGCACGGCATCGCCTGCGACGTCACCTGGGAGGGCGCGATCCCGGCGTTCCTCGAGCCGCGTCAGTACATCCGCAAGTACGGGCGGGTGCTGTTCGACACGATGCGCTTCGCGCAGACCGGGCTACTGGACGGGCACGCTCGAGGTCGGCGGCGAGCACTTCGACATCACGCCCGACCGCTGGTGGGGCACCCGCGACCGGTCCTGGGGCGTGCGGCCGGTCGGCGAGAAGGAGGCGCCCGGCATCCGCGGCGCCGAGGGGCAGATGGGCGGCATGTGGAACTACGCGCCGATGCAGTTCCCCGACTACTCGATCCTCTACATCCTCAACGAGACAGGACGACGGCGAGCGCCCGACCGAGGAGGCGGTGCGCATCTGGGCCGACCCGTCCCGCGAGCCCGAGTGGCTCGGCCGACCCGAGTTCGACCACACCCTCGAGCCGGGCACCCGCACGGTGTCGTCGTCGGTGCTGTCGTTCCCGGAGGCGCCCGGCGGCGGCTTCGACGTGAAGGTGACGCCGCTCACGCACGTGTACATCACCGTCGGCACCGGCTACGGGATGGAGGAGGACTGGGGGCACGGCATGTACCAGGGCCCGCTCGTCGTGCAGGGCGTCGAGCACGACATGGACGAGCTCGAGAAGTGGGCCTGGTACGGCGTCACCGACCACGTCGCCCGCTTCGAGACCGGCGACACCACCGGCTACGGCCTCCACGAGCACGGCTTCTTCGGCCCGTTCCGCAAGTACGGCCTGGAACGCGGCGACGACACCGCGCCGTAGCGCTCAGTTCGGCTGGGCCAACCCGAGGTAGGCGGCGTCGAGCTCCTCGGCGATCTGGTGGGGGCGGCCGGTGAGCTGGATGTGGCCGTGCAGCATGATCGCGGCCGTCTCGGCCACGTCGAGGACCTCGTGCGCGAACTGCTCGACGATGAGGATCGACACGTCCTCGGCGGCGATGCGAGCGACGATCTCGTAGAGCTCCTCGACGACGATCGGCGCCAGCCCCATCGACAGCTCGTCGAGCAGCAGCACCTTCGGGTCGGTCGTGAGGGCACGCGCCATCGCCAGCATCTGCTGCTCGCCGCCCGGACAGCGTGCCGGCGAGCTGCTTGCGGCGGTCGCGCAGGCGCGGGAACCGGGTGAACGCGCGCTCCTCGAGCTCCGACATGGGCGGGCCCGTGTACGTCGCCATGCGGAGGTTCTCGGTGACGGTGAGGTTCGGGAAGATCCCGCGGCCTTCGGGGATGGCGCACACCCCGGCGCGGGCGAGCGCATCGGACGACTTGCCCTGCACTGAGGATCCGAACAAGCGGACCTCGCCCGCGTTCGGGGCGATCTGGCCGCTCGCGACCTTGAGCGTGGTCGACTTGCCGGCGCCGTTCGGGCCGAGGAGCGCGAACACCGATCCGGTCGGCACCGTGAGGCTCACGCCGTGGAGCACGTCGATGGTGCCGTACCCGGCGTGGATGTCGCGCAGCTCGAGCGCCGGCGGTCCGGCCGTCGCCCGTGGCGTCGCCGTCGCGTGGAGGCGGCCGCCGGGCGGCGTGCGCTCCTGCTCGTCGCTCGCCCAGGTAGGCGGCCCGCACGGTGTTGTCGGCCTGCACCTCGGTCGGGGTCCCGACCGAGATGATCCGGCCGAAGTCGAGCACGTGGATCCGCTCGCACGTCCCCATGACGAACGACATGTCGTGCTCGACGAGCAGCACGCCAGGCCGGTGCCGGCGAGCTCCCGCAGCAGCTCGCCGAGGGTCGCGGTCTCGGACTCGTTGAGACCCGCCGACGGCTCGTCGAGCAGCAGCACGCGCGGCTGGGTCGCCAGCGCCCGCCCCAGCTCGACGAGGCGCGCGGTGCCGGTGGGGAGCTTGTCGACCCGCTCCTCGGCGATCGCTTGAGCCCGACCCGCTCGAGGATCTCGTCGGCGATCACCCCCGGCGAGCGCTTGCGATCGTGCGACCATCCCCGCCGCATCTCCGCCGCCACGAGGATGTTCTCGCGCGCGGTCAAGCTGCCGAACGTCTCGAGCCGCTGGAACGTGCGGCCGATCCCGAGCCGCGCCCGCTGGTGCGGCTTGCGCGCGTGATGTCGCGACCGTCGAGCTCGACCTGCCCGGTCGGCCCGAGCAGGCCGGTGATGACGTTGAACAGCGTCGTCTTGCCGGCGCCGTTGGGGCCGATCAGGCCGGTGACGTGACCGACCTGGACGTCGAGCGTCACGTCGCTGAGCGCCTGCAGGCCGCCGAAGCTGACCGAGACCTGGCGCATGTCGAGGAGGGCCATCTCAGGTCGGCTCCTTCAGCTGACTCCACGTCGGCCGCTGTCGCCCGCCGGGACCGCCGAGGGCACCGCCAACCTCCGGCGTGGGCTCGAGCGACCCGCCGGCGGCGCGCCGGGACCCGCGGCCCGCCCTTCCCCGCCATGCGTTGGCGCATCTCCGCCATGAAGCGCTTGCGGGCGTCGGGGCGCCACGGCAGCAGCGGCGCGAACACGAAGCCGAGCTCGACCGACGCGCCGTTGGGTCTGAGCGCCACGTTGATCGCGAGCAGCCCCGGGCCGAGGCGCTCCAGCGCGGCCAGCCACGACGTCTGGAACGTGGCGTCGAATATCAGGAACGCGCCGATGCCTATCAAGGTGCCGCTGAACGCAGCGACCGCGGCTCGCCGCGAGACGCTGGAGCCTGAGCTCCGAGAACAGGATGATGGCGACCGTGAGCCCCACGATGATCCCGACCCAGACGAGCCACGACGTATCGAAGTTCTCCTTCATCACCACGAAGAGGATGTAGTTGATCCCGCCGAGAGCGCACCGCTGACGGTCTCGACGCCGCCCACGACCACCAGCAGCACGATCGGGATCGCGAGCGGGCTCAGCAGCGTGAAGTCCTGGGTGGCCGCCGTGCCGCGCTGCATCCGAGCATCGCGCCGGCGAATCCCGCCATCGCCGCCGACATGCGCGTACACGGACAGCTTCGTCCGGAAGCGGTTCACGCCGAGCGTGGCGCACGCGGCTTCGCTGTCGCGAAGCGCGATGAGCCGGCGACCGAATCGGCCTCGCGGCGCAGCCACACCCCGAAGATCGCCATGACGCCGAAGAACGCCGTGCCGAGCAGCAGGAACTCGCGCTGGTCCGTGAAGCGGTGGCCGAACAGCTCGAGCCGCGGGACCGGTTTGGCGCCGTTGCCGAAGATCTCCGGTTGGTCGAAGAACAGGGACTCCGCCATGCAAGCGAACGCGAACGTCGCCAGCGCCAGGTACAGCCCTGCAGCCGCAGCGCCGGGAGCGTCATGAGGAAGCCGAACGGGATCGCGCAGGCGGCGGCGACAGGACCAAGCCGACGGGCTGCCCCTGCCGAACGGGCCCACTGGTACATCGCGAACGCGCCCGCACCCGCGAACGTGATCTGGGCGAGCGACACCTGTCCCGCCCAGCCGGTGAGGGGGACGAGCGACAGCATCAGCAGGGCGACGACGATCGCGAGCGTGACCCGGTTGAGGTTCACCTTGCCCATGTTGCGGGAGATGAGCCCAGACGATGACGAACACGACCGGCCATGCCGAGCGCCGGTCTCCCAGATCTTCGGCACGCGCGGCTGGTGCAGCTTCGGGTCGGGCGGCGCTTTTCGCAGCGCGATGCGGGCCTGCGGCACCGCGAGCAGGGCGATGAACAGGAAGATCGTCGGGATCGCGAACGACGTGGTCGCTGCAGCGGCCGGACCAGTCGAGGAAGTTGGTCTGGAAGGTGACGAGAGACCCAGCAGGATCCCGCCGACGTACGTGAGGGGGAGGCTTCGCAGGCGACCCACGATGGCGGCCGCGAACGCGTTGATGATCAGGAACGTGAGCGCGTCGACCTGGAGGCCGAGCTCGGGCACGAGCAGGATGCCCGAGATCGCCGCCATCGACGAGCCGATCGCCCACGCCAGCATCGAGGCGGCTTCGGGGCGGGCGCCGTGGAGGCCGGCGAGGGTGCGGTTGTCGACGACGGCCCGCATCGTGACGCCGATGCGGCTCCGGTAGAGCAGGAGACGGAGGAAGAGCGCGATCGCCACCGCGGTGAGGATCGTGATGAAGCGGTGCCAGAGGACGAACGTGCTCGCCGATGTCGAAGCCTTCGCTGCCGAAGAAGAAGTCGATCGAGCGGCCCTCGGACGTCGGGTCCCACAGAGCGACCGTGAGGCCCATGAAGAGAACATCAGGCCGAGCGTGACGACGAGCTGCACGACGAGCGAGGAGTCGGTAGATGTGCCGCATCAGCACCCGCTCGATGAGGCGCCGATCAGCGGCGCGATCACGAGGATCGCCAGGATGAGCGCGATCGGGGCCGGGATGCCAGTCGACCCGCAGCTGCCAGTACACGAACGCCATGAACATGCCGATGGCGCCCTGGGCGAAGTTGAAGATGCCCGAGGTCGTGTAGGTGACGACGATGCCGGAGGCCGCGATCGCGTAGATCGAGCCGAGCGAGATGCCGACGATGAGCGCCGAGATGACGCTGTCGAGCGTGACCGGGCGGCCGGACCACGACTGGACGACGATGATGACCAGGAAGCCACCGCGCCGACGATCAGCGCTGACCGCTGCCTGCTGGCGTTCACAGCCGCTCCGCTCTGGTCGACCGCGCCGGGGCGGGTCACCACCGCCCGGACGCGACGGAACGTCTACGTCTGGTCGAGCTGGATGGTGGTCACGTTCTTGCTGTCGCAGTTGAGCGTGCCCTTCTCCTTCGGGAAGACACGGACGTACTTGCCGCCCTTGACCTGCATGGTCATGAAGCAGCCGTTGGCTTCGTGCCACCGACGTCGGTGTGGCCGAGCATCCCTCGCCGCCGACCTCGGCCGGGAAGTCGTGGATCTTCGCCGCCTCCTCGAGGAAGCTGGCCCGGGTCAGGCCGTTGTTGCCGTCGGCGTTGACGACGTTGTTGACGACGTCACGGAAGAAGAGGCCCGCCGCCAACGACTGCGCGGCGAAGCCGTCGGCCTTGCTCTTCCCACCGATGTCTTCACGAACGCGTCACCGCCTTGTTCTGCTTCGCCTCCTCGAGCGGGACGAAGAAGAGTGACGTATGGCCCTCGACGTCGGCGCCGCCTTCGCTGAGGAACGTCGGGTCGTAGCATGGAGGGAGCAATCCCAGACCTTGACGCTGGTGACGCCCTGGATCTTCGACTCCTTCCGGAGCTGCACCGAGCTTTTGTAGTCGGAGATGCTCTCGGCGTAGGTGGAGCTCTTGTCCTTGATGGACTGCGCCACGGGCGTGTAGTCGCTCTGGGTCGCCAGCGCCGAATTCCGGATGGGCTCCTCGTCGTGCCTTGACGCCCGCCTTCTCGCTCACCCAAGGCAACCGGCAACGTCGCCGTGATCGTCGACTGCAGGTCGCTCGGGAGCACCCAGATGCCGTGCAGGTCCTTGTTCTTCGTCTTGAAGTAGTTGATCTGGCCCACGCGGGATTGGTACGTCTGCGGCTTCTGGTCCTTCGTCGCGCATTCGAGCGCGGGGGCGATGATCGGGAACGACTTCGGCGAGCACTGGTGCGCGACCTCGGTCTGGAGCGTCGGGACGTCGGGTAGCCCGGTCACTTGCCCCGCCTTGTCGACGCACGTCTCCAGCGGCTCCACATTGTTGAGGAACAACGCGCTCGTCCCGACGATGGCGAAGTCCTCCTGGCACGCCTTGATCACGGCGTTGCGGGCTTCGTCGGCGCTGAGCTTCGAGTCGATGAAGTCGACCTCGACGTTGCGGCCGGCCAGCTTGCCCTTGGTCCCGTTGATGTACTTGCCGAAGGCCTGTACCCCGTCGACGATTGGCTGAAAGAGGCCGGGACGAGCCGGGTTGTCGACGTCGGCGATCACCGCGATCTTGATCGTGCTCGCCGTGACTCCGATATCGCTGTCGGGCGACCCCTGATCCGGTTGCTGGGCCCCAGCCGCCGCCGGCGCCAAACCCGTCCCGATGGCCACCGCGACGGCCACACGGCCCACAGGCTCCGCTTCACCGTTCCCCCCTCGCCGAGTACTCAGCCCCCCGGGGACGCCCCGGTGCGGGGCAGTGTGTCCTAAATCGGAACGTGTTTCAAGACGCGGGGAGGCCGCGTATGGTGTCCGGAATGGCAAGCCCGGTGGCGGAGCGGGCCCCGGCGGGGGCGATCGACCTGCTCGACGGCGACCTGTACGCCGGCGATCCCGACCCGATCTACGCGTGGCTGCGACGCCACGCCCCCGCGTACTGGGACGAGATCAATCGCCTCTGGGGGATCTCCCGCTACCACGACGTGGTGGCCATCGAGAAGGACCCGGCGACGTTCTGCTCGTCGGAGGGCTACCGACCGAACATTCCCGCCGACGACTCGATGATCGGCAACGACGACCCGCGTCACAACGAGCGACGGCGGCTCGTGGCCCGTCGCTTCACTCCCAAGGCCGTCGCCGGCCACGAGGACGCCGTGCGCGCGGTGGTGCGACGGCTCGTCGACGACGTTGCCGGCAAGAGACGGTGCGAGGTCGTCGAGGAGCTGGCGGCGCCGTTGCCGGCTTTGGTCATCGCGCGGCTGCTCGGGTTCGACGACGACCAGTGGCCGCGGGTGAAGCACTGGTCGGAGGCCACGATCGTCGCCGGCGGCGGTCCGCGGTACATGAACGATGGTGTGGCGGAGGCGTTCGGCGACTACTGCGAGCACGCGGCCCGCCTGATGGAGACCCGGCAAACGGCGCCGGCCGACGACGTCATGTCGGTGTGGATGCAGGCGAAGGCGGACGGGACCCTGACGACCGAGCAGGTGCTGTCGGAGGGGCTGCTGCTCGTCGACGGCGGCGCCGAGACCACCCGCACGGTCATCACCGGCGCGCTCCTCGCCCTGATCGAGCACCCCGACCAGCTCCAACGGTTGCTCGACGAGCCGGCGCTGCTGCCCGTCGCGGTCGAGGAGTTCATCCGCTGGGTCACGCCGATCCTCAACATGCGCCGAACGGCGACCCGCGACACGGAGGTCGCAGGCATGCCGGTCAAGGCGGGCGACGAGCTCCTGCTCATGTACCCCTCGGCGAATCGCGACGAGGCGGTGTTCGACGCGCCCGAGCGGTTCGACGTGGGCAGAGAGCCGAACCCGCATGTCGCGTTCGGTTTCGGCACGCACTTCTGCCTCGGCGCGGCGTTGGCCCGCCTCGAGATCCGCGTGATGTTCGAGGAGCTGCTCCCCCGGTTGCGCGATCTGCGTCTCGCCCCCGACTCCCCGCCCGAGCGCATCCCGAACGCCTTCGTGCGCGGGTTCCGCTCGCTGGACGTCGAGTTCGAGGCCTAGTTGTCGCCGTCGCAAGCTCCGGCTCCTGCTCCGGCGGTCGGCAAAGCCGCCGCCTCCGCGCCCGCGTAGACCCGATGCCGACGATCGCCGAGCTCGTCCGCGCCCGCGCCGCCGACGAGCACCCGGCCATCCTGTTCGAGGACCGGTCGTGGAGCTACGCCGAATACGTGACGGCGTGCGCCGAGCGCGCCGCTCTGCTCGACGAGCTGCGGCGCCCGGGCCCGTTCCACGTCGGCGTCCTGCTCGACAACGTCCCGGAGTTCGCCATGTGGCTGGGCGCGGCGGCCGTGGCGGGTGCGGTCGTCGTCGGCATCAACCCGACCCGGCGCGGGGCCGAGCTGGCCCGCGACGTCACGCACACCGAGTGCCAGCTGCTCCTGACCGAGGAGCGCTACGCGCCGCTCCTCGACGGGATCGACACCGGCGTCGGTCCGGACCGCACCTTCGACGTCGAGTCCGCCGTCTACAGCGACGCGCTCGACCGCCACCGCGGCGCAGCGCTCCCCGACGTCGAGGTCGCCGGCTCCGACCTGTACCTGCTGCTGTTCACGTCGGGGACGTCGGGCGCGCCGAAGGCGTGCCTGTGCTCGCAGGGGCGCCTCGGGCGGATCGGCCGCACGTTGGCCGACATGGTGAGGCTCGGTCCCGAGGACGTGTGCTACGTGGCGATGCCGATGTTCCATTCGAACGCGCTCATGGCCGGGTGGGCGCCGGCCCTCGCCGGCGGCGCGACGACGGCGCTGCGGCGCAAGTTCTCGGCGTCGGGGTTCATGCCCGACGTGCGCAAGTTCGGCGTCACGTACTTCAACTACGTCGGCAAGCCGCTTTCGTACGTCCTCGCCACGCCCGAGCGGCCCGACGACGCCGACAACTCGCTGCGGCTCGTGTTCGGGAACGAGGGGGCCGACCTCGACATCGACCGCTTCTCGCGCCGCTTCGGCGTCCCCGTCATCGACTCGTACGGATCGACCGAGGGGGGCGCGATCGTGCAGCGCACCCCGGACATGCCGCCGGGCGCGCTCGGCCGCGGCGCGGAAGGCATGGCCGTGCTCGATGCCGAGACCGGCGAGGAGCGCCCGCCCGGACGCTTCGACGCCGACGGACGCCTGCTCAACCCGGACGAAGCCATCGGCGAGCTCGTCAACCGCCTCGGCGCCACCGGCTTCGAGGGCTATTGGAACAACGACGAAGCCAACACGGCGCGCGTCCACGACGGGATCTACTGGACCGGCGACCTCGCCTACCGCGACGAGCAGGGCTACTTCTACTTCGCCGGGCGCGACTACGACTGGCTGCGGGTCGACGGCGAGAACTTCGCCGCCGCGCCGGTCGAGCGCATCCTCGCCCGCCACCCCGAAGTCGTGCTGGCGGCGGTCTACGCCGTGCCCGACCCGGACGTGGGCGACCGGGTGATGGCCGCGCTGCAGCTCCGGCCGGGCGCGACGTTCGACCCCGAAGGCTTCGCCGCGTTCCTCACCGCTCAGCCCGATCTGGGCACGAAGTGGACGCCACGGTTCGTGCGCATCGCCGCGACGCTCCCCGTCACCGAGACGAGCAAGGTCCTCAAGCGGGTGTTGCGACGCGACCGGTGGGAGACCGACGACGACGTGTGGTGGCAGCCGGAGAAGGGAGGCGCCTACCGGCGCCTGACCGCCGCCGACGTGGACGCGCTGCGGGCGGAGTTCGCCGCCCGCGGCCGCCAACCGGTGCTGGAGGCGACCTAGCTCGGATGGGAGGACGATGAGCGAGCGCATGCTCGACGGCAAGGTCGCGGTCGTGACCGGCGCCGGTCGCGGCATCGGCCGCGCCGAGGCCACGCGGCTCGCCGGGTACGGCGCCCGCGTCGTCGTGAACGACGTCGGCGTCGCGACCGACGGCGCCGAGACGGGCGAGGCGCCCGCCGACGAGGCCGTCGCCGCCATCGCCGACGCCGGTGGCGAGGCGATCGCCGACGCGCACGACATCTCGACGCCCGAGGGCGGCGAGGCGCTCGTGCAGGCCGCCCTCGACACCTGGGGGCGCGTCGACATCGTCGTGAACAACGCCGGCATCGGCCGTCCGCACATGGTCTTCAACCTCGAGGACGCGGAGTGGGCCGACGTGCTGCGCGTCCATCTCACCGGCACGTTCGCGGTCAGCCGCCCCGCGTGCCGGTGGTGGCGCGCCGAGCACAAGGCGGGACGCGGCGGGTACGGGCGGCTCGTCAACACCTCGACCGGGCTGCTCCTCTACGGCGGCGCCGGGCAGTCGAACTACGTGGCGGCAAAGGCGGGCGTGGTCGCGTTCACCGACGCGGTGGCGACCGAGATGGCGCCGTACGGCGTCACCGCCAACACGATCATGCCGTCGGCGCGCACCCGGCTCGCCAACGTCGGCTGGCGCATCGACCGCGCCCAGGCCGAGGAGGAGGAGTTCGACCCCACCGACCCCGTCCACGTCGCCGAGATGGTCTGCTACCTGGCGTCACCGGCGGCCGGTTGGCTGTCGGGCCAGTGCTTCCAGGTCCGGGGCGGGATGGTCGAGCACGTGCGCACGTGGGAGGTCGACACCCAGGCCGAGCGCCACGACCGGGGCTTCACGGCCGCCGAGCTCGCCACCGAGATCCCCCGCCTGTTCGGCGCCGGCGCCAAGCGCGCCGACCCCCCGCCCAAGGAGTGGCAGGAGCAGTACCGGAAGGGCCGCTCCGTCCCGAAGGGGAAAGTTACTTGAGCGTGTTGCCGATCGGCTCGCCGCCGCGCTCGAGCGCCTGCACGTCGAAGAAGATCGGCAGCAGGTACTTCACGTAGAAGGCGCGGGTGGTGATGTCGCCGGTGACGAGGTCGTCGTACTCCTTGATGCGGACGCGGTCGTCCTTCTCCTGGTACCGCTTGACCTGTTCGAGCTTCTCGTCGACCTCTTCGCGGGTCGCGAACAACAGCCCGAGGTGGTCGTAGCCGGGCGACTGCATCGGCTTGTCGCTCTCGGCGAGGAGGATGAACTGCTGCGCCTCCTCGGACAGGAGGATGTGACACATCTGGCCGACAACCTCGGCGTCGACGCCGGACCACCCGAACACGCTGCCGTAGAAGGCGTCGATCTCTTCGCGGAGCTCGGTGGTGAGCGTCCCGCGCGGGAACGTCAGCTCCATGTGGTTGAACCGCATCGTCGGCATCGCGCCCCCCGGGTCCGTCCTTCGCCTCCGGCGTCAGAGGAGTCTACGTTGTGCGTCATGGCCCATCATTTGCGCACCGTCGACCTGGACTTTCTGGACAAGGCACCGCACAGCTTCGTCTTCGAGGCACTGGTCCCTGCTTCGCAGGAGACGGTGTTCGCCGCGATCAGCGACGATGCCTCGACGTGGACGTGGTGGCCCGGCCACGAAGGCGGCGCGTACGAGACGCCGCCGCCACACGGCGTCGGGTCGCGTCGCGAGATGCACATGGGCGACTCCCAGTACCGCGAGACGATCCTGGCCTGGGACGAGCCGACGCGTTGGGCGTACCGCGTCGACGAGAGCGCCGATGCGCTCATCGACGCGCTGGTCGAGGAGTGGGTCGTCGAGGGCGACGGCGATCGGAGCACGGTGCGCTGGACGTTCGCCGTCGAGCCCGGCTCCGACATGGAAGCTGCCATTCCCGCCGCCAAGACGATGATCGGCGACATGTTCGACCAGGCGATGGCGAACCTCTCCGCCCGGCTCTCGGGAGTGCGAGGCTGACGCCATGGCCGCGACCGTCTCCGGCTACAGCCACGTCGCGATCTCCGTCACGGACCTCGACGAGGCGCGCGACTTCTACTGCGACGTGCTCGGCTTCGAGGTGCTGCCCCGACCGGACTTCGGCTTCCCGGGGCTCTGGCTGCGAGTCGGCACGCTGCAGCTGCACCTGGGTGTGGTGGACGAAGCACCGGCGTCCGGCCCCGGATTCCCCCACTTTGCGTTGTACGTGCCGGCCGACGAGTTCGACGCCACGATCGAGTCGATGCGGTCAGCGGGGGTGAAGATGCTCGGCGAGCCGTCGTCGCGCGTCGACTTCGGCACGCCGGTCCGCGCCGCGTTCATCACCGACCCGTCCGGAAACGCGATCGAGTTGACCGACGTGGGGCCGCTCGGCCCGTCCTGACCTCGAGGGGAGAGGGCGACTACTCGAACTTGACCCGTACGGTCTTGGTGCCGCCCGAGCAATCGACGGTCCCCCTCTTCGAGGGCGTGACCCGAACGAACTTGCCCCCCTTGACCCGGAGGATCACACCGCACCCGCTGATCTTCCGGCCACCGACGTCGGTCGGCCCGAGCATGCCGTCGGCGTTGAAGTCGTGGATCTTCGCCGCCTCCTCGAGGAAGCGGGCGCGGGTCAGGCCGTTGTTGCCGTCGGCCTTCACGACGTTGTTGACCACGTCACGGAAGAACAGCCCCGCGGCCCACGCCTGGGCGCCGAAGCCGTCGGCCTTGTCACGGCCGCCGACGTTCTGCAGGTAGTTGTTCACCGACTTGTTCTGCTTCGCGTCCTCGAAGGGAACGAAGAACAACGAGACGTACTGGCCCTCGACGGCGTCCCCGCCTTCTGCGAGCAGGCGCTGGTCGTAGCACTGCAGAGCGCAGTCCCAGACCTTCACGTTGTTCAAACCCTGGGCCTGTGCTTCCTTCCGCAGGAACACGTCCGCCTTGTAGTCGACGAGATTCTGGGCGTAGGTGCTGCCCTTCGCCTTCATCTCCTGGACGATCGGCGTGTACGACGCCTGCGGCTGGAAGCCCGACACCTTGAACTCGCCGTCGGACTTGATCCCGGATTCCGTGTTGACCTTCACGACCGGGATCCCGGAGTTGACCGTCGACTTGAGGTCGCCGGCCAGCATGAAGATGCCGTGCAGTCCCTTGTTGTGCTTCGTGAAGTATTTCGGCGGCCCGGCGCTGACGGTGACCTTCTTCTGCGCGGCGTCCTTCGTCGCACAGTCGAGACCAACGACGATCACGGCGAACGAGATCGGCGAGCACTGGTGCGCGATCTCGGTCTGCAGCACGGGCACGTCGGGCAACCCGGTCACCTTGCCGGCCTCGTCGACGCAGCTCGTCATCGGCTCGATGTTGTTCATGAACAGCGCCGTCGTGCCGACGATGGCGAAGTCCTCCTGGCACGCCCGCACCAGCGCGTTGCGCGCCTCGTCGGCGCTCAGCTTCGAGTCGATGAAGTCGACCTGGACCTTGCGGCCCCCCGCGAGACCACCGTTGGCGTTCACGAACTTGGCGAAGGCGTTGACTCCGTCGACCGAGCCCTGGAACAGGCCGGGCCGGGCGGCGTTGTCGACGTCGGCGATGACGGCGATGCGGATCGTGTCCGAGGTGACCCCGATCTCACCTCCCGCCGGCTGCTGTTGCTGCGGCCGGGCGGCCGCCGCCGTCGGAAGTAGCGCCCCTACGAGCCCGAGCGCGCCGACCAACACGACCCACCGTCGTCCGTTCACGGCGCCCCCCATGCTAGCCGCGTGGAATGTGCAATTTGTCGAAGGGCAACTTTGTATACAAAATTCGGCCCGCTGTCACGTCGCCCTCTCCGCCCCGAAGGGCGGAGAGTCAGTCCGCGCCCAGGACGAGCGCGCTCGTCGGAACGCCGGTGCCGGCGGTGACGAGCACGTGCTCGACCCCGTCGACCTGGTTCACCGACGTCCCCCGCACCTGACGCACACCTTCGGCGATGCCGTTCATGCCGTGGATGTACGCCTCGCCGAGCTGCCCTCCGTGCGTGTTGATCGGGAGGCGGCCGCCGAGCTCGACGTTGCCGTCGCGGAGGAACTCCTTGGCCTCGCCCCGCTCGCAGAACCCGAACTCCTCGAGCTGCGGTAGCACGAGCGGCGTGAAGTGGTCGTAGATGACCGCCGTCTGGATGTCGTCGGGACCGAGCCCGGTCGTGTTCCAGAGCTGGCGGGCGACGAGCCCCATCTCCGGCAGGCCGGTGATCGAGTCCCGGTAGTAGCTCGTCATCATGTCCTGGTCGGCGCCCGCTCCCTGCGCCGCCGAGTTGATGACCGCGGCCGGATGCGCGAGGTCACGCGCCCGCTCGACCGACGTGACGACGATCGCCTGGGCGCCGTCGCTCTCCTGGCAGCAGTCGAGCAGGTGCAGCGGCTCGACGATCCAGCGCGACTGCTGGTGCTCCTCGAGCGTGATCGGCTTCTCGTAGAACCATGCCTTCGGGTTCGTCGCCGCGTGCTTGCGGTCCGCCACGGCCACCCGCCCGAAGTCCTCGCTCGTCGCGCCGTACTCGTGCATGTAGCGCGTCCCGAACATCGCCACCCACTGCGCCGGCGTCAGCAAGCCGAACGGCGCGTACCAGGCGAAGTGGGCCTGCTCGGCGGTCGCGACCGGCGGGCGGTCCTGCACACCGGCGCCGAAGCGCCGGCCCGACCGCTCGTTGAACGCCCGGTAGCACACGACGTAGTCGGCGACGCCGGCGTGCACGGCGAGCACCGCCTGCTGGACGGTTCCGCACGCGGCGCCGCCGCCGTGGTGGATGCGAGAGAAGAATGACAGCTCACCGACGCCGAGGTTGCGTGCGATCTCGATCTCCGGATTGGTGTCCTGCGTGTAGGTGACCATCCCGTCGATCTGGGCCGGCTCGAGGCCGGCGTCGGCGATGGCCAACTCGCACGCCTCGACCGCCAGGCGCAGCTCGGAACGCCCCGACTCCTTCGAGAACTCGGTGGCGCCGATCCCGGCGACGGCCGCCACGTCGCGGAGCTGGTTGCGCTCGCTCATCTTTCAGCCTCGTCGCCGTCGCAAGCTCCGGCTCCTGCGCTGCCGGTCGGCAAAGCCGCCGTCATCGCGGCAGCTCCAGCGCGACGGTGCCGGTGACGTGGTCGCCGAGATCGTTCGCCCCTCGAACCTGCACCTCGATGACACCGTCGTCCTTGGCGCTGACCTTCCCGGTCATCGTCATGGTGTCGCCGGGATGGTTGGGCGCGCCGAGCCGGATCTTCACGCTCTTGAGGATCGCGTCGGGCCCGGCCCAGTCGGTGATGAACCGGCCGACGAAGCCGTTGGTCGACAGGATGTTCATGAAGATGTCGGGAGAGCCACGCTCCTGGGCGAGCCCCGGATCGTGGTGCACGTCCTGGTAGTCGCGCGACGCGATCGCGGTCGCCACGATCAGCGTGCGTGTCAGCGGGATGACGAGGGTCGGCACCTCGTCGCCGACATTCACGTCGTCGTAGCGCAGCGATGTGGTCCTGGTACTCATGAAGAAATGATGGTCATGCCGGGGCCTCCGCGAGCGCTCGGCCGAGTCGGGCGAGCTGCGCGCTTGCGCCGCCCAGCGTGTCCTCGATCTGCTTTCCCCACAGGAAGTAGCGGTGCACGGGGTAGTCGACGTCGGCGCCCATCCCGCCGTGGAGGTGCTGGGTGATGTGCACGACGCGCTGGCCTCCTTCCGAGGCCCACCACTTCGCCACCATGACCTCGCGCGTGGCGTCGAGGCCGGCGGTGAGCCGCCACGCCGCCTGCCACAGCGTGACCCGCATCGCCTCGGTGTCGATGTACGCGTCGGCGGCCTTCAGCGCGACGCCCTGGAACGTCGACAGCGGCCGCCCGAACTGCTGACGCTCCGACGTGTAGTCGGCCGCCATCCGCAGCGCGCCCTCCGCCACGCCGACCTGCGTCGCGCACAAGCCGACGAGCGCGCGATCGAGCATCCACGCCGTCGTGCGGCGACCGTCGGAACCCAGCTGCTCGCCGGGTGCGCCCGAGAAGGCCAGGTGCGCGACCTTGGACCGGTCGGTCGTAGCGGCGACGGTGCGATCCACACCCGGTCCGGCGGGATCGACGAGAAACACGCCGAGCTCGCCGTCGCCGGTCGACGCGGGCACGAGCACGCGGTCGGCGACGTGGGCGGCGGGCACGCTCGGCTTCTCGCCCTCGAGCCGCCAGGTGTCACCATCACGGGTCGCGGTGACCCGGGGATGCAACGGGTCGTTGGCGCCGGACTCGGCGAGGGCGGCCGTCAGCACGACCTCGCCCCGTGCGACCCCCGGCAGCCACGATTGCTGCTGCTGGGGTGAACCGAACTCGGCGATCGCCGGCGCGCCGAGGACGAGCGTCGGCCACAGCGGCACCGGCGCCACGCGCCGTCCCTGCTGCTCGAGGAGCAGGCAGAGCTCGGCGAGGCCGAGGCCGCTGCCGCCGTGCTCCTCGGGCACGGCGATGGCGAGCAGTCCGGCGTCGGCGAGGGCGCGCCACAGCTCGCGATCGATTCGCTCCTCGCTGCGCTCGACCTCCTTCACTCGCTCGGCGGTTGCGTGACCCTCGATGACCTGCTTCGCCAGGTCGCGGACCGCGTCCTGCTCCTCGGAGAACGTGAAGTCCATTACTATTTCGCCTCGAGCCTTCGTCGGTTCCTGACTGCGTAAGGCCGGAAGGCCGGGAGGCTCAGGTCGGGGTCGTGGTCGACCCACTCGACTTCGACCGGCATGCCGACCTGGATGTCGCCGGGCTCGACGCCGATGACGTTCGCGACGAGCCGCGTTCCCTCTTCGAGCTCGATCAGCCCGACGGCGAGCGGGTAGTCGAACGCCGGCACCTGCGGGTAGTGGTTCACCACGAAGCTGTAGACGGTGCCGCGGCCGGACGCGTCGAGGACGTCCCACTCGTAGGACCGGCACTCGGAGCACATCGGGCGCGGTGGGTGGCGCAGCGTCCCGCACCGCTTGCAGCGCTGGATGAGCAACCGGTGCTGCCGGGCGCCTTCGAACCAGAACGCGTTGTCCTGCGTCAGCGCGGGCCGAGGCCGCAGCGGGCGCGCGCTGCTCCTCTTTCGCCTCCGACGACGGTTCCGCGGCTTCGCCGCGGCCGGTTCGGCCGGTTCGCCCGGTCCCGGGCTTGAACTTGAGGATCCGGAACCGCATCGTCGCGACGAGCTCGCCCTCGTCGGTCCGGTACTCGACGCGCGTCGTGACGAAGTGGCCGACACCGAGGCCGGTCGCCTTCTCGTCGGAGACCGACTCGATGATCGTCGTCGTCGACAGGTGATCGCCGAGATGGAGATACCGGTCGTACTCCTGCTCGCAGTTGGTCGCGACCACCGACGTGAACCCGGCGTCGTCGAGCAGTGTCATGAGCTCGTCGCGTGCGTTCCCGCCGCTCGTGGGACGGGGGCGCACGCCGCGCATGACCCAGGCCTGGAGCATCACCGGCGGCGCCACGATCTCGCCGTGCACCGACTTCTCCGCAGCCTCTGGCTGCGTATAGATGGGGTTCTCGTCGCCGACGGCCTCGACCCAGTGGCGGATCATCGGCTGGTTCACCGGGTCGGCGCCGTGCTCGGGCTCCCCGGCCGCTTTGCCCTCGAACTCCTTGAGCCGGGCGGCGAACGCGGCCTTGTCGGTGTCCATCGTCGTTGCCACCCGTCTCTACTCCCGCCTGGCGGCGGTCATCTGGCCCGCCGGGCCATGCCGAGACCGGCGCTGGCGATGATCTCGCGCTGCACCTCGTTGACCCCGCCGCCGAAGGTGTTGATCTGCGCCGCCCGTCCCGCGCGCTCGACGTCGCCGTGCAGAACTGCGCCCGGTGAGCCCGCCGGCAGGTAACCGCTGGCGCCGAGTACCCCGAGCAGGGTGCGGTACACGTCGACGAGGGTCTCGGTCCCGTAAACCTTGACCGACGACGAGTCGGCCGGCTCGAGCGCACCGGCGTCGAGGGCGGCGGCCATGCGCCAGTTGAGGAGCTTCATCGCCTCGAGCCGGGCGTGTGCGCGCGCAAGGTCCATCTGCACCCACGGCACGTCGAGCATCTTCTTTCCCGCGACCCCATCGGATCCATCGCCGGACTCGGTCGTGCGGCACCACTCTGCGACCTCGTCCCAGAGCCGGTGCGCGAGACCGCCCATGGCGGCGAGCCCGACACGCTCGTGGTTGAGCTGCGTCGTAATCAGCTGCCATCCGGCGTTGACGTCGCCGACGACGTTGCCCTTCGGCACACGCACGTCGTCGTAGTAGGTGGCGGTGGTCGTGTTCCCGCCGACGGTGACGATCGGCGTGCATTTGAACCCGGCTGACGCCGTCGGCACGACGATGATCGAGATGCCCTTGTGCTTGGGCACGTCGGGATCGGTGCGGCACGCGAGCCAGACGTAGTCGGCCTGGTTGGCGCCGCTGGTGAACACCTTGTTGCCGTTGATCACCCACTCGTCGCCGTCGAGGACGGCACGCGTCCGCAGCGACGCCAGGTCGGTGCCGGCCTCCGGCTCTGTGTAGCCGATGGCGAAGTTGATCTCACCGGTGAGGATCCCGGGCAGGAAGAACGACTTCTGCTCGTCGCCGCCGAACCGCATGATCGTCGGACCGACCGTGTTGAGCGTGACGAACGGGAAGGGCGCTCCCGCCCGCTGCACCTCGTCGAAGAAGATGAACTGGTCGGTCGCCGGTCGTCCCTGACCCCCGTACTCCCGGGGCCAGCCGATCCCGAGCCACCCGTCCGTGCCGATCTGCCGGACGACGTCCCGGAACCGCGTGCTCCCCTCCCCCGGCTCCCCCAACTCCGCCCGGACCGCGGGCGTCAGCAGCTGCGCGAAGTACTCGCGCAGCTCCTTGCGCAGCGCCTGCTGCTCGGGGGTGTACTCGAGGAACATAGAACGAGTTCTAAATCTACACTTGGCTCGTGGACGTCCGCATCGTCGGCGTCGAGCTCCCCGGCCGCACGTGCACCGCCCGCGTCCCGGTGGTCTCGCGTACGAGCAACGTGCACGTCGGGGTCCAGCGCCGGAACGACGTCGTCGACCTCGTCCCCGGCAACCGACGGATACCCGCCAACTCCGTTCGACGCCGAAGAGGCGCCGGACATCATCGCCACCGTGTTCGGTGACGTGCAGGTCGAGCGATGGGACGCGCCCATGACCCACCTCCCCGATCGGGACGCCGTACTCCGCTACTGCCGATCCCATTCACTGCCCCAGGGCGCAGCCGACCGCGTGACTCCGCCCGTCTGGCTCACAAAACGGGGATGCGTCGTCTACGCCTACAAGCAGTGACGGCGCGTCGGGCGGATCGGGATCGTCCGGGGGAACAAGGTCACGTTGGCCGTTCCTTCCGACGACCTTCCATCCTTCGTAGGTCTTCAGCCGGTGATGGTGTGAGCAGAGCCGCCACAGGTTGTCGAGCTCCGTGCGACCGTGATCTACGAGCGGGACGACGTGGTCGATCTCCAGGAACTGGTCGTTGGCACACGTGCTGACCGCGCACTTCGGGTACTGGGCCTCGAGCAGCGCGCCGCAGCTTCGCCGGGATCGTCCGCGTCGGCCGGGACACCGCGGTCACGTCATCGCCGGACTTGGTCAGCACCGCGACAGCAGCATCGTCCAGCATCGCCCACGCTGTGGTCACCGGGGCCGGGCCCAGGCCGGCGATGTCGCACCGTTCCGAAGGCTTGGTATGCCCCCGAGCCAAGGCTGCGCTGTCGACCGTCACCCGGACCTCGACGGGCTTGCAAGGCCCTTCCCTCGCCAGTGCCACGAGGGCGTCGGCGGCGTACACGGTACGCGGCTCGTGCCGGCCGGCACGGCGCGCCTCCTTGAAGATCCGATCGATGTGTCCTTCCCATGCGGAATCGAAACGCGCCCCGGCATCCGGTGCCAGGCGCGCCTCGAGCCGGTATGCCCCGTCGGGGTCGACCCACTTGTGGGCGCGACGGCTCACGTGGAGCCGCCGTGCCCATGCCATGTCGTCGGCCTCGGCTCCGGCGCGCACCTGCCGGCATCGGTCCCGGAGTCCCTTGACGCTCGTCGAGCCCGCAGCTTCGAGGAGCTCGGCCTCGGCCTGCGGTTCCGTAGCAGCCGCGCCTGCCACCTCAGCCGCCTGCACCTCCGACAACCGCCCGGATCGGAACGCGGCTTCGGTCTCCGGTAGCGCGTCGAGCGCACGCGCCGTCTCGAGGGTCCGGGTCGCTGCACCGACCGTCTCGCCGGTCATCTCCGCCACCCAGTGCGCGGCACTGCGATGACCGCCCTCCCGCCAGACCTTCGTCTCCTCGACCCGCCGCGCCAGACGAGCCTTGATCGCGGCGCACATGCGCTCGGCGCGGGCTGCATCGTCGAAGTGCTGCACTGCCTGCCGGCCATCGAGCACAGCAGGATCGAGCCGCTGAGAGATCTGTTCCAGCTCGTCAAGGACCGACGCGAGCACGCTTCCCCCTCGGATGGACACCGACCGGGGAAGCTGCGCTCAGTTTATCGAACGTATGTTCGACTGTCAACCCCCGAGCTCGAGAACCTGGGCCCGGCCGTGCGCAGCGAACTGATCGCGCAGCGCCGCCACGTCGGCGTCGGTCAGGGCCCGGTACGGCCCGTCGGTGCGGTCGCGCACCCAAACCTCGTCGCTCGTCTCCCACCGAGCCGCGAGCAGCGGCTGCTTGTTCACCTTGTTGTTCGCGGTCAGGGGCATGTGCTCGACGACGCGCACGTAGCGGGGCGCCCACTTCGTCCCGAGGTCCGGCTGGGCGGCGAGGAACGCGGCGAACCCGGCTCCATCGAACTCCACCCCCGGCCCGAACTCCAGCGCCGCCATGACCTGGTCACCCGTCCGAGCATCCGGCACCGGATACACCGCCACCATCACCACGCCCGGTAGGCGCGACAGGATCCCCTCGATCGGCGCGGCGGCGAAGTTCTCGCTGTCGACGCGCAGACGGTCGGCGCTGCGGCCGGCGAAATAGAACCAGCCGTCGGCGTCCCGGTACGCGAGATCGCCGCTCCAATACCAGCCGTCGCGCACTCGTTCGGCGGTCGCTTCCTCGTTGTTGTAATAGCCCTCGAACCGGGCGCCGGTGTCGCGCCGCACGAGCTCGCCGATCGCCTCGTCGCCGTTCACGAGACGACCGTGCTCGTCGAAGACGGCGGCCGCGCATTCCTTGCCCGTGTCCGGGTCCATGACGACGACATCCGCGCCCTCGCCCGGTCGGGGCTTCCCGAGTGCCTGCTCGGGACACCCCGGCAACCGGACGATGGCGATGACACCTTCGCTCGAGCCGTAGTTCTCGATGAGCTTGCACCCGAAACGGGCCTCGAAGCGCTGACGGTCGAGCGCCGACGCCTCGGTCCCGAACCCGAGCCGCAGGCGGTTGTCGCGGTCGTCGGGCGTCTCGGGAACTGCGAGCACGTACGACAACGCGCGTCCCACGTAGTTGAAGTACGTCGCGCCGTACCGCCGCACGTCGGGGAGGAACCCGGACGCCGAGAAACGGCGCCGCAGCGCGATCGTCGCACCGGCCGTGACCGCGGTCGTGACGTTCGCCATGAGCGCGTTGCCGTGGAACAGCGGCATCGACTCGTACAGCACGCTGTCGCGGTCGACCTCGAACATCTTGATCGTCGTCAGCCCCGCGCCCGCCAGGCGACCCGAGCTGCAGACGACCGCCTTCGGCGCGCTCGTCGAGCCCGACGTGAACAGCAGCAGCAGCCGGGCTTCGGGAGCGGGCAACGTCGACGGCAAAGGGGCGCCCTCGTACTCGCCCAACCGCGAGTCGTACGCCCCCGTCCCGACGGTGAGCATGGCGTCGGACGGAATGCCGAGGTCGAGCCCCGCCAGCGTGCCGGCGCCGGCCTCGTCGGCCACCACCAGCTGGCAATCGGTGTGGCGGACGTCGTGGGCGAGCTCACCGCCGCGGCGGGTCGGATTGATGCCGACGACGGCCGCACCCGCCAGCGCGGCCGCGCCGATCCAGTACAGGTACTCGGGCACGTTCTCGAGCAGCACGCCGACGTGGAATGGACCTTCCCGGCGCGCTTCACGCAAGAGCGCCGCCCGCCGCGCCGCTTCGGCGATGAACGCGCGGTAGGAGACAGTCTCGTCCTCGAAGAGGATCGCGGCGTGATCGTCCTCGGCCCTCGCGGCGAGCAAATCCGCGAAGCTCTTCGGCCGACCGCCCCCCGCCACGAGACTCAGCTCCCGGCAAGCTCGCGGAACGGGACTCGCTTGTCCGGGCGGGGCTCCGGCGGGAGACCGAGCACGCGCTCGCCGATCACGTTGCGCTGCACCTGTTCCGTGCCGCCGCCGATTCGGGTCCCCCACTGGTTCAGGAACTGCTGCTGCCAGAAGCCCCCGTACGGCGCGTCGCCGTGCAGCAGCATCGCCGGCGCGCCCTCGAGCGCAAGAGCAAGGTCGCCGTTCAACGCCACGTTCTGCGACACGGCGAGCTTCAGGACCGACGCCTCGGCGCCCACCGCGGCGCCATTGTGCCGTGCCGCCTGCGCCCGCTGCCCCAGGTACTTCACGATCTCGAAGCGGATATATGCATCGGCCAACCGCTGACGCAGGACCGGGTTCGAGGTTCGCTGCTGCTCACGTGCCAGACGTGCCAGATCGCGGAATCCCACCGCGCCGCCGCTCCCGATCAGCACACGCTCCGCGCCCAGCGTCGTCTGGGCGACACCCCAGCCGCCGTTCACCTCGCCGACCACGTTGTCGTGTGGGATGCGCACGTCGGTCAGGAACACCTCGTTGAAGTGGGCGACGCCGTTGATCTGGCGCAACGGCCGCACCTCGATCCCGGGCGAGCGCATGTCGAGCACGAAATATGTGATGCCCTGGTGCTTCGGCGCGTCCGGGTCGGTGCGCGCCAACAAGATGCCGAGCTCGCTGTGGTGCGCGCCGGAGCTCCAGACCTTCTGCCCGTCGACGACCCACTCGTCGCCGTCGCGCACTGCACGCGTCCGCAGCCCGGCGAGGTCCGACCCGGCGCCCGGCTCACTGAACAGCTGGCACCAGACCTCGTCGCCGCGCAGCAGCGCCGGGAGGTACCGCTGCTTTTGCCCCTCGGTGCCGTCCGCGATCAGCGTCGGCCCGACCATCCCGATGCCGACGGCGAACGCGCCGGCGTCGACGTCGAAGCGCGCCTGCTCCCGAGCGAAGATGCGAGCCTCGGCAGCTGTGCCGCCGCGCCCGCCGTACTCCTTCGGCCACGCGATCCCGGCCCAACCCTCGTCGAACAAGGTGCGCTGCCACTCCTTGCAGTGGCGAACGTGCGCGGCGTCGGCCTCGGGGCTCGGATCCCCGAGGAACCGGAAGCGCGCGAAGTCGTCCTCCCCGGAACGCCGAGGGCGCGCGTGCGCCTCGAGGAACGCCCGCGCCCGAGCCCGGAACGCGGCGGTGGGATCCTCCGGAGCGTCGCCCTCAGGCACCCGCGGGCGGCACGATCGACTTCAGCTCGACGTAGTGGGACAGACCCTCGACGCCGAACTCGCGCCCGAGGCCCGACCCCTTGTAGCCGCCGAACGGGGCGATGAAGTCCATCGTGTACTGGTTCACGCCGTACGTGCCGGCGCGGACGCGTCGGGCGATGTCTAGGCCCTGGTCGATGTCGCCGGTCCACACCGAGCCGGCCAAGCCGTACTCGCTGTCGTTGGCGATGCGCACTGCGTCCTCGGTGTCGTCGTAGGGGATGACCGCGAGCACGGGCCCGAAGATCTCCTCGCGCGCGATACGCATCGAGTTGTCGACACCGGAGAACACCGTGGGCTTGACGTACCAGCCCTTCTCGAGCCCGGACGGACGGCCGTTACCGCCCACCACGACCTTGGCGCCCTCTTCCTGGCCCACCGCGATGTACTTCTCGACCCGCTCCTGCTGGCGTTCTGCCACGAGCGGCCCGACCTCGGTCGCCTCGTCCTGTGGGTCACCGACCGTCATTGCGCCCACCATCTCCGACAGAGCGTCGACAACCTCGTCGTGACGCTCGCGGCTGGCGAGGATGCGCGTCTGCGCCACGCACGCCTGTCCGTTGTTCATGAGCGACGCGAACTTGAGGCCCTGGATCGTGGCGGCGAGGTCGGCGTCGTCGAGGATGATCGCGGCCGACTTGCCGCCCAGCTCGAGGCTCACGCGCTTCAGCTGCTCACCGCAGATGGACGCGATACGCCGGCCCGCGGCCGTCGACCCCGTGAACGCGATCTTGTCGACGCCCGGGTGACGCACGAGGTGCTCACCGACCTCGCGGCCGGCGGGGATCACGCTGACAACGCCCTTCGGGATGCCGGCTTCGTTCAGGATGTCGGCCATGAGGAAGGCGTCGAGCGGCGTCTCCGGCGACGGCTTGATGACGATCGTGCACCCGGCGATCAGCGCCGGCGCGAGCTTCGACATCGTGACGAACTGCGGCACGTTCCACGGGACGATGGCGCCGACGACGCCGACCGGCTCGCGGCGCACCACCACATCGCTCCCGAGGACACCCTGCCGGCGCTCCTCCCACGGGTACTCGGCCGCGATCTGAAGGAACGTGTTGAGCATCATCCAAGGCGCCGGCGACTGCGCGAGGTTCGAGAACGAGATGGGCGAGCCCATCTCCTCGGTGATGACGGCGGCCATGTCGGGGATGTGCGCGGCATACGCTTCGCTGAACTTCTGCACGGCGGCGATGCGCTCCTCGGGCGACAGGCGCGGCCACTCGCCGTTGTCGAACGCATCACGCGCGGCGGCGACGGCGCGGTCGATGTCGGCGGCAGTGCCCTCGGGGACGCGGCCCACGAGCTCCTCCGAGTGCGGGGAGATCACGTCGATGGTGCCGGTGCCGGCCGGCTCGACCCACTCGCCCCCGATGAACAGCCGCTGGTGCTCGCGCATGGACGTCCTCCTCGATCCGTGTCACACCCAGACTAGAACCGGTTCTACAACCGCGGCCACCTCGGCGCGTTCGCTTCTCTCTCTATATCTATCTCTGTGTGATCTATCTCTGTGTGCACCTAGATGTCGCGCAGCAGCAGGCGGGCGGCCGACTCGAGCTCCTCGCCGACGGCGCCGACGTTCGTCCACCCGTTCACCCATCCCAACAGGGCGGAGAACCACACGTGCGAGAGGGCGCGGATGATCCCGGCCTTGAGCGTGGGGTCGATGTCGCCCATCGGCCCGGCGAGCACCCCGGCCATGACCGCGGTCACCTCGCGCTGACAGCCGGAGACAGCGGGGTCGGGCGAGGAGATCGCGGTGACCATGGCCGCGGTGAGCTGCGGCTGCCGCTCCTGCGCCCGGGTGGCGCGCCGCAGCACGTCGACGACGCGGTCGGCGGGCGTGTCGCCCTGGGTCGGACGGAGCTCGAGGCGGCGTTGCTCGCCGCGCGCGAACTCGACCTGGCACGCCGCCAGCAGATGGTCCTTCGACGCGAAGTACCGGTAGATCGTCCCGAGCGCGACACCGGCCTCGCCGGCGACGTCACGCATCTGCACCGCGTCGTAGCCGCCCTCGGCCGCGAGCTTCATCGCGGCGTCGATGACGCGCTGACGACGCGCCGCCTGGTTGGGCGTCAGTGCACCGAGATCGAGCTCGACAGCCATCAGTCCATTATCGCCGTCGCGAGCTCCGGCTTTGCTCGGGCGGTCGCCCAAGTCGCCGCCTCCTTGCCAGCGTAGGTACGCCTGCAAGCAACGCGGCGATCTCGGTGAGCCGGTCGTCGAGCTCTACCGCCGTGCGCCGGTACACCTCGATGGGCTCGTTGACCGGATCTGCGATCTCGTCCACCGCCCGACCCAACGGACGGCGGTGCGGTCGGGCCGCCGCCACGCGTTCGGCCCAGAGCACAACCGGCTCGGAGGCCGAGCGAGGACCGACGTCGGCGCCCAGCCGCGCGAGCTCACCCACCAGGAACGTGCGTTCGCGGGCGCCCGGGTTTCGTGCCGTGGCGATCGCCACGTGGTCGCGGGTCATTCCGAGCACGAGGTCGGCCTCGTCCACGAGCTCGCGCGTCACTTTCCGGTTCTCGTGTCCGGAGATGTCGAGCCCGTGCTCGCGCATGACCGCGACTGCGGGGTCGGTGGCGCCCGAGCTCCACGGCATGGTCCCGGCCGACGTGACGAGCGCGTCGATTCCGCGCTCGGCGAGACGCCGGTGCAGGATCGCCGCCGCCATCGGCGAACGGCACGCATTGCCGCTGCAGACCATGAGGACGTTGATGGCGGGACATTGTACGGAGGTGCGTGGTTACGATTCGCGTTCATGGCCGTCGACACGCCCCGCCGCACACCGACCGGGAAGCTCCCCGAGCCCGACCTCGGCACCGGGCTGATCCCCAAGGAGCGCTATCTGACGCCCGAGTTCATGGCGCTCGAATGGGACCGGCTTTGGACGCGAGTGTGGAACCTGGTTTGCCCGCTGTCCGACATCCCCGACGTCGGCGACTACTTCGCCTTCGAGATCGGACCGGAGTCGATCATCGTCGTGCGGTCCGAGCCCGATCACGTGCGCGCGTTCTACAACGTGTGCCAGCACCGTGGACGGCGCCTCCGCGAGGCGGGCCCCGGGCACGCTTCCGAGCTGCAGTGCCCGTACCACCTTTGGACATACCGGCTCGACGGGTGCGTCACCTCTGCGCCCGACGCCGACGACTTCCCGCAGGGCGACCCGACCGAGCGCGTCTGCCTCGCCGACCTGCCGTGCGAGGCGTGGAACGGATGGGTGTTCGTGAACATGGACCCGGACGCGGCGCCATTACGCGACTTCCTCGGGCCGCTTCGCGAGCACCTCGACCCGTACGACTTCGGCGGGCAGTACCACCTCGTCGAGGACATCAGCATGCTCTGGGAGTGCAACTGGAAGGTGGGTGTCGACGCCTTCAACGAGGTGTACCACGTGCAAGGGATCCATCCCGAGCTGCTGTCGTTCACCGACGACGTCGACTGCCCGATCGACATCCTCGGGAACCACAGTCGATTCCTCTTCCGCGTCGGGTACCCGAGCCCGCGCTGGACCGACGAGCTCGCCCAGCGCGAGGGCTACCGCGACCGCACCCAGGTGACCTCGATGATGCGCGTGATCATGGAGGGCGCCGGTCTCGACGCCGGCGAGTTCGACGGCCGGCTCGACGACGTCCGCCCGGCGCTGTTCGAGGCCAAGCGCGAGCACGGCCGGCGCAACGGGCTCGCATACGACGCGCTCACCGACGAGCAGCTCACGGACGACTTCCACTACTTCATCTTCCCGAACATCACGCTGAACATCTCCGCCGATCACTTCTGGTTCTTCCGCCATCGACCGCACCCGACCGATCCCGAGCGGATGTTCTGGGAGTTCCAGACCTACGTCCGGCTCCCGGCCGGCGTGGAGCCGCCGCCGCGCCCCGATCGGATCGACTGCGTCTTCGGCGACGGCACGGAGCAGAAGCTGCACCTCGCGCTCCAGCAGGACGCCGCTGCGGCGCCGCCGGTACAGGCGGGCATGCGTTCGCGCGGCTACGAGGGCCTGTACCTCGCCCACCAGGAGCGGCGCATCCGCCACTTCCACCGCGTGCTCGACGAGTACCTGTTCGGTGGGTGACGCCGAGCCCGGTTACCGATTCGCGCTCGCCGTCGGCGACGTCACTCCGGGCCGGTCGCGTCGCTGCGTCGTCGACGGCCACGCTGTGCTCGTGTGCAACGTCGCGGGCGACTTCTACGCCCTCGCCGACACGTGCACGCACGACCGCGGGCCCCTCGGTGAGGGACGCCTCCGCGGCCACCTCATCGAATGCCCGCGGCACGGGTCGCGCTTCGACATCCGCGACGGCTCCGCGAAGACGCCGCCGGCGATGCGGCCGGTGACGACGTACCCTGTGCGTGTGCTCGGCGACGCGGTCGAGGTGCAGTTGCCGCGAGTAGCTCAGGGGTTGTGGGCGAAGGCCTCGAGGTCGCGCTGTGTGAGCGTTCCGGTCCCGCGGTGGACAGACCCGTCGTGTGCCCACACCGCCTCGACCTCGTCCCCGACGCGGTGCTCGCGCAGGAAGAACATGACTTCGCGGTTCCCGAACACCGCTCCCGCGCCGAGCCGCAACAAGATGTCGCCCGGCCGCAGACCGACCTCGTCGGCGAACCCGCCCGCCTCGACGTTGGCTACTTCCGCGCCCGGACCGGCGTCGAGGAACAGCGCGCCGAGCCACGCCTCGGTGGTGATGTCGCGGTGGCGTGGGTAGCTGACGCCGTGGTCGAGGTAGAGGATCAGGTCGGCGTAGTTCTCGAACATTCCGTTGCGCACCGAGTCGCTCTCGAGGATGGAGTCGCCGCCGAAGCCCGCATGCGTCACGGTGATCCGCGTGCCGCCCTCGACGGGCTCGAACACGACGGTCACGTCGATGCCTGTCTCGGGATCCGCCGCCCACTGGCGGTAGCAGAGCAGCTCGTCGCCCTTGATCTGGGTGACCTCGAAGTGCACGTCGCCGCCCGGGCTCTCGGCGTCGGCCTTCACGCCCGGCGCGCCTTCTTCGGCATCGGCGTCGAACTTGGGGGTGAACCACTGCTCGAGCTCGTTCGGGTCGGTGAACGCCCGGAACGCCCGGTCCGGCGGCACCCGGACCGAAAAGCTCTTCTCGTAGTCGCTGCTCATGGCTCTGCCCTTTCTGCTGGCTCGGATGCCGGATGCGCGGCCAGGACGACCCGGTACGGCAAGCCGGCACTGCTGCCGTACCGATCGCACAGCTTCTGCACGGATGCGAGGTACTCGTCGAGGAACGCGGCGCGGTCCTTCTCGTCGGCGAAGTGGACGTCGGCCTCGACCGCGGCGCTGGCAATCTGCTCTCCGTCGAAGGCGGCTCGATCGAGCAGCGAGATCGCGTCCCGTTGCAACTCCGCGCCCACCATGACCAGGTTCTCCAGCGAGTGCTGCTGGCGCAGAGTGTCGAGGCGGCGCGGATCGGACCACGCGACCTGCGGTGAGATGAGGAAGCTCCGGCCGGCGGCCTCGTAGAGCGTCTCGATGAAGTTCCCCGAGCGACGCTCTCCCACCGGCGCCACCAGGCCGACCCGCTCGAGCTCCTTCAGGTGGTAGTTGATCTTCTGGCGGGTCTCGCCCAGCTCCCGCGCGACGGTCGCCGCCGATCCCGGCTCCCGCAGCAGCTCGAGGATCCGCACCCGCAACGGGTGCCCGAGCACCTGCAGGGCCTCGATGTCCTCGACCACGTGCACCGGCTGCGCCACGCCTGGGCTCCTTGGAAGGTATCTCCGCCTGGACAAAATAACTTGTCTAGTCGGATCGGGTCAAGAGGCCCCGGACGAGGTGGCGCGATTGACGGCAGCCGCACTGCACCTGTACTTTCCGTACCAGTTAATTAGCTTCTCAGGAAAGTGCGGGCCGAGCCGTGACGATGACGACCGACGACGACCGGCTCAGCGAGACCTTCGCCGCACTCGCCAACTCGACGCGGCGAGCGATCCTGGCCCGTCTCGCCCGAGGCGAGGCGACCGTCAACGAGCTCGCCGAGCCGTTCGAGATGACGCTTCCCGCCATCTCGAAGCACATCAAGGCGCTGGAGCGGGCCGGGTTGGTCGTACGGGGTCAACGAGCCCAGTACCGGCCCTGCGCGCTCGACGCCGCACCACTCGAGGAGGTGTCGACCTGGGCCGAGCAGTACCGGCCGGTCTGGGAGGGCCGCTTCGATCGAATGGACGACTACCTGAGACATCTCCGCCCGCGACGAAAGACAGGCGAACACGATGGCTGACGGCAACGACTCCCAGGACGCGGTGAGAATCGAACGCAGCTTCGATGCCCCCGTAGACCTCATCTGGCAGATGTGGACCGACCCTGAACACTTCGCGGCGTGGTACGGCCCCGACGGAGCCACGATTCCCGTCGCGAGGATGGACGTGCGCGTCGGCGGCACCCGGCTGGTGTGCATGGAGATGCAGACCCCGAATGGCCCGATGCAGATGTGGTTCACCGGCGAGTACCGCGAGGTCGTCGAGAACGAGCGACTCGTCTACACCGAGTCGATGTCCGACGAGAACGGCAACGTGATGACGCCCTCGGACATGAACATGCCGGAGGAGCATCCGACGACGACCGAGGTTCGCGTCGAGCTCGAGGACGTCGGGGGCCGGACGAAGATGGTGCTGACCCATGCCGGCATTCCCAGCGACTCCCCCGGTGCCGCCGGATGGACGATGGCGCTCGACAAGCTGGCCGCTCGCGTCGAAGCCCACACCAACCGCTAGCTCGGTGCTCTGGACGCGGAATCCCAGGTCAGTTGGTCGCGGACGAGGCGCTCGGCGCGGGACGTGTCCTCCTGCAGGAAGAAGTGGCCGCCGGGCAGCGTGACCAGCTCGCCGCGGGCGCGCGCGGCTTGGATCGCGAACCACTCGCCGGGCAGGTCGCTGTGGTCGCCACGGGCGACGGTGACCAGCGCCGTCATGTCGTCGAGGTGACGCCACGCCGCCGGCGCCCCGGGAAGCTCGCCCGATACCTCGAAGATCGTCGCCTCGACTTCGGGCGGGCACGCCAGCTCGACCTGCCGGTCGGCCCGGTCGACGAAGCCCCATTGCACGTAGGCGGCCAGCGATTCGGGCGCGAGCGCGTCGAACGGGGGCCGGCTCCGGTACGAGCTGAGCACCGCGTCACGGTCTGGCCACACGGCCCGGCGCTTGCGGGCGATCTGGGACATGAAGTTGCCGCCGTCACCCGGTCTCTCGCCCCGCGGGCGGCTGGCCATGGCGCCGGACGAGAACGCGACCGGCTCGCAGAGCAGCACCCGTCGCAGCAGGCCGGGCCGGACCTCGTCGACGAGGACGGTGACGCCGCCGCCGAGCGACTGGCCGAGCGCGACCGCGGTGTCGATCCCGAGCTGGTCGAGCACCGCGAGGACGTCGGCCGCCATGAGCGCGAACCCGAACCCGTCCGGGGTCATCGGGGTGCCGGTGCCGCCGTGGCCGCGCAGGTCGACGGCGACCGGTCGGAAGGCGTCGCGCAGTCGCAGCGCCAACGGCTCGAACAAACCGGCGCACAGACCGTTTGGGTGCAGGAGCAGCAGCGGCGGGCCGTCGCCGCCCCAGTCGAGCGCGGCGATGTGCAGGCCGTCGTGCTCGACCGCGATCTGGCGGGGACCGCTCAGGCCGGCTCCGTGGCGAGGATCTCGCCCAGCTTCAGCAGTTGCGGCGTGGCGCCGCCCAGCGTCAGCTCGAGCTCCTTGGCCCAGAGGAAGTACCGGTGCAGCGGGTAGTCACGGTCGACGCCGATGCCGCCGTGCAGGTGTTGGGCAGCGTGAACGACCCGCTGGCCGCCGTCGGCGGCCCAGAACTTCGCCACCGCCACCTCGGTTGCGGCCGGCAGTCCCTCCTCGAGGCGCCACGCCGCCTGCAGCGCGGTGAGGCGGATGGCTTCCGCGTCGATGTAGGCGTCGGCGGCGCGCTGCCCGACGGCCTGGAAGGTCGCGATGGGCCGGTCGAACTGCTCGCGCGTCTTCGTGTACTCGGCCGTCATCTTCAGCGCCTGCTCGCACACGCCGGTCGCGATCGAGCACATCGCGGCCGTGGCGCGCTCCACGATCCACTCGACGATCGCCGCACCCGAATCGGGATCGCCGAGCACGTCGCTCCCGGCAACGTGCACGCCGTCGAGCTCGAGGCGCGCCTCGGGGATGCCGGATGTCGTGTCCTGGCGTTCGCGGGTTACACCGTCCGCGCTCGGGTCCACGATCAGCACGACGATGGCGCCGTCGTCACCGGCCGCCGCCGGCACCAGCACCCGGTCGGCGACCAGCCCGGCGGGAACGCACGTCTTGACGCCGTCGACTCGCCAGCCGTCGCCGTCGGGGCGAGCGGTCGTCGTCGGGTGCAGCGCGTCGGTCCCGGTCTCGACCAGCGCCGCGGTGAGCACCGTGTCACCGGCGACGACGCCCGGCAAGTACTGCCGCTTCTGGGCTTCCGTGCCGAACTGCGCGATGGGCAGCGCGCCCAGCACGACGGTCGGCAGCACGGGTACCGGCGCGACGGTGCGGCCGATCTCCTCGAAGAGCCGGCATAGGGCCACGAACCCGAGGCCGCTCCCGCCGGCGTCCTCCGGCAGCGCGATCCCGAGCAGACCCGCCTTGGCGAGCTCGGCCCACGTGTCGCGGTCGAAGCCCTCGCCGCCGGCCTCGAGCTCCTTGAGGTGCTCGTGCGTCTCGCGGTCCGTCAGGATCTGGCGGGCGAGGTCGCGCGTCGCTTCCTGCTCCTCGCTCAATGAGAAGTCCATCTGTCCTCGCTAGCGCTTCGCCATCGGCATGCCGAGGCCGAACACGGCGATCAGGTCGCGCTGCACCTCGTTCACACCGCCGCCGAACGTCAGGATGATCAGGCTGCGGTAATACCGCTCGAGTCGTGACTTGAGCACCGAGTCGGGAGCGTCCTGCTTCAGGTAACCGGGCTGGCCGATCACCTCGAACATCAGGCGGAACGCCTCGAGGTAGAACTCGGTGCCGAACACCTTGATCGTCGACGCGTCCGCCACGTCGAGGCGCTTCTGGGTCGCGTCCCATGCCACCTTCCAATTGGCGAGGCGCAGGAACTCGAGCCGGGCGTGGATACGGGCGAGGTGCACCTGCACCCACTCCTGGTCGATGACGCGCCGGCCGTCGGCGAGCTTGGTCTCCTGCGCCCACCGGCGGGTGTCGGTGAGCGCGCGCTCGATGATCCCCGACGAGCAGAGCGTGACGCGCTCGCGGTTCAGCTGGTTCGTGATCAGACCCCACCCGTTGTTCTCGCCGCCGACGAGCGCCGACGCCGGAACGCGCACGTCGTCGTAGAAGACCTGGTTGATGTCGTGCTCGCTCATCAGGTCCATCGGCATGAGCTTGATGCCGGGCGTGTCCATCGGGACGATCATCATCGAGATGCCCTTGTGCTTCTTCGCCTCCGGGTCGGTGCGGACCGCGAGCCAGCAGTAGTCGGCGCCGCCGGCGAGGCTCGTGAACATCTTCTGGCCGTTGATGACGTACTCGTCGCCGTCTCGCACGGCCTTGGTGGTGAGCGCGGCGAGGTCGGTCCCGGCGCCGGGCTCCGTATACCCGATGCAGAAGTGGACCTCGCCCTTCAGGATCCGGGGCAGGAACTCCGCCTTCTGCTCGTCGGTGCCGAAGTCCATGATCGTCGGACCGACCGTGTTGATCGTGAGCATCGGGACGGGAGCGCCGGCGCGCATCGACTCGTCGAAGAAGATGAACTGCTCGATGGCCGAGCGCCCCTGGCCGCCGTACTCCTCGGGCCAGCCGATGCCGAGCCAGCCGTCCTCGCCCATCTGGCGGACGACCTCCCGGTTCACCGGGCCGATGCCGTGCCCGCGGGCCAGACCCTCTTCGACCTCGGCTGTCAGCAGCTTGTCGTAGTAGGCGCGGAGCTCACGCCGCAGCTGCTCCTGCTCTTCGCTGTAGCCGATGTACATCAGTCCTCCAACCTACAGGCCCAGCGGCTCGAGAACGCCTGTGCGCATCCCTGCGGTGAAGCCGCCGTCGACGACCAGGGCGTGGCCCGTGACGAACGACGCGTCCTCGGACGCGAGAAACGCAGCCGCCGACGCGATCTCCTCGGGACGGCCGAAACGTCCGAGCTTGTGCGCCTCCCGGTACTGCTCCCGCACCTGCTGCATACCTTCCAGCCCCATGACCGACTCGAACATCGGGGTCTCGATGAATCCGGGACAGATGCAGTTGGCACGCACGCCGACGCGCCCGTAGTCGATGGCGAGGTTCTTGGTGAGCAGCACGACCGCGCCCTTCGACGCGTTGTACGAGCTGCCGCCCTCGGTCCCCTCCACGCCCTCGATGCTGGAGATGTTGACGAGGCTCCCCGACTTCTGCTCGACCATGTGCGTAAGAGCGTGCTTACACACGAGGAACGTGCCGGTGAGGTTGACGCGCACGACGCGTTCCCACTCGGCCGCGTCCAGTAGGTGGATCGGGCCGCCGCCGGCGACACCGGCTGCGTTCAGCACGACGTCGACGCGGCCGTGGTCACGCACCACGCCGTCGATCGCATCACGGATCGACGACTCGTCGGCGATGTCGGCGATCCGCACGTCGCCGTCGGGGCCCGGTTCCAGATCGACGCGGACGACCTTCGCGCCCTCGTCGCCGAACCGGCGGGCACACGCGAGGCCGATCCCCGACGCGGCGCCCGGTCACCAGCGCGACCTTGCCGTCGAGGCGACCCACGACGATATGCTCACTGAAACGTGTTCTAGTCGTCAAGACGGGGGTGCCGGGCCGTGAAGTTCGCGTTGTTCTACGAAATTCCGGTGGCGAAGCCGTTCACGGACGGCAAGGAGCACGCGGCGTACAAGAACACGCTCGAGCAGGCGGTGCTGGGCGAGCAGGCCGGGTTCCACTCCTTCTGGACCGTCGAGCACCACTTCCTCGAGGAGTACTCGCACTGTTCCAACCCCGAGGTGCTGTACGGCGCGATCGCGGCGAAGACGTCCACGATGCGCCTCGGCTATGGCGTGCGGCTGCTTCCCAAGCCCTACAACCACCCGATCCGCAGCGCGGAGTCGGCGGCCGTGCTCGACCTGCTGTCCGACGGCCGGGTCGAGTTCGGGACCGGTCGCTCGTCGACCCGCGCCGAGATCGAGGGCTTCGACATCGACCCGCAGGACACGCGCGCCATGTGGTCGGAAGCGCTCGAGCACATCGTGGGCGCGTGGACGAACGAGTACTACCAAGCCGACGGGAAGTACTGGCGCATGGGCGGCCCGCGCCGAGTACAGCCCAAGCCGCTGCAGAAGCCACACCCGCCGCTGTGGGGCGCGACGAGCAGCGCCGACGGGCATCGCGAGATCGGACGCCACGGCATCGGGCTGTGCTCGTTCACGGTCGGCGTCCCGCCCGAAGATCTCGTCGAGCGCATCGCGATGTACCGCGAGGGCCTCGACGAGTGCACAAAGCCGGTCGGCAAGGAGGTCAACGACCGCGCCGCCACGTTCACGATGGTCCACTGCGCCGACACCAACGAGCAGGCGTTCGCCGACGCCGAAGAATCCTTTCCCTGGTACATCAAGACCGCCGTCCGCCACATCGGTTCGCTCGTCGACTGGCAGGCGGGCAAGGACCTCGGCACGTACAGCTACGCCGAGCACATGGCCCAGCTCGACAAGGATGGCTCGCTCGACCACCTCGACTTCGAGTACCTGCGCGAGAGCGGGGCGGCGGTCGTCGGCGACCCGGACCGCTGCGTCGAGCTGGCCGAGCGCTACCAGGCCTCCGGCTGCGACCTGCTGCTCTGCCTCGTGAACCCGTACAAGATCCCGCACGAGAAGGTCATGCGCTCGATCGAGCTCCTCGGCGAGCGCGTCATCCCGCAGTTCTCGTAGCCCACGGCCGTGAACACCGGCGAGCACGACCACGTCGTACGACGCTCGTTCGAGAAGCAGGCCGGGCTCTTCGTCGGCGACGACTCGCCCTTCGCCCGGCGCCCGGCGTCGGCACTGGCGTGGCTGGAGCCGCTCGATCCGGAGATGATCGTGCTGGACGTGGCGTGCGGTGCCGCCCACGCCGCCGAGCAGGCCGCACCGCACGTGCGTCAGGTCGTCGGCATCGACCTGACGCCTTCGCTGCTCGAGCTCGGCGCCGAGCGGCTGCGCGACGCCGGCATCACCAACGTGCTCCTGCAAGAGGGGAACGCTGCCGAGCTGCCGTTCGTCGACGACTCGTTCGACCTTGTCGTGTGTCGGGGCGCCCTGCACCACTTCATGGACCCTGGCGGAGCGGTGGCCGAGATGGCGCGGGTGTGCCGGCCGGGTGGGCGAGTCGTCGCGGCCGACATGGTGGCGCCCGATGCCGAAGTGCGCGACGCCTTCGACGATCTGCACCGGTGCCTCGATCCCTCCCATGCCGGCGTCCTGCTCGAGGCGGAGCTGGCCGAGCTCCTCCGACGTCGAAGGTGGGTCCGCTGGCCTACGGCGAGACGTCGGAGCCGTTCCGGATCGCGGTGGAGCACATCCTGACGGATGCCGCCGACCGCGACGCCGTGGTCTCGGCGTTGCAGGCCGAGCTGACGGGGGGCGACGCAACCGGCTTCGAACCCGTCCTCGAAGACGGTCAGACGCTCGTGTCGTTCACGAACACCGTGGTGCACGCGACGCGAGAGGTGGGCTAACTCGCGACGACGCCCTCGATCACGCTCAACGTCGACGGCTTCGGGACACGGCTGACGCCGGTGAGCTCCAGGTCGGCCGCACGAAGGAGCGCGGCAAACTCCTCCTCGGTGCGCTCCTTACCGCCCGTGTTCACGAGCATGTTCAGGTCGCTCATCATCACGCCGAGGAGCGCGAACGACGGCTTCACCATTTCGGGCACGACGGGCTCCACGATCAGCACCTTGCCGTCCGCCTTCATCGCCTGACGGCAGTTCGAAAGGATCGTCACGCAGCGGTCGTCGTCCCAGTCGTGGATGACGCTCTTCATGATGTAGGCGTCGGCTCCGGCGGGGACCGTGTCGAAGAAGTCACCCTCCACGACCTCACAGCGGTCGTCGACGCCGATGCCGCGGAGCCGCTCCGCTGACTCCGCCTGCCCGGGGCCGGTGTCGAACAAGGTCCCTTGCAGGCTGGGGGTGGCGGCGAGGATCGACCCGAGCAGAGCTCCGTCGCCTCCGCCGACGTCAACCAGCGTGGAGAACTGCGCGAAGTCGTACGTCTCGATGATGCCCGGCGCCTCCCGGAGCGTGCCCTCGGACATCGCCCGGTTGAAGTTCCTCGACGCCTCCTCGTTCCGGGTGAACTCGGCGAACGGGTCCAGCCCCATGCCGCGCTCGAAGCTCGGCCGGCCGCTCTGCACGCCGGCCATGAGGTCGCCCCACGACCGCCACACGCCCTCGCCGCAGAACAGCTGCGTGGTCGCCGCCATCGAGTGCGGGTCGTCGCTGCGCAAGAGCGCGCCCATGTCGGTGAGCCCGAAGTGGCCGGGCTCGGTCTCCTCGAGCAGGCCGAGGTACGCCATGGCGCGGAGCAGGCGGTACAGCGACGGCGGATGCGTGTCGGTCGTCGCCGCCAGGTCGTCGCTGCTCCTCGGACCGTCGGCGACGAGGTCCGGGATCCGCAGCCGCACCGCGACGGAGAGCACGGCCGACGGGAAGAACCCGAAGATGAGCTGCTGGAGCATCGGGATACGCGGGTCGTCGGTCGCGTCGGCCATGGTTGCTCAGCGCATCGTGGGGCGGGCTTGCGAGAAGGTCCAGCGATTCCCTTCAAGGTCGTCGGCAACATAGACGGTCGAGCCCGGGTACGCATGGAGCTCCTCGACGATCGTCGCGCCCTTCCCCTTGGCGCGGGCGTAATGCGCTTCGAGGTCGTCGACGTACACCCACGGCACGTGTGTCCGGACGTCGCCGCTCCGTTCGCCGTCGAGCTTGAAGACGTTCAGGATCGCGTTGCCGATCCGGAACTCGATCCACGGGTGGCCGTACTCGCCCTCGGGAAGTGGATCCGGTCCCTCGGGGAGGTCGCCCTCCGGCCTCGAAGTCGAAGACGTCCGCGAGCCAGCGCGCGGCTGCGGCCGGACGGGCGTAGGAGATGCCGAGCGACAGCCGGGCGATGTCGATCTGCTCGTGCGGCACGCGCTCCCGCTTCGCGCACCAGGCGGCGAACCAGTTCGGGACCACGCGACTCCACGCCGTGCCGCCCTTGTCGGCCCCGCCGGACGGGATGACGTGCTCGACCGTCACGCGCGTCCCCTGCTCGGTCGGCGCGAAGCTGCACCTCGGTCTGCACGTCGTCGAGACTGCTGGCGAACGCCGAGCAGCGCGCCGGGCTCCCACCTCGTGATGCGCGCCCGTTCGAGGACCTCGCCCGCCGACGGGTCGTCGAGCACCTCCATGATCCGGCCACCCACGCCGGGCTCGCACCGCACCTCGACCACTCTGCCGCCGTCGCTCCAGAAGTTGATCGGGCCGCGCACCCACCAGAGGTCCATCTCCTCGGTGAACGCCTTGAACGCGGTGGCGGCGTCAACCCGCACCTCGACTTGTGACGAGACCGTTTGCGCGTCCGTCATCGCTCCCCCTCGACGTGTCGCTTGAACGAGCGCAGCTGCTCGTCCCAGAGCGCTTGGAGTTGATCGAGCCACGCCCGCAGCCCGACCACCGATTCGGGCCGGATCCGGAACACGCGAGCCCGGGCGTCGTCCTGGGGCCGCTCGTCGGCGACGACGCCGGCCCGGAGCAGCACGCGGAGGTGCTTGCTCATCGTCGGCGCCGACATGTCGAAGGCGTCGGCGAGCTCTCCCGCCCGCCGGGGCCCCGAGCTCAGGAGCTGCACGACCCCGAGGCGGGTGGGCTCCGCCAGCGCCTGCAGCACGGGCGTCACGTCGTCGCTGGTATCCGTTGCCACGAGGGTAATAGTTCTCCAGATTGGCAACTATGTCAAGTTCGCCGCCCGCTTTGCTTGCGGCGGGCCGAGCCGGGGACGATGCGCGGAGTGCTCGACGACGACATGCAGCGGGTCGTGCGAGAGCAGCGGCTGGGTTACGTCGCGACGGTCTGCCCCGACGGCACGCCCAACCTCTCCCCGAAGGGAACGACCGCGGTCTGGGACGACGACCACCTCGTGTTCCTGGACATCTTCTCGCCCGGCACGGTCGCGAACATCGCGGCGGGCAACCGCGTGGTCGAGGTGAACGTCGTTGATCCGATCCGGCGGAAGGGCTACCGGTTCAAGGGCCCGGCCGAGGTGCACCGGGACGGCTCCGTCTTCGAGGACGTCCTGCACTGGTACGAGACGGAGCGCGGCAGCGATGTGAGTCGCGTGAACTCGGTCGTGCTCGTCCGGCGTCGAGCACGTGGCGCCCCTCGTGTCCCCCGCCTACGCCGACGGCTCGAGCGAGGCGACGATCGAGCAGCGGTCGCTCGACATGTACGGCCTGATGCGCCGAGTAGACCTCCGTTCCTGATCAGCTCACGCGCAGCGCGATCGTGAGGAGCGTCGCGGACGCGAGCGGCGCGACGGTCCGCACGTGGTTCCACGCCGTCCATGTCCTGACGTAGCGGTCCCAGTGGCCGGCGGCCTCGGCGCCGTTCGGGTCCAGTGTGGAGAGCGCATCGTTGCGGGGCACGTGGTACGCCATCGTCAGGACGACCACCCCGGCGATGTAGAGCAAACCGCCGAGGAGCAGGTAGACGGCGTACGCCTCGCCCCACTCCACGAACGCCGCGACCACGAGGACCGCACACGCCAACGCCGTCCCGAACAGCGCCGTCATGACCAAGGGGTTGATCACGACGACGTTGATCGACTGCATGGCGGCTATGCCCTGCTCCGCCGGCAAGCGGGCGAGGGCCTTCATCATCGTGGCGGAGAACGCGAAGAAGAACCCTGCCACCAGCCCGCACGCGATTGCTGTTACCAGCGTGAGGACGAAGAGGAAACCGTCGATCATCGAGTCACCTCCGTCGTCACGGTGTCCACACGCCGGAAGCAGCGGCTTCTCGCGCGTAGTCGCTGAAGTCCCGCGGCTCCCGGCCCAGCGCCCGCTGGACCCCGTCCGTCACGTGGGCGTTGCGTCCGTCCAGGACCTCGGCGAACAAGTACGAGAGCAACTCGACGACCTCGGCCGGAACATGCTTGCTCGTAGGCGGCGGCCGCGAACTCTTCGATGGAGACGGGCACGTACTGGATGTCGCGGCCCGTCGCCTTGCTGATCTCGTCGGCGGTGTCGGCGAACGTCAGGAGCCGCGGGCCGGTGAGCTCGTAGAGCTCGCCGATGTGCTTGTCGTCGGTGAGCGCGGCGACCGCGACGTCGGCGATGTCGTCGGCGTCGACGAACGGCTCGGGCGTGTCACCGGCCGGGAGCGGGATCTCACCCGCCAGGATGTAGTCGACGATGTAGTCCTCGCTGAAGTTCTGCATGAACCACGTCGCGCGCACGATCGTCAGGTCGGCGCCCGAGTCGCGCACGGCCTGCTCGGTGTGCTCTGCTTCCTCCTCGCCGCGCCCCGCGAGGAGCACCAGGCGTGGCACGCCCTCCTTCACTGCGAGGTTGGCGAAGGAGCCCACCAGGTCCGCCGCGCCCGGCACGGCGAGGTCCGGGTAATAGGAGATGTACGCCGAGCTCACCCCCTCGAGTGTCGGGGCCCAGGTCTCGGGCTTCTCCCAGTCGAACGGCGGCTCGCCGGATCGAGACCCGATCCGGACGGGGACGCCCCTGGCTCGCAGCCGCTCCGCCACCCGTCGGCCGGTCTTCCCCGTGCCGCCGAGCACCAATGTCGTGTCCATGGTCATCACCTCGTTCGGGGGTTTCGTTACGCCGTATCGTAACGGCGTCGCGATAGGCTGTCAACCGTGGGAAGACCGAGGGAACACGACGAGACCACCCGGGCAGCACTCCTCGCCGCCGCCGAGCGCCTCATCGACGAGGAGGGGCCCGATGCGGCGGGCGTGCGCTGCGTCGCCGACGCGGTCGGGACCTCGACCCGCGCCGTCTACAGCGTCTTCGGCTCCAAGCAGGGCCTCCTCGAGGCGCTGGCGATCCGGTTCTTCGAGGAGCTGCAGGCGGCGACCGATGCCGTTCCGCTCACCGACGACCCGGCCGCCGACCTCATCAACGCGGCGATGAACGCATGGCGCCGGACTGTGCTTCGACATCCCTCGGTCTATCGGCTGGTGTTTCTGCGCCTCGTCCCCGACCTGGAGCTCGGCCCGGAGTTCGGCCAGATCGCGTACGGCGCGTTGGGCCAGCTGCAGGCGCTGGTCGAGCGGGTCGCGCCCGGCCCCGGCGTGCACGAGCGCACGCTCGCCTGGCATGCGTTGACCGAAGGGCTGGCGTCGATGGAAGTTCGGGGCCAGATGCTCGACACGTTGAACGCCGAGCGCATCTGGCTGGACGCGCTCACCGCGCTCATTCGGGGCTTCGAGAGCGAAGCTGTTACCGGTGAATCCCGGGTAGCCGATCGGTCGAAGTCGACGCGGGCAGGTGATCCGACCGCTATCAGGCGCTTGCCTGAGCGAGGAGCACATGCCATGGGACGGCTGATCGTGTCGGCACAGATGACGATCGACGGCGTCATGGACCAGATCGACGGCTGGTTCGACGTCACCCGCGAGTCCGAGAAATTCGGAGTGGACGAACTCCGGGCTGCCGACGCGCTCCTGCTCGGGAGGGAGACCTACCAGGGGCTCAGCTCGGTCTGGCCGACGATGTCCGACCCCCAGGGATACGCCGACCTCGTGAACGCCATCCCGAAATTCGTCGTCTCCAGCACGCTGCAGGAACCACTCGAGTGGAATGCCACGTTGCTCGAGGGCGATCTCGTCGAGCGTGTGACCGAGCTGAAGCAGGAGCTGCGCGGGAATCTGTTGACGTACGGATGTGGTCAGCTCGCCAATGAGCTCGCCCGGCGGGGCGTTCTCGACGAGGTCAGGCTCTGGGTGAACCCGGTCGTCTGGGGTGACGGCGTACGCCCGTTCCACGCCGGAAAGCTGCCGATCCCCATGCGCCTGATCGGTGCCACGACTTTCAGCTCCGGGGTCGTGCTGCAGTCGTACGAGCCGATCAGCGAGAGCGGTCGTTACCGACGCCGTCGCTGACGTCAGCGCGGCGCGCGCGGCATCCCGAGGCCGGCGAGGGCGATGATCTCGCGCTGCACCTCGTTGACGCCGCCGCCGAAGGTGCCCACGGGAGCCTGGCGGTACGCGGCTTCGAGCTGACCGTGCAGCCCGGCGCCGGCGGCGTCGCCTCGCAACGCGGCTGACTCCCCCACGACGTCCATCAGGGTCCGCAGCGCGCTCACCCGGAGCTCGGTGCCGAACACCTTCATCGCCGACGCGTCGGCGGGGTTCAGCTCGCCGTCGGTGAGCGCCGACGCGACCTGCCAGTTGGCGAGCTTGAGCGCGTCGACGTGGGCGTGCACTCGCGCCAGCGCGATCCGTACCCACTCCTGGTCGATGACGCGCCGGCCGGCAACGGCAGCGGCTTGGCCGACTGCAGTTGCAGGAGCGGGAGCTTGCGACCGCGACCCGAAGCCGTCGGCGAGGCGCGTCTCCTTCGCCCACCGCAGGACGGCTTGGAGGTGCCGGTCGATCATGCCCGCAGGGGCGAGCGCGACCCGCTCGTGGTTGAGCTGGTTCGTGATCATCTTCCAGCCCTCGTTCTCCTTGCCGACCAGCGACGATGCCGGCACGCGCACGTCCTCGTAGTACGTGACGTTCGTGAACCCGCCACCGAGCAGGTGGATGGGCGAGTGCTTGTATCCGGGCTGGCTCGTGTCGACGAGCAGTATCGAGATGCCCTTGTGCTTCTTCGCGTCGGGGTCGGTGCGGCACGCGAGCCATACCCAGTCGGCGTCGTTCCCGCCCGTCGTGAACACCTTCTGCCCGTTGACGACGTACTGGTCACCATCTCGCACCGCCCGGGTACGCAGTGAAGCCAGGTCCGTGCCGGCAGCGGGCTCGGTGTAGCCGATCGCGAAGTGGAGCTCGCCGGCGAGGATGCGCGGGAGGAAGTACGCCTTCTGCTCGTCGCTCCCGTAGCGCATGAGGGTCGGGCCGACCGTGTTGAGCGTCACCAGCGGCATGGGGACGCCGGCTCGCTGGGCCTCGTCGTAGAACACGAACTGCTCGGCGGGGGTCCGCCCCTGGCCGCCGTACTCCTTCGGCCAGCCGACGCCGAGCCACCCGTCGGTTCCCATCTGGCGGACGAGGTCGCGGTAGGCGTCGCCGCCGGCCTCGGGACCCGGGAGCGCGGCGCGGCGCGCCGGTGTCATCAGCCGCTCGAAGTAGTCGCGCAGCTCTCGTTGC
This sequence comes from uncultured Actinomycetes bacterium, assembly GCA_963836445.1. Taxonomy (GTDB): domain Bacteria; phylum Actinomycetota; class Acidimicrobiia; order IMCC26256; family JACDBD01; genus JALZAA01. Next base: position 63,749 of record CAWIJM010000029.1, read on the forward strand.
AGCTCGCGCTGCTCGCCGGTGAGGTCGATGCGCAGGAATCTGGACGCTACCGTCGGGCTTCAGCAGACTGCAACGAGTTCCAGTTCTGCCGGGAAGGTGGGGGGACGCCGATGGCCGAGCCGGTGATCATCGAGGCCGCGATCAACGGGGTGACCAGCAAGAAGCAGAACCCGAACACCCCGAAAGAGCCGGCCGAGATCGCCGAGGACGCGCTCCGGTGCTTCGCAGCCGGCGCCGCCGTCGTGCACAACCACATCGACTCGTTCGGCATGCCGGGCGACAGCGCAGCGGAGCGCTATCTCGAGGGATGGCGACCGGCGCTGGCGGAGCGGCCCGACGCGCTCTTCTACCCGACCACGAACGCGGGCTCCGACGTCGAGGCGTCGTACGCGCACATCGCGCCGCTGGCGGAGTCGGGCGTGATGCGGCTCTCGCTCTGCGATCCCGGGTCGGTGAACCTTGGCGGCCTCGGACCGGATGGTCTTCCCGCATCCGGGATCGTCTACGCGAACTCGTTCGACGACGTCGCCCACCAGCTCGGCGTGTGCGAGCGCTACGGGCTCGGTCCGAGCATCGCGATCTACGAGCCGGGCTTCCTGCGCTGCGTCCTCGCGTGGTGGAGGCGGGGCGCCTGCCGGCCGGCGCGATGGTGAAGTTCTACTTCGGCGGCGACGAGGGGTTTCTCTCGGGCTTCGGGTTCCGCCCGACTCCCACCGCGCTCGACGCGTACCTCGAGCTGCTCGGGGACTGCGACGTGCCGTGGGCCGTCGCCGTGCTCGGCGGCGACGTTCTCGAGAGCGGGATCGCCCGGACCGCGCTCGAGCGCGGCGGGCACGTCCGCGTGGGGCTCGAGGACTACGCGGGACCGAATCTGCCGACCAACGAGGAGCTCGTGCGCGATGCGGTCGCTGTCGCGAATGACGTCGGTCGCCCCGTCGCCACACCCGACGAGGCCGCCGAGGTCCTGGCCTTCCCTGAAAGGTGGCAACCATGCTCGACGTGAAGATCTCCGGCGGCAGTGTCGTCGACGGGACGGGGGCGGCGCGGCGGCAGGCCGACGTCGGGATCCGTGACGGGCGCGTCGTCCAGGTCGGCAACGTCGGGGAGACGGCCGCTCGAACCATCGACGCCGACGGCTTGATCGTCGCCCCGGGATTCGTCGACATCCACACGCACTACGACGCCCAGGCCTTCTGGGACCCCGCGCTCACGCCGTCGCCGCTGCACGGCGTCACCACGATCGTCGGCGGCAACTGCGGCTTCACGATCGCGCCGCTGGCCGCGAGCGAGGCCGACTACCTCATGCGCATGCTCGCCCGCGTCGAGGGCATGCCCCTCGAGTCCCTCGAGGCCGGCGTTCCTTGGGACTGGCAGAGCTTCGGCGAGTACCTCGACCGCCTCGACGGCACGCTGGCGGTGAACGCCGGGTTCCTGGTCGGGCCACTGCGCGTTGCGACGCGCCGCCATGGGCGACCGCGGCCACGAACCTGCAACCGACGGCGACGTGGCCGAGATGTGCCGGACACTCGGCGAGTCGCTCGAAGCCGGCGGGCTGGGCTTCTCGTCGTCGCAGGCGCCGACGCACAACGACGGCGACGGCGAACCGGTCCCGTCACGCGCCGCAACGAGCGACGAGCTCGTCGCGCTGTCGCGCGTCGTCGGCGACCATCCCGGCACGACGCTCGAGTTCATCCCGACGGTCGGGCCGTTCTCCGACGAGCACGTCGCGCTCATGGCGGCGATGTCGGCAGCAGCGCGGCGGCCGTTGAACTGGAACGTGCTCGTGGTGGGAGCCGGGAGTGACACGTACCGCGACCAGCTCGCGGCGTCCGATCGCGCCGCCGAGCAGGGCGGGCGAGTGCTCGCGCTCACGGTGCCCTCGGTGATGCAGCTGCACCTCAACTTCCGGTCCGGGTTCCTCTTCGACGCCCTGCCGGGGTGGGGCCCGACGATGGCGCTGCCCGACGAGGAGAAGATGCGCGCGCTCGCCGATCCCGAGGTGCGCCGGCGCTCTCAAGGAGCGCTGCCGAGTCCGACACCGGATTGTTCCGCGCCATGCTGCGCTGGGATCGGCTCCAGATCGGCGAGACCTTTGCGCCCGAGAACCAGGGCCTCTCGGGCCGCACCGTCGCCGACGTCGCCGCCGAGCGCGGCGCCGAGCCGTTCGACGCCATGCTCGACGTCGTCGTCACCGACGACCTCCGCACGGTACTCATGCCGCCCGCGCGTGGAGACGACCCGGAGTCGTGGCGACTGCGGTCCGAGGCGTGGCGCGACCCGCGCGTCGTCGTCGGCGCGTCCGACGCCGGCGCGCACCTCGACATGCTCGCGACGTTCAGCTACTCGACGTCGCTGCTCGCGGCCAATCGGGCCCACGATCTCGTCCCGCTCGAGGAGGCCGTGCACCTCCTCACCGACGTGCAGGCTCGTCTCTACGGCATCCGCGACCGCGGTCGGATCGCCGAAGGCGGATTCGCCGACGTGGTCGTCTTCGACGAGGACCGCGTCGGGCCCGGGCCCGTCCACACGCGCCACGACCTCCCCGCCGGCGCCGGTCGCCTCTACGCCGAGGCCGAGGGCATCGAGCACGTGCTGGTCAACGGGACCGAGATCGTTCGCGGGGGTGAGCTGACCGGCGCACGACCCGGCACGCTCCTCCGCTCCGGGCAGGACACCGAGACCGTGGAGGTCGCGGGCGTCCGAACCGGGTAGGCATGGTCGTGACGTGACCGACGCCGCGTACGACGCCCAGGCACCGGCGCTCGAGCCCGATCTCACGCGTCCGCTGCCCCGATCTCTCCGCGCGCTCTCCTTCCACGACTTCCGGGTGTTCTGGGTGGGCGCGATCGGCTCGAGCATCGGCAACAACATGCAGCTGGCAGCGCTGCTGTGGGTGGTCGCCGTCGCCACCCGCAGCGCGGCGAAGGTGACATTGATCGCGTTCATCACGGTCGTGCCGCTCCTCCTGCTGGGCGCGGTCGGCGGCGCGCTCGCCGACCGGTTCCCGCGGCGGCGCCTGTTGCTGGTCACCCAGACGCTGTTGATGATCCAGGCGTTCGCGCTCTGGGGCCTCTGGGAAGCGGGCTACGGGTCGTACTGGGTGCTGTTCACGGTGTCGCTCGCCGGCGGCGTGCTGATCGCGCTGAACATCCCCGCGTGGCAGTCGATCGTGCCCGAGCTCGTACCCCGGCCCTTCCTGCAGAACGCGGTGACCTTGAACTCGGTGCAGTTCAACGTGGCCCGCGCCGCGGGGCCGATGCTCGCGGGCGTGCTCATCGCCTGGGTCGGCGCGGGCATCTGCTTCCTCATCAATGCGCTGAGCTTCGTGCTCGTGCTGATCGCGCTGTTACTCATGACGTCGGCCGACACCGCGCCCTCGCAACCCGATGGCGATCGCCCCGGCATGCTGTCGGGCTTCAAGGAGAGCGTGCGCTACCTGCGGGACCACCGCGGGCTCCAAGTCGCGATCGGGACGCACGCAGCGTTCGCGCTCCTCGCCGCGCCGGTCGTGCAGCTCATCCCAGTGCTCTCGGTCGAGGTCCTCGACGTCGGATCGGAAGCGTACGGCCTGCTCCTGGGCTCGTTCGGCGTGGGCGCGGTCGCGATCGCGTTCGTGATCGGCTCGCTCGACGAGCGGGTGTTGCCGAGCCGCCTCCTCGGCGCGGGGCTGGCGCTCACCGCGGTCTCGGTGTTCGGCCTCGGGCTGGCGCCGGGGCTCGCGGTCGGCGTGTTCTTCATGCTCGCGTTCGGCGCGTCGTACGTCACGGTCGTCGCCATCGACCACAGCACGATCCAGGCGTTGTCCGACGATCACATCCGCGGCCGCGTCACCAGCCTGTGGCTGATGACGTTCGGGACCGGCTTCCCGCTCGGCACGATCCTCATGGGAATCATCGCCGACGTCGTCGGCGTGCGCGCGGTACTCGTGGCCGCCGGCGTGCTGGTGGCGCTGGTGCTCGTGGGCTTCGCGTCGCGGCGACTGCTCCCGTACATCGACCCGGAGCCGGCGGCTACGGCTCGAGCAGAACCTTGATCGCGCCGCGGGCACGGTCGGCGGCGACGGAGAACGCGTCGGCGGCCCGGTCGAGTGGAAAACGGTGCGTGATCATCGCCGTCGCCGCCTCCGGGGACTCGGCGAGGATGCGGGCGGCGGCGTCCATGTCCCGGTCGTTTTCGTCGTGGCCGTGCATGTTCGAGCCGAACACGACCGGCTCCTTGATCGAGAAGAACTGCGGGAAGGTCACCGGCTCCCAGTAGCTGGCGACGAGCGCCACCTTCCCGCCCGGGCGCAGCAGGTCGAAGCACATCCTGAGGGCGGAGTCGGTGCCGGCGGCGTCGACCACGACGTCGTACTCGCCTTCCGGGGCTGTCCCGGCACCGATCCGCGCCGCCGCCTCGCGCTGGGCGTCGTGGCGCGCGACCACGTCGGTCGGAGAGCCCGCGGCCCGGGCGACGAGCGCGGCGGCCAAGCCGATCATGCCGGCGCCCACGACGGCGACCCGCTCGTGCCCGCGCAGCCCGGCGCGCCGGAGTGCGTGCAGGGAGCAGGCAATCGGCTCGACGAGCGAGGCGTCGGACACGGCGAGGCTCTCGGGCAACGGCACCACGCAGCTCTCCTCGACGAACATCTCGTCCGCCATGCCGCCGTCGCGTCCGATGCCATAGCTCTGCGTGACAGCGCGCCGGCACTGGGTCACCTCACCGGCCGCGCAGCGATCGCACTGTCCGCACGGCACGAGCGGCCAGACGGCGACGGGTGTTCCGTCGTCGAGGTGACCCGCGACCTCGTGCCCGAGCGTGACGGGCATGGGCCCCCACGTGAGCATGTGCAGGTCGGAGCCGCAGATCCCCGCGCTGCGCACGTGAACGCGAACGCGCCCGTCGTCGGCGTCGGGCCGCGGCACGTCGATGACCTCGATCCCGTTGTCCGTGTGCCTCACCGCCCGCATCGCATCACCCCTGGGTGCGCTCGTAGCGCCAGCCGGTCGGCAACATCCAGAGCCGGTGCCGCGGACCGGGCGCATCGCCGTCGCTCGACTCGTAGCCGGCGTCGCCCTCCCACAGCGCCGCCGCTCCACCTTCGACGCGCGCGATATGCGTCTCGAAGAACTCGGGCTCGGTCGCGCGCGCCTCAGCGATCGCGGCGCCCACGTCCGGGGAGCGGGCGAGGCGGTGCAGCGTCACCCACGTCGGCGGGGCGAGCTCGATCTCCTCGGCGTCGCGCCGCGCGATCGCATCCGCGGGCTGGAGCCACCGGTGGTCGCGGATCTCACCCATGTCGACGGTGACCGCGCCCGCCGGCGCAGGGCCGAGGAAGAACCACGTCGCGAACCGCTTGGCCGTGACGGGCGGTGGCACCCAGTGCGCGAACGGCACCAGGGCGTCGGCGTCGACAACCAACGCTGACTCCTCGAGCGCCTCGCGGACGGCGGCGTGGCGGGCCGCCTCGATCACATCGCCGTCGGGCGGGATGTCGTCCGGGTCGACCCGGCCGCCCGGGAACACCCACATCCCGCCGGCGAACTCGAGCTTCGAGCTACGTCGCACCATGAGGGTCTCGACGCCGCCGCCCGGCACGTCCCGCAGCAACACAACCGTCGCCGCCGCCACCGCCTCGGGGACGTCCCCGGTCGTCGTCGGGATGCGCCGCATCCACCGCGGCAGCGAGTCGCTCATGGCGCGATCAGCGATGCGATGACAACGGGATCGGCGAGGCCTTTGAGCGTCGCCGACCGCGTCCCCGACACCCGGTGCCGTGCGCCCGCGGATTCCAGCGTTCGCGCGCTCACCAGCACCTCTCCGCCACTCGCGAGGGCTGCGATGCGCGCCGCTTCGTGGACGCCTCGGCCGCCGTAATCGTCGACGCTGCGGGTTGCCTCTGCTTCGTGGAGACCGACGCGGACTCGAACCGGCAGGCCCCGATCGCGACTGCCGTCCGTCATCGCCTGCTGGATCGCGCCGGCGCAGTGGAGCGCGGCGTCGGCGGACGTGAAGGCGACGAAAAATCCGTCACCGCCCCCGCGCTGCTTGATCTCCTGACCGTCGAACCTGTCGAACAGGCGACGCAACGTGGAGTCGTGCCACCGCAAGATCTCCGACCATTGCTCGTCGCCCACCTTCGCCAAGAGAGCGGTTGAGTCCTCGATGTCCGTGAACATGAAAGTTCGTATGACGCGAGACTGCGGAGCCGCCTTGCCCAACAACTCGAGCGCTCGGACGACGTCGAACATCGCACCCAGATCTTCGAAGGTCTCGAGTGCACGCTCGAGGTGAAGGTCGGCGGCGTCGAGCTCACCCGACTCGCGCAGCGCGACCGCCAGCGAGACCCGAGCTCGCGCTTCGTCGTATCGAGACCCGATTTGACGCCAACATTCCATCGCGTGCCGCAGCTGCTCTTTTGCACCATCGAGGTCACCCGACGCGAACCCCACTTCACCCTGCGCCTGAGCAGCGCGGCCGCGCTGTGCGACCACCATCGGATACCGGCCGGCGATCTCATCGAGCTCGTCGGCATGGCGCCGTGCGCGGTCGACGTCCCCGACCGCCAGCGAGGCTTCCGTCGCCACCGGCAGCAACCGCGCCCGACTGAGGGAGTCCCCGCGGGGGTCGTGCAGCGACTGCGGCGAGGCGCCGGAGCCGCCCTGCTGCAAGGCTTCGTTGAGTGACGCCGACGCGGCCTCGGGACGCCCGCGAAGGAGGTGGAGCGTCGCATTTCCCGGCTCGATCGATCCGCCCAGATCCTCCACTTGGCGAAAGGCGTGTTCCGCGGCGGAGACGTCACCTCGCCGGAGACTGAGCATGCCGAGCTCGTAGAGGCCGAACGCGACGTGCGCGAGATCCCAGGTCTCGAGCTCGTCGCAAGCCCGCGCCGCTTCGACCTCGGCCTCGGCCCAGTCACCCCGTTGCTGCAGGATCTGGGCTCTGTGCACGCGGCAGTCGCCCGGGAACTCGCTCGATCGCACTCCCGGTCGGCGCCGTACCTCTTCGATCCACTCCGCGGCGCGGCGATAGTCGCCGAGGAAGGCACAGGTGCTGATGGTCCCGCAGTAGCTCGCCGCCGACGCCCACGGCCCGAGGAGCCCGCCGACCGCGCGCGCCATGGACTGGTCGAGCAGCGCGAGACCTTCGTCCACCCGCCCCAGGTGAATGCACGCTCCGCCCTTCTCGAGCGAACCCAACGTCTCTACATCTCGATCGCCGAGCGCACGCCCGATGTCGATGGCCCGCTCTGCATATTTCAGCGCCGCCTCGCGATCGCCCAACACCTCGCCCGCGACGATCCCCTCGATCCACGCCAGCCACCCCTGCTCGACGCATTCCGGCAGATCAGCCAGGAGCGTGGCCGCATTCTCGAGCCATCCGGCCGCCACGGCCATCGACTCCCGACCGGCGTGGTGGAACGCCAGGTGGAGCGCGACGAGCGCAGCGCCGCGGACGTCACTCTCCTGGACGAGCCCGGCGTACGCGCGCTCCCGGGCAGCGATGCACTCGTCCAGATGGCCCATCCAGAACGCGGCCTCGCCGAGCCGTTCGACGTCGTTCGGCTCCAGCGCGCCCGCGGCGTCGGCCTCTCGCAGCAACGAGAGCGCCAACGGCCAGTCTTGGGCTGCAACGGCTGCGCGCCCGCGTTCTACGAGGTCGTCAGGCCGTAGCGATGTCATGTCCCCGCCGTCCAGCTCACGAGATCACGCTAGTTTCGACGACGTGCCGATGCCGGAGGGGAACACTCCAAGAGGAATCGACGGGGACGCGCCGGTCCTCGCCCGTCACGAGATCCTCGTGCAGGCACCCATCGACGCCATCTGGCAGCTGCACACCGACGTCGACAACTGGCCCACCTGGCAGAAGGACATCACGGTCGCCAACCTGGTAGGGCCGTTCGAGCCCGGGGCGTCCTTCGAGTGGACGAGCGCCGGCTTCACGGTGAACTCGACGATCTACGACGCCTCCCCGCCGACCGGCGACGTCTCCCCCAAGCCCGGACGCTGTGGGGCGGCACCGCGAAGGGATCACGGGCATCCACGAGTGGACGATGAAAGAGATGACACAAGGCGTGCTCGTCGCCACCAACGAGTCGTTCGCCGGCGCGCCCGTCGACGACGACCCTTCGCCTATGCAGGACATCCTCGACACATCGTTGGTGTCGTGGCTCCTTTACCTCAAGGCGGTGGCCGAGGCGACTGCCTGAGCAGGGTGCGGCCGGATCGCGCGATGCCCTAGTTTCGACGGCGTGCCCATGCCGGAGGGGATCGGCGTCGTCGACTTGATGATCGGGTTCCCGCACCGCGACCGCAAGGCCGTCTACGACTACCTGCGGAAGGGTGCGAAGGACTCCGAGTCGAAGGACATGAACTTCCTCGCCGAGTACATGTTCAAGGACGTGCCCGACGAGGTCGACGACGACCGGGACCCGGTCGACGTGACGATCGCCGAGATGGACCGCTTCGGCATCGACAAGGGGCTCGTCGGCCTCACGCGGATGACGCTCGAGGCCCGCGACCGGTACCCCGGCCGGTTCCTCCTCTCGCTCGAGGTCAACCCGAACGACGTGATGGAGTCGGTCCGGGCGCATCCGCCGGGCGAAGGACGAGCAGGACCTGGAGGCGGTGACGTTCTTCCCGGCGGGGTGCCTGCCCCAGGTGCCGGTCGACGACCCCAAGGCGTACGCCGTGTACGCGACGTGCGTCGAGCTCGACATCCCCGTGGTCGTCAACGCCGGGATCGCCGGGCCGCGGTTCCCGTCGGCGTGTCAGCACGTCGAGCGTTTCGACCAGGTGTGCTTCGACTTCCCCGAGCTGCGGGTCGTGATGCGGCACGGCGCCGAGCCCTGGGAGGAGCTGGCCGTGAAGCTCATGTTGAAGTGGCCCGGCCTCTACTACATGACGTCGGCGTTCGCCCCGAAGTACTACCCGAAGGCGATCATCGACTACGCGAACACGCGCGGCGCCGACAAGATCATGTACGCCGGCTACTTCCCGATGGGGCTGTCACTCGAGCGGATCTTCCGCGAGATGCCCGACGTGCCGTTCCGCGACCACGTGTGGCCGAAGTTCCTGCGCGAGAACGCGATGCAGGTCTTCAAAGTCGATGACCGCGTGAAGGCGCCGGCACCGTGAGCGGTACCGCGACGCTGCCGGCGGGCGACCGGTACGTCCTCGTGTCGGCGGACAGCCACGCCGGCGGGTCCATGGAGCAGTACCGCGAGTACCTCGACCCCGCCTACCGCGACGAGTTCGACGCCTGGCGCGGCGCTACAAGAACCCGTTCGGCGACCTGCAACGCGAAGGCCGCGACCCGCAACTGGGACGACGAGCGGCGCATCTCCGAGCTCGAGGCCGACGGCATCGTCGGCGAGGTGCATCTTCCCCAACACGGTCCCGCCGTTCTTCCCGACCGCCTCGCTCGTCGCCCGGCCACCGTCGGCCCATGACTTCGAGCTCCGCCTCGCCGGCATCCGAGCCCACAACCGCTGGCTCGCCGACTTGTGCGCGGTGGCTCCCGATCGGCGTGCCGGCGTCGGGCAGGTCTTCCTCAACGACGTCGACGAGGCCGTGCAGGACGTGCGCTTCATCAAGGAGTCACGGCCTGCGCGGCGGCGTCCTGCTCCCCGGCCGTCCCGACGACTCCGAGATCGCGCCGCTGTACGACCCGGTCTACGAGCCGTTGTGGTCGGCGTGCGAGGACCTCGAGGTCACGCTGAACCACCACTCGGGCAGCGGCTCGCCGAACTACGGCAAGTACGCAGTCGCGAACGTGCTGTGGCTGGTCGAGACATCGTGGTTCTCGCACCGAGCGTTGTGGCACCTCATCCTCGCCGGTGTGTTCGAGCGACATCCGAACCTGAAGTTCGTCGTCACCGAGCAGGGCGCGTCGTGGGTCCCGAGCACGCTGGCGATGATCGACGGGTTCCACGCGCAGATGGCGTCCGGCCGAGTCGGCGAGATCAAGTACTCCGACGACCAGCGGCTGCCGCTCAAGCCGAGCGAGTACTTCACCCGCAACTGCTGGATCGCAGCCAGCTTCCCGAGCCCACGTGAGGCGCAGACGCGCCACGCCGTCGGCATCGACAAGATCATGTGGGGCAGCGACTACCCGCACGACGAGGGCACGCACCCGTACACGACGCAGAGCCTGCGGCGGTCGTTCTCGGGCACCGATCCCGACGAGCTGCAGCAGCTGCTGGCGGGGAATGCGGCGCGCGTCTACGACTTCGACCTCGACGCGCTCGCGCCGATCGCCGCCCGCGTCGGGCCGACCGTCGACGAGGTCGCCGAGCCGCTCGATACCGTCCCGGCCGACTCCAACAGCCCCGCGTTCACGCGCCAGTAGCCGCGGATGCCCGCCCACGAGCCGCTCACCGACCCGCTGGTCGACGACAGCTTCTACGCCGGCGACCCGTTCCCGCAGTACGCCCGCCTCCGCGACCAGGCGCCGGTGGCGTGGAACGACACGAAGGGGTTCTGGGCCGTCAGCCGCTGGGATGACGTGATGGCGGTGTCGACCGAACCCGAGACGTTCTGCTCGGGGCGCGGGATCCTCGTCATGGAGATCGGCGCCACCTACGACTCGCCGCCGACGATGATGCACACCGACCCGCCTGAGCACACCGTGTACCGCAAGCTGGTGCAGCCCGGCTTCGCTCCCGGGCGCATGCGCGCCCTCGAGGCCGACGTGCGCCGACGGGCGAAGCTGCTCGTCGACGAGATCGAGCCCGGACGGCCGGCCGACTTCGTCGAGACGGTCGCGGTGCCGTTCCCGCTGTACATCATCAGCGCCCTGCTCGGAATGCCCGACGAGGACTGGCAGCGCTTCTTCGAGTGGTCGGAGGCGGTGATCCCGGGCGCCACCGACTGGAGCGAGGAGAAACGTGCAGAGCTCCAGGCCGATATGCACGAGGCGCTGCTGGCGACGACCGCGGCCCGCCGCGCCGATCCCCGCGACGACCTCATCTCGGTGCTGGCGCAGGTCGAGATCGAGGGACGGCGGCTCAGCGACGCCGAGCTCACCATGTTCCTGGTCCAGCTCCTCGTGGCGGGCAACGAGACCACCCGAAACATGATCTCCGGCGGCCTGGTGGCACTGGCAGACCGCCCCGCGGCGTGGGAACAGCTGCGCCGTGACCGGTCGCTCGTGCCGACGGCGGTCGAGGAGATGCTGCGCTGGACGTCCCCCGTCGTGAGCTTCATGCGGACCGCGACGCGCGACGCCGAGCTCGGCGGACAGGCGATCCGGGACGGCGACCCGGTGCTGATGCTCTACGCGTCCGCCAACCGGGACGAGCGTCAGTTCGGGCGGACCGCCGACCGGTTCGACGTCGGGCGCGAGCCAAATCACCACGTCGCCTTCGGCTTCGGCGCGCACTTCTGCATCGGCGCGACCCTCGCCCGCATCGAGGCTCGCCAGCTCCTCGAGGAGCTGCTCGACCGGTTCGAGGAGGTCGAGCACGATGGCGACGTCGAGCGCAGCAGTTCAGCCGTGATCGCGGGCGTGAAACGCGCGCCCCTCGTCTTTCGATAAGGAGCCACGATGCTGCTCGACCGTTTCAGCCTCACCGACAAGGTCGCCATCGTCACCGGCGCCGGCCGAGGCATCGGCGCCGGGTGCGCGCTCGGCTTCGCGGAGGCCGGGGCCGACGTGGTGATCGCGGCGCGCACCAAGGAGCAGCTGGAGGACGTCGCCAATCAGGTGGCCGACCGAGGGCGGCGGGCGCTCGGAGTCCCATGCGACGTGAGCGACCTGGCCAACCTCGATCTCATCGTGGACCAGGCGATGAGCGAGTTCGGCCGCATCGATGTCGTCGTCAACAACGCCGGCGGGGCCATGCCGGCGCCGTTCCTCGACACGAGCGAGAAGGCGCTCGAAGGCGCGTTCCACTTCAACGTCACGACCGCGTTCACGCTTACCAAGCTCGCCGTCCCGCACATGCTGGCCCGCGACGGAGGGAGCATCGTCAACATCTCGAGCGCGATGGGCCGCATGACGGATCGCGGCTACGCCGCCTACGGCACCGCGAAGGGCGCTCTCTCCCACATGACCCGGCTGATGGCTTCCGATCTCGCCCCGCGGATTCGGGTCAACGCGATCGCAGTCGGGTCCGTGGCCACCTCCGCGCTCGAGATCGTGCTCACCAACGACGACCTGCGGAACGAGATGGTCGCCAAGACGCCGCTGCGCCGCCTGGGCGAGACGGACGACATCGCCATCGCCGCCCTCTACCTGGCATCGCCCGCCGGCAGTTTCGTCACCGGCAAGATCCTCGAGGTCGACGGCGGGATCGAGTACCCCAACCTCGCTTTGAACCTGCCGGATCTCTAGGCCCGCGGCGATTACCCATCCACCGCCAGCAGGGATGCGACCCAGCTTCTTGATGTCGACTCCGACTTGTTCCCCGAGACGCGAGTGTTCGATGCCGGCGGATCACGGTGCCGCTTGGCCGGTCCATCCAAGCGAGCCGGTTGAGCCCGTAGCGACACAGGATGCGATGCATGGTCGAGGCCGCCATCTCCAGGATCCCTGCGATGCGGGCCGGACCGAGCTTGCGCACACGACGCAGCTGCTCCACCCGCCGCTCCACGACTCGTGGGATGCGCCGCGGGGAACGCCGCGGTCGCCACCAGCGGTCCAGCAAGCCGACGTCGCCTTCGCGCCTCCACCGCCGCCACCACTTGTAGGCGGTCTGACGCGAGATACCGAGCTCGTCCGCCACATGAGCGACGCGCCGCGCTGGATGCGAGCGATGAGCAGCCGTCGACCATGCAGGTTCAGTCGGGCGTTACGGTGCACAAGAGCCTCCAAGGGTTGGGTGGTTGCTGTGGCAGCTCCACCCTCCCTCGGAGGCACTTCTCATTGGCGGACCACCGACATGTCAAAACGTCGTGGTCAGAACAGCTACGACGACCGCGACGCAGCTGCGGCCCGCGCCTTCGCTGCGGCGCGAATTTCGTGCGTGGCGAAGTGTCTACGGCGCTGCGGGCACGGGCGTCGGGCTCTTGTCGGCCAGGATCCCGAGAAACTCGCCCTTCACCAGCCACGAGATGCCGAAGGCGACGACACAGATCGTCTCCAGCCAGAAGAACGCGTGCAACCAGTCGGGCGGGTCGAGCCAGTTGGACACCGGCACCATCACCATCGCAGCGACGATGAGCACGCCACACGCCCGGTAGACGATGTTGCGCTGCTTCTTCGCGGCCGTCTTCGCACCGCCCGACCTCGGAAACAGGAAGAGCGCGAAGACAGCGAGCAGCGCGAACAACAGGCCCGCGAACGTGAGGTGCACGCGTCCCACCACCTGCTCGCTCTGTGTGGCGACGGACGCGTCACTCGTGGTCGGGAAGAAGGCGACCCCCAGCGCGGCGACGGCAGCGAGCGTGCTCAGCTTGTTGTCGAGGTTGAATCCCGGGAGCGGCTTGTAGTTGTACGAGAGGAAGAAGACCGCGAGCGCGCAGAGAGCACCGACGAACACGTCGCCTATCGGCGTGTGGTAGTAGGCGCTGATCGAGCTCTCCAGCTCGTCACCGCTCAAGAGTCGGTTGCCGATGATGAGCACGAACGGCAACAGCAACGCGATGACGCCCACGATCTGCTGGAGGCGCGTGTAGGCGGCCGCCCGCGCGCTGTCGCCCGCGAGCTCTTGAGCCTCTTCGAGCTTGGTTTCCTTGAACCCGGGCGCGGCGGCGGCTTCTGCCGCCAGGTCGAAGGCCTCGGCGCTCTTCTGCGCCAGCCGCCCCGCTTCTGATGCCTGTCCGGGGTCAACACCCTCGACCATGCGCCACCCCCCGCTCGGTCACCCGGGGGCCGAAAGTACATCTCGGGCCGACAGCGACGACGGATTCGCAGCTCACGGCGGTCAGTTCGCCAGCAAATCGTTCGATATCGATCGTTTTGGCGGCGAAATCGCCGGCACGCCGGGGTCCCGCCGCTCCCCGGCGCGGGAGAGTAGGAAGGACGCATGGCCGTCTCGCTCAATCACACGATCGTCCCCGCCACCGACAAGCGTGCGTCGGCCGATTTCCTCAGCCGCATTCTCGGTCTGCTCGAACCGACACCTTGGGGCCCGTTCCTCGTCGTCCCTGTCGGCAACGGCGTCTCGCTCGACTTCATGGATGCGCACGGCTTCCAGGAGCACCACTACGCGTTCCTCGTCGACGAGGCCGAGTTCGACCCCATCTTCGAGCGCATCCGCACCGTCGGGACTGCGTACTACGCCGACCCCTTCCGGCACCGGCCCGACGAGATCAACCATCTGTACGGCGGCCGCGGCGTCTACTTCGACGACCCCGATCGACACCTCATGGAGGTGATCACGCAGCCGTACGGCGAGACACCCGAAGGCTGATCAGGCATTCGGAACGTCATCCATGGTGATCGGTTCCTCGGCCGCTCGGGCCCAGATGCCGCGCTGGTATTTCATCAATCCGATGACCACAACGAGCGCCACCACACCGCCCGCCTCAAATGACGCGGCCGGCGCGTCGAACGCCTCGATCACGGCGAGGCCTGCCTCGGAGCCCACCAGCACCGCGGTGATCACGCCCACCATGCCGGCGATGGTCCGGAAACCCTGGAAGTAGCCGCCGATCAGCCCTTGGACGCGGAGTCGTCTCTGAGGCTCGACGCTGAGGAGGTACGGGCCGAGCTCCGGCGCACTGTCGAAGTAGTAGGCGCGCAACCGGGCGATGCGCCGCGCGTAGCCCAGGTCTTCGATCCCGGACTGCAAGGTCCGCTCGAACGTCACGAGCCCCACGAACGCGAGGGTCGGCAGGAGCACCAATCCGAAGGCGTAGAAACCGCCGCCGGCGCCGGTTGCGGTGGCCACGAGCCCCCAGGCGACCAGTCCGCCCGAGACCGATGCCAGGAACATGCTGGCCCGGCCGGTCGACTCGGAGATCGTCTGCGAACGGGCGCTCTGCAGCGTGAAGTGCTCGGTGGTGATGAACGAGATCGCCGAGGCGCGGGGCTCGCCGGCCGCCCCGGGCGGCATTTGCTGGCCGTCCGCCACGATCACTCCTCCGGTTGGACCTCGCGATTGTGACCGCCCTGCGAGTCCGGTTGCGTGTACTCGCCGCCCGACGCAAAATAGAACGCGTTTCAGCCGGCGGAGGGGGACGATGCTCGACTACCTGATCCAGGGCAGCACGCTCGTCGACGGCACCGGGACCCCCGGCCGGCGCGCCGACGTGGGGGTTCGGGAAGGCCGGATCGTCGCCGTCGGCGATCCCGGCAGCATCGACGAGCCCGCGACCGAGACGATCGACGCCGACGGCCTCGTCGTCTCCCCCGGCTTCGTCGATCCCCACACCCACTACGACGCGCAGCTGTTCTGGGACCCACAGGCGTCGCCGTCGACCGTCCACGGCGTCACCACGATCGCCAACGGCAACTGCGGCTTCACGCTGGCTCCGCTCGCCGAACAGGACGCCGACTACCTCCGTCGGATGATGGCGAGGGTCGAGGGCATGCCGCTGCCGGCGCTCGAGAACGGCGTGCCCTGGAACTGGTCGAGCTTCGGGGACTACCTCGACCGGCTCGACGGCAACGTGGCGGTGAACGCGATGTTCAACGTCGGCCACTGCGCCCTCCGCCGCAACGTGATGGGCCCGGACGCCGTCGGCAACGAGGCCACGCCGGAGCAGGTCGACCAGATGGTGCGGCTGCTCCACGAGTCGATCGATGCCGGCGGGATCGGCTTCTCGACCACGCTCGCGTTCACCCACTCCGACGGGGACGGCCAGCCCGTCGCGTCACGGTGGGCGTCGAACGAGGAGGTGCTCGCGCTGTGCGGCGCCGTGCGCGAGCACGAGGGCACGACGCTCGAGTACGTCACTGACGGTTGCATGCGCGGCTTCCGCGACGACGAGGTCGAGCAGATGGCGGAGATGACGCTCGCCGCCCGCCGCCCGCTCAACTGGAACGTGCTCACCGTCGACGCCAAGGAGCCCGAGCGGTACCGGGCGCAGCTGGCGGCGTGCGAGAACGCGGCGGCGCGCGGTGGCAAGGCGATCGCGCTCACGATGCCGATCCTCGTCGAGATGAACATGAGCTTCCGCAACTACTGCGCGCTGTTCATGCTGCCGGGCTGGAACGAGGTCCTGAACCTCCCCGTTCCCGAGCGCGTCGAGAAGCTGAGCGACCCGGCGACGCGGCAGTGGATGAACGAGCGCGCCCGCTCCAAGGAGGCGGGAGTGTTCCGCCGCCTCGCCTCGTGGGGTCGGTACCAGATCGGCGACACGTTCTCCGCCGCCAACGAAGGCCTGAAGGGTCGCGCCGTGTACGACCTCGCAAAGGAGCGCGGCCAGGACACGTTCGACACGCTGCTCGACATCGTGATCAACGACGAGCTCCGCACGGTCCTGTGGCCCATGCCGCCCGACGACGACGAGGACTCGTGGAAGATGCGCGCCGACGCCTGGCGCAACCCGAACGTGCTCATCGGCGGGTCCGACGCCGGCGCCCACCTCGACCGCATGTGCGGCGCGCCGTACACGACCGTCTTCCTCGCCGACATGATCCGCGGCCGCAAGCTCGTCCCGCTGGAGGAGGCCGTCCACCTCATCACGCAGGCGCCCGCCGAGCTGTTCGGGCTGCGGGACCGGGGCGTGGTGCGCGAGGGCTTCCATGCCGACCTCGTCGTGTTCGACCCGGCGACCGTGGGCGCCGACGAGGTGCGACTGGTCGAGGATCTGCCCGGCGGGACGGCGCGGCTGTTCGCGGGCTCGACCGGCGTGCGCCGCGTGTTCGTGAACGGCCGCCCGATCGTCGTCGATGGGGCGACGACCGGCGACCTTCCCGGCACGGTGCTCCGCTCCGGACGCGACACCCGCACGGTGCCGGTGCCGGCCGGAGCCTGATCCCCGTGACGGTCGGGGCACGGCCGGCGCCCGTCCGCATCGACGACCTCGCCGATCCCCGCTTCTCCCCCGAGACCGCCGAGATCCTGACCGCCATGGCCGCCATGGCGGAGGGCGTGCGCCTCGAGCCCGACGCGCTCATGGAGGAGGCCGTCGCCAAGACGGGCCTGTCCGACTTCGGGGACGACCGCTTCCGCGAGCCGCTCGACGTGCTCTGCACGGCGTTCCGCACCGAGGCCGGGCTGAGCGGACCCGGCGTGGTCAGCAACCACGCGCTGCTCGTCCAGCTGCTCGCGAACCGGCTGCTGATCCAGGACCTCCTACGACGACACCCCGAGATCCACGACGTGCGCATCGAGGCGCCCATCATCGTCTGCGGGTTGCCGCGCACCGGCACGACGCACCTGCACAACCTCATGGCCGCCGACCCCGCGCTGCGATCGCTGCCGTACTGGGAGAGCCTCGAGCCGGTGCTTCCCGAATCCGAGGGGCCGGGACCGGGCGAGCCCGACCCGCGTGTCGCCCGTACCGAGGTCGCGCTCGACTTCATCAACTCCGCGATGCCGTACTTCAGGCGCATGCACGAGATGACCGTCGACCACGTCCACGAGGAGATCCAGCTGCTGGCGATCGACTTCTCGACGATGCTCTTCGAGACGACGTCGGCGATGCCGACGTGGCGCGACTACTACCTCGCCCACGACCAGACCCCGCACTACGAGTACATGCGCACTGTGCTCAAGGTGCTCCAGTGGCTACGGGGCGGCGAGCGGTGGGTGCTCAAGTCGCCCCAGCACATCGAGCAGTTCCCGGTGCTGCGGGCCACGTTCCCCGACGCGACGTTCGTCGTCACGCACCGCGACCCGGTCTCGGTGACGACCTCGGTGGCCACGATGATCACGTACACGGCGAGGTTGAGCCACGAGCGCGTCGATCCCCACTTCATCGGTGGCTACTGGGCGGATCGCATCGAGCGCATGCTGCGGTCGTGCGCCGACGAGCGCGACGTGCTGCCCGGTCAGTCGATCGACGTGCACTTCGACGAGTTCATGGCGGACGACGTCGCCATGGTCGAGCGCATCTACGACCTCGCGGGCCAGCCGATGACGGGCGGCGCCCGCGCCGCGATGCAGTCGTTCATGGACGAGCATCCACGGGGCAAGTTCGGGGGCATCGAGTACGACCTCGCCGACTTCGGCATCGACCCCGCCGAACGCCGGCAGGCCCTGCGGTTCTACACCGACCGCTTCGGCGTGACGGAAGAGTCCTAGACGCGCGGCGCAATTGTCTGCGCGTCGAGGAACGCGTCGATCCGATCGGTCCAGGTCGCGACGTCGCGCAGGTTATGAGCGACGTGGATCTGGACTCTCGGCAACAGCTCCAGCAGACGCTCGGACGTCGACATCGGATGGCCGTCGTCGCCGACCCAGGGAAGCAGCAGAGCCGGCGCGGAGATCGTCCGTACCGATTCCTCCGAGGGCAGGTCGCTGGCCGCGGCGCCGCGCAGCACCGACGTCATGAGCTCTCGGGACACCCGGGGCACGGGACTGAACCGGTCGGAGAAGTCGGCGAGGATCTCGGGAGCAGGCAGACTCCTGAGCTGCTCGAGATAGGCCTCGAGACCCAGCCGATCGATGAGCACCGCGCTGGCCCGGTAGAGATCGGCCTGCTCTTCGCGGGTCTCGTACGCGGTCGGGGCGAGCATGAGCACGAGCCCCATGACGCGACTCGGGGCTTGTATCGCGGCATGGAGGGCGGTCGCCGCGCCCATCGAGACTCCGCCGGCGACAAACCGGTCGACGCCGAGCTCGTCGGCCAGCGCGATGAGATCGCGGCCGAGGTTGTCCCAGCGGTAGTCGTCGGGAACGGGCGCGCCTCCTGAGAGCCCGTGGCCTCGCGCGTCCCACCGGATGACGCGGTGCTCGCGGGCGAGGCGCGAGAAATTCATGACGACGAAGCGGTCTTCCTCCTCCATGCTGCTGACGAGACCGTGGCCCCAGAAGAACGGCAGGCCTTCGCCCTGGTCTCGGATCGCGATGTCGACTCCCCTGATGGTCGGCATTGCCGACAGTCTGGCCTGTGCTCACTTTTCATGTGGGGTGTGCGTCCTCGAACGGCTTCCCCGCGAGTCGGAGTCGCACGACCTCCTGGAAGTTCGGGCATGTGACGATGTCCTCGTGCGGGCACGCCAGCGCGTGCTCGACGGCGACGCGGGCGGCTTGGGCTTCGGCGATGCGCTCGTCGAGCTCGACGAGCTTGCGCCGGGCGAGCTCACGCCACGACTGAGGCGACGTCGAACGCGCCGCCATCAGCTGCTCGATCTCGGCGAGCGTGAACCCGACGTCGGCGAGGAACAGGACCGCGCCGACGAGATCGACGGCGTCGGGCCCGTATCGGCGCTGACCCGAGACGCGGGCCGCCGGGGGCAGGAGCCCGATCTCCTCGTAGTAGCGCAGCGCGGACGGCGCCACGCCCGTCCGACGCGCGAGCTCGCCGATGGCCAGGGTCTCGTCCGCCATGCCTTGACTTCAAGCGTACTTGAAGTTGTTGGATCAGGTCATGGGACTCAAGCAGAAGACCATGAAGGCGATGGTCGGTCAGTTCTTCCGCCCGCACGGCCTCGGCGGCCGCGCCGCCGGGTGGGTGATGGCGAAGCGAGGGTCGAACCGGGAACGCAACGTCTGGGCGGTCGGGCTCCTCGACGTGCAGCCACACGATCGCGTGCTCGAGATCGGGTTCGGCCCCGGGATCGCGATCCAAGAGTTCGCGAGACACGCGACGGGCGGCCACGTCGTCGGCATCGATCACTCAGAGGTGATGGTGCAACAGGCGACGCGACGCAACGCCGCCGCCGTGCGCGCCGGGCGCGTCCAGCTGCGCCTCGGCTCGGCCGAAGCGTTGCCCGGTTTCGACGCGCCCTTCGACAAGATCCTCGCCGTGAACTCGCTGATGTTCTGGGACGACCCGGTGGCGCGGTTGAAGGACTTGCACGACCGGTTGCGGCCGGGTGGACAGATCGCGATCGTCTATCAGCCGCGCGGCCCGGACTCGACCAACGAGGTCGCGGCGCGCACCGGCCAGGAGATCGCGACGTACTTCGCGAGAGTCGGGTTCGTAGACGTGCGCGTCGAGACGCTCGCTCTGCAGCCGACCAACGCTGTGTGTGTCCTCGGTGTCAGGCCGGGACCTTGACGACGCGTGTCGTCGGCCGTTCGGGCGTCTCGGACGGGTAGAACCAGCGGAACCAGATGCGCCCGCGCGGGTGCCCGGCGGGCGATACCCAGTTCGGGTGGCCGGGATCGCGGTGGGCAACGACGATCGTCCACGACCCGTCCGCCTCGTACTGGACCTGCCCGCCGTTGATCGTGACGCGCTCGTAGTCGTAGTTGTAGGTGTGCAGGAACTGGTTCCACAGGCACATGTTCCAGAACGCGCACTCGGGTGAGCGGCCTTCGATGACGAGCGCCTCGTCGTGGGCGAGGTCGAAGCTGCCCATGGCGTAGGCGGCGTCGCCGGCCGCCCATCCGAACGTCTGCTGTGGCACCCCGTAGGGCTCGTCGACCGTGTTGGGATCGCCGAGCGCGAGCGGGACGATGTTCGCCTGGTCGCGCAGCCACGTGACGGCGGCGCGGAAGCGGCGGGCGAGCTCGGCGTCGTCGAGGCGGTAGGTAGCCGGCGGGTCGACGGCCTCGATGTGCCACTCGAGGCGCCGGTCGTGCACGGGATCGTCGAGGTAGTCGCGGGTGATCGCGCAGACGGCGTCGGGCTCGAGCTTCAGCCACGTGCCGTCGTGCGGCTCCGGGCTGAGGACGAGCTCGAACGTGCCGTCGGGGGCGATGTCGAGCATCCGGTCGTTGACGGTGCCGACGATCCGCTCCGAGTAGTGCCCGTCGTCGGGACCGCCGTACGACCGTCAGAGAGAGATAGACCGCGTCGCCCTTCTTGCCTCGCACCCGGTACGTCCGGCGGGGATCGATCGGCGCGTACTGGTAGAAGGCGTCGGCATTGTCGCCGCCCCACTTCTTGTACGGGCCGACGATGTCGACGAAGCGCGGGTTGGCGGTGTCGGCCCACACGTAGGCATCGAACGCGACCTGGAGGATGGAGAAGATCCATTTGTACCCCTCGAGCACCGACTGCTCGTCCCGGGGCGCGTTGGGGCCTTCGTAGAGCTTCGTCTCCAGGCCGCGCAGCTCGTCGATCAGCTCGCGGAACACGGCGCCGGTCTCGAAATCGCTCGAATCCACAATCCCTCCTGTCGCCGTCGCAAGCTCCGGCGTTGCGGCGACGGTCAGCAAAGCAGCCGCCGCCGCGGGTTCTACTCTGACCGCAAGGTGAAAGTCATCGCCGCGCTTCTCGGTGCGATTCCCGACGACGCCGATGACCTGTACCTGCCCGTCGGCGAGGGTGTGACCGGCCGGCAGGAGCACGTCGCAGCCATCGCGATCATGCGGCAGGACGCGCTGCTCCCCGCCGACGCCGAGCCGTACGTCGTCGAGGAGCGGCCCCAGTGGGACCGGGGTGGCGAGACGATCACGCGGATCGCGTTCGTGCGCCGGGCGGCCGGCCTCACCCGGGAGCAGTTCGCCGACCACTGGACGAACGTGCACGCGCCGCTCGCCCGCAAGCACCACCCCGTCCTCGTGCGGTACGTGCAGAACGTGGTCCAGAGCGCCACTCCGACTGCGCCGGAGGTCGACGGGATCGCCGAGCTCGGCTTCCGCACCATGAAGGACGTGCACCAGCGCATGTACGACTCGCCTGCAGGTGCCGAGATCATCCGGCGCGACATCCAGCGCTTCCTCGACATCCAGGCGGGCTGGCGCATGCTGGCGCAGCGCCGGCGGACGCGTCCCTAGAGTGCGCGCGCATGACTGACACCGTGACCCCGTTCCGCCTCGACGTCGGCGACGAGCAGCTCGACGACCTCCGCCGGCGCCTCGCCGCGCCCGTTGGCCGGAGCCGGCGCCCGTGCCCGACTGGAGCCAGGGCGTGCCCGTCGACTGGCTGCGCGACCTCTGCAACTACTGGCAGAACGGCTACGACTGGCGCCGCTGCGAGAAGACCTTGGCAGCGTTCCCGCAGTTCACAGCGGAGCTCGACGGTCTCGGTATCCACTTCATCCACGTGCCCTCGCCGTCGCCGGACGCGCTGCCGTTGGTGATGACGCACGGTTGGCCCGGGTCGGTGGTGGAGTTCTTCGACGTCATCGCCCCGCTCGCCGATCCCGCCGCGCACGGAGGCGATCCGGCCGACGCGTTCCACGTCGTGTGCCCGTCCCTGCCCGGCTACGGCTTCAGCGACAAGCCCGCCGAACCGGGATGGGACATCGGCCGCATCGCCGACGCGTGGGCCGCGCTCATGGCCCGTCTCGGCTACGACCGCTACGGCGCGCAGGGCGGCGATTGGGGCGGCTTCGTGTCGAGCACACTCGGCCAGCACGATGCCGCCCACGTCGCCGGCGTCCACGTCAACATGGCGATCGTCGGCCCCGATCCCGAGACGCTCGGCGACCTCACCGAGTTCGAGCAGCGTTCGCTGGCCGACCTCGGTGAGATGTTCGAGTGGGGTACCGGGTACGCGATCGAACAGGGCACACGACCGCAGACCCTCGGCTACGCGCTCGTCGACTCACCGGTGGGTCAGGCGGCGTGGATCGCAGAGAAGTACTGGGCCTGGACCGACCACGACGGGGACCCGACGAGTGCACTGAGTCGTGACCAGATGCTCGACAACATCACGTTGTACTGGCTCACCGCCACGGCGGCGTCGTCGGCCCGGCTGTACTGGGAGAGCGGATGGGCGCGCCCGTCCGGCCAGTCCCAGATGGCGTCCACAAACACGATCGACACGCCGACGGGCATCTCGATCTTCCCGCGCGAGATCATGCGGCCGTCGCGCCGGTGGTGCGAGAAGCGCTACTCCGACCTCCGCTACTACGACCAGCCCGATCGGGGCGGCCACTTCGCGGCGTGGGAGCAACCCGAGCTGTTCGTCGACCAGGTGCGGCGCGCGTTCCGCACGATGCGCTGAACGCCGTGGCCGTCGCACCTCGCGTCAGTCTCGTCACGCTCGGCGTGCGCGACGTCGCCGTCTCCGAGGCCTTCTACCGCGCGTTGGGTTGGGAGGTCGCCATCGCCGCCGACGACGGGTTCCGACTGTTCCGTACGTCCGGGGCCTGGCTGACGATCTGGCCGGCGGAATCACAATGGGCGGACGCAGGGATCCCGCCGCCCGCCGAACCGCGCTTCGGCGGAGTCGTGCTGGCGATGAACCTGGACAGCCCGGCCGACGTCGATGATGCGCTGGCGACCGCGGAGGCAGCCGGCGGCACCGTGCTCAAGCCGGCGAATGCACTGGAGTGGGGCATGTACCACGGGCACATCGCCGACCCCGACGGGCACGTCTGGGAGATCGCCTACAACCCCGACTGGGAGATCGGCCCCGACGGCCGGCCCGTGATCGCCTGACGACCCGCTGACAGCCGTTACTCCTACACACTCGGCCCGACGTGATCTACGGCGACGCGGTCGCCGACGCCTCCGCGACGACGCGCTCCTCCGCCCGTGCCAGCGCGGCGATCCCGAAGAGGATCATGCACACGGAGACCACCACCGCGGCGATCTGGGATGCGCTCTCGAATGAAGACGCTTTCGTCGAGCAGCACGAGGCCGAGGATCGCGGCCGCGATCGGCGCCGTGGACTCGGTGGCACCGACCGAAGCGGCGAGCGCGCCCGTCTGGAACGCGCTCTGGCCGACGATGACACCCCCGATCGACGCCGCTGCCAGCGCGTAGGACTCCCAGTGGGGAATCCACGCGAAGACCCCGTCACCCAGGTACTGCACAACGCCCTTCGTGAGCACGGCTGCGGCGGCGAAACAGATCCCGGCGGCCACCCCGAGGAACGCCGCCCTCGGAGCCCCGCGGGACGGCTTCGCGAGCCGCGATACACGCCACGATCACTGCGAACGTGGCGGGCCCGGCGATCACCGCCCGGTCGGTCGGGCACGAACTCGTGGCCACCGGTGGGCGGCACCTCGTAGAGAAAGAGCGCGAGCCCGCCGGAGAGCACGACCGCACAGACCCAGTCGCCCGGTCGGAGCCTCCGATGCGTCATCGCCGCACCGAGGATGAGCGACATGACGATGGCGAGCGCAAGGATCGGCTCGACGAAGACGACCGCCGCGAGGGCCGAGCGCGGCGGCCTGGCTGATGTAGCCGAACACGTCGCAGAGGAGGCCGAGGAGCCACCGTGGTCGGCGGACCAGCCGGGTCATGAGGCCGACGCGCAGCGCGTACTCGTCGGGAATCTGCTCCGCTTCGGTCAACTCGAGCACGTTGCTCAGCGCGTACAGGAAGGCCGTCAGGAGGGCCAGCACGATCGCGACCGCGACTTCGGGCGACACGGGGCGTCAGTATGGTCGACGCGTCACGGCCGGGACTTGATGGCCGCTCCCTCGTACAGGTAGCCCCAGGGCTTGGACGGCCGTGGTCCCTTGAACCAGTCGTTGCGCAGGTCCTGGATCTCGAAGCCGGCATCGCGCACGAGCCGGTCGATCGGGCGATCAAGGTTGCACCCGGCCGCGAGCCGTTGCTGAAGCCCGTTGAGGCGGTGCTGCCAGCGCGCCGTGGCCGGCTCGGGGCACAGGCCGTGCTCGAGGAAATGGAACTGCCCGCCCGGTCGTAGCACGCGACGCAGCTCGTGCAGCGCTCGCGTCACGTCAGGGATGGTGCACAGCGTGAAGGTGCTGAGCGCGGCGTCGACCGATGCGTCGTCGAGCGGGAGGTCCTGGCCGTCGAGCCCGACGAACCGGATGGGCACCGGCGACGCGTCGAGCCGCTTCGCCGCCAGCTTGCGACCGACCGACGACGGATCGACGGCGTAGACCGTCTCGACTTCCGCCGGGTAGAGGGGAACGTTCAGACCGGAACCAAATCCGATCTCGACCACCTCGCCCCGCAGGCCGGAGACGACCCGCTCGGCGATGGCCGCGTACCTCGGCCGTTCCCAGCATCACGTCGGTCAGCCGGGGCACTACGTGCTCGCGCCACAACGCCATCGCCGGAGTGTACGGAGAGCACGCGAGCCAGGCGGTTCCGCGGAACCACCTGTTGTCGTCGAGACTCTGGACCAATTCGGCGTTACGTGGCTTCAGACCGCGGGACCACCACGTCCGAGCGAGCGCGAGGAGAAAGCGAAAGAAAGCAAGGAGGAGGTCGAGAAAAGGACGACCAGAACTCATGCTGATGTGCTCCTTGTCCTATTTGGGTCGCCCGCCCTGGGCGAGCTCCCTGTCATCGACAGCTCTGGTCGATCACTTGAGACCGGCGAAATCGGTCGCAGCCGGATTTGTGCCCCTCGCGGCCCCGCTGGGGGCGTCGGCGCCCGGGGCACCCCGGCGCCGCCGACGCCATTGCTCGAGCCACCGCCGCCGCCCGCCGGCGGCCACGCCTCCGGTGGCTGCGAGCCCGCCCGCGATGAAATTCCGCCTGGTCGTACGCGACATACCCCTTCCCCCTGCCTCTCACGTGCGGCTTGCAAACTGCGGGGGGAGAACGTACCAACTCATTCGTGTGATTACTTCCTTCTGATGCCGCGCTGTCACTGACTTTGTGCACCGCAATGCAGACTCCGCCTGAACGACACCCGTGAGACGCGGAAACACGATCGCCGTGATCTTTGTGATGGCGCTCTGTTCTGGCGCTGTTGGCGCGGTGATCGGGTGCTCGAGCGGACCGACCGACTCGCCATCGAAACGGTCACCGTCCACAAAGGTCACGGTCTACGCCGTCCCTACTGATGGAGCACCTCGAGGAACAACCCAATTAGACGGGTCATGCGATCTCGGCTCGTCGTTCGTTTCCAATCGGCCAGACGCGGCGCGCTGCTTCGCCACGGACTCGGATGACCGCGGCGTCGACCTGTTCGATCCGTGTTTCCACTCGACGGCTGACACCCCGGGGATGGTCGACGTATTCGTGTGCCCGGAGGATCCGTGGAACGACAGGGCCCGTCGCACCGTCGTCACCGTCAGCGGGGGCACGGGGGCGCTCGGCGAGGCTCCATCCTCCTTCCGGCCCTGGGCGCTCTGGCTCGCGAATGGCCAGCGCTGCTTCAGAATCAGCGGTGCAACAGGTACGACAGCCGGTATCCGCCACAACTACCAGTGCTATAGGCCACCGTTCGCTCGCAAGGCGAGGCAGCCGATCGGCAAGGACGGCGGCGTCGTCTTGGGTGAACCCGACCAGCAGAGACGCGTGTGGACCGCCGTATTCACGAAGGACCCCACGAAGAACACATTCATGCCCGTCGAGGTTCGACGGGCATACGAATAGCGACCGCCGTGCTTCGCCGACAGGATTGTCGGTCGACGGTGGTCATGTGTACCGGTGCGTGACCTGACCGTCGGTGATGCTCCCGGTGCGGTGAACACGGATTTCGCCGCGCGAGCCGCGGTATGTGCCGGTTCCGCCTGTGGTGGCGAGGTCGAAATCGGGGCTCGGCGACGTGAGTGCGGTCGCGTCGACGACGCCTTGGTGTACGAGTTGTCCGTCGGGGTAGACGCCGATGAATTCGCACTGATACGCGGTGGGCGAGACGAGTACGCAGGAACCACCGAACTGGCCCTGTTGATTCTTGGCGCTGAGGTCACCCGAGTACACGAGCTCGGTGACAGGGCTGCCGGCCGGAGTGCCAAGTTCGATGGATTGCAAGCTCGCGATATGGAACGTCTCGCGAGTGACCCGCGCCGGCTTCGGCTTCGACGACGCGGACGCCATCTGAACGTGTCCGAGTCCGACGACGAGGGCCGCAGCCGCGGCAACAACACAAAGCCGCTTCATAGGTCTGCCCTTTCTCTCGTTCGGGTGTAGGTCACCGGGTCAACGTTCCGGTGACGTTGCTGGTGAAGACGTTGGTCGTCGGATTCAACGAGCCGTCGAAGGTGAAGCTGCACTTCTCGTTCTTGTGGACGCCCGTCCCGCCGGCGCATTTGCCGCTTCCCGTGTAAGGAATCGTGCCGTCGGCGGCCGGCGCCCCGAGGGTGAACGTCTCCGTGAACTTCGCCGCCCCGCTGGCCCAGTACTGGATACCGGTACCGGTGCCAAGCAGCGTTTGTTGCTGGCGGTGTTGCTGGTGCATGCCAACACGGTCGTTTCCATCGACCGGCTCACCGACATCCTTTGGGGTGATGCTCTACCGGCAGATGCGGCGGCGACGCTGCGGAACTACGTGTCGCGCTTGCGCACAGTGTTGGAGCCGGGCCGGGCGGCCGCAGGCCCTGAACACACGCTGATGACTCGGCCACCCGGTTATGTGCTGCACGTCGAAGCGGACGAGCTGGACACGAGCCGTTTCGAGCAGCTCGTCGCCGAGGGACGTGTGGCTCTGCGCGAAGGGGATCCCGTCGGCGCGGCGGAACGGTTAGGCGAGGCGCTGGGGTTGTGGCGAGGTGCAGCGCTGGCGGAGTTCGCCGACGAGCCGTTCGCCCAGGCGGAGGCGGCTCGCCTCGACGAGCTGCGCCTCAGCGCGCTCGAAGACCGGATCGAAGCCGAGTTGGCGCAAGGGCGTCACGGCGACGTGATCGCTGACCTGGAAGTCGCCGCCCGAGACAACCCGTCGCGCGAGCGGCTCTGGGCCCGGTGGATGTTGGCGTTGTACCGCTGTGGCCGGCAGGCCGAGGCGCTCGGCGCCTACCGGGAGCTGCGCACTCATCTGGGTGAAGAGTTGGGTATCACGCCGAGCCCGGAGCTGGTGGCGCTGGAAGAAGCGATCGTGCTGCAAAAGCCCGAGCTCGACTGGGTTCCGCCTCCTCCGCAGCCGGTGGCGGCCGAGCCGCTCACGCGAGGCGACACGAGGCATGGAGGCGCGCTCGGCACTGCCTCGACACTCGCCATGCCCAAGACGCATTACGCCAAGGCCAGCGACGGCGTCCACATCGCCTATCAGGTCATCGGCGACGGACCGTTCGACCTGGTAGAGGTGGGCGGCTTCGTCTCGCACTTGGAGTTCGCGTGGGAGGGGGTGGAGTACGCCCACTACCTCCGGCGACTCGCCGGCTTCGCGCGGCTGATCACCTTCGACAAACGCGGGACGGGAATGTCCGACCCGGTCCCCGTGCATGCGCTCCCCTCCCTCGAGCAGCGCATGGATGACTTCGGAGCCGTGCTCGACGCCGTGGGTTCGGAACGCGCCGCCCTCTTCGGGGAGTCGGACGGAGGTCAGATGGCAACGCTGTTCGCGGCCACCTACCCCGAGCGCACCCAGGCCCTGGTCACGTACGGGTCCTACGCCCGACTCCGGAGCGCCCCCGATTTCCCGCTCGGCCAGTCCGACGAGTTCCTCGAGGCATTCGCGATTGAAATGGAGGACACCTGGGGCGAGATAGCCGAGGGGTCCGTGTGGGCCGTCAACGCGACGCGCGACCCTCGATTCAGGGACTGGCTGGGCCGTTGGGTTCGGAACTGCTCCAGCCCGGGAGCAGCAGCCACGTTGCTGCGCATGAGCTACGAGATCGACGTACGCGAGGTGCTGCCGGCCATTCGGGTTCCAACTCTCGTGATGCACCGGGCCGACGATCCCCTCATCCCGGTCGAACAAGGCCGCTACTTCGCTGCCCACATCCCGGGCGCCAAGTACGTCGAGCTTCCGGGGCAAGACCGTCTCATCTTCGCCGGGGATGTGGACCGTATCGCCAACGAGATCGAGGAGTTCCTCACCGGGCATCGACCCCAGGCCAGTCCCGACCGAGTCCTCGCAACGGTCTTGTACACCGACGTTGTCGACTCCACGCGACGGGCTTACGAGCTCGGTGACCAGCGCTGGCGCGAGCTTCTCGACCGCCACGACGAGGTCTTGCGACGCGAGTTCGAGCGGTTCCGAGGCGAGGAGATGACCGCAACCGGCGACGGGTTTCTCGCCGCGTTCGACGGTCCCGCCCGAGCGGTGCACTGCGCCCTGGCCGCGGTGACCATGGCCCGCAGTCTCGGCCTCGAACTGCGTATCGGCGTGCACACCGGTGAATGCGAACAGCGCGGTGACAATCTCAGCGGGATAGCAGTGCACACCGCGGCGCGCATTGCTGGGTTCGCGCAACCGGGCGAAGTGCTCGTCTCGCGCACCGTCACCGATCTCGTGGCCGGTTCCGGCCTCGAATTCACAGACCACGGCGAACATGAGCTCAAAGGCGTACCGGGCCAATGGCGGCTCTTCGCGGCCCAGGCGGCGTAGCTCGGCCCGCTGCGCCGATCGGCGCCCGCTACGGCTTCTCCGCCGCGACCACCCACATGGCGAAGAACTGGGAGCCGCCGCCGTAGGCGTGGCCGAGGGCGGTGCGGGCGCCGTCGACCTGGTGCTCCCCCGCCTGTCCTCGTACCTGCATCGCCGCCTCGGCGAAGCGCAGCATGCCCGACGCGCCGATCGGGTTCGTCGACAGCACGCCGCCCGACATGTTCACCGGCAGCTCGCCGTCGAGCGCGGTCGCGCCCTTCTCGGTCATCTTCCAGCCGTCGCCCTCGGGCACGAAGCCGAGGTTCTCGAGCCACATCGGCTCGTACCAGCTGAACGGCACGTACATCTCGATGCAGTCGATCTGCTCGCGCGGGTTGGTGATGCCGGCCTGGCCGAACACGTCGGCGGCGCAGTCCTGGCCCGCCTGCGGGTTCACGGCGTCGCGCCCGGCGAACATCGTCGGCTCGCTGCGCATGGCGGTGCCGTGCACCCACGCCGGCGGCTTGGCGGCGCGGTCGCCGCCGGCCTCGTCGGCGATGACCATCGCGCACGCGCCGTCGGAGCGACGGGCACGTCTCCAGGTACCGGATCGGGTCCCACAGCATCGGGGACTCCTCCACCTTCTCCATGCTGATGTCCTCGAGGTGGAGGTGCGCGTACGGGTTCTTCAAGGCGTTGATGCGGTCCTTCACCGCCACCATCATCCCGATGTTGTTCGGCGCGCCCGCCCGGCGGATGTAGGCGCGGATCGAGCGGGGCGAAGTAGCCGCCGGCACCGGCGAGCGTGGGCGGCGCGAACGGCAGCGGCCGCGACAGCGCCCACATGGCGTCGGCGTCGGACTGCTTCTCGAACGCGACCGTGAGCACCCGCTGGTGGATGCCGGCCTGCACGAGGCTGGCGGCGACGAGCGCGGTCGACCCGCCGACGCTGCCGGCGGTGTGCACGCGCATCATCGGCTTGCCGGCCGCACCGAGCGCGTCGGCGAGGTACGCCTCGGGCATGACGACGCCCTCGAACATGTCGGGCGCCTTGCCGATGACGACGGCGTCGATGTCCTGCCAGCGCATCTCGGCGTCGTCGAGGGCGCGGCTCGCCGCCTCGCGCACGAGGCCGGCGATCGAGACGTCGGGGCGGGCCGACTTGTGGTGCGTCTGGCCGACGCCGACGACGGCGCAGAGCTCGCTCATGCCTCGCCCTCCAGCACGCACACGAGGTTGTGCTGCAGCGCCGGGCCCGAGGTGGCGTGGGCGACGGCCCGGTTGGCGTCGCCGGTGGCGATCAGGTGGGCCGCCTCGCCGATGCGCGTCAGCCCCGCGGCCATCACGACGTTCGTCGTGAGCGCGCCGCCCGGACAGGTTCACGCTCACGCCGTCGCTTCAGCCCGAGCGCCTCGGCGAGGATCGGCTCCTGGTGGCTGAACGGCGCGTGCAGCTCGGCGACGTCGACGCCGTTCACGCCCGCCTCCTCGCCCGCGGCCTTCGTCGACGGCGAGTGCGCGAGGTCGCGCACGCCGAGGCCGTGCGCCTCGATGCGGTGGTCGATGCCGCGGATCCAGACCGGGTTGTCGGACACGTCGCGCGCCCGGTCGCCGGCGGCGAGCACCATGGCCGTCGCGCCGTCGGAGATCGGCGGGATGTCGTGCTTGCGCAGCGGCGACACGACGTACGGCTCGGTCAGCAGCGCGTCCACCGACTCGTCGCCGTAGATCTGCGCCCACTGGTTGTCCTGGGCGAAGCGGCGGCTGCGCGCCGCGACCGCGGCCATCTCGCCCTCGTCGTGGCCGGTGTCGAGCCAGGCGCGCGCCTGGAGAGCGGCGATGCTGATGCTGTCGGGCCACAGCGGCGCCACGTAGTACGGGTCGATCTGCTGGCTGAGCACGATCGGCAGGTCGCCGAGGCTCGACTTCCCGAACGAGTACACGAGCGCGGTGTCGACGTCGCCGTGCTGGAGGCGGACCCACGCCTCGTACAGCGCCCAGGCGCCGTCCATCTCGACGTGGCTCTCGCGGATCGGCGGCCACGCCCCCACCGCGTCGAGGCCCATCACGAACGCGAACGGCGCGCCGGCGAGGTAGTCGCACGAGCCCGAGCACGTGAAGCCGATCTCCTTGCGGCCGACGCCCGAGTCGTCGATCGCCTGGGCGACGACGGGGATGAGCATCTCGACCTCGTTGCGGGTGGGCTCCTCGCGGGCGCTCCACTGCGCGAACGAGACGATGGCGACGTCCTTCATCGGGCGGCCGTCCGCATCAGACGTGCTCCCGGTACGAGTCGTAGTCGGCGTCGGGCTCGCCGGTGGGCCGGAAGTACTTGATGCTCTCGAGGGTGGGCTCGCGCTCCTCGGGCGGCGCCCACACCGCCTCGACCCGCATGCCCATGTGGACGTCCTCGGCCTTGGCCTCCTGGATGAGGTGCATCATCCCGATGTCGGCGCCGTCGAGCAGGATCGTCGCCGACACGTAGGGGATCTCCATCTTCTGGTCGTAGAACGGCACGTTGACGACGCAGAACGTGGTGACGGTCCCCTTGTCGCTGACCTCGACCGGCTCCTCGCCGAGCGCCACGCCGTCCGACGCGCACGCGCCGCGGGGCGGGCAGTACACCTTGTGGCACACGGGGCAGCGCTGGCCGAGGATCTTGCCCTGCTCGATGCCGCGGAGGAACATCGTCTGGGCGTGCCCGGCGACGAACCGGTAGCGCAGCTCGATCGGCGTGTCGATCTTCTCGACGACGTCTTCGGCGGCGGTCTCGCTCTCGGCCACCTACTGCTCCTCGGGCACGAAGGCCTCGATGTCGTGGATGTCGCCGACGCGCTCCTCGCGCCAGCGGGGCCTGACCCGCATACCGGTGCGCATGCGCGACTCGTCGCCGGCGTCGACGACGTGCAGGAGCGCGGTGTCGGCGCCGTCGAGGCCGATGAGCGCCCAGGCGAAGGGATGGTCGAGCGGGTGCTTCTCGTGCGGGTGGCTGACCCACGCCCAGGTGGTGACCTCGCCGTTGGGGCCGACCTCGACGAGGTCGTCGGCGCCGAGCTCCTCGCCGGTCTCGGGGTCGTACTCGGTGGGCGGGCAGATCACGTGGCCGTCCTTGGCGCGGATGCCGAGGAACCGGCGGTCGCGCAGGCCGGCCATGAACCGGCCGATGATCGGGCCGACGGAGCGCGCGTACGGGTACTCGAGGATGTTGGGGGCTTCGAGGACGTCCGGCTCCGCCACGAGCCAAATGAGAACACGTTCTCGCGGAGGCGTCGCAAACGGCCGTAGATTCCGATGCCATGACGCTGCAGCCCGATCCCCGCGAGGTGTACGCCTTCATGGACCCGGCCGAGGACCTGGCCCGGGCCCGCAAGCACGAGCTCGTCAGAGAGGTGAAGCGCCTCATCGACCTGACCGCGCACATAGATGTGGAGCGCGCCGACCGCGACGAGCTGGCGCAGCTGGCGGACGACGCCGCCGCGCTGGCCGACCGGCTCGAGCCGCTGCCGAGCCTGCTGGAGGTGGGCGGGATGGCGGCGCAGCAACGGGCCGCAGGGCGCGCTGCTCGAGCGCAGCGGGATCAGCGGCCGGGCCAACCCGCTGGCGCCGCCGATGCAGTGGCACCCCGACGGCGACATCCTCCGCGGCTGGGCGACCTACTCCCCCGCCTACGAGGGCCCGATCGGCAACGTGCACGGCGGGTTCGTGGCGGCGGCGTTCGACGACCTGATGGGCATGGCGCAGATGGCGTCGGGCATCGCCGGCTACACGGGCACGCTGACCGTGAAGATGCTGCGGCCGACGCCGCTGAACAAGCGGATCGACTACGAAGCCGGCGTCGACCGCGTCGACGGCCGCAAGATCTACGTCTGGGCGAAATCCCGCGACGCCGACACGCTGCTCGCCGAAGCGGAGATC
>CAWIJM010000030.1:0-55796 GCA_963836445.1 uncultured Actinomycetes bacterium
CAAGCTCTCCGACGACGAGTACCAACACCTGCGCGGTGGACTCGTCGGGTAGTCAAGAACGCGGAGGCAGTGCCCCATGCGTTGCGGGGGCGAGACGGTCGTACCGGCGGTGACATCACCTTCGACCCGACGACCGACACCTGCCATCGCCCCCGCCGCCGACGCCGGCGTTGTCGAACGTGACCACGGGTCGAGTGGACCGCAGCGCATCGACGAGCGCGGATCCCAGTTGTCCAGATTGCCGCGGAAGTGTTGGAGGAGGATCAACGGCACCGGCCCGTCACCGATCTGACGGTACGGATAGTCGACGCCAGTCACGGCGCTGACCGTCTTGTTCGTAGCCTCGACGTAGGTCCCTGCCATTTGCTCTCCTCCTAATGCGGAACACGGCTGAAGCTCTCCAACACAGCGGCAACGATCCCGGATCAGCCGAAGGTGAAGCAATACGCCTCGACGCGCGTGTCGGAGAACTCGACCTCGAAGAGGTGGTCCCCGATGTCTCCCGGTTGTCGGATCAACTGGTAGGTGCGCTGGTCTTTCACGACCCCGCTGCCATCCGTGTCCACGTCGGTCCCGTGCGCATCGGTGGCGAGCCGGCCGTCGAGGAACACCCGGAACGGGATCGACGCTCCGTGGGATGACGGACCCATCACGAGGTTGACATCGCGCGCGTGGAACTGGAAGGCGACTCTTCCGCCCGGCTCGTTCAAGACCACGGCGTGCCCGGCGACCGTCCAGTTCCCCGAGAGTCCCCACTCATTGAGGCGCAGCCGTTCCGGCCGCGTGTAGCCGCGAGCCTCGTCGAAGCCGGCGACGCGTTCCTGGGCGAAGCCCGTGCTCTGGTTGTAGCCGACATACGTCTCCGGCGATTGCAGCGTCTGCCAGTCGGCGGCGACTTCCAGGCCGCGAGGGTCGACGGTCACCAGTTCCTGATCGATGCCGTCGGCGCCGGTGTCGCGCAGCAACTGCTGGATGACCATCTCCGTCATGGGGTACTCGCCCTCGCCGAAGTGATGGAACCTGATTCGGCCTTTTTCGTCGGCGATGTAGACCGCCGGCCAGAAGTGGTTCGCGAAAGCGCCCCACACGGCGTAGTCGCTGTCGAGCGCGATCGGGTACTCCACGCCGAGGTTGCGGGACTGCGCGACGACGTTGTCGAGGTTCTGCTCGAAGCCGAACTCGGGCGTGTGGACGCCGATCACGGTCAGGCCGTCGCCCTGGTATTTGGCGGCCCATGCCCGCAGGTATGGCAGCGTGCGCAGCCAGTTGATGCAGGTGTACGTCCAGAAGTCGACGAGGACGACCCGCCCGCGCAGATCCTCGGGCGTCAGCGGGTCGGAGTTGAGCCATCCGTCGCGCCCTCGAAGGACGCGAGACGACCTTCGACCCCCAGCGCAACTTCCTCGCCTGCGAGGCGATGGACGATCGAGCGGATCAGTCCCGGTCGGGCGTCTCCTGCCGCATCGCTCACGAGGTCGATGAGCGCAGTGGCCTGAAGGCTGCACGCAAGTCTTCTGAGAAGAGTTGCGGCTCTTCCCAGGCCGCGAAGTGCCCGCCCTTGTCCACCTCGTTGAAGTAGGCGACGTTGGGGTAGACCTTCTCGACCCAGCTGCGCGGGGCCCGGAAGATCTCGTCGGGGAACGTGCTGAAGCCGACCGGGATCGAGACCGATGGCGGAGCCTGTCCGGCCGCACGAGCCTGGGCTTGCCCGTTCTCCCAGTACGACCGGGCCGCGGAGGCCCCGGTGCGGGTCAGCCAGTACACCGTGAGGTTGTCGACGATGTGGTCCCGGGTGAGATTGCCCGTGGGCTGTGCGTCGACAAAGGCGCGGGAGATCTTCACGTAGCTGTCCGTGTCGTGGTCGAACATCCAGGCCGCCAGGGCGACCGGTGAATCCAGCAGGGCGTAGCCAATCGTTTGCGGTCGCGTGGCCTGCTCCAGGAAGTAGCCAAAACCGCTCGCGCGGAATGTGGCGAGCGCGGCGAGGGCGCCGCGTTCCTGCTCGGATTCCGCCGGCAGTTGGTCCACGATCGCCAGTGCCGCCACGAGCAGGTTCAGGTGGATGCCGACCAGTCCCTCGGGCGCCTGGCGGCCCATGGCATCGGTGACGGAGGCGCCCACGTCGCCGCCCTGGGCGACGTACCGGGTGTAGCCGAGACGCTGCATCAGCTCCGCCCACGCCTGCGCGACGCGGCCCGGGTCCCAGCCGAGCTCGGCCGGCTCGCCGGAGAAGCCGTAGCCGGGAATGGACGGCAGCACGAGGTCGAACGCGTCCTGGGCGCGTCCGCCGTGCGCGGTCGGGTCGGTGAGCGGACCGACCGTCTCGAGCAACTCGACGACCGAGCCGGGCCAGCCGTGCGTCATGATGAGCGGCAACGCGTTCTCGTGCGGCGACTTCACGTGGATGAAGTGGACGTCCACCCCTTCGATCATGGTCTTGAACTGCGGCAGCTCGTTCAGTCGAGCCTCGCACCGGCGCCAGTCGTAATCGGTCGTCCAGTAGCGGGCCAGTTCCTGCGTCGTCGCCAACTGCACACCTTGCGACCGATCGGCGACGAGCTCCTTCGTGGGCCAGCGTGTTGCGGCGACGCGGTGGCGCAGCTCGTCGATGTCCTCTTGCGGAACATCCACTCGGAACGGTCGAATCTCGCTCGCGGTGTCGACGGTGCTACTCATGACACTCTGCCTTCGTCACGGAAGTAGTGGTAGGCCCGCTCGGCCCAGCCCCGTGGCGCTTGATCCGCGGGAGCGACGCCACCGCGGCGCACGAGCACGGCTCCGCCGAGAACCCCGACGAACTCTGACGCTGCGAGCTGACCGCGCACACCTTGCTTCATTTGCCTGCCCCAGGGAGACCAAGGACTGTCGCCTTCGACGAACCGCGGAAGCGACCGACGCGCGGATTTTTCGAGGCTATGCCCGCCGTCAAGGGGCGTCGCGACCGCGACGCTCTTATGCCGTCCGATCACGGCGTCACGCGTCGACCAGCACGCCAAATCGGGTGCGACACACGAGCACTGCGTCAGGTCGTCAGCCCGTCGGTGGCGGCGTACGGTGCGGACCATGCACAAGGACGAGTACGGCGAGCAGCGGTTCGGGACTGCGGCGCAGGCCGATGAGTGGGACGCGAGGTACAGCGAGCGCAACGGGGCGATGTGGAGCGGGCGCCCGAACGGGCGGCTGGTCGCCGACGTAGCTGACCTCACCCCGGGCCGGGCGCTCGACGTCGGTTGTGGCGAGGGCGCTGACGCGATCTGGCTCGCTCGGCGTGAGTGGACGGTCGCTGCGATCGACATCTCCGATGTCGCCGTATGCCGGGCGCGGGAGGTCGCCGAGCGAGCCGGCGCGGAGGTCGAGTGGGTATGTGGGGATGCTCTGCTGACACCATTCCCGGCCCGCTCATTCGATCTCGTGTCGATGCAGTACCCGGCGCTGCCAAAGGCCACG
Organism: uncultured Actinomycetes bacterium; assembly: GCA_963836445.1. Taxonomy (GTDB): domain Bacteria; phylum Actinomycetota; class Acidimicrobiia; order IMCC26256; family JACDBD01; genus JALZAA01. The sequence goes on from CAWIJM010000030.1 coordinate 3,448, forward strand.
GGCGCGGCGGCCGTTCGGTCGTTGCTCGACACGGTGCGCCCTGGCGGGTTGCTGCTCGCCGTCTATCACGACCTCGATGATGACCACCGCGAGCACATGAAGTCTCGAGGCGTAGATCCGGCGGACTACGTCGGTGCCGACGACCTAGGCCTGCTGCTCGATGACGAGTTCACGGTTGAGCTGCAGGCGGTCGAGCCGCGCATCGACCCGCCGCCCGACACGCCGCACATCGCCGACGTCGTCCTCGCGCGCTCGACGGCGCTGACCGGGCGACCGCGAGCGTTGATGAAATGGCCGTCCCGCCGAACGAGATTCATCTACTACAGAATCTTCAGCCTGGCGCGCACGCCATAACGACGGCTCTACTCCCGCGCGCGGATTGACTGGCCACCGCCCGGCGTGAAAACATCGTTTTCATGGCGGGGCGAACGGCGATGGACAGTCCGAGCGGCCGCTCGGTCTCGTCGGTAGGACAGGGGTCCGTCGACGAGGTGGAACGGCTGCTCACAGCAGCGGAAGCGGTGCTGGCGCGGGGCGGGTACGCGGGATTGCGCGTCGACGACGTGCTCGACGAGGCGGGCCTCTCGACCCGGGCCTTCTACCGCCACTTCCGTGGCAAGTCCGAGCTGTTCCTCGCGCTGTTCGATCGGGAGGCCGCGCTCGCCGGCGATCGCCTCGGGCGCAAGGTCGCGGCCGCGGGCTCGCCGGCGCAGCAGGTCGAAGCCTGGGTCGCAGAGACACTCGCGCTTGCGTACGACGCCCGCCTCGCCCGTCGCACGCGCGTCTTCCTCGTCGAGCGCCAGGTCATCGCGTCCGAGTTCCCCGAGGACGTGATCCGCTGTGTACGCCGGCAGCTCGCGCCGCTCGAGGCGGCCATCGACGAGGGCCGGTCCTCCGGTGTGTTCCCGGCCGCCGAGCCCGAGCGTGACACGCTCGCGATCCATCACCTGTGCTCCGGGCTGATGACAGACAAGCTCCTCGGTACCGGCACCATGGGCCGCGACAATGCCGTCGCGCTCGCGACGCGCTTTGCGCTCGTAACACTGCAGAGCGACGCATGAGCCACGACGACCTGCTGCGTGACAAGGCCTGCATCGTCGGCATCGGCCGATCCGCATACGGGAAGCGCGGCGCGCTCGAGCACGAGGGCACGCTCCGGCTCGCGCTCCAAGCCATCCATGACGCCTGCGGCGACGCCGGGATCGACCCGAAGGAGATCGACGGGTTCTCCTCCTACTCCGACGATGCCGCCCACCCGTCGATGTTGCAGATGGCGCTCGGTACGCCGCGGGTTCGCTACGCGGCGATGGTCTGGGGTGGTGGCGGCGCGGGCATGGGCGGCGCGTTCGTCAACGCGGCGATGGCTGTCGCCAACGGCGTCGCCGAGTACGTCGTCGTCGTACGCGCGATCAGCCAGGGGAAGCAGCGCTTCGGGCGATCACTCGCCGGCCTGCAGGGTCAGCTCCCCGCCCCGTTCGGCTACACGCTGCCGTTCGGGCTCATGTCGCCGGCGCAGATGTTCGCCCTGCCGGCGCGGCGCCACATGGCCGTGTACGGCACCACGCCCGATCACTTCGCCGAGGTCTCGATCAACGCCCGCCGCAACGCGGCGACGAATCCCGACGCGCTCTTCCGCACCGAGATCACCGTCGAGGACCATCACAACTCTCGGATGATCTCGGACCCGTTGCGGCTCCTCGACATCTGCATGGAGAGCGACGGGGCGGGGGCCATGATCCTCACCACGCCCGAACGCGCCCGCGACCTGCGCCAACCGGCCGTGTATGTACAGGCGGCGTCGATGGCCGGGAGCTACCGGTGGGGCGAGGGCATGCTGTCCGGTCACAACATGCCCGAGGCCGACTACCCGACCGCCGGGCAGCGCGCCACGGCCGAGGAGGCATACCGCCTCGCCGGCGTCGGGCCGGACGACATCGACGTGGCCGAGATCTACGACCACTTCACGCCGCTCGTGCTGATGGGCCTCGAGGACTTCGGGTTCTGCAAACCGGGCGAGAGCGGCCCGTTCGTCGCCGACGGCAGCATCCGCCGCGAGGGCGCGCTGCCGGTCAACACCCACGGCGGCAACCTCGCCGAGGTGTACCTCCACGGCGTGACGCACGTGCTCGAGGCCGTCCGGCAACTCCGTGGCACGGCCGCCAACCAGATCGCGGGGGCAGAGGTCGCGCTCGTCGTCGCCGGCGCAGGACCGACGCCATCGGGCTCGATGATCCTGAGGAAGTGAGACCGTGACAACACTCGTCAACAGCGCCGACTCGCACGTCGTCGAGCCGCTCGACCTCTGGGTGCAGCGGCTCCCGAGCCATCTGCGCGAACGTGCGCCGCGCATCGAGGAGGTCGACGGCCGCTGGCTGTTCCTGGTCGAGGGCTCGCCGCCACGCCGCATGGGCCAGCCGAGGGACGAGGCAGAGAAGTCGAAGGCGACGGGGTTCCGGGCCGGCGGCTCCGACCCGGACGTACGCGCGAAGGACCTCGACGAGGACGGCGTGTGGGGTGAGGTTCTCTATCCGACGATCGCGTTGTTCGGGTTCGTGATCCCGGATCCGGAGCTCCGGTGGGCGACGGCGCGCGCGTACAACGACTGGCTGGCCGAGACGTTCACGGCCGCGTCGAAGCGGTTCGCGGGCGCGGCGCTGATCCCGGTGCAGGAACCGGACGAGGCCGTGCGTGAGATCGAGCGGGTCGCCGGTCTCGGCCTGCGGTCGGTGATGCTCCCGATGCAGGCGCCCGCCGACGCGCCGTACAACAGCGACCGGTACGACCCGGTGTGGGCGGCGGCCCAGGCGCAGGGGATGCCGGTGAGCTTCCACGTCGGTACGGGCGCCAACCCCGTGACCGAGCGCGGTCTCGGCGGCGCCGTCATCAACTACGTCGAGGTGGGACTGGGCGCGCAGCGCACGCTCGCGTACCTCGCCGCGTCCGGCGTCCTCGAGCGGTTCCCCCAACTGCACGTGGTGATGGTCGAGTGCGGCGCGGGCTGGCTCTCATGGCTGCTCGAACGCATGGACGAGGCATTCGAGGAGCACGAGCAGTGGGTGAAGCCGAAGCTGGCCGAGCCGCCCAGCTTCTACGTGCGGCGCCAGGGACACGTCACGTTCGGGAACGACGCCGCCGGCGTCGTGAACCGCGACTTCACCGGCATCGAGCCGCTGCTCTGGGCGTCCGACTACCCGCATCCGGAGGGGACCTGGCCGCACACGCAGGAGACGCTCGAGCGGATCTTTGCCGCCGTGGATCCGGCGGAGCGGCGGCGCATCACGTACGACACGACGGCGAAGCTGTACGGGCTCGAGGCGCCGTTCGGGGCGAGCTCGTGACCGCGTTGCGCGAGGGCGCGCCCTACCTGCCGGCCGACCTGCCGCTCCCGCCGGTCATCAGCACCAACGCCGGGTTCTGGAAGGCGGCGTCGGAAGGTCGACTCGACGTGCAGCAATGTCGCGACTGCGGCGCCCACCGGCACCCGCCGACCGAGGGCTGCTACCGGTGCGGGTCGCTCGACTGGGACTGGGCCACGCTGCCGGGGACGGGCACGGTCTTCACGTACACGTGGGTCGCGCAGCCGCTGCATCCGGCCGTCGAGAGCGTCGTGCCGTACAACGTGAGCGTCGTCGAGGTCGACGGAAGCTCCGACGAGCCGGTCCGCCTCGTCAGCAACGTCGTCGATGCGACCGAAGAGACTCTCCACGTCGGGGCGCGGGTCGCGCTCGCGTGCGACAAGCTGACCGACGAGGTGGGCCTGCCCCGGTTCCGGCTCGCGTAGCCTGCGACGGCGACCAAAGGAGCAAGATGGCCGACACACCGAAGTCGTTCTTCCTCACCAAGCCCGTCCACGACTACCTCGTGGCCCACGCGCCGCCGCTCGACGACGCGCAGCGTGACCTCATCGCCGAGACCGAAGCGCTCGGCGGAATCTCGATGATGCAGATCGCTCCCGAGCAAGGTGCGTTCATGACTCTGCTCACGCGCCTGATCGGCGCGCGGCACGCGATCGAGGTCGGGACGTTCACGGGATACTCGGCGATCAGCATCGCCCGTGGCCTTCCCGACGACGGCACGCTCTTGTGCTGCGACGTGAACGAGGAGTGGACCGCCATCGCCAGGAAGTACTGGGAGCGTGCCGGTGTCGACGACAAGATCGAGCTGCGCATCGCCCCCGCGATCGAGACGCTGCGATCGCTGCCGGCGGGGGAGCGGTTCGACCTCGCGTTCATCGACGCCGACAAGCCGAACTACCCCCACTACTACGAAGAGGTCCTCGCCCGGTTGCGGTCGAACGGCGTGATCCTCGTCGACAACACGCTCTGGGGCGGCGCCGTCGCCGACGCAAAGGCAACCGACGACAACACCAAGGCCATCCTTGCGTTCAACGACGCCGTCGCCGCGGACGACCGCGTCGAAGGCGTGATCCTCACCGTCGGCGACGGGCTCACTCTGATCCGGAAACGCTGACCCGACCTTCTCTGACCACTCGCCCGCGAACGCCGGTTCGGAGCTGTCTCGCCTCGGTCATCCGGGGCACGAGATTGCTGATCACGAGCTCGCCGTCGACCTCCTCGACGCTCCAGCGCGTGGCGTCATAGACGAGCCCGCTCTGGTCCAGCCCCTCGATGGCTGTGGTCGGTCCCAGCTGCACCGAGCGGCGCGGCGCCAACCCGTCAGCGCGCATTCGCGCGTGCGCGGCGGCGTCCGCCGACACGACGGCGGGCACGGACTCGAGGACCTGCAGCCGGCTCGTAGCCCGCCTCGAGGAGCCCGTCGAGCACGTCACCGGTGATCCCGAGCACGACCTGGGGCTCGAGTTGCCGGACGAGCGCGGCGACTCGGAACGCGTCGAACGGTGTCGAGTCGGCCGACGAGTACAGCGCGCCGACCCTTCCCGCTGCCTGCTCCAACGGGACGACGTGCATGGCCTGCGAGAGCATCGACACGAAGAGGACGAGCCCGCCGGGCTCGAGACCCAAGGCGGAGAGACGCGGGGCGAGCGAGTCGGCCTCGTCCTCGACGTCAGCCTGCGCGACCGGCCACGGGACCACTTCGCCGTCGACCACCACGCGCCCGACCCCCCATACCCCGGGTGGGTCTTCGTACCGCTTGGCGAACATCACCATGTCACTGCTTCGCCACCCGCGGGATCTTGTGCGGCGGGCCCTGACGCAGCAGCACCTCGTTCTCGACGAGCTCGACGTCGGGCTCGACGCCGACCGCCTCGTGCACGGACTCGGTGACCCGCGTCTTCAAGTCGGTGATGCCCCGCACGCCGTCGGCTGCGTACCCGACGCGGAGCCGGAGCCGGTCGACCTCCCGCCTGGCCCGGATCACCTGGAACAAGCCCGCGCTCGTCTCCGGGACGCGTTCGACGGCCTCCCACAGGTCGCCGGGGAGCACTGACCGCCCGTCCACGACGACCTCGTCCCCCTTGCGGCCGAGTGGCCACACCCGGCCGTGTGTGCGCCCGCACCCGCACTGCTCGTGCGTGATGCGCACGAGGTCGTCGGACCGGTACCGGACCAGCGGCGCGATCTTGTCGAGCAGTGTCGTCGACACCAGCTCACCCCGCGCGCCGTCGCCGACCGGCTCGGCGCCGTCGGGATCGAGCGACTCGAGGTAGCAGGTGTCCTCCCAGAAGTGGCAGCCATCATGCTCGCGACACTCGGTGGCGGCGCCGACGTCACCGACGCCCGTGTGCATGAACAGCTCCAGGCCCCACCCGTCCTCGACCAGTCGACGCGCACGGGGCCCGATCGGCTCACCCGCGAACGTGACGCCCCGGTAGCTCGAGAACGCCTCGGCGAGGTCGACGTCGGCGCGCGCCGCGTGTCGCTCGAGCGCGAGCACCAGCGGGCCCGACAGGTTGTACCAAGCGGTCGGACGGAGCTCGCGGCTGAAGCGGACCAGCTGCGGCACGTCGGCGGGTTGGTGGTCGACGAAGACCGGTGTCGCACCGATGCCGCGGATGGTGTCGTGAATGCCGGGGCCGCGGAACGTGAACAGGCAATACGTGAAGTAGTCGCCGGGCCGGCAGCCGAGCTCCCAGAACTCGCGCACGAGCATGCTCGGCCCACGCCCCGCGTACGGCGCCGGCGTCGGGTCGCCGGTCGTGCCCGACGTCGAGAAGATCGCGCTGAACACCTCGGTCATCTTCGGGTCGAGGCAGAGCATGCCGCCGTACGGATCGCGGTGACGGTCACGAAAGGCGCGGATCGCGTCCTTGTCGATGAAAGGGACTTTCTCCCGGAAATCGTCCATCGACTGCACGTCGTCGGCGGTGATGCCGGCGGCGTCCCACGTCTCCCGAATCAGGGCCGAGCGTTGGTACGCCCACGGCAACAGGTCGCCGAGGAGGCGTTCTTCGCGCAGAGCGGCGATCTCCGACCGGGACATGGTCTCGATCTCGGGCGAGAAGTAACGACGGCCCGCGACACTCACCGCGGCACGGTAGCCGTGCGTCGAATTTTGAGTAGGCGCTACTCAGGGCTGCAGTCGCGTTTCGTGGTCTCCTGGACCGGTCCGAAGGCCAGCCGTCGAAAGGGAGCAGAGCCGTGGGAACGGACTGGGTCGCGAAGGTCAAGGAGATCGCGGCAGGAGCAGGTGCCTGAGCCGGTGCAGGCAGCGGGAATCCTGCAGCCGGCCGGCACATGGGGCTCGTTCGGGCTCGATCAGGTGAGCGGCGTCGCATCGATGTTCAAGCGTCGCAAGGCGAACAAGGACGCCGGCGGTCTCGCCCGCACCTCGTGGAAGGGCACGAAGACGGTGCTCCTCGCCGTCACCGGCGAGAAGCTCTACGCGTTCGCGGTCAAGCAGAAGGGCCGCAACTGGAAGGTCGAGGGCCAGCTCGGTGTCTGGAACCGGTCGGACCTGGACGTTGCGACGACGCCCGGCAAGCTGGCGACGAAGGTCGCCTTCGACGTCGCGTCAACGGGTGAGCACTACGAGCTCGAGGCGACGACCGTCGGGAGCGCCGGGTTCAACGACCCGTTCCTCGCCGCGATCGCAGCCTGAGGCTCAGAACTTCCCGGTGCGTCCGAAGCGGTAGTAGCCGGCGAACGTCTCGTTGACCTCGTCGGGGATGGGCACGATCTCGCCGAGCTGCCGGGCGCCCCAGATGATCTCGGCCGTGCGCTCGACGAGGTGCGCGACGTGGAGGACATGCTTGGGATCCTTCCCGACCGCGAACAGCCCGTGGTTCGCCATGAGGACCGCCGACCGGTCGCTGACGCGCTTGGCGACCTCGTCGGCCAGCTCGTCGGTGCCGGTCGTCTTGTAGTCGGCGACCTCGACGTCGCCGCCGACGAACACGACGAACTCCTCGATCACGGCGGGGATCGACTGACGCGTCAGCGCGAACATCGTGGCGTACCGGGCGTGGCAGTGCATCGTGGCGTTGATGTCGTCGTGCAGGCGCAGCGCTGAAAGGTGCAGCGCCTTCTCGGTCGTGGGGCCGCGCTCACCCTCGAGCACGTTGCCGTCCAGGTCGGTGACGACGAGGTCGTCCAGCGTCATCTCGGTGTAGTCCACCGACGACGGCGTGAGGACGGCGTTCCCGTCGGGGAGGCGCGCGCCGAGATTCCCGGCCGTGCCTTCGACCAGGTTGGTGCGCAACATCTCCTTGGCGACCCAGAGGACGGCTTCCTTCGTCTCCTGCGCGGTCAGCTTGGTCTCCGGGCTCACGAAAGGACCTCCGGGTTCACGAGGTTGTCGGGCTTGCCGCCGCCTAGGAGTTGTTCGAGGCCGTCGGCGATGAGCTTGGAGTGGTTCGCCTCCGTGTCGTAGGTCGCGCCGCCGATGTGCGGAGTGAGCACGACGTTCGGCATCGACTGCAGCGGATGGTCGGTCGGGAGGTGCTCACCCTCGAAGTGGTCGAGACCCGCGCCGGCGAGCGTGCCGGACTCGAGGGCACCGACGAGCGCGTCGGTGTCGTGGAGCATGGCCCGGGCCGTGTTGACGAAGATGGCGTCGTTCTTCATGCGGGCGAACTGCTCGGCGCCGATCATGCCCTGCGTCTCGGGCGTGACCATGGCGTGCATCGAGACCACGTCGGCCTCGGTCAGGAGATCGTCGAGCGTGTGGGTGGCGTCGTCGGCGTACGGGTCGTGCGCGATGACGCGCATGCCCAGGCCCTCGAGTCGCCATCGCGTGGCACGGCCGACGGCACCGAGTCCGACGAGCCCGGCCGTGCGCCCCGCCAGCTGCCAGGCCCGGAAGCGCTGGTAGGGGATGGTGCCGTCTCGGTAGATCTCGCCTTCGCGCACGTCGCGGTCGGCGCGGACGACGCCTCGGTTGACGGCGAAGAGGAGGGCGACGGTGAGCTCGGCGACGGCGTCGGCATTGCGGCCCGGCGCCCGCAGCACGGGGATACCGCGGGCGGTGGCCGCGGCCACGTCGACGTTGTTGGGATCGCCTCGGCACGAGCCGACGGCGACGAGGGGGAGCTCGAGGACGGGTCCCTTGACCGAGTCGCTCTCGACGACGACCACGTTCGCGCCTTCGGCTTCGATGCGCTCGGCGAGCTGCTCCGAGTTGTAGATGCGCAGTGGTTGCTGCTCGATCCACGGGTCGTAGACGACGTCGGCGAGGCGCTCGAGCGTTTCGAGCCCTTCTCCGCGGAACGGCGCCGTGACGAGTGCCCTCGGTCGCTCGGCCACGTCAGCTCCCGCTCGTCTGTTGCTGTGCCTGCGGGTCGGGTTCCACGAGGTCGGCACGGTACTCGGGGTGCGCGCTCAGCCACTCGGACGCCCGCCGCATGCTCTCCTCGTTCTTCTTGTTGATGAACTTGTAGATCGGTCCCTCGAACCACTTCCACGGCGCCTTCTGGAGGTGGTACCGCTCCTCGAACGAGAAGCGGGTGCGGTTGGAGCCGATCGGCTCGAGGCGGATCTTGCCCGTCTGGTCGTTGCCGGCGTCATTCGAGATCATCGTGTACGTGTAGCCGCGTTCGGGCTGGACGTCCGTGACGAGCTCGAGGGCGGAGCCTTCGCGCCCGAACGGCATCTGGTAGATGACGCGGCGCAGTCGGCCGTTGTGGTCGTCGTCCCCGGGCCAGAGCACGTCGACCCGCTTCACCATCGGCGCGTAGTCGGTCCAGCGGTCGTAGTCCTGGATGAGCGCCCAGAAGCGCGCGGCCGCATGCGGGATCTCGAACGAGTAGCGGTGTTCGCGCACGCTCTCTCCCCGGGCTGCCCTCGGCGTTCCCTGACTATCGTGTCAGGTTCGCGAGGCCGGCAGGAAGGCGCGGGAAGGTACGGATGCCGATCCACTACGAGCGGGACGACGAGCACGTCGTCCGCATCACGATCGACCGGCCCGAGGCCCGGAACTCGGCCGACATGGAGCACTTCAAGCAGCTCCGGATGGCGTGGGAGCGCTTCGACGGCGACCAGGACGCGTGGGTAGCGATCATCACCGGCGTCGGCGACGCATTCTTCACCGGCGCCGACCTCAAGACGCTACGTCCCGGAGATCACGAAAGTGGCCGAGCGCATTCAGAAGGAGGGGCTCGCCGAGGTCGACGGTTACCGGCTCGACGACGGGACGAAGTCGGTGCTGCGGGGCGCGAAGATCTGGAAGCCGATCATCGCCGCCGTCAACGGCTTCTGCACCGCCGGCGGGATGGAGATGCTCGGCGGCGTCGACATCCGAGTCGCGTGCCCCGAGGCGAAGTTCTCCGTGATGGAGCCCAAGCGCGGTCTGTTCGCAGGTGGCGGCACGACGGTGCGGCTGCCGCGCCAGATCCCCTTCCCGCAGGCGATGGAGTTCCTCTTGTGCGCGGATCTCATTCCCGCGGACCGTGCGCTCGAGATGGGACTGCTGAACGCGATCGTTCCCCGCGAGCAACTGCTCGACAAGGCGTATGAATACGCGCACCGGATCACGGCCAACGCGCCGCTCGCCGTGCAGGCGACCAAGCAGAGCGTGTGGGAGGGTCTCGGCATGAGCCTGCGCGACGCGTACAAGAACGAGAGCGCGCTGAGCTCGATGATCTTCCAGACCGAGGACGCCAAAGAGGGCCCCAAGGCGTTCCGCGAGAAGCGCAAGCCGAACTGGCAGGGGAAGTAGCCGTGCCGCCCGTCGACCCGCGCGCGCCGTGCCTGATCGGCGTCGGGCAGCGCACCTGGCATCCCGACGAGGTCGGAGACGAGGGGGCGCCCGAGCCGCTCGCGATGTGGGAGGACGTGGCCCGCCAGGCCGCCGACGACACGGGTGTCGGGTCGGCGGCGCTCGACCGCCTCGACAGCCTCGAGATCGTGTACTGCCAGACGTGGCAGTACGACGACCCGACGGCCCGGCTCGCGGCACGCCTTGGCGTCGAGCCCCGGCGCACCTACTACTCGGGCATCGGCGGGACGACCCCGCAGGTCTTGGTGAACGGGGCCGGCGAGCGGATCCTCGCCGGGGAGCTGGACGTCGCGCTGGTCTGCGGGGCAGAGGCGCTCGCGACCCAGCGGCGGTACAAGCGCCGCGGTGAGCGCTACCCCTACAGCTTCAAGCCGGAGGAGCGGCGGCCGTTCCCGTGGGAGGCGCCGTTCCATCCCGCCGAGGTCGCCCACGAGGTGTTCCAGGCGTGGCTGACGTTCGCGATCTTCGACAACGCCCGGCGCGGCCACCTGGGCGTCGAGCTCGACGAGTACCGCCGGCAGCTGGGCGACTTGCTGGCTCCGTTCACGGACGTCGCCGCAGCCAACCCGCTCGCGTGGTTCCCGGTGTCGCGGTCGGCCGACGAGATCATCACGGCCACGCCCGAGAACCGCATGGTCGGCTACCCGTACACGAAGTACATGATCTCGATCATGGACGTGGACATGGCGGCCGCCGTGCTCGTCGCCAGCCACGAGGCCGCCGACGCGTTGGGTGTGCCGCCCGAACGGCGGGTCTACCTGCGCGGGTGGTGCTACGCGACCGATCCGATCTACCTCGCCGAGCACGACGAGATGTGGCGCTCGCCGGCGATGGCGGCGGCGGCGCGTGAGGCGCTGCGTGCCGGGGGCGTCGGCGTCGACGACGTCGCCCATCTCGACGTGTACAGCTGCTTCGGGAGCTCGGTGAACTTCGCGCGCGACGCGCTGGAGCTGGGCGATGGCGATTCGCGATCGTTGACAGTCACCGGCGGGCTGCCGTACCACGGCGGCGCCGGCAGCGACTACATGACGCACTCGATCGCGACGATGGCGGACGTTCTCCGCCGCGACCCCGGCTCGTACGGGCTCGTCAGCGGGGTGGGCATGCACATGACGAAGCACGTCTACGGGCTCTACTCGTCGGAGCCCGGATCGGTAGCGCCACCGGAGCAGGAGCGTGTGCAGGCGGCCGTCGACGGGGAAGGGAAGCGTCGCGATCCGTGACGTGTACGACGGGGCCGCGACGGTCGCCGCGTACTCTGTCGTGCACGGCAAGGACGGCGAGCCGGAATGGGGGGTCGTCATCTGCGACGTTCCCGGAGGGCGACCGCGCCTACGGCAAGGTGCTCGACGCTGACATGCTGGCGTCCATCGAGCGTGACGAGCTCGTCGGGCGCAAGGTCACCCTGACGCCGACCGAGGCGGAGACGGCAGCGGGGAAACAGCAGATCAACGTGGCGACGATGTGACGGCGCCCGCGACAAGGAGAAGGTGACGCATGGCCTGGGACTTCTCGACCGATCCCGAGTTCCAGCAGAAGCTCGACTGGATGACGGAGTTCGTGCAGAACGAGATCGAGCCGCTCGACCTCGCGTTCAGCTCGCACCTCGTGTACGACAAGGACCATCCCGTCCACGAGAAGGTGGTGCGACCGCTCCAGGACGAGGTGAGGGCGCGTGACTTGTGGGCGTGCCATCTCGGGCCCGAGCTCGGCGGCAAGGGGTACGGGCAGCTCAAGCTGGCGCTGATGAACGAGATCCTCGGCCGCTCGATGTGGGCGCCGAGCGTGTTCGGGTCGCAGGCGCCCGACTCGGGGAACGCCGAGATCATCGCCCACTACGGCACCGACGAGCAGAAGGAGAAGTACCTCCAGCCGCTCCTCGACGGCCGTATCTCGTCGTGCTACTCGATGACCGAGCCGCAGGCGGGGTCCGACCCCCAGCAGTTCCGCTGCCGCGCCGAGCGCGACGGCGACGAGTGGGTCATCAACGGCGAGAAGTGGTTCTCGTCGAACCTGCGCTACGCCAAGTTCGCGATCGTGATGGCGATCACCGACCCGGACGTCCCCGTCTACCAGGGCGCGTCGATGTTCCTGGTCCCGACCGACACCCCGGGCGTCAACATCGTTCGCAACGTCGGCCTCGGGGGAGAGAGCGAAGGGGAGGGCTCGCACGCGTACGTCCGGTACGAGGACGTGCGGGTGCCGCCCGAGAACCTGCTCGGCGGCGAGGGGCAGGCGTTCGTGATCGCGCAGACGCGCCTGGGTGGCGGCCGCATCCACCACGCCATGCGGACCATCGGGACGTGCCAGCGGGCGTTCGACATGATGTGCGAGCGGGCGCTGAGCCGGGAGACCCAGGGCGAGGTGCTGGCCAAGAAGCAGATGGTGCAGGACGCGATCGCGGAGTCGTGGATCCAGCTGCTCCAGTTCCGGCTCCAGGTGCTGCAGGCGGCGTGGACGATCGACCAGGTCGGTGGGCACAAGTCCCGCACGGAGATCGCCGGCGTGAAGGTGGCGACACCGAAGGTGATGCACGACGTCGTGTACCGCGCGATGCACATCCACGGCGCGCTCGGCGTCTCGAACGAGATGCCGTTCGCCGGCATGTGGCTGGCGGCGCCGATCATGGGCATCGCCGACGGGCCGACCGAGGTGCACAAGGTGACGATCGCCCGGCAGGTGCTGAAGCGGTATCAGCCCTACGAGGGGCTGTTCCCACCGGCGCACCTGCCGGAGCGTCGCGCCGAGGCCCGGGCGAAGTTCGCGCACATGCTCGACCTGGAGGTCGGCAACCTGTAACTCTTGCTCCTGACCCGAGGAGGCAGGAATGACAGCACTCGACACGGCCACGCTGGAAGCCCTCGACGCCGGCTTCCTCGGCGAGCTGGTCCGCCCGGACGACCCGACCTACGACGACACGCGCAAGGTCTGGAACGGCCACATCGACCGGCGACCCGCGCTCATCGCCCGCTGCCGGGGCGTCGCCGACGTGATCGCCGCTGTCCGGTTCGCGCGCGAGCACGATCTCCTCACAGCAGTGCGCGGCGGGGGACATGCCGTCGCGGGCTACGCCCTCTGCGACGACGGCATCGTGATCGACCTGTCGCTCATGACCGGAACGCGCGTCGACCCATTGGCACAGACCATCCGCGTCGAGGGCGGCTGCCTCAACGACCACGTCGACCGCGAGAGCCAGGTGTTCGGGCTCGCCGTCACGGGCGGGATCGTCAGCCACACCGGCATCGCGGGGCTGACTCTCGGTGGTGGCATCGGCCACCTGATGCGCAAGTACGGCCTCACGATCGACAACCTGCGCTCGTGTGACGTCGTCACGGCAGACGGCGATTTCGTGGTCGCGAGCGAGCAGGAGAACCCCGACCTGTTCTGGGGTCTGCGCGGCGGTGGCGGCAACTTCGGGATCGTCACGTCCTTCGAGTTCCAGCTCCACCCGCTCGGCCCTAACGTGCTGGCGGGAATGCTCGCATGGCCGATGGATGACGGGCGCCGCGTGTTGCGGTTCCTGCGGGAGTTCGCCGCCGGCGCGCCCGACGAGGTCGGGATCATGGCGGCCCTCCGCCTGGCGCCGCCGATGCCGTTCGTCCCCGAGGAGCTCCACGGGAAGCCGATCGCCGCGCTCGTCGCCACGTACGCGGGCCCCGTGGACGACGGCGAGCGCGCCCTGCAGGTGATCCGCGACGAGTTGGGTGCGCCCGCCGTCGACACGCTGGTTCCGAAGCCGTACACCACGCACCAGAAGATGTTCGACCCCGCGGTGCCGCACGGCCAGCACTACTACTGGAAGTCGCACAAGCTCGGCCCGCTGACGGACGACATCATCGACGTCGTCGTCGAGCACGCGGCGGGGATCACATGCCCAGCGGGCACGGTCCCGATCTTCACGCAGGGCGGCGCAGTCGCACGCGTCCCCGAGAACGCCACCGCGTTCCCCAACCGCGACGCCGCCCACGACATCAACATCGTGGCCGCGTGGTCGCCGGACGACACGGATCCCGACCGACACATCGCGTGGGTGCGCGGCTTCTTCACTGCACTTGAGCCGTACAGCAAGGGTGTGTACGTCAACTTCACCAACGAGGACAGCACCGATCGCGTGCGGACGGGTGCCTACAGCGCCGAGCAATGGAAGCGACTCGTCGGCCTGAAAGCCAAGTACGACCCGACCAACTTCTTCCGGATGAACGCGAACATCCCGCCCGACAGCGCTTGAGCCGCTTCACTCGCGCGGCAATCCCAGGACGCGCTGGGCGATGATGTTCTTGTTCACCTGGGTGGTCCCGCCTGCGATCGTGTAGGAGCGCATCGACAGCCGATCGTGGCCCCAACGGCCGGTGTTGGCGTCGGGGCCGAGCACGTCACCGGCGGCCTCGCCCAGGTGCTGCTCCGCCTCGCTCCAGACGAGCTTGGCGATGCTCGACTCCGGCCCCATCTCGCGGCCGTGCAGCGCGCCCGAGATCGCCCGTTGGGACACCAGCTTCAGCAGCTCGCCCTGGAGGTACACACGGGCCAACTTCTGCCGCACGACGGCGTCGCGGGCGGCGCCGGTTCCCTTCGCCGTTTCCAACAGGTCACCGATCTTCTTGCGCAAGCCGAGATGCAGATTGGCGACGGTGCCGCGTTCATGGGCGAGGGTCGTCATCGCGACGCGCCAGCCCTCGTTCATCGGACCCAGGAGCGCGTCACGCGGGACACGCACGTCGGTGAAGAAGATCTCGCTGAACTCCCGTTCGCCCGTGATCGTCACGAGCGGACGCGCCTCGATGCCCGGCAGCTCCATGTCGACGAGTAGGCACGTGATGCCGCGGTGCTTGGGCGCCTCCCGGTCCGTCCGCACGAGGAGCTCACACCGGTTGGCGAAGGCACCGAGGGTGTTCCAGGTCTTCTGTCCGTTGACGACGATGGCGTCCCCGTCGAGTACCGCCGAGGTCGACAGCGACGCCAGGTCGGAACCGGCGTCGGGCTCGGAGAAACCCTGGCACCAGATGTCGTCGCCCCGCAGCATGCGGGGGAGCAGGTGCCGCTTCTGCTCCTCGGTGCCATGCTCCATGATCGCCGGCGCGATGTTCGACAAGCCGATGATGTTCACCGTTCCCGGCGCGCCGGCGCGATGCATCTCCTCCGCGTAGACGACCTGCTCCATGAGCGACGCGCCCCTGCCGCCGTACTCGGGCGGCCAGGCGATGGCCGCGTAGCGGGCGTCGGCGAGCGTGCGGTTCCACGCCCGCAGTCGCTCGATCCGGTGCGGGTCGTCGCCGACGGGATGCTGCGCCAGCTCGCGGAGATCGTCCGTGAGGTTCTCGTCGAGCCAGCTCCGGAAGCCCTTCCGGAACGCCTCGGCCTCCGCCGGGTACGTAAAGTCCATGCATTGCCTCTATCACAGAGGAGGACGGCGATGAGCACAGACGACGTTGCCCGCCAGGCGGTCGACGCCGTCTGTGCTATCAGCGGCGATCATCCCGGGTTCCGCGCCGTGCATGCCAAGGGCACGCTGTGCGCAGCAACGTTCACGCCCTCCGCCGGCGCCTCCCGCTTGAGTCGAGCCTTGCACTTCGACGGTGCCGCGGTGCGCGCCCACGTGCGGTTCTCGAACGGGAGTGGGAACCCGGATGCGCCGGACTTCGAGCCCCGCGAGGGACGCGGGATGGCGACCAAGTTCTACCTGACGGACGAGACGACCACCGACATCGTCGGGATCAATCTGCCTGCGTTCTTCGTGAGCACGGTCGACGGCTTCCTCGACTTCTGTGGCGCCCGCGTTCCTGATCCGGCGACGGGCGAGCCCGACCCGGCCGCGATCGGCGCGTTCCTCGAGCGGCACCCCGAGGCCTTGACCGCCGGCGCAGCCGTGCTTGCGGCGACGCCGCCGGAGAGTTACCTCCGGTGCGCGTACAACTCGCTGCACGCGTACCGCTTCGTCGACGGCAACGGCGACGGCCGGTACGGCCGGTACCGGTGGGAGCCCGAAGCCGGCGAGGCGAGCCTCAGCACGGAGGAAGCCGAGGCCCGCGGGCCCGACTACCTCCAGGAGGATCTCGCCACGGCGCCTGGCGGACGGCGCTGCACGCGTTCACGCTGTCCGTGCAGATCGCCGAGGAGACGGCGACGTATCGACGACCCGACCGTGCCGTGGCCCGACGAACGCCAGCGGGTCACGCTCGGCAGCCTCGAGATCACCGGGGCTCGCGCACGACCGTGAACAAGGCGACGACGTGCTCGTGTTCGATCCGACGCGTGTCACCGACGGCATCGAGCTCTCGGACGACCCAATCCTCCACTTTCGTCCCCACGCGTACGCAGAATCCGTGCTCCGACGCACAGGCGTCGCGCGCGCCGAGATGTAGATTTGCCGGGAGTGCTGCGCCGCCTCGTCACGATCGTTGTCGTTCTCGGATCGATAGGCATCGGCGCGCCGGCCGCGATCGCGGGCGGCGAGGCTCCACGGGAAGTGCACATCGGTGCGCTCCTGTCGCTCACCGGCGACGGTGCGACACTTGGCAACACCAGCAAGGCCGCGCTCGAGATCGCAGCGCGGCGCTGGAATGCCTCCGGCCAGGGCAAGCAGGTCAAGGTCCAGCTGGACATCGAGAACACGGATCTGAACCCCGAGCAAGCACAGGCGGCGCTGACACGCCTCGCCGATCGCGGGGTTCAGATCGTGATCGGTCCGCAGTCGAGCTCCGAGGTCGCCGCGATCAGCGAACAAGCCGCCGCGCGCGGCGTCATCCTCGTGTCGCAGGGCAGCACCGCGTCCTCACTCGCCCAACCGGACGACAGCGTGTTCCGGTTCGTGCCCACCGATCGCGTCGAAGGACGCGCAAGCGTGGATCTCATGCTCAGGAACGGCGCGGAGACGATCGTCCCGATGTGGCGCAACGACCGGGGGAACACGGGGCTCGCCGACTCGGTGCGGGCCGCCGCAATCGCGTCCGGCGCCACCGTCTCACCCGGTGTGGTCTACGAGCCCGACACGACCGATTTCACAACATCGCTCAACGACGTCAGCGGGCAGCTGGACAGCCTGATCGCCAAAGCGGGCGCGGACAAGGTCGCGGTGTACCTGGCCGGGTTCGAAGAGGTCGCGGACGTCCTGAGCACAGCGAGGACGGTCACGGGTATCGACGGCGTCCGCTGGTACGGCGGCGACGGCTCGGCCCAGACGAAGGCACTCCTCGCCAGCGGACCCGCGACGTTCGCCACGATGGCAAAGGTGAAGGGGTACCCGAGCCCGCTGGTCGCCTTGCCCGCGGACCAGGCCAAGAAGGACGCGGACCTGCTCGGTCAGATCTCCAAGCGCGCCAAGGCGACGGCCGATGCGTTCACGCTCGCCGCCTACGACGCGTTCAACGTCGCCGCCCGGACCCTCGCGGACGCTCCTGTCGACGCAGACGCTGCGACCCTCCGCACCGCGTTCGCCGTGCACGCCGACGGTGCCAAGGGCGTTACCGGGACGATCCAGCCTCGATGCCGCCGGCGACCGGGTATCGACGCCCTACATCTTCTGGTCCGTGTGTCAGCAGCAGGACGAAGACCCGCGCTGGCGGGACACGGGTCGATGGACACCGGCGAGCGATCCGACGGGACCCGGCACGGTGCAGCCCAAGAGCTGCCCGAAGGGCTAGCCAGCCCGCGCCGCCCGGCTACCGATCGACGCCGCCGCGCTCGAGCGCGCTCTCGACCTCGCGCTGGCGGGCGAACGTTCTCGTCGTGCAGCTCTTCGGTCGTCTTCACGACGCCGCCGACCTTGAGCTCGCCCATGACGTGCACCTCACCCAAGGTCTCGTGCATGTAGTCGGGGCCGTCGCCGGTAGGGAATGAACCACCCCGTCGGGCACATCGTCAGCACCTCGACGAACGAGAATCCTTCGCCGCGCAGTTGCGACTCGAAGGCGCGGCGGAACATCTTCTTCGTACGTGCAACTGCGCCTGCGTTGTGCACTGAGCCGCGCGCCACGTACGCCGCGCCCTGCAGCCGTGCGATCAGGTCGCCGATCAGGATCGGGTAGCCGTGGTACTCGGCGTCTCGTCCGTCGAGCGTGTTCTTCGTGCGTTGACCGAGCACGCTGGTGGCGGTCATGTGACCGCCGGTCTCCCCGAACACTCCGTTGTTCAGCAGGATGCAGGTGACCTTCTCGCCCCGTGCCGCTGTGTGCAGGACTTCCTGCAGACCCTCGTTCACCATGTCGCCGTCACCCTGGAGCGTGAACACGACCGAGTCCGGTCGCATGCGCTTCGCGCCCGTCGCCACCGACGGCGCCCGACCGTGCAACGCCTGCACGAGGTCGACGTCCACCGTGCTCGTGAACGCGGTGTAGCAACCGATGCCGGCCACCATGATCGACCGTTGCGTGACCCCGAGCTCCTGGAGCGCCTCGAGATGGACGCGCAGCGCCAGCGGCTCGCCGCACCCCGGGCACATGTTGTGCTCCTGGGTGAGCAGCAGATCGGGCTTGAGGTCGGCAACCTTCTTGGCGTGGTCGGGCGCGACGCTCGTGTCGAGTACCGGTCCGACGGCGCCCTGTGCATCGACGCGCTCATCAGGCATCCCAGCTCATCCCTTCACCCTCGCTCGTTCACGGGTAGGGGTGGAAGCTCGGCGTCGGCTCCGCCCCGGTGCACCGCGAGCACGCGGTCGCGGATGATCTCGGCGTCGAGCAGGGGTCCGACTCCGAAGCCGGACCCATCGGTCGAGATGCCGCCGATCGCGACGATGGGCGCGCGTCCGAGCACCGCCAGGCGCACGTCGTCGATCATCTGGCCGGCGCAGAGCTCGAACACGGCGACGGTTCTCGCGCCACCCGTCGCCTCGGCCACGGCTTCGAACGGGTAGGGCCAGAGGCTGATCGGCCGGACGAAGCCGACCTTCTCGCCCTCGGCCCGGAGCTGGCTGACGACGTAGCGGACGAACTTCGCCGGCGTCCCGAACGCGACCACGACCGTCTCTGCGTCGTCGCAGAACGCAGTCTCGGCGCGTTGCTCTTCGCGTTCCATTTCGGTGAGCTTGGCTGTGATCTCGCGCAGGTGCCGTTCGATGCCCGGCGCCTCGTGGCCGTGCTTGGCGAGCCCGAGCGGCGTGACGAGGCGCGATTCGCCCGTGCCGCCGGCCGACCCGTCGACGGCCCAGGCCTTGGACGGCAACGGGGGGAACTCGATGCGCTCGACCGACACCGCTTCGTGCGTGTGCGCAAGGAGGTAGTCGCCGTAGACGAGGACGGGGTTGCGCCACTTGTCGGCGAGATGGAACCCGAGCTGCGTGAGCTCGACCGCCTCGGCGATGTCCAGCGGCGCCAGCACGAGGTGGCGGTAGTCGCCGTGGCCGCCGCCACGGGTCGCCTGGAAGTAGTCCTGCTGGCCCCGCGCCATGTTGAACACGACGAGCGGCAGCTCGGCCAGCGTGATCTCGCTGAACGACTCCTGCATGAGCGAGAGCCCCTGGCCCGTCGAGCCGGTGGCGGCGCGCGCGCCCGTCGCCAGTGCGCCCCACGCCATGCCCACGGCCTCGAGCTCGCTCTCGGCGTTGATGCACACCCCGCCCGCCTCAGGCAGCTTCTTGGCCAGGTGCTCGAGCAGCTCGGTGAACGGCGTCATCGGGTAGCCGGCGAAGAAGCGGCATCCGGCCGCGATCGCCGCTTCGGCGATCGCCTCGGAGCCCTCCATGAGGCGTCGGTCGGCGGGGGCGACGACCGTCACGACGGCTCCTCGCCGGCACCGGCGAGATCGGTCAGGATGGGCTCGTCGAAGCGGAACACCTCGAAGCAGAAGTCGGGACACACCATCAGACAGGCAGCGCAGCCGGTGCAGCCGGCGTGCAGCTGCGGGTAGCGGTAGCCGAGCTGGTTGACCCCGCTCGTCATCGACAGCACGCGGGGCGGGCACGCCGTGATGCAGAGCTCGCAGCCCTTGCACGTGTCGACGTCGATCGTGACGGTGCCGCGGCTCTTGATCGTCGTCATGCCCGCACCGCCTCCTGCTCCCACGCCGGGAACGCGAGATGCTCGACCGCGTCGAAGCCCGCGCGAATCGCGACCTCGTTCGCGGCGATGTGCTGCCGGCGGTAGGGAGGGATCGACTGGCGCATGCCCTCGATCGTCGCGTCGAGACCGACGAGACCGGTGATCCCGACGTACGCCCCGGCCATGACCATCGACCCGCCGAGCTCGTTGCCGAGCCCGGCCGCGATGTCGGTGGCGGGAACGCGGAACACGCGATGGCGCTCCTCGTCGAGCGGCTCCTCGAACGTCGCCTCGTTGACCAGCACGAGCCCGCCGGTCCGCACCTTGGGCGCCACCGGCGCCCAGAACTTGTCGTGCATGGCGACGGCCGACCACGTGTGCGAGACGAGTGGTGGCGCCTGGAGCGGCGCGTCGCCGACGACCACGGTCCCGTCCGTGTTCATGCCACGCATCGCGCCGCCGTACACGCCGAACAGCATCACGTGACGGTCCTCGAGTGTGGCGCCGCGCGCGATCACCTGCGCCGCGAGCTGCACGCCCTGGCCTCCCATTCCCGTGATCAGGAGCTCACGTTCCACGCAGTCCCCCCAGGACGAACTGCTCCAAGTGCTCGACGTCTGCTTTCGTCGGGCGGCGCCGGGCGACGAGGGCGTCGTTCATGCAGCCGATGGCGAGGTGGTAGATCGCGTCGGCGTCGCGTTGCGGATCACCTCCGGCGTCGGCGACGGCGTCGCGCAAGGGTCGCACGAGGAGCTCGCGCGACCGTGTCACCTCGTCGGGGAACCGGTCGGCGAGGCGCGGCGTTGTTGATCGCGAACGGCCTCGTGTTGTCGGCGGCGTCCGGGTTGCGCGCCTGCTCCATCACGCCGCCGACCCACGCGCGCACCCGAGCCGCGCCCGGTTCAGCGCCGGCCATGCGGCGCTCGAGATAGGTGAGGAGCTGACGCTGCCCGTCGTCGAGGATGGCGACGAGCAGCTCGTCCTTGCCGCGGAAGTGCCGGTAGAACGCCTGGTTCGAGAGGCCCGCCTCGCGCACGATGTCGTTCACCCGCGGATCGAGCGTGCCCGTGCGGCGCATCACCGCGTACCCGGCAGCGACGAGGCGCCGTACTTCGTCGGCGTACGCCTCCGAGCGGAGTGCGAGCGTCCTCGACGCCACCCGCTCGGCTACGGGCCGCCCGGGCCCGGCATCGGGCACGGCGTCGGGAACGGCGTTCTGCATGGGCAGAATGCTATTCCATACCTGGGGGCGGGGGGAAGTCCGTCGCCACTACGGTCCGCGATGTGCCGCCCGACTGGCAGCTCCGCACGCCGCCCGCCGACCTCACCGGCCGCTACGTCGCCGACGGCTCGTGGAACGACGACACGCTGGGCGAGATCCTGGCCACCGGGCTGGCCGAGGGCCGCGGGCTCGCGTTCAAGGTCCGATCCCGTCTCCGGCCGTGCGCGGGCACGCTCGGCGACGTCGCCGACCTCGCCCGCCGCGTCGCCGGCGGCCTCCGGGTGCGCGGCGTCGGCCCGGGCGACCCCGTCGCGTTCCAGCTGCCGAACTGGGCGGAGGCGGCAGCGACGTTCTGGGCGACCGCGTTCCTCGGCGCCGTTCCCGTGCCGATCGTGCACTTCTACGGGCTCAAGGAGGTCGGATTCATCCTGCGCCAGTCGGGCGCGCGCGTGCTCGTCACTGCCGACCGCTTCGGCCACCTCGACTACCTCGCCAACCTCGACACGATCCGTCCCGACGTCCCCGCGCTCGAGCTCGTCGCGGTCGTGTCCGACAGCGGTGTCCCGCCCGGGCTCCTCCCGTTCACGGCGCTCGCGGACGCCGACGCCGTCGACGCGCCTGCGAGCGTCGACCCGTCCGCGCCGGCGCTCATCGCGTACACGTCGGGCACGACGGCCGACCCGAAGGGTGTCGTGCATGCACACCGCACGATCGGCTTCGAGATCCGCCAGCTCGGCGCGATGCAGGCCGGCGGCGGGGTCCCCGCGCTGACGGGTGCGCCCGTCGGCCACGGCATCGGCATGCTCGCCGCACTGCTCATCCCGGTCTTCCGGCGCGACCCGATCCATCTGATCGACGTGTGGGACCCGGCGACCGTGCTCGCCGCCATGCTCGAGGACCACGTGTACAGCGGGGCGGGCGCGACGTTCTTCCTCACCAGCCTGCTCGACCATCCCGACTTCACGGACGAGCACCGCGCGCTGATGCGCCACGTCGGGCTGGGCGGCTCGTCCGTGCCCGCGGCGGTGACAGACCGGGCCGACGCCATGGACATCTCGATCGTGCGCATGTACGGGTCGACCGAGCATCCGTCGATCACGGGCTCCCGCCACGAGGAGCCTCGCGACAAGCGGCTGTACACCGACGGCCGGCCCCTGCCGGGCGTCGAGATCAAGCTGCTCGACGACGACGGCAAGGAGGTCGGCGCGGGCGTGCCGGGCGAGATCCGCAGCCGCGGCCCCGACTGCTTCCCCGGCTACACCGACCCCGAGCTCACGAAGGAGTGCTTCGACGCCGACGGCTGGTACACGACCGGCGACGTCGGCGTGCTCGACGACGACGGCTACCTCCAGATCGTCGACCGCAAGAAGGACATCATCATCCGCGGCGGCGAGAACGTCTCCGCCCTCGAGGTCGAGGAGCTCGTCCTGCGCCTCCCCGGCGTGGCCGAGGTCGCGGTCGTGGCCGCGCCCGACGCCCGTCTCGGTGAGCACGCCTGCGCGTTCGTGCGCCCGCTCCCCAATGCCGACGTACCGACGCTCGACGCCGTCCGCGTCCATCTCGACGCCGCCGGCCTCGCCCGGCAGAAGTGGCCCGAGGACCTGCGTCCGATCGAGGAGTTCCCGCGCACCCCGTCCGGCAAGATCCAGAAGTTCGTGCTGCGCGACCAGCTGCGTCGAGAGGCGGACGGGCTCGCCTAGCTCAGCCGCCGCCGGCGATGCGCTCGACGAGCAGGGGCCGCTGGATCTGGCCGGTCGCCGGCGTGCGCGGCAGCTCGTCCACGACCTGCAAGCGGCGCGGCTGCTTGAACGGCGCCAACTGCGCCGCCGTGTGCGCGCGGAGGTCGTCGAGGCGAGCGCGCCGGCCGACCCGCGGCTCGGAGACGACCACCGCGCACACGACCTCGCCCCAGGTGGCGTCGGGAACGCCCACCACTGCGACCTCCTGGACGTCCGGGTGCGTCGCGACCGCGGCTTCCACCTCGCCGGGCGCGACGGTCTCGCCTCCGGTTCGGATCACGTCGCGCGCCCGACCGATGATCGACAGGTACCCCTCCTCGTCGAAAGAGCCGAGGTCGCCGGTGTGGTAACAGCCGTCGTGCAGCGCCTCGGCGGTGGCGTCGGGTTGGTCGAAGTACCCGTCCATGAGCAGCTCGCTCGTGATGCACACCTCGCCGTCCTCGAGCCGGATGTCGACGCCGGGTTGGGGGAGACCGACGCTGCCGGGCTTGCGCGCCAGGTCGACGTGTGCCAGCACCGTGCCGGGACCGGCCTCGGTGGACCCGTAGAACACCCGCGTGACGGTGTGGGGGAGCGCGTCACGGACGGCCGCGATGAGCTCGGGCGGCGTCGCCGACGTGCCGGTGTCGGCTTCGGCGAGCGAGGACAGGTCGTACGCCTTGATTCCATGGTCAAGCACCCGTGCCCACACCGCCGGGATCAGGTAGATCCGGGTGGCGCGCCGGCGTTCGACCGCGCGCAACAGCGCGTCGGCGTCGGGTGTGTGCACGAAGTGGATCGGACGGCGGGACTGCCAGCAGCCCAGCGCCAGCGACCAGCCCGCCATGTGGAACAGCGGGAACATGCACACCGTCCCGCCGTCGCTGTCGGCGGCGAGGGGAGGAAAGCTGCGCAAGCAGCTCGCCCGGTGTGACAGCACGACACCCTTCGGCCGGCCCGTGCTCCCGCTGGTGAAGAAGATGACGTGCGAATCGCGCTCGCCGAGACCGGGCACGTCGATGTCCGCCGCGCTCATGTGCGTGGCCGCATCGGCGAGGTGCGCATGCGTCGCCATCGGCGCGTCGATCTCCTGGACCAGGTCGGCGTGCGCATCGTCGACGACGACGAGACGCGGCCGCGCGTACCCGACGACCTCGGCCGCTTCGTCCGGGCCGAGCCGGGCGTTCACGGGCGCGAAGACCGCGCCGAGCTTCGCCAGCGCGAAGAAGATCGGCACCGCCTCGAGCGACGTGTCGCCCCACCACGTGACCCGGTCGCCGTGGCCGACACCCATTCCGCCCAGCGTGCGTGCGACCCGGTTCGCCTGGTCGTCGAGCGCGCCGAACGTGATCTCGTTCTCACCGAGCGTCGCTGCGAGTCGACGGGGTGTGTATCGCGCCGCGTGGCGCAGCGTGTTGGCGACCAGCAGCGCCATCAGCCGCGTGCGGTCGCCTTGAACTCCACGAGCACGTTCCGGTACGGCTCCTCGCCGACGTTCACCGCGGTCTCGACGCTGCCCTGCTCGAGGAACACCGTGTGGCCCTGCTCGACCGGGGCCTCGATGTAGTCGCCGTATTCGCTGGGGTAACCCGGCACGGCCTTGGCCGCGATCTTGTCGCCGGCGACGTCGACGATGACGTAATCGCACGTGTGTCGGTGCGGGGCTGATCCCTCACCGGGTGCGAGGCGCAGCTCCCAGATGCGGATCTCGTCGTCCTCGAACAGAAGCTTGCTGCCGATGTCGCCCAGCTGAACCTTGACGTCGTCCGCCATGCCGTCACTCCCCTCGGTGGTCACGCGGCATGATGACGGACATGTCAGAGACCGGCAACCAGGATGCGGGGCTCCTCGCCCACGCCCAAGCCCGCCCCGACCACGTCGCGTTGCGTGAGGGGGACCGGGTGCGCACGTACGCCGAGCTCGACGACCGGGCCCGCAGGACGGCACATGCGCTCGCCGCGCTCGGCGTCCGACGCGGTGACTGCGTCGCGGTGATGGTCCCGAACTCGTTCGAGTTCTTCGAGGCGGTGCACGGCAGTGGTCGTCTCGGCGCGGTCGTCGTGCCGGTGAACATCCATTTCAAAGCGGACGAGGCGGGCTGGATCGTCACCGACTCCGGGGCAGCGGCCGTGGTCGTCACCGACGACCTCCAGAGCGCGCTCGACGGCGTGACCGGCGTGCCGCGGCTCGTCGTCGGCCCGGGCGGTGACTACGAGGCCGCGCTGGCGGACGCGCCCGAGCACGGCGAGGTCGAACCGCCCGAGGTCGTGGGGGACGGATGGCCCACGGTGATGGCGTACACGTCGGGTACGACCGGCCGACCGAAGGGCGTGGCCATCGGTGAGGACGACTTCCGCCGCCGCGCCGTGGGCGTCGCGGCATCGAAGGACCGGTGGGGCTTCACCACCGACGACGTGCACCTGCTCGTCGGCCCGTCGTACCACATGGGCCCGATGTTCTGGGCCCAGATGCATCTCGCGTTCGGTGGGTCGGTGGTGATCATGCCGAAGTGGGATCCGCGCGGCGCCCTCGAGCTCATCGAGCGTTGGCAGGTGACGAACACGCACATGGTCCCCGCCAACTTCACCCGCATCCTCGAGCTCCCGGAAGACGTGCGCGACAAGTACGACATGTCCTCCCTGAAGATCGTCGTGCACGCGGCCGCCCCGTGTCCCGTGCCGCTGAAGCGGGCGTTCATGGATTTCGTCGGCGCCGACAAGGTGTGGGAGTACTTCGGCGCGTCCGAGGGTGGCGGCACCGTCATCAGCCCGAAGGAATGGCTCGAGCACCCCGGAAGCGTGGGACGGCCGTTCCCCGGGAACGAGTTCGAGATCCTCGACGACGACGGCAACGCATTGCCGCCGGGCGAGGTCGGCACCATCTATGCCAAGCCGGCCGCGTCGAGCTTCGAGTACCACAACGACCCCGACAAGACGGCGTCGTCGCATCGGGGCGAATGGTTCACGGTGGGCGATGCGGGCTACCTCGACGAGGACGGCTACCTCTACCTCACCGACCGCAAGAGTGACATGGTCATCTCGGGGGGCGTGAACATCTACCCGCGAGATCGAAGATTCCCTCCACCAGCATCCCGAAGTGGTCGACTGTGCCGTCCTCGGCGTGCCCGACGACCGCTGGGGCGAGATTCTCTACGCCGTCGTGCAGCCGCGCTCGGGCTCGTCGCTCGACTCCGACGGCGTGATCACCTGGTGTCGGGAGAACCTCGCCGATTACAAGCGTCCGCGCGTTGTCGAGTTCGTCGATGAGCTCCCGCGCGACCCGAACGGCAAGGTGCGCAAGCCCAAGCTGCGGGAGGCCTGGCTCGCGCAGCGGCAAGGGTGAAGAATCGCAGAGCGCACGACGAGGGAGGGACCATGCCCTACTACCTGATCCAGACCGCGTACACGTCCGAGTCCTGGGAGAAGATGATCAAGAGCCCACAGGACCGTGTCGACGCGGTACGGCCCGCGATCGAAGCGTTGGGCGGACGCATAGACGCCGGCTACATCTCGTTTGGTGACTACGACCTCGCCGCGATCGTCGAGTTCCCCGACAACGTGAGCGCGGCGGCGTTCTCCATGTCGGTGGGGTCGAAGGGCGGCGTGAAGGCGTTCAAGACGACGCCGCTCATGACCACGGCCGAGGCGCAGGAAGCGATGGCGAAGGCGGGCGGGAGCACGTACGCCCCGCCGAAGTGACCACGATCTTCCACGACGAGGAGGCCGACCTGGCGGCGCTGGCCGGGTCCAGCGTCGGCGTCGTCGGCTATGGGAACCAGGGCCGGTCGTGGGCGTTGAACCTGCGCGACTCGGGCCTCGACGTGTCGGTGTGCGTGCGGGCGGATGCGTCACGTGACCAGGCGGTTGCCGACGGGTTCGAAGCGGGTGCGCTCGCCGACGCGTCGTCGGCCGACGTGGTGTGCGTGCTGGTCCCCGACGACGTGATCCCGTCGCTGCCGCTGCAACGCCCCGACAACGGGCTGACGGTCGTGGCCAGCGGCTACACGCTCGCGTTCGACAGGTTCGATCCACCGGGCGACGTCGGCATGGTTGCGCCCCGCATGCTCGGGCCCGAAGTGCGGCTCTGCTACGAGGAGGGAATCGGGTTCATCACCGCCATCGGGGTGCATCGCGACGCCACCGGCGCGGCGCGGGAGCGCACCCTTGCGGTGGCGAAAGCCGTCGGTGGTCTGCGTCAGGGCGCCGTCGAGCTCACACCGCGCCAGGAGGCGGTGCTCGACCTCGGTGTCGAGCAGGCGTTGTCGCCCGCGCTCACATTGGTACACACCACGTTCGTTCAGGTGATGCTGGAACAGGGCATCCCGCTCGAAGCCGTGCTCACCGAGCTCGTGCTGTCGGGTGAGGTGGAGCGGACGATGCGGCTGGTACGCGAGTCGGGCTACGCGGCGCAGTTCGGGTACCACTCACCGACGAGCCAGTACGGCCAGCTCACTCGCCGGGGCGAGTACGACCACCTCGACCTGGCCACGACGATGCGGCGCCTGGTCGACGACATCACGTCGGGCCGATTCGCCGACGAGTGGGACGCCGAGCGCGATGCCGGCTACCCGAAGTTGACGGCACTGCGGGAACAGCACGCCGGCCCCGCCGTGGCCGAGTTCGAGACCGCCCTGCGCCGGGAGCTGGGGGAGGGAGCCACCCGGACGTAGCCGCCCAGGGTTAGCAGCTAATAATAATTGTTGATAAGCTACGACTGTCATGAAGACGGTCGATCAGCTCACCGAACTGTTCCGGCAGCAGGGCCTGCGGGTGACGCCGCAGCGCCAGGCGATTTTCGGCCTGCTGCACGGCGACGACCGGCATCCCACCGTCGAGTCGATCTACGACGCGGCCCGGGCGCAGATGCCGACGATCTCGCTCAAGACCGTCTACCAAACCGTCAACGACCTCGCCGCCATGGGCGAGGTGGTCCTGCTCGACCTCGGGACCGGCAGCTCTCGCGTCGACCCCAATGTCGAGGACGAGCACCACCACCTCATCTGCACCCGCTGCGGCAAGGTCCGCGACGTTCTCCTCGACCTTCCCGACGTCCGGCTTCCGCCGCGCTACCGGCGCGGGTTCTCCGTCTCGGCGGTCGAGGTCAACTTCCGCGGGCTGTGCGACGAGTGCGCCGCGCAGTCCTCGTAACCCCAACCCCCCCCGACCGATCGACGACCACACAAGGAGCACGATGTCCAAGCTGCAAGGATCCAAGACCCACGACAACCTGAAGGAGGCCTTCGCGGGGGAGAGCCAGGCCAACCGGCGCTACCTCTACTTCGCGCAGAAGGCCGACGTCGAGGGCTACCCCGACGTCGCCGCGCTCTTCCGTTCCGTCGCCGAGGGCGAGACCGGCCACGCGTTCGGCCACTTCGACTTCCTGGCGGAGGTCGGCGACCCGGTGACGGGCGTGGAGGTCGGCCCGACGGCCGACAACCTCAAGTCGGCGATCGAGGGCGAGACTTACGAGTACACCGAGATGTACCCGGGTTTCGCCCGCACCGCCCGCGACGAGGGGTTGGAGGAGGTCGCCGAGTGGCTGGAGACGCTGGCTCGCGGGAGAAGAGCCACGCCGGTCGCTTCTCGCAGGGCCTCGACCAGATCGGCAGCAGCTGACAACGCGCTGATCCGACTCTGCGCCTGCGGCCCCGGAGTCTGTCCGGGGCCGCTCCGCGCCTACGGCCTCCTCGAGGAGTGACAATGCGCAAGCTCACATTCGACGACATCAAGGACCTCCGCGAATACGAACGCGAGCGCGACGAGTTCCGGGGACACATCGTCGAGATGAAGAAGCGTCGCCGCGTGCAGCTCGGTGACCTGCTGACGATCACCTTCGAGCACACCGACACGATGCGGTTCCAGATCCAGGAGATGGCGCGCGTCGAGCGCATGCTGACCGACGAGCAAATCCAAAACGAGCTCGATACGTACAACCAGCTCATCCCGGACCCGAATGAGCTGTCAGGCACCCTCTTCGTGGAGATCGACGACAAGGAGCGTCTCTACGAGTGGCTTCCCAAGCTGGTCGGCATCCAGCGAGCGGTGTCGATCTGGCTCCATGACGGCTCGTCGGTGCCGAGCACACCCGAGGACGAGGAGCGTCTCACCCGCGAGGAGACCACCACGACCGTGCACTACCTCAAGTTTCGCTTCGCGCCGGAGCAGGTCGAGGCCTTCGCCGCGGGCCCGGTGCGGATCGTCGTCGACCATCCGAACTACAACGCCGTCGTGGAGCTCACCGAGGAGCAGCGCTCGGAGCTGGTTCGCGACCTGCGCGACTGACGCGCGTACCCTTCGACGCGGCGGTGGCGGCTTCGCTGACCGCCGCCGCAAAGCGGGAGCCTGCGACGGCGACAGGAGAAAAATGCACGTCCGTATCCGACGGCTCGACGCCGACCTGCCTCTGCCCGCCGCGCAACATCCCGACGACGCCGGCTACGACCTCCACGCCGCCGTCGACGCGCACATCGAGGCCGCGGGTGGTCGCGCGCTCGTGCCGACCGGCATCGCGATCGCGGTCCCGTCGGGGTCCGCAGGCTTCGTGTTGCCCCGTTCGGGTCTGGCGCTCAACCACGGTGTCACCTGTCTGAACACCCCGGGCCTCATCGACCCGCTCTACCGCGGCGAGGTCAAGGTGCTGCTCGTGAACACCGATTCGACCCGCGCCTACGACGTCAGCCGCGGCGACCGGATCGCGCAGCTCGTCCTGCTCGACGTCGAGATGATCGAGTGGCTCGTAGTCGACGACCTCGGCTCGACGGAACGCAACACGTTCGGCTTCGGCTCGACCGGGAGCTGACGCGACCTTCGGATAGCCTGCGCCGGCGGTGACGGCGGCTTTGCCGACCGGCACCGCAGGAGCCGGAGCTTGCGACGGCGACCGGAAGGGCATCGATGGCGCATGACCGGAAGTTCCGCTTCGGCGTCATGTGCTCGCACGCGGCTTCGGCGGCCGACTTTCGCGAGAAGGCCCGCACGTCCGAAGCGCTCGGGTACTCGACGCTGTTCGTGCCCGACCACTTCATCGACCATCCGCTGGCGCCGATGCCGGCGATGGCCACGGCGGCCGCGGTCACCGACACGTTGCGCGTCGGCTCGCTCGTCCTCGCCAACGACTACAAGCACCCGGTCGTGCTCGCCCGCGAGGCGGCGACGCTCGACCTGCTGTCGGCCGGCCGGCTCGAGCTCGGGCTCGGTGCGGGCTGGATGACCGCCGACTACGAGAAGTCCGGGCTCGAGCTCGACCGGCCCGGCGTGCGCATCGACCGGCTCGCGGAGTCGATCACGATCCTCAAGGGCCTGATGGCGGACGGGCCCTTCACCTTCCACGGCAAGCACTACACGGTGACCGACCTCGACGGAGATCCCAAGCCGGTGCAGCAGCCGCATCCGCCGTTCATCATCGGCGGCGGCGGCCCCAAGATCCTCGCAGTGGCTGCTCGGGAAGCAGCCATCGTCGGGCTGAACGCCAACCTCCGGGGCGGCGTGGCGATCAGCGACGACGCCGCCCGGTCGATGACGGGAGCAGCGACCGACGATCGCGTCGCCCGGCTCCGCGCCGCTGCCGGCGAACGGTTCGACGACCTCGAGCTCCAATCATTCGTCGGGTTCACGAACTTCACCGACGATCGCACCTCGTTGGCCGAGATGATGGCCGGAGCGTTCGGAGTGTCGCCCGAGGAGGCGCTCGAGACGCCCGTCGTACTGGCGGGAACACTCGAGCAGATGATCGATGATCGTCGCGGCGCGCCGCGAGCGGTGGCAAATGAGCTATGTCGTGGTCGGCGTCGACGTGATGCAGCAGTTCGCGCCAGCCGTCGCAAGATTGGCAGGGACGTGATGGCGCACGATCGCAGGTTCCGCTTCGGAGTACAGACCGGGGGAGCGACGTCGGCGCGGGAGTGGAAGGAGAAGGCGCGCAAGATCGAGGCGCTTGGGTACTCGACGCTGTTCATGCCGGATCACTTCATCGACACTCCGTACGCGCCGATGGTCGGTATCGCGATGGCTGCCGAAGCGACGGAGTCGCTGCGCGTCGGCACCCTCGTGCTCGGAAACGACTACAAGCACCCTGCGGTCGTCGCCAAGGAGTTCGCGTCGATCGACGTGCTGTCGGACGGTCGAGTCGAAGCGGGTATCGGAGCCGGATGGATGACCGCCGACTACGACGCCCTCGGTCTCCCGTACGACTCGCACGGCACGCGCATCGAGCGCCTCGGCGAGGCCCTCGCGATCCTGAAGGGCTCGTGGGGCGACGGTCCGTTCTCCCTCGAAGGACGGCATTACACGATCAAGGACTACGACGGGATCCCGAAGCCCACGCAGAAGCCCCGTCCGCCGATCCTCGTCGGTGGCGGCGGGCCGAAGCTGCTCCGCCTCGCCGGTCGCGAGGCCGACATCGTGGGCATCAACCCGAACTTGCGCGCCGGCGAGATCAGCTCCGACGCGGTGCAGGACACGGTCGCGGCGATGACCAAGCAGAAGATCGAGTGGGTCCGAGAGGGTGCCGGCGACCGATTCGACGATCTCGAGCTCCAGATCCGCTACTTCATGACGTCCATCACCGACGACCGGCGTGGGCTCGCCGAGGCGATCGCGCCCGGGTTCGGGCTCGAACCCGACGTCGCGTTGGAGTCGGGGGTCGCACTCGTCGGCACGGTCGACGAGTGCTGCGACCTCCTGGCGCAGCGCCGCGAAGAGTGGGGTGTCTCGTACGTCGTGCTCGGCGACGACCAGTACGAGGCCTTCGCGCCGGTCGTGGCGCAACTGGCCGGGACGTGAACGGGAGCTTCCGCGCCTGGGCGATCGTCGCCGCGCTCGCGTCCGGCGTCGGAGCGGCCGCATGCGACGGCGGAAGCGGCGGGTCGAGCGGATCGAACGGCGACATCGAGAACGCGTGCGACCTGCTGACGACGAACGAGGTCACGGCGTTCATGGGCACCCCGATGTACGGGGGCGAGCAGGACACCGACCGCACGATCCCCGGGACCTTCTGCGAGTGGACCTCGAAGGACTACGTGGGCGAGGAGCAGGAGAACCCCGAGTACGCGATCTTCGTCGACGAGGCGAGCACCGACGAGCGCCGTGACAGCTTCGACAGCCGCAAGAACGCGAAGCAACCGGAGACCGTGCGCGGGCTCGGCGACGGCGCCTACTTACTACAGCAAGGGGACGGCCGCAGGTGCCGTTCCTCGAGCTCCGCGTCGGTGACCGCATCATGACCGTCGGGGTCTCGGAGAGCGACCTGCACCCGGTCTCCGACGACGAGGCGAAGCGACTCGAGCGCGCCGCCGCCGACCTGATCGTCGACCGCCTCCGGAACTGAGTGGCGACTCCGGCTGTCCTCCGCGAGGTCGTCGCGCAGTGGGGACGAATCGGGTACACGGGCTTCGGGGGGCCGCCGGCGCACATCGCCTTGTTGCGCGAGCTCTGCGTCGATCGGAGAGGGTGGCTGACCGCTCACGAGTTCGAGGATGCGGTCGCGACGTGCAACCTCTTACCCGGTCCGGCGTCGACACAGCTGGCGATCTTCTGCGCCTGGCGCGTCGCAGGGCCGATCGGCGCCCTCGTGGGAGGCGCGGCGTTCATCCTGCCGGGACTGGCGGCGATCCTCGCGCTCGCGGTCGTGTTCCTCAGCTCGCCACCGGATTGGGTCCGGGGCGCGGGAGCGGGGGCAGGGGCGGCGGTGGCCGCCGTGGCGGTGCACGCCGGCCTCGGGCTCGCGCCGGACAGCTGGCGGCGGTCGCCGGCGCGGTGGCGCTGGGTCGTCTACGCCGCGCTCGGCGGCGCGGCCGCCGCGACGCTCGGTCCGTGGCTCGTCCTCGTCCTGATCGGCTGCGGCGCGATCGAGGTCACGTGGCAGATCGCCGCACGCGGCGACCGCGCCGGCGTTCACGCTTGGCCGATCGCGGCGGCCGCGGCAACCGGAACGGGCGGCGTGTTGGCTTTGGTCTGGGTTGCGTTCAAGGTCGGCGCGCTCGCGTACGGCGGCGGCTTCGTGATCATCCCGCTCATGCAGGCCGACGCCGTCGACGCGTACCACTGGATGACGAACACGGAGTTCCTCAACGCGGTCGCGCTCGGCCAGGTCACCCCTGGTCCCGTGACACAGACGGTCGCCGTCGTCGGGTACGCCGCCTACGGCATCGCAGGTGGTCTCCTGGCGGCACTCGTCGCGTTCGCACCGTCGTTCGCGTTCGTGCTCCTCGGCGCCAGGCGCTTCGACGCCATCCGGCAGAACCGCACGATGCGCTCCTTCCTCGCCGGCGCCGGGCCCGCTGCCATCGGCGCCATCATCGGAGTGGCGATTCCGCTCGCGCTTCGCGCTCGATGAGGCATGGCAGTACGCAGTGCTCGCCGCCGCCGCCGTCTCGCTGCTCGTCCTCCGCCGCGGCGTCGTGGTCACCCTGCTCCTCGCCGGCGCCGTCGGCCTCGTCGCGGAGATGGTCGGCGCGCCGCTGCCCTAGGCGAACCGGGCCGGGATCCAGTTGCCGAGCCGCTCGCGGAGGTCGTCGCCGAACTCGGTGAAGAGATGACCGGTACCGGGGAACACGACGAGCTCACCACCGGTCAGCATCTGCACGAGCTCGCTCGCCTGCGGCGGGAGGATCTCGTCGTTCTCGCCGTGGAAGAGGAGCACCGGCGTTCCCGCCAGGCGTTCCGCCTCCTCGCACCCGGCGGACTGGGTGGCGAGCGTCACGACGCCGGCGGTGTCGTCGCCGAGCACGATCGCCGCCCGGACGGCGACCGCACCACCGAAGGAGTGGCCCATCGTGACGAAGCGGCGGCCACCACGCCGCGCCGCCAGCTCGGCCACCGCCACCAGGTCGTGCACGCACGCGCCGAGGTCGTTGGGCTTCCGGTACCCGACCCGCACGAGGCCGATGCCCTGCTCGCCGAAGCGGACGCCGAGGTCGTGATACAGGCCGTCCGCCGGGCCGAGCAGCCCGCCCATCGCGCCGCCGCACGCGAGAACGACGTGCTCGATGCTCCGGGTCGCCGTGCCAGAGCATCGTGAGCAGGCCGCCGAGCGTGTAGATCTCGACGTGGCGCAGGCTGTCGGTGACCTCGACTTCCTGGGAAGCCAGCGCGCCGAGGGCCTCGAGCGGCGAGCGCGTGGCCCTCGCTCACGGGTTCAGAGCAGCGAACGCAGCAGCTCGCGCGTGCGCTCGCGGTCGCCCTTCGAGACCGATCCGTACTCGACGGCGGCGAAATCGGTGGTACCGACGTCGGCGAGCCGACGCACGGCGGCGGCAACCGTGGCCTCGTCGCCGACGATGGCGACATCGGCCGGACCGGATGCACCCTCCCGGTCGAGCATGGCCTTGTACGAGGGGAGCGAGTCGTAGACCGCGAACACCCGCGCGGCGCGCTCGCGCGCGCCGTCGGGGTCGTCGGTCACGCACACCGGCAGCCCGACGCACACGCGCGGCGGCGGTCGTCCCGCTTGCTCGGCCGCCTTCGTGATGGCAGGAACGGTGTGGCTCTCGAGGGTGGCCGGACCTGTCATCCAGGTGATCGTGCCGTCGGCCGACCGTCCCGGCGAGCTCGAGCATCTTCGGGCCGAGCGCGGCGATGAGCACCGGGAAGGGAGTGGCGCCCGCGATGTTGAGCGAGCCGTTCGCGCTGAGCGTCTCGCCCTGGCAGGACACCGTCCCCTCGTGGACGAGCGGCATCAGGATCGAGAGGTACTCCCGCATATGGCGGACCGGCTTCTCGAACGAGTGACCGAACATCCCCTCGATCACCAGCTGGTGCGAGAGCCCGATGCCGAGCGTCAGCCGCCCGCCGCTGATGGCCTGGGTGGTCAGCGCCTGGGCCGCGAGCACCATCGGATGGCGCGGGTACGTCGGGATCACCGCCGTGCCGAGCTCGATGCCGCGGGACTTCGCGCCCGACAACCGCGAGCGACGTCAGCGCGTCCGGGCCGAAGATCTGCGGCATCCAGTACGACGCGAATCCGTCGTCGGCCGCTTGCCGGGCCGACGTCACCACCTCGTCGATACCGCCATGCCCCGCTACTTCGCCGCCGAAGATCCCGATGCGCATGCGGCGCAGGCTATCCAGGCCTCGGCTGCGGCAGGGGAGGGCGCTATTCTCGACGGCTCGCGCGGACGTGGCTCAGTTGGTAGAGCATCACCTTGCCAAGGTGAGGGTCGCGGGTTCGAGTCCCGTCGTCCGCTCCACACGGCGTCGCGCTCTCGTATTGCCGTCGGGTGGACCTTCAGGCCCTTCCGGTGGCGATCACCATGGGTTGGTCCACCGCGCCAGCACCGCGCTCGAGGAACTCTTGCCACTGGTCGACGACGTCAGCTTCGAGCGCGGCCTGTGCTTCCTCGGGTGCCTGACTCACGAACGCGCCGAGCGGCGTCAGGTTGATGTACTGCCACAGGAACTCCTTCGGCGGTGGCAGACGAATGGTGGTGATGGCCACGTTCGCCTCGACGCTTCCGAACCCGGCTTCACGGAGGAGCTGCTCGTGGGCGGTGGGATCGCTCATCGAGAAGATGGCGTGGACGAAACCGGCTAGGTCCGGATTCACGTTGCGGGCAAGTGCCTCGGCGAGGATCTCCATAGGCCGGTTGATGGCACCGGGAGTGTTGAGCGCGATCCGCCCGCCATCGGTTAGCACCCGCCGCATCTCCGACAGCGCGGCGGCCTTGTCCGAGAAGAGCATCAGGCCCATCTGGCAGAGCACGACGTCGAAGGAGTCGTCGGGGAACGGAACTGACGCGGCGTCACCCTGGCGCCACTCGATCGCCGATCCCGAAGGCACCGGGGTGGCGCCGCGACCTCGATCATGTCGGGGGCGACATCGATTCCGACGACCTTCCCGCTCGAGCCAACTCGCTCGGCAGCAAGGCGTGCGATCACGCCGGTACCGCACGCCACGTCGAGCACCCGCTCGCCGTGTTCAACCGCGGCTGCGCTCAAAAGGTCATCGGCGACCGGCGTCGCGATCACCGGCACGAAATACCGCTCGTAGTTCTCGGCGGCGGTACCGCTGTAATGCCGGTAGGAAACGTCGTTCATCGTGTGCCTCCCTGCTCGAACCGGGATGGGAGCCTCTCGATGTCAGTGGCGGACAGCTCCTCGCTACGTATCCCCGCCTTCGGAGGAAGCGACTGTCTGGCGCGTTTCCATCCACGATCGAGCCGGTGCTCGAGGAGCCACCGGCCTTCCTCGGACCGAACGAGCGGGCCCCAGTGTCAGCGCCGACAGCCATGAAGACAAGTAGGTAGCTAATCACATCCATCTTGTGCGAGGTCAGCGATCGCAGGTGAATGTAGTGATGTGATGGCAAAACGAAGCTTGGCGCCGCCGCGTCTTCCGCCTCGTCACCTGGGCGTGCACTCTGCCGGACTCCCTCCAGCATGCTGACGATCGTTGACCGCCTTTGGGCGCGCTCTCCGGAGGCGAGTTCGAAGACGCCGTTCTCGGTGAAGCAGTCGGCGACCTCCTCGAACGCGCCGCCATCGGTGCCGAAGTTGTACGCCATGATCGTGCGCCGAATCGCCTCGCTCGCCTCAAGCTCCCACGGCTCCAACGTGTCTCCTCTCGCATGTCCGAGCACTGGTCGCGCCGTCGACGCTTGCGCGACTCCGTACTCGTTCTTGTCGGGCGGATGGTCACGCGTTCGACGCCCCCGGCGCTACTACCCGATCGAGCAAGAGGTGGCGAGCGCTTGCTACTCCATCTGCTACTCCAACGCAGCGGACTCGAGCGGTTCCAGCGGTCTGCAGCGGAACACGCGGGCGCGCCAACTTCGACTCCAGCGGTTGCAGCGGTCTCCAGCGGAAACCGGCATCACCTTGCCAAGGTGAGGGTCGCGGGTTCGAGTCCCGTCGTCCGCTCCAGGTCAGAGGGCATTTCCGGTGCCGGTGCCGAACTATCCGCCGGAGCATCCACCGACGTATCCAGCGGTGAACCTGAGAAAAGCCGTGTGCGACTCCGGTTCATGGTTGACGCGGTGGCTCCGGTAGGCGTCTGACAGTTTGGGGACGCGGTTCCGGTTCCTGGGCGACAGTGGCTCCGGTTCCTGGACGACACTCGAGGGTCCGCGTCTGGCGGTTCCACCTCTTCTTCGCTGACGGCAGTAGCTGTCGGCGGAGGAGGCCCGGTCGTGTTGGTGGAGCTGGGACTGGTGGAACAGCGTCACAAAGCGGTGCTGGAGGTTCTCGACGGCGCCACGGTCACCGATGTGGCGCGTCGCTACGGGGTGGTGCGCCAGACCGTGCACGACTGGCTGCGCCGCTACGCGAGCTGGGGTCTGGCGGGGCTGGTGGATCAGAGCTCGAAGCCGGTGACGTGTCCGCATCAGATGCCGGCGCAGGTCGAGGCGCGCATCGTCGAGCTGCGCCGAGCGCATCCGGGGTGGGGGCCGCGCACGATCGCGAGTCGTCTCGACCGTGAGGGTGTGGAGCCGGTGCCGGGCCGGTCGTCGGTGTATCGGGCGCTGATCCGTCATGGCCTCATGACCCCTCGCGTCGCCGACGGCGGCGTTCCGATTACAAGCGTTGGGAGCGGTCCCGGGCGATGGAGCTGTGGCAGATGGACGTGACCGGTGGTGTGCGCCTCGTCGACGGGTCGCGTCCGTCGGTGGTGACCGGCCTCGATGACCACTCGCGGTTTTGCGTCTCAGCGATGGTGGTGGCCCGAGCGACGGCGCGGCCGGTGTGCGACGCGCTCGCCGCAGCGATGCGCCGCCACGGCGTGCCCGAAGCGATCTTGACTGACAACGGCAAGGTGTTCACCGGCCGGTTCGGTCCCGGCAGCGGTGAGGTGCTCTTCGATCGGATCTGTCGGGAGAACGGGATCCGCCACCTCCTCACCGCGCCACGTTCGCCGACGACGACGGGCAAGGTGGAGCGCTTCCACAAGACGATGAAGCGAGAGTTCCTCGACGGCAAGGTCTTCGAGACCCTCGAGGACGCCCAGACCGCCCTGGACGGCTGGGTCGCCGAGTACAACACCGTGCGGCCCCACCAGAGCCTCGGCGACCGGCCACCCATAGAGCGGTTCCGTCTCGCCGCCGCTGACGCGCTGCAGCCGGTCCCGTTGACGACGAGCCCGACAGCCCGAGCCGTGCCGTCGAGTGCCGCGGAACACGCCGCCAGTTGGCAGCAACGGACGGATCAGCCTCGCTGGGTTCCACTATCACGTCGGACGTTGGCTCGCCGGTGACATGGTCGAGGTCGTCGAGCCGCGACGGGCTCATCGAGTGTCACCACGCCGGCGTGCTCGTCGCCACCCACGCTCGCCGGCACCCGCCCGACAAGGAGCCCGCGGTGCGGGCCACGCTGCGGGCCGCCAGCGAGCGGCGTCGTGACCCACAAAGTGGACAGCAGCGGCAGCGTCAGCTTCGCCGGCAGCGCCTATCGCGTCGGCAACACTCACAAAGGACGCCAGGTCGAGGTCTCCATCGTCGGCGACTCGGTCCAGGTCGCCCTCGGTGGCCAGGTCGTGCGCACCCACCGCATCCGCCACGACCGGACGAAAGAACACGGCGCCCACGCCAACCCCGCCGGCCGGCCCCGCCGCTCCAACGCCGCCTAATCCTCGGGGGAGTGTCGTCCAGGTACCGGAGCCACAATGTCGCCCGGGTACCGGGTCTTGACAACCTGAGAAAAACCGGAACACGTCCAGTGGTCCCACGACCCGTCTGGGGACCTCGGAAGGTGAGCAAAGCGACGGAAGCGCAACGTGCCGAGTGATCCGCACTGCCTGAACACGATTTCGCCCACGATCGGACGGTCGAGAGACCTGAGCGTGTGAGCGATGGAAGTCGTCACGGTCGCGACGTTTGGCCTTCCTCACCAAGCCTGGGCTGGTGAGACACCTCCCGACCCGAACGAGCTCCAGATACAACCCACCCCGGGGCCACGGTCGAAGCCGAACGGCGCGCTTTTCACGTCTTCGTGGCAACACGCTGAGCAGTCGAGCGCGTGGCTTGACTTCATGCGGACCAAAGGATCGCGGGGTGACGAGCGCCGACGGCTTTGGGTTCTTGTGCCCCCGCCGACCGCCACGTTGCTTGTCATCGACTCCGAGCAGGAGTACGAGGAGCTTGCGAAGGAGTACCCGCACCGTTACCCGAACCCACGGAACCCGACACGAGCACCCGACTGGGTTGGGATCGCACGCTCGCGTCCTCGGCCGTTCGACGCCGTTCACGTGACAGCGGAAGCGGCCCCTGCTCTCAGCGGCGGGGATGTCGAATCAACGGCTTGGTTCGACGTGCATGGATTTGCCAGCTGGCGCTGCGCCGGACTTGTCGATCG
The DNA here is from genome assembly GCA_963836445.1 of uncultured Actinomycetes bacterium. Taxonomy (GTDB): domain Bacteria; phylum Actinomycetota; class Acidimicrobiia; order IMCC26256; family JACDBD01; genus JALZAA01. The sequence goes on from CAWIJM010000030.1 coordinate 42,769, forward strand.
CGAGTGGAGAGTCGCTGAGAGATAGGCCGGCGCAGAACGTCGTCCTTGGCCCTTGAGGCCGGTAACACCCCGGACACCATGCCGAGATGAGCACGAACCCGCCGACCCTCACCCGCGACCCTCACCCGCGAGGTGAGGGTCGAGAGCCATCCACCGAAGGTCGACTTCATCCACCGAAACGTCCACCGAACAGCGCGCAGAACGCGTTCTCCAGGGCTGTCACGGATGTCACGATCAACATCAGTATCGCCCGCATCGCCCCTGACCTGCACCGTCGCTGTTCAGACACGTACAGGGATGTCCAGGGAAATACCGGGCCACCTTGCCAAGGTGAGGGTTGTGGGTTCGACTTCGCGCCCGGGCCGTGACGGCAAAGAACCGCTGACGCGCACAGTGACCCGCCTGGGCTGCGGGCCCCGTGGGTTTTTTAACCGCGCCAGGGTTGTCGGCCCTTCGGCGGCGCAACCGCTTCGTGCGGCGACTGCTGCGCCTGCCATGCGAGCGTTACGGGCGACACGTCGCTCAGCGTGATGGGTTTGCCGTGGTGAATCACGTCGAGCGGCTCCCCTGCGAGGAGCTCGTAGCGCGCCTCGCCGGGCACGACCTCGACCTGTAGGCGGCGGCCTCGGTAGAGGAGCCTGAAGCACAGCCGCTTGAGCGGTGGCGGTAAGCGGGGCGCGAACGCGAGCGTGTCGCCGTGGTCCCGCAGGCCGCCGAACCCGGCGACCGCGGCGAGCCACGCCCCGGCGAGCGACGCGAGGTGCAAGCCATCGGCTGTGTTGCCGGCGAGGTCGCGCAGGTCGATGAGCGCCGTCTCCCGGAAGTAGTCGTATGCGAGGTGGAGGTGCCCGACCTCGGCGGCGACGATCGCCTGGATGCTCGCGGACAGCGACGAGTCGCGGACGGTGATCGCGTTCGTAGTAGTCGAAGTCGCGCGCTTCTGCTCGGCGTCGAAGGAGTCGCCGCAGGCGTAGAGCGCGAAGACGAGATCGGCTTGCTTGACGACCTGGCTCGAGTACAGCAGGTAATAGGGGTAGTGGAGCAGCAGCGGGTAGCTCGGCGGGCGGTGTTGCTGCGAAGTCCCAGTGCCGGTACCGCGTGAATCCCTCGGACTGTGCCGTCACGCCGAGCTCGTCGTCGAAGGGAACGACCATGGCATCGGCGGCAGCACGCCACGCCGAGAACTCGGGTTCGTCGACGCCGAGTCGCGGTCGCTCGTTCCGGGTGGCGTGCCACGGTGTCGGCCGCGGCTCGAGGTTGCGCGCCGCCATGAGGTTCGTGAACACGTTGTTGTCGACGAGCGCGGAGTACTCGTCGGGTCCGGTCACGCCGTCGATCCGGAAGCGGCCCTCGGCGTCGTGGTGGCCGAGCGAGCCCACAGGCGCGCCGTCTCGACGAGCAGCTCGAGGCCTGGTCCCGTGTCGAACTCGTCGTCGTCCGGTCGCCGCCGACGTAGCGCCGAACCGCATCGGCGATGTCGGCGTTGACGTGGAAAGCGGCCGTGCCCGCGGGCCAGTAGCCCGAGCACTCCTCGCCCCGGATCGTCCGCCACGGGAACGCGGCGCCCTCGAGCCGCAGCTCGTGCGCCCGGGCGCGTGCGAGTCGAGCGTCGAGTGCCGCCAGCGCAACGCGTCGCGCGCGGCGTCGGGCGCGGTGTAGGTCAGCACTGGCAGCGTGTAGGTCTCCATGTCCCAGAAGGTGTGCCCGTCATAGCCGCGCCCGGTCAGTCCCTTGGCGGGAATCGCGCGCTGTTCGGCACGCGCGCCGGCTTGCACACCTGGAAGAGCGCGAATCGCACCGCCTGCTGCAGCTCGGCGTCGCCGTCGATCTCGATGTCGGCACTCGCCACACGTCGTCGAGATACGGCACGCTGTGCGCGACGAGCCCGTCCCAGCCGGTCCGTCTTGGCGGCGGACGAGCGCGGCGTCGACCTGGTCGCGAACGCCGGCATCGACCGCTCGCTCGACCATCCGTACGCCGAGGAACTTCACGACGCGCAGCGACTGTCCCGGCGCGAGTTCGGTGCTGACCGTGACCCGGGCGAGGTCGGGCTCGCTCTCGCCTGCGGTGACGGTCCCGGCAGGTCCGTTCACGACGTGGTCCATGCGCGGCCGCCACGCGCAGGCCACTCGCGTGCGTGCGATGCCCGAGCGCCACCTCGAGATCGTGATGGGTGTGGTACTCGGCGACCAGCGGGCACGCAACGCCGCGGCGGCGCGCGGGTCGTCGGGTCGGCTCGGGCACCGGCTCGTTCGCGACGAGCGCTGACTGCACGACGATGCCGGGCCGGCGCGTCCGACCGCCTCGACCTCGTAGCGGATCGCGGCGATCGAGCGTTGCACGAACGAGACGAGCCGGGTCGAGCGGACGCGACGGCCTGACCGGCCGGCGACGTCCACTCGACCTCGCGTCGGAGCACGCCGTCGCGGAGATCGAGACTGCGCTCGTGGCGCTGCAACGACCCGTAGCGAACGTCGAACGGCTCGTCGTCGACGAGAGAGCCGCATGAGCTTGCCGTTGGTGACGTCGATCAGCGATCTGGCCCTCTTCGGGATAGCCGTAGCCGCCCTCGGCGTACGGCAGCGGAAGCGTCTCGAAGAACCCGTTGAGGTACGTGCCCGGGACCGCGTGCGGTTCGCCCTCGTCGAGGTTGCCGCGCAGCCCGATGTGGCCGTTCGACAGCGCGAAGATCGACTCCGTCTGTGCGAGGAGATCGAGGCGAAGCTGGGACTCCGTGATCGCCCACGGCTCGACCGACAGGACGTCCGGTCCGATCATCACCGCCAGCCGCCCACTGCTTCATCACGCACTTCCGTGCCGATTAGGAGCGGCGTCCGCACCGCAGCGTGCTGCCTCTCGTCATCACTCCGCCCCACGGCGCCACCCTAACGAAGCGCCGACCCGCTCAAGCGGCGCCGTGAGACCACGCCGTTGCGCCCAATACCCGGCGTTGCCGCCGCGATGCCCGGAGTTCGGACGTCAACCGTGCTCGACGGTTATTGCACCTGCGCCTTCGCAAGGCGGCCGGCGGCCAGTGCGTGGCGATCGATCTCGTCGAGACTCGTGACGACGAGGTCGGCGCCCGCTTCGTCGAGCAGATCCGCGTCGCCGGCTCGTGCAATGCCGATCGCGGTCATTCCGCCTGCGTTGGCGGCTTCGACGCCGGCCGCCGCATCTTCTAGTACAACTGCTGCTGCGGGCGCTATGCCAAGCTCATTGGCTGCTGCGAGGAACATCTCCGGGTAGGGCTTGCCCACCGCGAAGTCACGGCCCGAGACGTCGACGTCGAACAAGTCCACCAGGGTCAGGCCCGGCCGCACGGACGGCGACGAAAGCCCCTGCTCGCGTGCGAAGCCGTCGAGCCGGATCTTGCGCAACAACAGGTTGGCGTTCTTGGAGGAGGAGGCGGCTGCCAGGCGCATGCCGGCATCCTTGAGCCAGATGATGAACCGAAGCGCATCAGGGTACACCTGGAACTCGCCGGCTTCGATGAGTCGTACCACCATCGCCTGCTTGCGATCGGCGTATTCCGCAACTCGCGACTCGTCATCGTCATCCGGGACGTGGAAATACTCAAGCGCCGCGCGGGCTCCGCTCATGCGAGGCTTGCCCGAGATCTTTGTCTCATAGACGACGCGCGTAAGGGCCTCGGGTGACCAGGTCGTTCTGTCACGGATGTCCTGCCACTTGTTGTCCATCAGCTCGCGTAGCGACTCGCGCCACGCCTTCTCGTGAGGTGAGTCCACGAGAACGCCGTCGACATCGAAAATAGCCCCGTCGAGCCCGGTCACGAGTTCTCCTGTCTCCCGTCGCTCCGCCGCGCACTTACCTTGGTGCGCCAGTGGCGCCGTTGCTTCCTCCCGTCGGACCGGTCGAACAACACCGTGCAGCGGAATCCTGCGAAGGTCGATGCTGCAGGACCCGAATTGCCTGGGGCACAAGCGAGCTGAGCATGGCGGCCACTAGCCAGTCGACGGCATCCAGGGAGCGCGTGTCGAAGAGCTCGTGCCCAACTGGAGTTGCGACGACGGCGATCTGCAGGAGCACAGAGAGCCCGACGGCAAGATGGAGCCACCGGTTGGGCCGGAGTCGATGTCCAGGGTCTTGGCTCTCGTGGCGGATGACGAACACGTAACCGAGTTGGACGCCGACGAGCGTCGTGAACACGAGCGTCCGCACCTGGTCCCATTCGAAGTCCCGCAGGAAGTGCCCGTAGAGGAGTACAGCGAGCGCGGCCGAGGCGAGGATGGCCCCTCGCTCGAGCATCTGCAGCTGCTCGCGGGCGCCGAGCAGGCCGCGCGCACGCCGGGGTGGCTGCGCCATGATCCCGGACGGGGCAGGGTCCGTCGCGAGCGCAAGTACAGGTAACCCGTCGGTGACGAGGTTGATCCACAGAATCTGAGTTGCGAGCAGCGGGGGACCGAGGTCGCCGAAGACGAGGAGCGCAATCAGAATGAGGAGCACTTCGGCGGCATTGGCCGACAGCAGAAACCAGACGATCTTCTGAAGATTCAGGTAGATGCGCCGGCCTTCACGGATAGCGGCGACGATCGTTGCGAAGTTGTCGTCGGCGAGCACCATGTCGGCGGCGTCCTTGCCGACGTCGGTTCCAGTGCCCATGGCGACGCCGATATTGGCGGCCCGCAGCGCAGGCGCGTCGTTGATGCCGTCGCCGGTCATGGCGACGACCTCACCACGACCTTTCCAGGCCTTCACGATCTTGACCTTGTCCGCGGGATCAACGCGGGCAAAGACCCGGTAGCGGTCGGCTGTTGTGCGTAACTCGTCTTCGCCGATGCGCTGGAGGTCTCGTCCCCCGAGGACCTGGTCATTGTCGTTGTCGGTGATCCCGACGTCGCGGGCGATCGCTGCGGCTGTCGCAGGGTGATCGCCGGTCACCATCAGAACTCGTGCGCCGGCTTGGCGGGCCTCCTCAACAGAGGTGAGCGACTCCTCGCGAGGCTCGTCGCGCAACCCGACGAGCCCAATCCATACGAGTTGGTCCTCCAAGTCTTCGAGGCGCTGCGGCATCCGCCCGCCCACGTTCCGTTCCGCGATGGCAAGGGTCCGGAGACCCGCCTTCGCGAGCTGCTGCGCTTGTGCGAGAAGGCGATCCCGCCCCTCACCGTCGAGCGGAGCGACTTCGCCGTCGGCGAGCATGCCGCTGCATCGGGGTGCTACGACCTCGGGAGCCCCTTTCACTGCGACACGTAATTCGTCGTCGCTCTCGTCGAGCGTGGTCATCCGCTTCCGGGTGGCGTCGAAGGCGATTTCGTCGACTCGCCGGTAGCGATCGCGCACGTCGGCCGGGTTGGCACCTGCCTCTTCGACTGATCGAAGCAACGCCACCTCGATCGGATCACCCGCGTAACCGGCAGCGTCAGCGTGCGCGTCACTGCACAGGGAAGCGACACGGGTATACGCGTCCTTGAGACCGCCGTCGAGCTGCGAGGGCTCCCGTTCGCCTGTCGCGGTGAGAAGGCTCTGGACCTGCAACTCGTTGCGGGTCAAGGTTCCCGTCTTGTCCGTGCAGATCACGGTGGTCGCTCCGAGGGTCTCGACGGCCGCCAGGCGTCGGACCAGCGCCTGCTCCCGGGCCATCCGCCGCGTACCCCGAGCGAGCGTGATCGTCACCACCGCCGGAAGCGCTTCGGGGATCGCCGCGACGCCCAGCGCGACCGCGGTCAGGAACATCTCGTCGCCCGGGTAACCGCGCGCAGCACCGAGCGCGAACACCAGTACCGCCACTCCGCCGGCAAGGAGCGCCAGGCGACGTCCCACCGACGACAGCTCCCGCTGGAGCGGTGTCGGCTCTTCTTCTTGTTCCTCCATGAGACGAGCGATCCCGCCCACGGCGCTCTCGCCGCCGGTGGCGACCACCACGCCCTCACCCCGCCCGGCGACGACGGTCGTGCCGGCGAACGCCATCGAGTGGCGGTCGCCGAGCGCAGCCTCGTCGTCGACCGGATCGACTTGCTTCGACGCCGGCACCGATTCGCCGGTCAGTGCGGCCTCGGCGACACGGAGGTGGTGGACGTCCAGCAACCGGATGTCGGCGGGGACGCGGTCGCCCGCACCGAGGAGGACGAGGTCGCCGGGAACGACGTCGCGCGCCGCGATCCGCCGCTCGGCGCTCTTGCGCCGCACCGTTGCCTCCGGAGCGGTCGTCCGTCGCAGCGCAGCGAGCGCCTCCTCGGCCCGTGCGCGTTGGACGAAGCCGAGCACTGCGTTGAGCACCACGATGGCCACGATCACGCCGGCCTCGACCCACTCCCCGAGCAGGACACCGCTCACCAGCGCCGCGCCGACCAGCACCCACACGACAACGTCCTGAAACTGTTCGGCGAGCAGCCGCAGCGCGCCGGCAGCGCCGGCGCCTCGCCAGCACATTGCGACCGTGGACCGCGAGTCGTCGTGCCACCTCGTTGTCTTCGAGGCCGCGCCGACCGTCGCTGTTGAGCGCCGCGAGTACCGCAGCGGGCGGCAGGGCATGCCACGCTGGCGCAGGTCGCCGCTCGGTGTCCGCCGCGGTGCTCATGGGACGGGAAGCGATCCGGCCGGTGGATACCGGCCGGGTTCGGGGCCGAGCCGCGAGAGACTGCGCGTCGTGCTCGCGGTGTGGGTACTCATCTTCGTCGCTGGTGGAGCCGTGCTGGTGCGAGCCGGCGTCACGGTGGCGGTCGCGGGCGATGCGATCGCCACCCGCACCGGAGCCAGCCAACTCCTTGTGGGCGCGCCCTGCTGACAGCGCTCGCCACGTCACTGCCCGAGGTGGTCACCAACGCCAGCGCCGCACTCGCTGACGAGCCGACCCTCGCCGTAGGCACCGTGTTCGGCAGCTCCATGGCCAACATGGCCATCCTCGCCGGTCTCGACCTCACCCACCGCGGCAGCATGCTGAGCTCGGTCGAGCTCCGCCAAGCCCGCCTCGCCGCAATCGCCATCATGCTCACCTCCGTGGCTGTGTTGGGCATCGTCAACCCCACTGACGTCGAGATCGGATGGATCGGCCTCTACCCCCTGGCGATCACCGCGCTGTACGCCCTGACCCTCCGGTGGCTCGGACCCGCTCGCGTCCCCACCAACCCGACTCGGCATCCAGCGCCGCGACCCAGCCTCCTGCGCCGTCTCCGAACCGCTCGCGTCGGCCGACCCGCATCACGCTTTGTCATCGCGGCCGCGGTCATCTTCGTCGCGGCGCCGATCGTCGTCCGCGCCGCCGAGCAGATCTCCGACGAAACTGGTATCAGCAGCGGGTTCGTCGGCGTCGCCTTCGTCGCGATCGCAACGTCACTGCCCGAAGTCTTCACCTCCCTCGGCGCCGTCCGAATCGGGGCCTACGACCTCGCCGTCGGGAACCTCTTGGGTAGCAACTCGTTCAACATGGCCAGCCTCCTGATCGCCGACCTCTTCTACACGAAAGGCTCGCTGATGAGCGCAGTCGGACCCGTCGATGTCGTCGCCGGGCTCGTGGCGATCGCGCTCATGGCGATCGCGCTTGCCGCCATCGTCGTTGAAACCGACGAGGAACGCATTGGAGCGCTCGAGCCCGGACCCCTTCTCCTCCTCGCCGCCTACGGCGCTGGGATCGCCATCGTGGGAACCACCCGCTGAGCACCTCGCCGGCCGGGAGATCACTCCTGCGGGACGATGACGGCGCGGCCGTCGACCCTGCCCGCTTTGAGGAGGTCGTAGGCCTCGGCGGCGCGCGCGAGCGGGAACCTCTCGACTGTCGCCGCGATGCGGCCCGCCGCGGCGAGGTCGAGGACCTCGATGAGCTCGTCGACGGTTCCCCAGTAGGTCGTGGCGAGTGAACACTCGTAAGGAAGCGCGAAGAAGCTGAAGGGCAGGGTGCCTCCTGCGATCCCGATCAGGGTCAGTTCACCCTGCATACGAGTCATTTGGGCCGCGTTGGCGAGCGTCTCGTCGCTGCCGACGACATCGAGGATCAGTTCCGCGCCTCGACCGCCCGTAATGGAGCCGACCTCACCCACGGGGTCGTCTTGGGCGAGGACGGTGTGGTCGGCGCCGAGCTGCTCGGCGAGGCGGAGCTTGTCCGGGGCCGTGTCGATGGCGACGATCCGAGTGGCGCTGAGCGCGCGCAGGATCTGAACTGCCATATGGCCTAGCCCGCCGACGCCGATCACGACGGTCGTCGAGCCCGGCTCGAGCAGGGGCAGGGAGCGTTTGATCGTGTGGTAGGGCGTCAGCGCTGCGTCGCTCAAGGGAGCAGCGTCGACAGGGTCGAGTCCCTCGGGGAGGGGGACCAGCAGCCGCGCCGCTGGGATCAGCTGGTACTCGGCCATGCCGCCGTCGCGTCCGAGGCCGCCGCCCATCACACCGATCTCGCCCTGGCGGTCGCAGTAGTTCTCGTGACCCCGACGGCACGGCTTGCAGCGGCCACAACCCTACGGCCCATACACCGCGACGGGATCGCCGACGCGCCAGCCCTCGACGCCGGGGCCGAGCGCGGCGACCCGTCCGGTGTTCTCGTGGCCGAGCGTGAAGGGCGGATCGAAGGGCAGTTGACCCGGCGGGAACTCCATGAGGTGAAGATCCGAGTGGCACGCCCCAGCACCCGCCACCTGGATGACTACTTCCCCAGGCCCGGGTTCCGGTTCGGGCACCTCCACCAGGACCGGCAGCTCCTGCCATTGCGTCAGCTGAAGTGCTTGCATCGTCTCACCTCGCGATCGCTCGACGGCCCAGGCGGCGCGCATCCAGGCTCTCATCCCGACGGCTCACCGAGAGCCGTGCAAATCTGCGGAACAAGCGCGGTCACTTACCGGTCGAGGTGAACAAGTCAATTCTGCTACTGATGCCGCTATGCCAAGCTGACAAAGCACTCGAGGCTCCGCTGCTGGCGGAGCGTGAGGATCGAGGCTCACGGGCGACCCGTCGCCACCCGAGGAGCCGCTCCCATGCTCATCACCGATGTCCCGTTGTGGCCCCATACCGTCAGGGTCTTCTACGCCGAGCGTTGCGGCGCCATCCGTTCCACTGACACTCGCAAGACCTGGGGCTACACCTACGCCCAGCTCCAGCGCCGCCACCCGACCAAAACGTTGTGCGACTTCACCGCCGACGACCTCGTCGCGTTCTTGACCCAACAGGGTCACCCGGGGCCGCGCTGGGCTCCCACCACCGTGCGCGCCTATCGCATCTGCCTGCAGTCGCTATTCGGCTGGGCGCACGCCACCGGCCGCATCGACACCGACCCGACCTACGGCATCGCCACGCGAGTGCGGGTCCGACCCGGACGGGTGCGCACCCCGCACTGGCTCACTGAAGCCCAAATCCTCTCGCTGCTCGCCACCACCGACGGGCCCGACCTGGTCGACCAGCGCGACCGCATCGTCTTGATGCTGGGCATCTTCACCGGGCTGCGCACCGGCGAGATCGGCACGTTGACCTGGCGCCACGTCGACCTACCAGGCGACTGGCTGACGTTCCCCGGTAAAGGAGCTCGCCCCGACCGCCTCGCCATTTCCGCCCCAACTCTCCGACGCCCTCGACCGCTGGCAAGGCCAGATCATCACCGACGTCGGCCCTGACATCGCCGATGTCCCTGTGACGCCGAGATTGCACGCCTCTCGCGACCCACTCGCCCATGTGGTTCCGGTCCGTCCCCGGGGCGTGGGTCGCGAAGGCGTGCGCCCGATCGTGCGTGCCCGCGGCGCCGAGATCGGCATCCCCGACCTGCGGCCAGCGAATCGCAACAATCGGTCGCGTTGCCAACGATCCGCGTTGACGCGCAACTGGCCGACAAATCTCTCGGTGTCGTCGAGCACCGCCGCGGTGTGCGACCCCTTGTGGGGGTCGATCCCGATCACGAACATGACATGTCCTCCTCCAGGCTGACCATCGTGGGATGCCACGGCGGGCAGTCCTGATGAAGGGTGATTGCTCGCCTCTTTCGAGCCACGCCGCAGCGAGAACCCGACCCGCGGTCACTTCGCTCACAAGCCAACCAACACCGGTGGCAGGGCATTCTTGAAATCGCCGGCCAGGCCCTCGAACGCTACGAGCGAACCCGCAACGCCTGCACGAGATCCTCTATCAGGGCAATCTGTGCGCAAAGGCCCGTAGAACGGGGACGCGATGGACAGGGCTACCGTCGAGGCGATGCTTACTCGAATGTTTCAAGAAATGGACCCTGATTCGGAGTACGCAATGCGGCACCCGAACTTCCGGGCGGACATGCCGCAGTCCGGCGAACGGTTCGCTAGCCGTGAGGCGTTGCGCGAGATCGCAGCGCGCCTTTCCCGATCCGCCGAAGATCGCGCTTCGTCGGGTCGTGGGCGAAGGCGACGTCTGGGTCGCGGAAGCGACTTCCGACTACAGCGGAAGGCGTTTCCACACCGTCTTGATCCTTGAGATGCAGGACGACCTGATCGTGCGGGAGACGCGCTATTACGCCGAGCCTTTCGAGGCACCGGCATGGCGCGGAGACTGGGTCCAGAGCATGCCAGAGGAATGAGTAGGCAGAGCTCGCCTCCCGAAGGCACGCACCGAACGCACTAGATGAGAGCCGCCGGGTGCGCCCTATTGGCACCGTCGGCGCTTGCACGCGTCGTCGGATGTGAACGGACTCTGGTCTGTGGTGTCGGTTGCTGCTGGGTTTCCGGACCTTCGACGGACAGTCTGCATTCTCGACGGAGGCGCGCTCTAGCCTGCGAGGATCGGCTGGCCCTGAAGGGAGCGTGTGATGACAACAACGGCTGCCGAAACCGAGGCGCTCCGGGCTCGTGGGCTTCCCGTTGCTCGAGGCGCTCCATGGCCGCCGCTCCCGTCGTTTCGCGTTGGGTGACGAGATCCCCGACGGGCCGCTCGCCTACCGGTCGAGGCACGACCCCGTGCCTTTGAGCGAGCTCGAGCGGATGCTTGTGTTGAGCGCGATGGGTGGGACGACCGGGTGGCATTACTCGATCACGAGACACGAGCGGTATGCCCCCCATATGTCGAACTACTCGGGTGGGGCGGCGGGTCGGACGTTTCCGTCGGCGGCGGGGTTCCACACCGTGGAGCTGTTCTTCACCGACGACTCGGGCGCGTATCTTCTTCCCAACTCGTGACGCCGGCGCCGCTGGTCGATCCGGCGGTCGAGGAGGTGACGCCCGAGCTGATGGTCGAGCGCCACCGCGACCGGATCCGCAAGCTCTCCGATCCGCGCCTCTACCTGCCGGCGAAGGAGCCGTACATGGAGGGGCACAACACGTGGTGCGTGAACGTGCCCGGCTCGCTGCTCGTGATCCCGGTCGGCGACCTCGCCCAGCACCACCGCTGATCTTCTGTTTCCTCGTACAGAACGGGATCTCGGTGTACGACGACCTGAACGACCGGCGGATCCCGGGTATCGAGGAGTTCGGCGACCTGGTCGACCTCGAGGAGCCGATGCCCCTCACGTTCTTCGATCAGTACACGATCTCCGAAGCCGTCGCCGAGCTGGCCACGTCGTGCTACGCCGGCGTGCTGATGCTCCAGGCGATGGGGCTGGGCGGCTGGATGTTCGACGGCATCGACCGCTTCACCGTGCTCGGCGCCTGGGGCGATCCCGAGGTGCCCGGCCTCGGCTTTCGCTACGACGAGGACGAGCGCTGGCCGCTTCCGAACCCGACCGGGCTCGAGGGGGTCTTCGAGGCGTACTGCCCGCCGCACTACCCCGACATGGCGGCTGCGGTCGAGGCCTTAACCGAGCGCAAGTTCGGCGTCGGAGGGCCGTACAACCGCGAGACGCCCGGCGCCTGGAGCGACAGCCCCGGCGTGCGGGGAGCGCGCAGGTCGCACGACGAGCGGTTCAAAGCCTGTGTCGCGACCCAGGCGCAATACGTCTACGACACGTTCGGCAAGTTCCCCGGCGACGGTGTCGTCGCTGATGATCCTCAACTACGTGCAGGCCCACCATCTCGATCTCGAGTTCTACGACCGCTACTTCAAGACCCGGGCGCCTACCTGCGCACGCACGCCGAGCACATGGAGCGCTGGCACGGTCGAGCCAAGGAGGGCTGAGGGGTGGGCCAACACGTACGCGCCGGCGCACTCGACATCTGGACCGAGCAAGTCGGGCGAGGGCCCAGACGTCCTGCTGATCGGAGGACTCGGCGACACCGTGGAGTCGTGGCAGTTCCAGCTCGACCGGCTCGCAGACCGCTACCGCCTCATCGCCTTTGACAACCGCGGGGCAGGGCGAACCCCGCTCCCGGATCGCCCAGTCTCGCGGCGAGATCTTGGCGAGCCGCGCGGCGGCGGTCCTCCGAGCGCTCGAAGCTCCGGCAGCGCACGTCGCGGCTTCTCCATGGAAACGCCATCGCCCAGGAGCTCGCGCTCCCCGACCCGAGCTCGTCGGGCAGCCCCGTCCTCCAGAGCACGATACAGCTCGACCCGGACGCCCTCTTCCGCCGCCTCAGACTCGACTTCTGGCATGGCTGCCGAAGGTCGCGCCAACGACAACGCATTCTTGAAGCGTTCTTCAACTGGATCTATACCCACCGCGCGCGCACCGATGGTTCGATGGGCCAAATCGTCGAGGAGGCGCTGGCCTTCCCCCACCAGCGGTCGGTCAGGCCCTTCAAGCGCACGTCGACGTCTCCAAGGGGCACGACACGACCGACCGCCTGTCGCAGATCGCAGTGCCCACCCTGGTGATGGCCGGTGAATTCGACATCATCTTTCCGCCGCGCTTCGGAGGCCTCGTGGCCGGGAGAATCCCGCACGCCGGATTCGAAGTGCTGCCTGGGGGGCCCACCAGCCCTTCCAGGAAGTACCCGACGAGTGGAACGCCCACGTCGACGCCTTCTGGCGAGGATCGAGCGCGGGGCTGAACGGCTCGAATCCTGAATCGCCTTTCCTGCTGCTCGCGTCACATCACACGTCCCGGCTCGGTACGTACCGACTCGAAGCACAGCTCGCATAGCGCACCGAACACGCGCGACGGCCACCTGGAGTTGCCCCGGTTTCGTGGACACGGGTTTCAAGCGGCACGAGCGTTGCTCGTAGTCGGGGCTTAGATGGCCGAGCCCGACACGACA
>CAWIJM010000031.1:0-84480 GCA_963836445.1 uncultured Actinomycetes bacterium
AGAGGAAGGGGGAACCATGCGGGCCAGGATACCCAGGCGCTACGGGCGGGGAACCAGCTCGAACCACACGGCTGTTCCGTCCGCGTTCGAGTCGTACCCCCATCGGTCGGCGAGCGCGTCGACGATCTGGAGGCCGCGCCCATCGGTTCGATCCGTGTCGAGCGGCCTCAGCTCGGGCTCGCCGCGGCCGACGTCGCGCACCTCGACGCGGGCGCAGTCGTCGTCGAGCCGCACCGAGACGCGCGTCTCCGTCCCGGCGTGCCGGTACGCGTTCGTGACGAGCTCGCTCGTCAGGAGCAGGACCAGCTCGATGAAGTCATCGGAGCATCCCCACCGCCGCAACGCGGCGGCGACGAAGCGGCGCACGCTCGCGGCGCTGGGTGCCACCGACGGGAAGACGGTCGAGAGCTCATCCGCCGCCCGGTCGCGTCGCCGGTCGGAACGGCGCCGGGTGCGGCCGGGCGGCGCGCTCATGCGGTCGCCTCCGACCGCAGCCGCTCGAGGCTCCGGGTGAGGAGCCGCGAGACGTGCATCTGGCTGACTCCGACGCGCTCGGCGATCTCCGACTGGGTCATGCTCTCGAAGAAGCGAAGCTCGACGATGCGCCGCTCACGTGCCGGCAGCGTTTCCAGCAGCTCGTCGAGCTCGGACCGGTGCTCGATCCGCTCGAACTCGGGGTCGTCGTCACCGAGGCACGCCGCGAGCTCGCCACCCTCGTCGTCAGGCGTCACCGACCCGTCGAGCGAGACGAGGCGGTACAACGACCCGGCCTCCATCGCCTCCAGCACGGCCTCCTCGGATACCCCGGCCCGCTCCGCGACCTCGGCCGGCGTCGGCGACCGCCCCTGCTCCTGGCCGAGTGCCGAGACGATGCGGCCGAGCTGGAGGTGCAGCTCTTGCACGCGGCGCGGCACACGCACGGCCCAGCCACGATCCCGGAAATGCCGTTTCAGCTCGCCGAGGATCGTCGGGGTGGCGAACGTCGAGAACTGCAGGCCCCGATCCGGGTCGAAGCGCTCGACGGCCTTGAACAAGCCGACCAGGGCGACCTGGACGAGATCGTCGCGTTGCTCGCCACGATTGGCGAAGCGACCGGCGAGGAAGTGCGCCAGGGGGGCGTTCTCCTCGACGAGCTCGTCCCGCAGGCGACGGTCGCCCGTGCGCCGGTAGCGGGCGAAGCGTTCGTCGAGGCGCTGCTCACTCCCGTTCCGACGCGACCCGGTGGGGCCGGACGACCCGTCGTGGTCCCCGGCCGTGTGCTCCTTCGTGGGCTGTTCGCCGACGTGCATCATCAGCGGGGTCCTCGCATCACGAGCGTGAATCGGATGGCGGAAGACCCGTCCACGATCTCGACGTCGTCCGACACGGCGTCGACGATGAGCTGCGACATGCGCGGCAGGTGCAGCGGTCGCAGCGCGCCCTCCCGGGGCGCGACGCCCTCGACCCGGACGAGCCCGGGCTCGGCCGAGAATCCAATGGTGATCGGTGCCTCCGTGCTCTTCAGCACTGCGTGACACACCTCGTCGACTGCGATCCGGAGATCGTCCGTCTGGTCGCAGTCGAACCCCGCCCGATTGGCGGCATCAGCGGCGACCAGTCGAACCGTCCGCAGGTGCTCGATGGTGGGCGGGACCTGCAGCCGCAGCTCGCACTGGCCCACCACGTCGTCGGATTTGTCGAGCATCATGGACACAGCGGACGAACCCCCAACGCCTTTGCGTTGTCCCCGCAAAGGTACCCACGACCTGCGGAAACCATGCGAAGGGGCCAGGCCGTTGGGAGCATTGGACTTCCGCGGCTTTCCGCCGTTTTGTCACGAGCGTGACGCTCGGTGGAACATCGGCATCCCGGAGGGCGAACGAGGGGTTCCGAATGCCCGCACATCCTGACGAGATCCGGCTGATCATCCCGGGCAGGCCCGACTTCCTGCGCCTCGCGCGCCTGGCCGCCGCCGACGCCGGCAGCCGCGCCGGCCTGACCTTCGACGAGATCGAGGATCTCCGGATCGCCGTCGACGAGCTGTGTCACTCCGTGATGCGCGCCGACGGCACCGGGGTGGTCGAGCTCGTCTTCGAGCTGGGGGACGAGGGACTGGTCGTCGCCGGAGCGGGACCACCGATCGAGCCGGGTGGCGAATCGAAACCCAGCGAGCTGTCGCGAACCATCGTCGCCGCCGTCGTCGACGAGCATGACCTCGAACGCGACGGCGACGCGCTCCATTTCCGCCTGATCAAACGCGCTCGGCGTCGCTGACATGACGACCGACCCGCAGGAGCGGGCGGCGCTCTTCGTCGAGTATCGCCGCACCGAGGATCGCCGCCTGCGGGATCGGCTCATCGAGATGAACATCGGGCTGGCCGAAGCCGTGTCGCGGCGCTTCGGAGGACGCGGGGAACGCCACGACGACCTCCTGCAGGTCGCACTGGTCGGTTTGCTCAAGTCGGTCGAGCGATTCGACCCCGGCGCGGTCTCGCGTTCTCGAGCTTTGCGACGCCGACGATCGAGGGCGAGCTGAAGCGCCACTTCCGCGACAAGCGCTGGGCGGTGCGCGTCCCCCGCCGGCTCCAGGAGCTCATGCTCGAGGTGAACCAGAGCGTCGCGACGCTCACCCAGCGGTGCGGTCGATCACCGACGATCGACGAGATCTCCGCCGACACCCAGCTGTCCAGCGAGGACGTCCTGGAAGCGCTGGAGGCCGGCCGTGCGATCGTCGCCGCGCCCATCGAGAACGAAGATCGCGACAGCAGCGCGGGCGGCCTCGTCGACCGGCGCGGCAACCTCGACAGCGGCATCGAGGCCGTCGAGCAGCGGATGATCGTGTCGCAGCTGCTCGAGTCGCTCCCCGACCGTGAGCGCGACATCGTCGTGCTGCGCTTCTACGACGGCCTCACGCAGTCCGAGATCGCCGATCGATTCGGGGTGAGTCAGATGCAGATCTCCCGCATCCTCGCCCGCACGCTCGATCGGCTCCGCGCCGGGGCCGGCGACGTGCTCGCCTGAGCGCCTCCCAGATTTTCGGCGCTACGAAGCCGCGGAGGCGGCGGCTTTGCCGACCGTCGCCCGCGGAAGCGGCGGCTGTGCCGACCGCTGGAACGCAGCCCGAGCTTGCGAGGGCGGCAGAAAGGCAGAGCCGGAGCCTGCGAGGGCGTCAGGAGGCATTGAGGAGCGCCTCTTTCCAGGTGCGAAAGCGCTCGTGCGTCCGGCCGTCGGCGCTGATCCCCTCGCCGGAGCCGTCGGGACGGAGACGGAACGTGTACCGCTCGGCGAGATCGTCCGAAGCGAGCGCCATGTAGCAGGCGTCGGCGCGGGACGCCGGCCCTGCGCGCCACAGCAGATACCGGCCGATGCGGCGCTTGTACGCCACGAGCGACACGCCGAAGTCGACGCCCAGCTCGCGCAGCTCAGGCGGCGACTCGACCCACCGTTCGGCGGGGATCAGGTAGTCGCGCTGCGGCAGCGGCGGCAGGTCCTCGGTGTGGTAGTCGACCGCGACGGGCGGGCGGTCCTCGGGCGACGTCGTCATTCTGCAATGCTCGCACCCGCATGACTGCAGTGCAGGATCTGCCGACGCCGGCGTTGGTCGTCGACACCGCCGCCTTCGAGCACAACCTGGCGGTGATGGCCGACGCGCTGCCGGGCGCGCGCTGCCGTCCGCACGTGAAGGCGCACAAGACGACCGCACTCGCGCGTGCGCAGGCCGCCCGGGGCCACCGCACCTTCACGTGCGCGACGCCGAGAGAGATGGAGGGCATGGCCGACGCCGGCCTCGGCGACGACCTGCTCCTCGCGAACGAGGTCGTCGATCCGGACCGGCTGCGGCGCCTCGCCGCCCTCAACGGCCGCGTCACGATCGCCGTGGATTCCGAGGCGACGATCGATGCCGCCGCCCGAGCCGGCCTGCGCGAGGTCGTCATCGACGTGTTCGTGGGAATGCCCCGTTGCGGCTGCCGTCCTGAGGACGCCGGGCGGCTGGCCGACACCGCACGCGCCCGAGGCCTGACGGTACGGGGTGTGATGGGCTACGAGGGTCACGTCGTGGGAGTGCACGACCGGGCGACACGCATCGAACAGACCGAGACGGCGATGCGCGCGCTCCTCGACGCGCACACGGACGTCGGCGGCGAGCTCGTCTCCGGCGGCGGGACCGGGACGTTCGACATCAACACATGGGTCACCGAGATCCAAGCCGGCTCGTACGCGCTCATGGACACCGCCTACGGCCATCTCGACCTGCCGTTCGAGCTCGCACTGTCGATCGTCGCCACCGTGATCTCCGTGTCGGAGTCGTGGGCCGTCGCCGACTGCGGGCTCAAGGCCCTGGGCATGGATCACGGTGATCCGACGGTCATCGGTCACACCGTCTGGTACTGCTCTGACGAGCACGTCACCTTCGGGCCGGAAACGCCCGTCGCGGTGGGCGATCGTGTGCGCGTCCTGCCTGCGCACGTCGACCCCACCGTCGCGTATCACGAGCGGATGCATCTCACGACAGGCGACGAGGTCGTCGACACGTGGGAGATCGACCTCCGAGGTTGGTAGTGCCGCCAGAGTCGTGCCGATCTGTCCGGATACAGTGCGGGAGTGTCGCTCCGCCGGCGCCTTCTCCTCGTATCGCTCGTGTACCTCGTCATCGTCCTCGCGGGCGGCGCGACGGTGCTCCGGATCAGCACGCAGCGTGACGACGCCATCAAGGATCAGCGCGCGCTCGTCGCGGCCGCTCCATTGGACGACACACAACAAGCAGAGCTGAACGCGGCGCAGAACCGTCTCGAAGACCTGCGGATCCAGCTCAACGCGACAATCGGGGTGACCCTCGGTCTCGCCTTCGCGACGACACTCGCCGCCGCGTTTCTTATCCGCCGCTGGGTGACGCGACCAATCGACCGTCTCGCGCTCGCGGTTCGCAGCGCGCGCACCGGCAAGGTGGGCGTGATCGCGCCGCAAGGCCCGCCGGAGATCGCGGACCTCGCCCGCGACGTCGACGCCATGCGTCTCCAGATGAACCGCGCTCTGTACGACGCCGTGCGCGCCCGCGAGACGATCGAGCAGAGCGCGTCGGTGGTGCTCCAGCTCCGGTCGGAGCTGGCGACCGGCGTCGACGAGCTCCCGGACGGCTGGACCGTCGCGGCCCAGGTGCAAGCTGCGGAAGGGGTCGTGGCCGGGGACTGCTACGACATCATCAACCTGCCGCCGTCGGGCCTCGGCCTGGTGATCGTCGACATCTCCGGGCACGGCGCCGTGTCGGGGATCCTGGCCTTGCGCTGCAAGGAGCTGCTGCGGGCCGGGCTCCGGGACGGCTTCGAGCCCGACGAGGCGGTGCAGTGGGCGGCGGAGCAGCTCGACGACCTCGGCGACGAGACCTTCCTCACCGCCTTCGTCGCCGTCATCGATCTCCCGAGCGGCGACGTCACGTACGCGAACGCCGGTCACCCGCCGGCGCTGTTGTGCTCGCCCTCGCACGCGATCGAATTGGAAGCGACCGGGCCCATCGTCGGCCCGTTCGTCGGACCGTGGCAGAACGCCTCGGCCGGGCTCGATCACGACGACACGCTCGCCGTCTACACCGACGGGCTCATCGAAGTTCGCAACGGCGCCGGCAAGGAGTTCGGTGTCCAGCGGCTGACCGACATCGTGTGCGGCGCGGCGCCGGACGACGCCGAAGCCATCGTCAAACGCTGTGTCGACGACGTCACGTCCTTTGCGCCCGGCCGTCTCCGCGACGACGTCACGATCGCGTTGCTGTGCCGGGGGCAAAGCGAATCCCACGCCTGACGCTGGACCGGCGCGGCCGAGTGGCCGTAGCGTGCTGACGCATGACCGACGATCTCGCGTTCCTCGATGCGAACGCCCAAGCCGAGCTCGTCCGCACGGGGCAGCTGTCGCCGGTGGAGCTGGTCGACGCCGCCATCAACCGCATCGAGAAGTTGAACCCCGAGCTCAATGCCGTCATCCACCCGCGCTTCGACGAGGCACGCGACGAAGCCGCGGCGGCGCTCCCCGACGGGCCGTTCCGCGGCGTGCCGACTTTGTTCAAGGACCTCATGTGCGCGGTCGAGGGCGAGCCGTACCACGAGGGCATGCGCTTCCTGAAGGACAACGACTACCGGCCGCACTACACCGACAACCTCGTTCATCGCTTCCGCGAGGCCGGCTTCGTCCCCTGTGGCCGCACGAACACCCCCGAACTGGGGCTCGTGCCCACGACCGAGCCGGCCGCGTACGGCCCCACGCTCAACCCGTGGGACACCTCGCGATCGCCGGGCGGCTCGAGCGGCGGCTCGGCCGTCGCCGTCGCGACCGGCATGGTGCCCGTCGCCCACGGCAACGACGGAGGCGGCTCGATCCGCATCCCCGCCAGCTGCAACGGCCTCGTTGGGCTCAAGCCGTCGCGCGGCCGCACGTCGCTGGGACCGCGCTGGGGTCAGCTGACCGCGATCCTGAACTGCGAGCTGGTGCTGGCGCGTTCGGTCCGCGACGTCGCCGGCGCGCTCGACGCCCTCTCGACTCCCTTCCCGGGCGACACGGTCATCGCCCCGGCGCCTGCTCGTCCGTACGCCGACGAGGTCGGCGCCGACCTGGGGCAATTGCGCATCGGCATCCTCACCGAGAACGCGCTCGGCACAGGCGAGGTGCACGCCGACTGCGTCGCCGCCGCCGAGGACGCCGGCCGGCTCCTCGAGTCGCTCGGCCACCACGTCGAGCCGGGACATCCCGTGGCCTTCGCCGACCCCGAAGTGCTCGTTCCGTTCACGACCATCTGGACGACCGACACCGCGCACTACCTCGACGACTTCTCCAACCTGGTCGGCAAGGAGATCACCGAAGCCGACGTCGAGCCCCTCACATGGGCGCTCGCCGAGTCGGGGCGCGCGGTGACAGGCGCAGAGTTCCGCGAAGCGGTGCGGGTGATGGAGGAAACCGGCCGAGCCAGCGCCGGGTGGTGGGCAGGCGGCTTCGATCTGCTGCTCACACCGACATTGGGCGAGCCGCCGCTCCCGCTGGGCACGCTCGATCCGAAGCCCGACAACCCGCTGCATGGGTACATCCGCGCCGCCGAGTTCGTGCCGTTCACGGTGCAGTTCAACGTGAACGGCCAGCCCGGGATCTCGCTGCCGCTGTACTGGAACGACGCGGGGCTGCCGATCGGTTCGCAGCTCGTCGCCGCCTACGGCCGCGAGGACCTGCTCCTCCGGGTCGCGGCGCAGCTCGAGCAGGCGCGGCCGTGGTCCGACCGGCGCCCGCCGGTGCACGCCTGACCGGGCGGCGCCGGTGACCGTCAGGATCGGCGGCGGGCAGGGGTTCTACGGCGATACTCCCGCCGCCGTCGATGGCCTGCTCGACGACGGCGTCGACTACCTGTGCCTGGAGGCGCTGGCCGAGCTCACACTTGCGATCCTCCAGAAAGACCGTCAGCGCGACGAGACGCTCGGCTACACGCCGCGACCTGCCGCGGTACCTGGCCAAGGCCCTCCCGGCAGTGGCCGCGGGACGCACGAAGCTCATCACGAACGCGGGCGGGATCAATCCGACGGCGGCGGCGCGGGCCGCGGTCGAAACCGCGAAGCAACTCGGCGTGTCGGGGATCCGGGTCGCGACCGTGCTCGGCGACGACCTGAAGCCGCGACTGGCGGAGTTGCGCGAGGCGGGCACGTCACTCTCGAACGCGGAGTCGGGCGCGGCGTTCGACGACTTCCCCGGCGAGCCGTTGTTCGCGTCTGCGTACCTGGGCGCACGCCCGATCGTCGAGGCCCTCGGAGAGGGCGCCGACGTCGTGATCACGGGTCGGGTGGCCGACGCGGCGCTGTTCCTCGGCGCCGCCGCCCACGCCCACGGGTGGCAGTGGGACGACTGGGATCGGCTGGCGGCCGGCACGCTGGTCGGGCACCTGCTCGAGTGCTCGGGTCAGGTCGCGGGCGGTAACTACAGCGGCGAATGGTGGACGATCCCGCATCCGTGGGACCTGCCGTACCCGATCGCGGAGGTCGAACCCGACGGCACCGCCGTGATCACGGAGCCGAAGGATTCGGGTGGCCGTGTCGACTTCGACACGGTGCGTCACCAGTTGTTGTACGAGGTGCACGACCCGGCCGGGTACCTGTCGCCCGACGTCGTGGCCGACTTCACGTCGGCGACGTTCACCGACCTCGGGAGCGACCGCGTGCGCGTCGAGGGAGTACGGGCGCGCCGGCGACACCGACGTACAAAGCGCTGCTTGCGTACCACGCCGGCTGGTCGGGCGAGGCGCGCGCCGCGTTCTCGTGGCCGGACGCGTACGAGAAGGCGAAGGCCACGGCCGCGCTCCTGGCGAAACGGGTCGAGATGGCCGGGCTCGCCGTCGACGAGTGGTGCTTCGAGTACTGGGGCGTGAACGCGCTCGGCGGACCGACCGCGCCACCGCCGCACGACCCGCCCGAGGTCGCGATTCGGGCCGCGTGGCGTTGCGCCGACGAACGCACAGCCGCCGTCGTCGGCCGCGAGCTCATCCCGCTCACGTTGTCGGCGCCGCCCGCCGGCTTCACCGGCATGGGCCGGCAGGGCGGAGGTCGGCCGAACGAGCTGCTCGGCATCTGGCCCACACTCGTCGACCGGAAGCTCGTCGACGAGAACGTGCGCGTGACGTTCGAGGAAGTCTCGTGACGGCCCGGCTCCAGCTCCGTGAGCTGTGCGGCTACCGGGCCGGCGACAAGGGCGACATCGCCGACGTTGCGATCTTCGCCGACGACGAGGAGACCTACGACCTCGTCCTGCGCGAGGTCACGGCCGAGCGCGTGAAGCAACATTTCGGCACGATGGTGCATGGGGCCGTCGAGCGCTACGAGGCTCGCAACGTGCTGGCGCTGAACTTCGTGCTCCGCGACGCGCTGGGCGGTGGCGGCCCCCGCTCGCTGCGTTCCGACAGCCTCGGCAAGACCCTGGGCGGAGCGCTCGTCCGCATGGAGATCGACGTGCCGGACGCTTTGGCGGATCGACGTCGTCCCCGTCCCGACGTCACCTGGGCGGACGAGATCCTCGACGCGCTGCCGAAACGCTGAGCGGTCGCTACGCTCGTTTGTGAGCGGCCCGAATCGGGGACGAGTCGTCGGGGAGGCCCGGGCGGCCGCTGCCGAGGACGCAGCGCGGCAACGCGAGGCCCTTGGCGCCGCCGTCTGTGTGGCCTCCCCGGCGTTGTCCTCAGGCGGTGTCGGCGACCGTTGCGTCCACCGGTCCGTCCGCACTCTCGGGGATGCCGTCGACGTAGACGACCCGCTTCGTCCGCACCGCCGGCACGGTCGCGCCGGGCACGATCAGACCCACGAGGTTCAGCGGGTCGGTCGCGTTCACGACCACACGCTCGCCCGAGCGGGCCAGCTTCCTCACCCGGGTCAGCTCGTCGGCAGCGTGCGGCAGCGCGTACTGCTCGCCGCTGAACCCACTGACGAACCGGCCGCCGCGCACGAGACCGCGATCCTCCAGCCGGCGCAGGGCCCACTGGATGTCGCGCCACGGCATGCGCAGCGAGTCGTGAACGGCAAGGTCGCGGAACACCACACCCCAGCGGTTGATGAGCTGCTCCGCGACGGCCTCGGCGAGCTCGTCGCGATCCACGTCTTCGCCGGCGCCGGGCACCACGGACCACCGCCCCGGCGACGCGCTCCCGCGGGCGCCGCGCCGAAGCCGCGACATCCGTCGACCGTCCGACGCGCTGCGGACTCCGCTGATGCGGGCCCGGATGGCGCCGAAGCCGTCGCACATCACAAGCCCGCGCGCCACGCCGTCCCAGAGACCACGTTCGACGTCGTCGGGAAGGCGGCGGGTGGTGTCGACGAGGTCGGTGGCGAAGCACGCGCCGCTGTCCCGCAGGACCTGCACGATCTCCGCCGTCGCGCCCACCGAAGGCTCGGCCAGCTCCGTGCCCTGCCGCGCCGCGTCGAGCAGCCAGGCGAGATCGGCGCGGAACACGACCGCGATCGGCGTGGCCTTCGACGGCGCGCCGGCGGGAGCGTCGGCCTCACGCGCACCGGGCGTGAGGCGGAGCCAAGCGACGTCGCCGTCGTGGCACAGCCGGTCGAGCCACCCGGGCTCGTAGTGGCGCAGCCGGCACGCGAGCAGGTCGGGCTCCCACGTGACCGCCGCCGCCTCGAACCCCTGCAGCTGCTCGATGACCGAGACCAACCCCGCCTCGCCGCTGAGCTGCGAATCGGGCGTGACGTGCTGCCAGCGCAAGAGGAACCGCATGAAGTCCTGAGCGGTGACGGGCTCGACCCGCTCGCGCCGTGACCGCCGCGAGTAGGAGTGCATCCGCGCCAGGAGCCGGCGGGCCACCCATTCGGTCCCGTCGGCATCGGGCCGGTACGACCCCTGCATCGCGAAGCCCTCGTGCTGCAACGCCGCGAGCGCTGACGCGACCGGCACCGGGAGCAAGGGTCGTCGTGGCGGCCAACTCTTCGGCCGTCGTGATGCCGGAGATCTCGAGGTGGCCGCGAATCGCCCGCGCGACAGCGACGTCGTCGCCGGCGAGCGCACGCGCGGCGTCGTCGCGAGCTTCGGTCGTGCACCAGAGGCCGGCACCGTCGTGGTCGACCACGCCGGCGCGGCCGCGAGTCGCGAGCTCGTCGAACAATGGGTGCCAGTCGTCACGCGGCCGCACGAGCACGAGCGACGAAAGGAGATCGTGCAGGTCGTCGGCGGAAGCGGGCTCGGGCACGATCTCGGAGTGCACCTGCTCGATCGCATCCGGATCGAGCGAACCGATCGCGGTGAGATCGACCGTCAGCCCCCGACGCAGGGTGACCGCGTTCGTGCGGCGGTTCTGGAACTCCTCGTCGTCGAGGAACGCGTACGGCCGGGCGTTGATGATCTCGTGCGACAGCGCCGACGCCTCCGTCGTGTCGACGCAATGCACCGTGATTTCGCCGCCCTCGATCCCCTCGAGCAGCACGCGCAGGCCGTCGACGTCGAGGGCCTCGTGCAGCGTGTCGCCGATCGTCTCGCGCACGAGCACGTGGTCGGGGATCTCGATCGGACCGGTCTGATTGTCCTGGCACGCCGCCGCCTGCGGGAACACCGCCGCCAGCAGGTCGTCCGACTCCATGCGCTGGATCGGCGGCGGGTTGCGCCGCCCGTTCCGGAAGCGCAGGACCATCAGCGCCCGGTTGAGGTTCCAGCGCCAGCGGGCCTGGAACATCGGCGAGTCGAGGATGGCGTGCTCGAGCGTGTCCTCGACGGTGCCGCTCCTCACGTAGCGGGGTACCTCCTCGAGCGGGAAGCTGTGCGTGAGCCCGAGCGAGAGCACGATGGCGTCGTCGGTGGCGGCGGCCTGCAGCTCGAAGTCGAACGTTCGGCAGAACTTCTTGCGCAGCGCCAGGCCGAGCGCGCGGTTGATGCGCCCGCCGTACGGCGAGTGCACCACCAGCTGCATCCCGCCGGTGTCGTCGAAGAACCGCTCGAGCACGAGCTGCTGTTGGGTCGGCATGGCGCCGAGGGCGGCACGCCCGGCGGCGAGGTAGTCGACGATCATCACGGCGGCCTCGCGCGGGATCCCGGCCGCGTCGATCAGCCACCGGCGGGCATCGTCGGGCCGGCCGGCGACCAGGTACTCGTCGACGTGGCGGCGCAGCTCCGAGACCTCGGTCGAGAGCTCCACCGTGCGAGCGGGCGCCTCCCCCAGCCA
This sequence comes from uncultured Actinomycetes bacterium, assembly GCA_963836445.1. GTDB lineage: Bacteria > Actinomycetota > Acidimicrobiia > IMCC26256 > JACDBD01 > JALZAA01. Next base: position 11,651 of record CAWIJM010000031.1, read on the forward strand.
GAACGGGATGGTCGGCAAGGCGCCGGCGGCGTCGCGCACGCGCACGACGCCGGGCTCGATGCGGCGGATCTGCCAGGAGTGGGTACCGAGCAGGAAGATGTCGCCGGCCATGGACTCGACGGCCCAGTCCTCGTTGACGGTCCCGACGAACGTGTCGTCGGGCTCGGCCACCACCCGGTAGTCGCCGGTCTCGGGGATCGCGCCGCCAGACGTCGCGGCGGCGATGCGCGCACCCTTGCGGCCGCGCAGCTCACCGTTGACGGCGTCGTGGTGCACGTACGCGCCCCGACGACCCCGCCCGGTCTCGATGCCACCGGAGACGAGCTCGACGACCTCGTCGAACTCGGCGCGGGACAGCTCGGCGTACGGCGCGGCCCGCCGAAGGAGCTCGTACAGCTCGTCGGTGCGCCACTCCTCCGCCGCCACCTCGGCGATGATCTGCTGGGCGGCGATGTCGAGCGGCTGATGCGGGAACTCGATGGCGTCGAGGCGACCGGCGCGCACAGCCATCAGGAGCGCTGTGCATTCGACGAGCTCGTCACGCGTCAGCGGATAGAGCCGCCCCTTGGGCGTGCCGGTGCGGGTGTGGTTCGAGCGGCCGACGCGTTGCAGGAACGTCGCGATGCTGCGGGGCGACCCGATCTGGCAGACGAGCTCGACCGGGCCGATGTCGATGCCGAGCTCCAGCGACGCGGTCGCGACGAGTGCCTTGAGCGCGCCGGCACGCAGACGGGTCTCGACCCGCCACCGGCGCTCCTTGGAGAGGCTGCCGTGGTGCGCGGCGACGACATCGTCGCCGAGGCGCTCGCCGAGCTGATGTGCGAGCCGCTCCGCCATCCGCCGGGTGTTGACGAACACCAGCGTCGTCTGATGGTGCGTGACGTGCTCGGCGATGTGGTTGATGACGTCGGACATCTGCTCGGCCGACGCGACCGCTTCGAGCTCGCCCTCGGGCAGCTCGAGCGTGACGTCGAGCGCGCGCTGGTGGCCGACGTCGACGATCTTCGGCAGTTGCCGCTCGCCGACGAGGAGTCGTCCGACCCGCTCGATGGGGCGTTGCGTCGCCGAGAGACCGATGCGCGCCGGCCGCCGGTCACAGAGCGCCTCGAGCCGTTCCAGCGTGAGCGCGAGGTGGGAGCCGCGCTTGTCGCGGGCGACGGCGTGGATCTCGTCGACGATCACCGTCTCGGTGGTGCGCAACGCCTCGCGGCCGCGCGCGCTGGTGACAAGGAGATAGAGCGATTCCGGCGTGGTGACCACGAAGCTGGGCGGGCGGCGGACCATCGCCGAGCGCTGCGAGCTCGTGGTGTCGCCCGTGCGCACCGCGACGCGGATCTCGGGCGAGTCGAGCCCGAGCTCGGCGGCGACGTCGGCGATCTCGGCGAGGGGCCGCTCGAGGTTCTCGCCGATGTCGACGGCCAGCGCTTTCAGCGGCGAGACGTACACGACACGCGTCCCCGTCGAGACGTCGGCACCGCGGTCGTGTTCGCGGTACAGCCGGTCGATTGCGACGAGGAAGGCGGCGAGCGTCTTCCCCGATCCGGTCGGCGCCGCGATCAGCGTGTCGGCACCCGACGCGATGTGTGGCCAGCCCTGCGCCTGCGCCTCGGTCGGGCCGTCGGGAAAGCGGCGCCGAAACCACTCGGCGACGGCCGGATGGAAGCCGTCGACGGCGCCACCGGCGCCGGGCGGGGTGGTCAGTTCAGGCGCGGTGAGCTGCACCATCTCCTTCATTGTGCCGCCAGGGTATGACGGTTACAGCGTGGCGAAGGCCGAGGCGGCGGCGGCGAGGTCGTCGGCGAGCGCCGGGTCACCCTCCACCCGGCGGGCCAGCGCCTCCGGCTTTACCCGCTCCGAGACGCACCGGCACCAGTCGACGACGTCGGCGGTGAGCACGACGTCGGGGGTCTTCCCGATCTCGCTGAACCCGAGGGGGATCAGCCAGTCACCGCCGCCGTCGCCGGTGAGGACGACTCGGGCCGTCTTGCCGCGGTGGGCGCGCTCGGCGACCTCCAGGGCGGCGGGCATCGCCGTCAGCGACACATCGGCCATGAGCCGGACCGAGCCGGCGGGAGGCGATTCAAGTGGCCGCCCGACGACGCGGCGAAGGTCGTCGGCGTGGGTCCAGGTCTCGAACGACCGCGCCACGAGCAGCGACTCGCGGGTGAAATGCAGCGCGAGCCACTGGACCCCGGCATCGGAGTTGGCGGGATCAGCCGCCCAGCGCCGCACGGCGTCGACGGCTTCGCGCCACCGAGCCCGGGCGTCGGCAAGTGGACGATCGCGGTAATGCTCGATGAACGCCGCCGTCCGAGCCTCGACGTCGGTCTCGGCGATGCCGGGCTCTGTCGTCACGCCGAGCGTGGCCGAGAACGAGCTCTCCATCGCCGCCAGGTGGATCACGAGCTCGCGCACGGTCAGGCCGTTGAAGGTGCGCCGGTCGAGGGCGCCGTCGGGAATCGTGTCGAGCAGCGCGTCGAGACGCCCGGTCTCGGTCAGATAGAGGGCCAGAAAGGGGTCATCGGGCGCGGAGCGCCCCAAAGTAGTTGGGCGCCGGGACCTCGCGGCTTCCAGCACGGTCGCGTGCAGCTCGGGCGGGGGCGTGAGCGCCTCGGTGGCGCCGATCCACGCGGCGACGTTCCGAAGCCGCGCGACCTCCTGCGCGGCCTGCGGCGCCCGATCGAGGTACGCCTCGACCGCGACAGCTTCGTCGGCGTCCACGGCGTCGAGCGCGTATGCGCCGAGCAATTCGTCGAGCATCGTGTCGTCGGTGCTCATCGGCTACTCGCTCCTCCTGACGGTCTCGGTCTCGAGTACACCGGCGATGCGGCGCAAGCCCAAGCGCAGCCGGGACTTCGCGGTCCCTTCGGGGATGCCGAGCACCTGCGCCACCTGCCGGTAGGTCTTGCCGCCGAAGTACGCGAGCTGGATGGCGCGCCGTTGGTCGTCGGGAAGGGTCGCCAGCGCCGAGCGGACCCGCTCGGCGGTGACGAGCGCCATCGCCATCTCCTCGACGTCGGGGGTCGTCTCGGGTCGCGCGGCGTCCTTGATCGCGCGGCGCTTCCGGGCTTCCTCTCGCCGCACGTGGTCGACCGCCCGGCGGTGGGCGAGGGTGCCGAGCCACGTGCGGAGCGAACCCCGGTCGGGATCGAACGCGTCGGGCCGCTCCCAGACGATGACGAACACGTCCTGGGAGACGTCCTCGGCGGCGCGAGCGTCGCCGATGACCCGCAGCGCGAGCCCGTAGACGAATGATGCGAACTGGTCATAGATCTCGTTGAGCGCGCCTTCCTCGCCGGCGATCAGCCGGTCCCGCGTGGTGCGCTCCCACTGGCTCGGACGGACGTCCCTGCCCGCCTGCCGTCCGACGCGCTCGGTCACGCTCCTGCCCCCCACGTCCCGTACTTCGTCACAACCCGTTCGCGCGGATCACCGCGATTGGGTCGAGGCGGATGCCTCGGCCCGCCGGATCATCCACCGCTTCGAGGGCGAACGAACATATTGCATGAGCGCCCTCGCAAGCTCGGGCTCTGCGGCGACGGTCGGCAAAGCCGCCGCCGCGTCTTAGGCTCCGCACGCGCGGCCGGGAGGATAGCTGTGGCAGACCGGTACGACCTCGTGATCGTCGGGATGGGCTCGGGCGGCATGGTGGCGGCCGAGTTCGCCGCCACACTCGACCTCAAGGTTGCCGTCGCCGAGCGCGGCCGGGTCGGCGGTGACTGTCTGTGGACGGGATGCGTCCCGAGCAAGGCTCTCCTCGGCGCCGCGAAGACCGCGCACCACATGCGGACCGCCGACGACTTCGGCATCGACCCGGTCGAGCCCCGGGTCGATCGGGGCAGCGTGTGGAAGCACATCCGCGCCGTGCAGCAGGGGATCGCCTCGACGGACGACAACCCGCAGCGCTTCGTCGACATGGGCATCGACATCGTGTATGGCTCGGCCGAGCTCACCGGGAAGAACACGGTGCAGGTCGGCGACCGGACCCTCGAGACCCGTTACGTGCTGCTCTGCACCGGGAGCCGCCCGGCCGTCCCGCCGGTCGAGGGTCTCGAGGACGCCGGGTTCGTCACGAGCGAGAGCCTCTTCGAGCTCGAGGAGGTTCCCGCCAGCTTCGTCGAGATCGGCGGCGGCCCGATCTGTGTGGAGATGGTGCAGGGCTTCACCCGTCTCGGCATTCCGGCGACGCTGCTCCAGAGGGGCCCGCGCATCCTGCCCAAGGACGAACCCGCTCTCGTCGACGAACTGGTCGACAAGCTGCGCACCGAGGGCATCGATCTCCGCTTCAACGTCGAGACGGAGAAGGTCACCGTCGAGAACGGCAAGAAGGTCGTGCACGGCACCGAGGACGGCAAGCCGGCCACTTGGTCGGCCGACGAGCTGCTCGTCGCGGTCGGCCGGGTGCCGAACAAGGAGGGCCTGGGGCTCGAGGAGCTGGGGATCGAGTGCACGCCCAAGGCGATCGTCGTCGACAACCGTGGTCGCACGAGCGTCGACACGGTCTACGCGTGCGGCGACGTGGCCGGGCGCTACTTGTTCACGCACTCCGCCGCGTACGAGGGCGTGCGGGCCGTGCGCGACATGTTCTTCCCGGGGAAGGGAAAGGTCGTGGCGGCCGTCCCGTGGTGCACGTTCACCGACCCCGAGCTCGCGCACACCGGTCTGACCGAGGCCGAGGCGCGCGCCAAGCACGGCGACAACATCCAGGTGTGGCAGATCGACCTCGAGCACAACGACCGCGCCCGCGCCGACGGCGCGTCGGAGGGCCGGATCATGATCATCACAGACAAGAACAAGATCGTCGGCGCGCACATCCTCGCCCCCGCCGCCGGCGAGATGATCCACGAGTTCGCGCTCGCCATCGAAGAGGGCGTGAAGCTCAGCGAGCTCTCGCAGTTCATGCACGTGTACCCGACGTACGGCACGTCGATCGGGCAGCTCGCCGGCGAGGCCGCGTTCGAGAAGGCCGAGAAGCTGCGCTGGCTCGTCAAGCGCAAGTGAAGCCATAGTCTCGGGAGTCATGGCGGTCGAGCGGCTCGAGAACTCGCGCTGGGGCTTCGGGTCGAACTGCTTCGTCTGCGAACCGGCGAACGCCCGCGGGATGCAGGTCCCCTTCTCGCACGACGCCGACCGGGGCGTCGTGTTCGCCGACTTCACGCTGGGCGCCGAGTACTCGGGCGCGCCGACCTACGTGCACGGCGGCGCGACGCTCGCGCTCATGGACGAGGGCATGAGCTGGGCCACGATCGCGCTGAGCGAGAAGTTCGCGTTCACGAAGGAGACGAGCGCCATCTTCGAGTGGCCCGTGCGCGTCGACCGCCCCTACCGTCTCGAGGTACGCGTCGTCGACGAGGACGAGCGGCGCATCGTCACCGAGGCCGTCGTCCTCGACGCCAAGCAGCGGCCGTGCGTGACGGCACGCGCCGAGATGGCCGTGCTGTCACCGGCGCAGGCCGTCGACGCGATCGGCGTCGAGCCCGGCGAGGCCGAAGAGCGCTACCTCCGCTGACCGGGCGCCCGGCCCGGCGGGCTACCGCCGCTTCGCAGTGGTCCGTGCCGTCGTCTTGCGGGCGGGAGCCGTCTTGCGGGCCGGAGCCTTCTTGGCGGGCCGGCTCCGGGCGTTCGACGGGGGTTGGCGGATCGCCCGCTGCTCGCGTTCCCACTTGGCCTTCGCCCCGTGAAGCATGAACGCGATGACGATGTCCCCGACTCCCCAGATGATCACGAAGGCGGCGAGCAGGGTGACGACGAAGTAGAGCGTGACGTTCTCGCGGCCCAGGGCCAGGAACCCCAGCGCAATCGAAGCGAAGCCGCGGATCAGGTACACCCACCAGTGCCGCATGCCGTAGGTGGCGAAGGCGGACAAGAGATCGAGGATCCCCCACACGATCAGGGACCATCCGATGATCTCCACCAGGATGAAGAGCGTCACGTCGGGCCAGGCGATTGCCAGCACGCCGGCGCCGACCGACAGCGCCCCGCCCAGCACGTGCCATACCCAATGGGCGGGTTGATCGAGCAGGGCCCCAAGGATGTGGAGAACCCCCCAGGCGATCAGGAAGACGCCCACGAAGAGGGCGACCGTGTAAAGGCCCACCCAGTCGAGCACCAGCGAGAGCACGACCGCGCCGAACAGGACCGACAGGACCCCGGCTGCCAGGTAGATCCAGGCCGCCTTGCCGACGAAGTCGGAGATCGCGTCCCCCGTCCGCCGCTGGCTCGCCGTCAACGTTGCTGCCATCGGGCACCCCTCCTTGGTTTGCCGCCCGTTCATCTTGACGGGAACCGGACGCGAAGTGGTGGGTTTCCGACGCCATTCGCCGAGTTCTCCACAGGCAGGACACCGCCGGTCCTCGCCACCTCGCAGTTCGGTCGAACGAGCCGTTCGGATCAGGGCGCGACCGGGAAGAAGCACGCTCCGACGGTGCCGGCGCCGGTGTGGGCGCCGACCGTAGGGCCGATCTCGTATCGAACCAGCTCGGCGACTTCGGGTCGCTCCCCGAGCCGGGCCGCGTACGCGGCCGCGAGGCCCGGGGTGACGGCGTCGCCGACGCCCACCCGCTGGGGCATGCCGGCGGCGACCTCGACGAAGTAGTCGGTCATGGCGTCGACGGCCGACTCGACGTCGTGGACACGGCCGACCGGCTTCATCTGCCCGCCCGCGAGCGCCAGGACGGGGAGGCCCTCCCCCTGGTCGGCACCGGCGGCGAGCCGGCCGCCCCGCCGGGCCAGGTCGAGCGCGCCGACGATGAACACGTTGCCGAGCTGGTCGGCGACCCGGCGGGCGACGTCGGCGGCGTACCCGACGTCGGCGCCCGCTGCCAGCGCTTCGCCTGCCGCCCACACGCAGCACGCCACCGCGAAGGACGCCGTCCCGGTGTCGACGATCTCGACCGGCACGGGGCTCGAGCCGGCGGCGACCGACACCGCGTTGACCGTCGCCGACGTGTTCGAGCCGATGTGGATCGACAGGATCTCGGTCGCGCCCGCCGCCGCCTGCTGCTCGTAGAGCTCGAGCACCGCCCCCGGGGACGGCGCCGCCGTCGACACGGACGCCCCCGCCCCGAGGCGCTCGTAGAACTCGGCCGCCGTGATGTCGACGCCTTCCTGGTACGGGTGGTCGTCGAGGACGACGGTCAGCGGCACGACGCCGACCTGGTACAGGTCACGGAGGTCCGCTGGTAGCTGAGCGTTCGAGTCGGTGACGAGCCCGATCAACGCGCCTCCCCCGCCGTCGCGGCGGCGACGCTCCTGGCCGCGGCGCCGACCTTGTAGAGGAGTCCCGTCCGGCTTGCTGCACTCATCGTGAGCCGTTGTAGCAGAAGGGATTCGAACGTCTCGTCAGGTGCGCTCTGACCCCTCTGGCGAACACGGCCGAGCTGAATCGATGAGTCTCGGCACCGAGAGTCGTCTCAGCTGACAGGCTCCCCAGGGAGGCGAGCGCTCGAGACGAGACAGCGGAGGACACCATGACGACCACGCCCGGCAACGCGAGCAGCAACCTCCCCGGCAAGCCGCCCGTCGTCGACCTGGCCACCTGGCAGGCGGCGCGCGAGGAGCTGCTGGTCCGCGAGAAGGCGCACACCCGTGAGGGCGACGCGATCGCCGCGGCCCGGCGGCGGCTGCCGATGGTCGAGTTCGACGGCGCGGTCGAGGTCACCGGCGTTGACGGGCCGGTCCCGTTCGTCGACCTGTTCCAGGGTCGCGACGAGCTCGTGGTCTACCAGCAGATGTGGTACGACGGCGCGCCGCACCAGGGGCAGTGCGAGGGCTGCACCTTCAACGTCTGGCACATGAAGCACGCCGAGGACGCCGTCTACCTCAACGCCCGCGGCGTCTCGTTCGCCATCCTGACCTCGGGCCCGTGGGACGAGGTGGCTCCCTTCGTCGAGTTCATGGGGTACACCCAGCCCTGGTACTCGGTGCGGGGCCTGGAGCCGCCGATCGGCGGGCAGATGGGGCACATCGTCTGTTACCTGCGCGACGGCGACCGCGTGTTCCTCACCTACTCCACGACCGGCCGGGGCAACGAGCCGCTCGACGGGTCTCTCGGCCTGCTCGACATGACGCCCTACGGCCGCCGCGAGGCGTGGGAGGACAACCCCGAGGGCTGGCCCGAGGCCCCTGATGCCGGTTCGCCGGTCGGTGGGCATGGTGCGCCGATCTGCTGGTACTGGCGCACGGACGCCGACGGCGTCGCCACCTGGGGCCCGACCGGCCGGCCCGTGCCGCAGTGGACCCGCCCCGGCGCGACCCCCGTGGAGACCCTCGGCCGCGCACGGCGACCCCCACTGACGCGGGGTTCCGTCGGGCTGAACGGGGGCCCGCCCCCGGGCACCCCAAGCACGGTGTCGACGCGAACGCTTTCGGAACGCTCACGGAATCAGCGTGCGGGCATCCCTCTTGACGCGGCGCGGAATTTGTACAGGATCATCGTCGAGCCGATCAGCGCGAACAGGAGCAACCCGATCGAGGGATCCGGGCCCCACAGGTTCGGGAGATCGGCCGCCCACCAGATCGCGGCCGACGCGATCCAGATGATGCACGCGACCTGGGTGCCGAGCTCTGCACGACGGGACTTGAGCGCGCTGGCGCCCGCCACGACCATGTCGATCGGAAAGTACGCCGGGAACACGGCGAGGCACGCGCCGGCCGACGTCGCCACGCCCTTTCCACCGCGAAAGCCGCTCCACACGGGGAAGATGTGGCCGGCGATGGCCGCGGTGGCGGCGGCGTACGCGCCCGGGTCGCCGGCGATCAGAAGTCCGAGCAGGCCCGCCGCCAAGCCCTTCGCGATGTCGGCGGCCAGCACGACGAGCCCCCAGCGTGTCCCGAGCGTCTTGATCGCGTTGATGGCGCCGGGATTGCCGCTCCCGGCTTCGCGGAGGTTGATCTCCCCGCGGGTTGCGAGCCAGGCGACGACTCCTGCCGACGGGATCGTCCCCAGGAGGTAGCCGACCACCGCCGCGAGCACGGCGAGGAGGACGTCCGGCACGGGTTGAGATTACGCACGGGAGGTCTCCCGAGCCGCGAGCGCACAACCTGCGTTCACCGCGGGTCGGAGAAAATCGTGCCGGATGTCTCGGCTCATATGATGGCAACTCTGGCCACACAGCTGGACAGAAGAATCAGGTCTACCCATACTGAACACGCGCGTGTACATCCGAGCGTGCCGTCGCGCACGCGACGTTCTTGCGCGTTGTGGCGGATCGTATGGAGGTGATCACCGCGACACCCAAGTGGCGGGACTTGGCTCCGATGATCCCCCGACAGCGTCTCGTCGTGGAGGGAACGTGCCGTGATCCGATCACGGACGAGCGCATAACGAGCTATCTGTCCGGTCTCTCCTCAGTGTGTGGCATGACACCGCTGATGGAGCCGGCCACGCACCTTTCGGACACGCACGGCTGGGCCGGTTGGATTCACTGGGAGAACTCCGGCGCCCACTTCTATGCATGGGAGGAACCAATGTTGTTCTTTAGCGTCGACATCTACACCTGCAAGCGGTTCGATGCCGCTGCAGCGACGAAGTTCACCCGCGACTACCTCGACGCGGTCGAGGTCGTCGCGAAGGAGTTTTGATCATGAGCGCGGTGTCGGTCGCACTCGACCGGGAGGGGCTCCGGGAGCTCGGCGGTAGGGTTGTCGCGGCAGCGGGACAACCGTCAGAACCGTTCGGCGTGTACGCGTTTGCATCGGACGTGCCCGAGTCCGAGCTCGCCCGCCACGTCGAGCGGGAAGTGTTCTACGAGTTCTTCAACAACACACCCGAGCTCCTCGAAGCAGAGTACGGCCCGTACGAGGCCTCGACGATCTTCGTGTGCATGATGGATCATCGACGGCGACTGCCGGCCGGTGTGATCCGGCTCGTGCTCCCCTCGCCCGCGGGCCTGAAGAGCCTCGGCGATGTCGAGCCCGTTTGGGGTCACCGCATCGACGATGTTCTCGCGCGTATGAGTCTCCGTCTCGAGGCCGACAGGGCGTGGGACATCGCCACCCTCGCGGTCGACTCGGAGTACCGAGGTCGGGCGACGGATGGTCTCGTCAGCCTCGGTCTGTACCAGGGAGTGGCTCAGCTCGCGCTGCGATGCCACGTCAAGTGGGTGGTGACGATTCTCGACCTCGTGGTACTGAACCTCCTGCAGGGGGCGATTGCCGAGCCGTTCGAACGCTTCGCCGGTCTCGAGCCCCTTCCGTACCTCGATTCGCCCGCGAGCCTGCCGGTGTACTGCGACCTCGACGCGTACTTCGCGCGGCTCGAGACCGCGGACCCGTCGATGTACGAGATCCTGTTCGACGGACGGGGCCTCGAGGCGGCGGTCCGGCCACTGGACTTGGAGCCCGTGCTCGAGCACCTGCACCCCGGGGGCCACGCGCACACCGCCTGAGCGTCCGACGGACACGCTCAGGCAAGCTTGATATCCGGCACGACCTTGAGGTGTGAGCGGCGGGCGACGCCGAACTGGTCGACGACCGCGGGGACGGACGCCGTCGGGACCGGGCGCGAATAGAAGTTGCCCTGGGCGACGTTGCAGCCGAGCTCGTGAAGACGTCGGCCCTGCGCATACGTCTCGACCCCCTCGGCGACGGTCGACACCTGCAGCGCGCTCGCCATCGCCACGATCGCGGCGACGAGACTCTCGTCCGAGGTGTCTCGGTGGAGACCCTCGATGAAGGACTGGTCAATCTTCACGCGGTCGACGGGCAAGCGTCGGAGTGACGAGAGCGACGAGTATCCGGTGCCGAAGTCGTCGATTGAAAGACCGACGCCCGCCGATCGAAGCTGCTCGAGGAGCTCCGCGGCCGCGGCCGGGTTGTCCATGAGCAAGCTCTCGGTGAGCTCCAAGCACAGCGACCCGTCGGAGAGTTTCTCGCCCTTCAGCGCGTTCTGCACGCACGGAACGAGCTGCGGGTCGCGCAATTGGCGCACGGACAGGTTCACGGCGACGTAGAGGTCGTCGCCGTTCGGGATCTCCTCGCGCCACCAAACCAGCTGGCGACACGCCTCCTCGATCACCCAGGTCCCGATCGACACGATGAGCCCGGTGTCCTCGGCGAGCGGAATGAACGACGCCGGCAGAAGCTGGCCCCGGGTGGGGTGCGACCAGCGCAGCAGCGCCTCGAACCCTTCGACCTTGCCCATCGGGAGCTGCACAAGGGGCTGGTAGAGCAGGTACAGCTCTTCAGACTCCATCGCGTGGCGCAGGTCGCGCTCCAGCTCGACCCGCTCCGTGGCCGAATCCCGCATCGACGAGTCGAACACGCACACGGCGTCACGACCGGTCTCCTTGGCGCGGTACATGGCCGTATCGGCGTCGCGGATGAGCGCTTCCGCATCATGCGACGGATCGGTTCCGTCGCTCAGGGACACGCCGATGCTGGCGGACGCGACGACCTCGACGCCGCGAACGTCGAAGGGGATCTGGAAGCCGAGGCGTGTGCGTTCAGCCACCTCCAGTGCCTTGTTGGTCGTCGGCAGGTTGGCCAGGACGATCACGAACTCGTCGCCGCCGATGCGTGCGACCAGAGTCGCCGGGCCGTGTCGTCGTGCGGAGCCGCCCGGCCACGGCGAGAAGCAGCTCGTCGCCCAAACTGTGACCGTAACTGTCGTTGATGAGCTTGAAGCGGTCGACATCGAGGAAGAGGAGCGCGACGAACCCGCGCCCCGGTTTGTGGCGGCGAGCACCGAATTGAGATGGTCCTGCGCGTAGGCGCGGTTCGGAAGGCCAGTCAGCGCATCATGGGTCGCGGCGTACGTGAGCCGCTCCTCTGAACGTGCATACGCACGCAGGGCGCGGAACATCCGCCACGCCGCGGCGAGGGTTAACGCCATGATGATGATCCCGAACGCGAAGCGATCGCCGACCTCGGCATCGACCCGGATCACCGTGATCAGCGCCGGAAACGCCAGCGCAACCGCGACGAATGCAAGCCTTCCCTTTGTCGGAGCAAATTCGTCCGCGGGGAGTGGATCCGTGAGCTCGCGCATCGACGGGTGGAGCACCGCCCCGATGAACAAGACACTCGCCAGCGCGTAGGGCACGTCGAACACGTTCTGGGGCAGCGTGAGCACGTGCGTCTCGAGGAGCATGTAGACGACGTCGCCGATGAGCATTGCCGTCCCCGCGCCGAGGAGCAGGCCGTACGACAACGGGCGACGCTTGCCGGTGTTGAACGCGAGCCGCGCAATCATCGCGACGATGAACACCGAGAGTGGCGGATAGCACGAGAGAAGGAACCGCACGGTCAGCGGCGCTTGCTCGTGGAACAGCGTGGGGTTGATGAGGAAGATCCACGCGAGTGCCATCGCCGCGAGCGCGGCGATGACCCCGTCGAGCATCCCGTCCACGTCGCGGGCTCCCCGGCGACGGACGTTCGCCAGACCGAGGACGCCGATGCCGAGGATCACGTAACCCGTCAGTGTGATGAGATCCGGCACCGGCGACCGATCCGAGGAGAGATCGCCGAGGGTGCCAAACGCCTCGCGGACACCGCCGCCCACGAGGAACACGACCAGCGCGACGGCGATGATCATCCACGGCCAGCGCGCGGCGGGCCGATTGCGCCGAAGACCGACAACAGTGGCGACGACCGCCCCGCGCCGAGAATCAGGAACGCGGCATCGGTGAGAGGACCGAGCAACCCCAGCGCGAGCGCCGCGACGCACACGGCCCCGACGCCCATGACGACATAGGCGACGCGCGCGCCCGTTTCGACCCAAGCAACGCCTTGGCGTTCCATCTGCCCCTTCGCGCGATGTCCGCGGACTCGCGCGCCTCCGCCTTCTAGTTCCCCGGACGTCCCGAATGAGTCAAGATCGGCCCACTCGGGCGACGTCATCCTGTTCGCGTCTACGCGGACAGTCAAACGGACGACTTGACTACCACACGGGTCGGCAGGAAGGTCGTCGCCCGGTCGACAACGCGCCCGCGAAGGCGTCAACCGCCGGACGCGTCCTGGGGTCGCGTGCGGCCGGCGCCGATCCACGGCATCATCGCCCGCAGACGCTCGCCGACCTCTTCGATCGGGTGCTCGGCCGACTTCTTGCGCAGCGCGTTGAAGACGGGACGGCCGGCCTGGTTCTCGAGGATCCACTCGTTGGCGAAGCGCCCGGACTGGATGTCGTCGAGGATGCGGCGCATCTCGACGCGCGTCTCGTCGGTGATGATCCTCGGGCCCCGGGTCATGTCGCCATACTCGGCGGTGTCGGAGATCGAGTAGCGCATGTTCGTGATCCCGCCCTCGTAGATGAGGTCGACGATCAGCTTCACCTCGTGCAGCGTCTCGAAGTAGGCCGACTCGGGCTGGTAGCCGGCCACGACGAGCGTCTCGTAGCTCCCCTTGATGAGCTCGGTGAGCCCCCCGCAGAGGACGACCTGCTCGCCGAACAGGTCCGTCTCGGTCTCCTCCTCGAACGTCGTATCGAGCACGCCGGCGCGGGTGGCGCCGATCGCGCGGGCGTACGCGAGCGCGGTCTGCTTCGCCTTGCCGGTCTCGTCGGCTTGCACGGCGACGAGCGACGGGACGCCCCCGCCTTCCTCGAAGGTGCGCCGGACGAGGTGGCCCGGTCCCTTCGGGGCGATCATCCACACGTCGACACCCGCGGGCGGGCGGATCTGACCGAAGTGGATGTTGAACCCGTGCGCGAACGCGAGTGAATCGCGGTCGTCGAGGTTGGGCTCGATGTCGCGCTCGTAGATCGCGGCCTGCTCGGTGTCGGGGAGGAGTACCATGATCACGTCGGCTTCCTTGCAGGCCTGCGCGATCGTGGTGACCGTCAGCCCGGCGTCCTCGGCCTTGGCCCACGACGACGACCCGTCGCGCAGGCCGACGCGCACGTCGACGCCCGACTCCTTCAGGTTCAGGGCGTGGGCGTGGCCCTGCGACCCGTAGCCGAGCACCGCGACCTTGCGTCCTTCGAGCAGCGCAGGGTCGGCGTCGTCGTCGTAGTAGATGGTCGCGGGCATCAATCCCTCCCTCTCGAGCGACGCGAGGCTACGCGCCGCGGTCCTTGACCGCCCGGAGCTTCGTGGTCTGGCGAGCCAGCTTGGACAGGGCGATCCGACCCGTCCGCTGCGACTCGACGATCCCGAATGGCGCCAGCAGGTCGCTGATGGCGTCGAGCTTCTCGGGCGTGCCGGCGACCATGAGCGTCATCGCCTCGTAGCCGACGTCGACGATCTTCGCCTCGAAGATCGCAGCGAGCTCGGTGACCTGCGAACGGGTCTCGGCACCGGCCTTCACCGTCGCCAGCATGAGCTCCCGCTCGACGGCCTCGTCCGGTGACAGCTCGGTGATCTTGATCACCGGGATGACCTTGTTGAGCTGCTTCGTGATCTGCTCGAGCGGCGCCGACTCGGCGTCGACGACGACGGTCATGCGGCTGAGCCGCTCGTCCTCGGTCGGGCTGACTGCGAGCGAGAAGATGTTGTAGCCCCGTCTTGAGAACAGCCCCACGACCCGCGAGAGCACGCCGAACTTGTTCTCGACGAGCACCGAGAGGATGTGATGTTGCGCGGCACCGTTCGGCATCGTGATCTCCTTACCGCCCGACCGATTTGTCGTGGGCGGGGTCGAGGATGATGTCGTCGTTCGACCCGCCGGCCGGCACCATCGGATACACCTTCTCGCGGTAGTCGACCTGGAAGTCGACCACGACGGGACGGTCGTCGATCTGGTTCGCCTTCTCGATCGTCGGCACGACGTCGTCGGGGGTTTCGACCTTGAAGCCCACGCAGCCCATGGCCTCGGCCCACTTGGCGTAGTCGGGCAGGTCGGGTGACAGGTACACCTCGCTGTATCGCTCCTCGTAGAAGAGCTCCTGCCACTGACGGACCATGCCGAGGTACGCGTTGTTGAGGATCGCGACCTTCACGGGGATGCGCTCCGCCGACGCCGTGACGAGCTCCTGCGCCGTCATCTGGAAGCAGCCGTCACCGTCGATCGCCCACACCATGCGGTCGGGCTTGCCGACCTTGGCGCCGATCGACGCCGGGACGGCGAACCCCATCGTTCCGAGGCCGCCCGAGTTCACCCACGTGTTCGGGTGGTTGAACTTCCACCGCTGGCTCGACCACATTTGGTGCTGGCCGACCCCCGACACGACGATCGTGTCGTCGGGGCTGTGGTCGCGCAGCATGTCGATGCAGTACTGCGGCTTCAACGGGCCGTCCTCCAGCTGCTCGTAGTGGAGCGGGAAGCGCTCCTGCCACTCGCGCAGCTGCATCCACCACGGCGTGAGGTCGGGCCAGTCCCGCTTCTGCTGGTTGGACTGCACCGCCTTCACGAGCTCCTCGATGACGAGACGGCAGTCGCCGACGATCGGGACGTCGGGCCGGCGAACCTTGCCCAGCTCGGCGGGGTCGATGTCGACGTGGATCACCTTGGCGCCGGGCGCGAACGCATCCACCTTTCCCGTGACGCGGTCGTCGAAGCGCGAGCCCAACGCGATCAGCAGGTCGCACTTCTGCATCGACGTGACCGCGGTGTAGTTGCCGTGCATGCCGGGCATGCCCAGACATTGCGGGTGGTCGTCGGGGAACGACCCGCGCGCCATGAGCGTGGTCACCACCGGCGTGCCGGTGGCCTCGGCCAGTGCCTTGAGCGCATCCGAGGCGCGGGCCTTGAGGATCCCTCCGCCGGCGTAGATCACCGGCCGGTGCGCCTCGCCCCACAGCCGGGCCGCGTCCTTGATCTGCTTCGGATGGCCCTTGACGTTCGGCTTGTAGCCGGGAAGGTCGACGGACTCGGGCCAGTACCAGTCCATCATCTGGTTGGCGATGTCCTTGGGGACGTCGACGAGCACGGGGCCGGGACGGCCCGTCGTCGCCACGTGGAACGCTTCGCGCACGTAGCGGGGAATGTCCTGCGGGTCGGTGACGAGCCAGTTGTGCTTCGTGACCGGCATCGTGATGCCGACGGTGTCGGCCTCCTGGAACGCGTCGCTGCCGATCACCGCGTAGGGCACCTGCCCGGTGATGACCACGATCGGGACGGAGTCCATGTAGGCGTCGCACAGGGCGGTGACGATGTTGGTGGCGGCCGGGCCGCTCGTGACCATCGCCACGCCGGGCCGACCGGTCAGCGTGCGCGAATCCCTCGGCCATGTGGCCTGCGCCCTGCTCGTGGCGGACGAGGATGTGGCGGATCGAGGAGTCGATCAGCGGGTCGTACACGGGCAGGATCGCCCCGCCCGGCAACCCGAACATGACCTCGGTGCCCTCCATCTCGAGGCTCTTGATGAGGGCCTGGGCTCCAGTGAGTTTCATGCCCGTTCCTTATGGGTGGTGGATGGGGGTGCGGGAGGGGTGGGCTCGGCAGGGCTTCATCTCTGTTCCTTCATGTGCGCATCAGTCTCGGGATATGAAAAGCCCCCCGCTTGTGCGAGGGGCGAAGGCGCGCAGCGCGGTGGGGCGGCTGCGCGCTAGGTAACAACTACGAGGAGGCTCTGGCGGTCCATCAGGGCAACAGTGTGGACGATTGTGAACCGGTGCGCAAGCCGGTTCACCCGGAAGCCATCCCGCGGGGCTGCCTTCGAGGTACTGGTGGACCTGCTGGATGACCACCGAGCCCTCGCCGACCGCGGACGCCACCCGCTTGACCGATTGCGCGCGCACGTCTCCCACCGCGAACACGCCCGGCACGCTCGTCTCGAACACCAACGGTGGGCGCTCGAGCTCCCACCCGGTCGCAGCACGTTCGTCTGCCACCGGCGGGCCCGTGACGACGAAGCCCGGCGCGTCGCGGGCGACGTCCGACGGGAGCCATTCGGTGTGCGGCCGGGCGCCGATGAGGAGGAAGAGCGCGTCGGCGGGCACCGAAATCGTGGTGCCGGCGGACCGCAACGTGAGCTGCTCGAGGCGACCTTCCCCCGCGCCGTCGACGACTTCAGTCGAGACCCGGACGTCGATGCACGGGACGGCGTCGATCTCGTCCCGCAGGTACCGCGACATGCTCGAGGCGAGCGTGGCGGACCGCACGACCAGGGTGACGCGCTTCGCGTACCGGCTCAGATGGACGGCGGCCTGCCCGGCCGAATTCCCGCCGCCGACCACGTACACCTGACCTCCCGTGAACCGCTGCGCCTCGGACGGCGACGAGCCGTAGAACACACCGCTGCCGGTGAGGCGCTCCAGAGCGGGGATGTCGAGGCGCCGGTAGGTGACGCCCATGGCGAGGATCACACTGCGGGCGCGGACCTCGCTGCCGTCGGAGATGGTGAGCACGCGATCGTCACCATCGGTGCGCAAGCCGGTCACGTCGCGCATCAACAAGAACGTGGTCCCGAACACCCACGCCTGCTGGTAGGCACGCTGGGCGAGCTCGGCGCCGCTCACACCTCTTGCGAACCCGAGGTAGTTGCGGATCCGGGAGCTCGACCCGGCCTGACCCCCGATCGACTCGCGCTCGACGACCAAGGCGCGCAACCCCTCCGACGACGCGTACACCGCCGCTGCGAGCCCCGCAGGACCCGCGCCGACGATGACGACGTCGAATTCTCGCGTGCCTTCGAGCTCCGTCGTTGCGCCGTAGCCGCGCGCGAGCTCCGCGTTCGTCGGATCGACGAAGGTGCGGCCGTCGAGCATCACCACGACGGGCTTCGTCGTTCCTACTTGCCCGGCTTGCCGCAGCACCGCTTCACCGTCCGGTGAGTTGTTCGGGTGAAACACGTGCGGGACCCCGTTGCGCGTGAGCAGGTTCCGGATCTCGTGCGCTCGAGGCGACCAGGCGTCGGCGACGACGTTGATCTCCTGCGGTACCGAGGCATCGGCGCGCGACCACTCGTGGAGGAACTCGCTCACGGTGCGGTGGAAGTACTCGTCGGGCGACTTCCAGGGCTTCAACGCGTAGTAGTCAATCCGACCAAGCGCCATCGCCTCCCGTATCGCATCGGCAGTGGGCTCGTCGCCCCAGTCCCCCCACCCGACGAGCAACGCCCGCTTCGCCTGCGGATGCAGGTCGGGAACTCGAGCGAGCAGCTCCGGTCCCGTGAGCTCGGGCATCCACTGGTCGGCGAGCACGAGCGCGACGCGATCGCCCGCCTGATGCATCCTCTCCAGCTGCCCGAGAGCCTCGGTCGCGGATGTGCCGAACAGAATCTGGTAGTCGCGGTCGTAGCGCCGCTCCAGCTCCGCGCCGATGTGCGCGATAGACGACGGGTCGTCGTCGACCGCCACGATCACGGGCCGCGCGTCTCTGGTCATCCAGGACCGCTTACCTACGCAGCCGGTAGAAGCGGAAGAAGTCGTTCTCGATCGGCAGGACGTCCACCGATCCGAAACCCGCCCGACCGCGCGAGGTCACGCACGATCGGCTCGCGCAGCACCGTGCCGGTGGGCTCGGCCGGCTGATCGACCATTGCGGCCGGCAAGCAGTGCGAGATGCTCCATCCGTACATCATCCGCTCGACCTCGTCGCCGGGCGCCGTGAAGGAGCCCGCGACGCGCTCGTCGGCCAGCAGCACCGAGCCGTCGTCGCGCAGCATCTGGTGCAGAGCCCCGAGCACCTCGCCCGGTCGCGGCGTGTCGTGGAGCGCCTCGAACATGCATGCGAGGTCGTAGGCGCCCTTCGCCGCCGGGTCGGCCGCGTCGCCCACGTGGAAGCTCACCGCGCCGGCCATCCCGGCCTCGGCGGCGTTGCGTCGGGCGTCATCCACCGAAGCCTGGTCGAGGTCGATCCCCTCGACGGTCGCCGCCGGGAAGGCGCGGGCAAGCGCGATCGTGGACCAGCCGACGCCGCAGCCGACGTCGGCGACTCGCGCCGCGGGCTCGGACCGCAACCGGGCGTCGACGTCCGGCATGGTCGCGATCCAATTCGCCATCTCGTTGGTGAACGCGGGTCGGTTCACCGCGGCCTGGCCATCGCGCAGATCGGCGCCGTACTTGCTGAACGGAACTCCGCCACCGGTGCGGTACGCCTCGGCGACGTCGGGGAGCACGCCGCCGATGCCGGCGAGCAGCGAGGCGAACGGCGCGAGGTAGTTCGGGCTCTCGGCATCGATCAGCACTTCGGCGTGCTCCGCCGGGAGGCGGAACCGGCGCGTCCCGCCTTCCGCGTCCTCGACCTCGAGGATGCCGGCGACCGCCTGCTGCTCCAGCCACTCGCGCGCGTAGCGAGGCGCGATCCCGGCTCGGCGGGCGAGCTCGTCCGGCTCGAGCGCATCGGCGCCGGCGAGCGCCACGTAGAGGCCCAGACGATCGCCGAGGTAGACCCCGAACAGCTCGAGCGTTCCGATCGTGGCGCCGAAGAGACGTTCGACGAGCGCGTCCGTGCGGTCGTGCGCGGTGGTCGAGGTCACGCCTGCCTCCTCGTCGAGCTCGTCGAGAGGTTCACATGCACCGGTGATGGACCTCCCGCGACGAGGCTAGGCGGCGATCGCCGTTCACGAGCTGGACGCGATCGGGATGCGGAGCTGCACCGAGGCGCCGCCTTCGGCCCCGTTCTCGATCTCGAGCTCGCCGCCGTGCGCCGCGGCGATGGCGTCGACGATCGCGAGGCCGAGGCCGGCGCCGTTCTCCGTGCCCCGTCCACCGTTCGTCCCCCGCACGAACCGTCCCGCCGCCTGCCCGAGGAGCTCGGGCGGGAAGCCGGGTCCGTCGTCCTGCACCGTCACGACGGCCCGGTCGCCGTCGCTCGAAACGTCCACGTCGACTCGCGCGTGGGCGTGGCGCGCCGCGTTCTCGACCAGGTTGAGGACGGCCCGCTCGATGGCGTCCTCGTCGCCCCGCACGTCCGCCGACCCGTTCACGTAGACCGGCACGGCGGCGCCGTCGCGCGACCGCGTCACGGTCTGGGCCGCGCGGGCGTGACAGCGCGCCGAGCTCGACCGGCTGGAGCCGGGGCGGCCCGGCGGAGCGCGAGCGCGCCAGGACGAGCAGGTTCACCGCCAGCCGGTCGAGCCGGTCGACTTCTTCCAGCGAGGAATCGAGCGCCTCGCGCGAGCTCGCTTCCCGCCTCGGTCTGCATGCGCGCGAGCTCGAGCTCGCTGCGGACGATCGAGATCGGCGTGCGCAGGTCGTGGCTGGCGTCGTCGAGGAACGCGCGCTCGTGCTCGAGCGCGGCTTCGATGCGGGCGAGGAGCTCGTTGAGGTGGCGCGCGAGGTCGGCGAGCTCCTCGCCCGTCTCCGGGACCGACAGGCGTCGTCGCTGCCCCGCGCCGCCACGGCCGAGATCTCGTCCGCCTCCTCGACGAGATCGCGCACCGGTTTGAGCGCGGCGCCGGCGAGGAACCAGCCGGCGACCGACACGATCCCCGCCAGCAGCGGGAGACCGATCACGAGCGCCAGCTCGAGACGGTGCTGGGCGTCGATCGCCTCGTCGAGCGAGGTCCCGACCACGACGACGAGCCCGAGCCCGCGCTGGCCGGCCGGCCCCGCCAACAGGCGCGACTGCTGGTCGCCGGGCGCGGCGCCGCGCTCGATCGTGATCCGGCGGGTGCGGGCATCGGCGAGCTCGCCCTTGGTCAGGACGCGCCGCTCGAGGAGCGCGCGAGGAGCGGCGTTCACGACCTGGCCGTCCACGTCGACGATCTGCGCGAACGCCTCGGAGTCCGGCAGCGTGGGCTCGACGGACTGGTCGCCGCTGGTGGCGAGGTCGCGTTCGAGGTTTGAAAAGCGGGTGGTCAGGCCGTCGTCGAGCGCCTCGCGCAGCGCATTGCGGTACTGGTAGTCGACGAGCACGCCGACGAGCAGACACAAGACGGCGGTCACGAGGGCGAACACGAGGGTCAGGCGGCCCCGCAGGGTCCGTGGACGTCTGAATCACGCGTCGCTCCGGAGCCGGTAGCCGACGCCCCGGACCGTCTCGAGGGTGGTGCGATCGAAGGGCCGGTCGATCTTCTCGCGCAGGTAACGCACATAGACGTCGACGACGTTCGACGTCCCGTCGTACGCGAAGTCCCAGACGTGCTCGAGAATCGTGGTGCGGCTCAGCACTTCGTCGGCGTGCCGCATGAACAGGTCGAGCAGCGCGAACTCCTTGGGGCTCAGTTCAACCTCTTTGCCGGCGCGGCGTCACACGATGGCGGGCCGGGTCGAGCTCGAGGTCGCCGATCTGGAGGACATGCGGACGCTGCGGCGGCGCCCGGCGGGTGAGCGCCCGCAGGCGCGCGTAGAGCTCTTCGAACGAGAACGGCTTCGGGATGTAGTCGTCGGCGCCGGCGTCGAGTCCGATCACGCGGTCGTCCACGCTGTCGCGTGCTGTGAGCAGCAGGATCGGGGCCCAGCGGCCGTCGGCGCGCAGGCGCCGGCACACCTCGAAGCCGTCGGGCTCGGGGATCATCACGTCGAGCACGATGGCGTCGTACTCGTTCTCGGTGCCCATCCAGACGGCGTCGGTGCCGGTCATCGCAACATCGACCGAGTAACCCTCGAGCTCGAGCGCCTTGCGCACGAGGGTCGCCATCTTGGACTCGTCTTCTACGACGAGGAACCCGCACGCCCGAATGGTACGGCCCGACCTCAGCGTTGGGTGCTGCGGGCAGGAGAACGTGGTGCGACCGGCCACCGTCCGCCGTTCGAAGGGTGTGCCGTCCTTCGGGCACACGCCGCCCGCGACGCGCTGGGTCATGTGGTCCCCGGTGTGCGATCCGCCTCGTGCGAGGGTCAGCTGCAACGTGCGGCGGATGGCACGGTGCACGCGGCGGCGCTCGTTGCGGTCGAGCTCACGCGCCGGTCGGGCCGGGATCGATACCGGCCCGCCACAGGACCTCGTCGACGAGGAGATTGCCGAGCCCGGCGATACGGGTCTGGTCCATGAGCACCGCCTTCACCGGCGCCCGGCTGCGTGTGAGCACCCGGTCGACCTCGGCCTGGGTGACGTCGAACGCGTCGGGGCCGAGGCGTTCCTCGTCGGGGTCAGCTCGACGGCCCCGAGGCGGCGCGGGTCGCGCATGGCGAGCGAGCCGCCGTCGTCGAAGCGCAGCGTGAAGCGGTGCCAGCCGGGGTTCTCGCGATTGCTGCCGTAGATGAGCGGGTCGCCGGCGGCGTGGTCGTCGATCAGCACGCGCCCGCTCATGCCGAGGTGCAGTCCGAGGGTCGGGCCGGCGCGGTCGGTGTCGAGCAGGAGCAGCTTGCCGCGGCGGCGGGCGGTGGTGAGCCGGTGGCCCGTCAACGCGGGCTCGAGCGCGGTGGCGGTGAGACCGCGCTTGAGGTACCACGCATCCGGCGCGTCGATCCCGGCGATCTTGCGGCCCAGAGCTCGCTCCTCGATGAGCCGGCGCGGCGTACTCGACCTCGACGCCTTCGGGCAAGCGGCCTAGACGTTCGTGATCGCGCCGTGCTCGGCGCCCTGGGCGAGCTTGGCGTACTTGGCGAGGACGCCGCTCGTGTAGCGCGGCTCGGGAAGCTTCCAGTCGGACTTGCGACGGGCGAGCTCGGCGTCGTCGACGAGGAGGTCGAGCGTATGGCTGGCGGCGTCGATCACGATGCGGTCGCCGTCCTCGACGAACGCGATCGGTCCGCCGTCGACGGCCTCGGGCGAGACGTGCCCGACGCAGTAGCCGTGCGTACCGCCCGAGAACCGACCGTCGGTGACGAGCGCAGCGTCTGCGCCACGGCCGGCGCCCTTCATCGCACCGGTGACCGCGAGCATCTCCCGCATCCCGGGACCGCCCTTCGGGCCTTCGTAGCGAATCACCACGACGTCGCCGGCGTTGATGCTCCCGCCGAGGACGGCGTCCATCGCCGCGTCTTCGCCGTCGAAGACACGCGCGACGCCTTCGAAGCGGTCGCTGTCGAGACCGGCGACCTTCACCACTGCGCCGTTCGGCGCCATCGAGCCCCGCAGCACGACGATGCCGCCTTCGGTGTGGATGGGCTCGCGCAGGGAGTGCACGACCTCGCCGTCGGGGGCGGGCGGGTCGAGGTCGGCGAGGTTCTCGGCCAGGGTCTTGCCCGTGACGGTCAGGCAGTCGCCGTGCAGCAGCCCCGCGTCGAGCAGCTCGCGCAGCACGACTTGCACGCCTCCGATGCGGTCGATGTCGGCCATGTGGTACTTGCCGTGCGGCTTCGTGTCCGCGATGTGCGGCACCTTGGCGGCGACGCGGTTGAAGTCGTCGAGCTCGAGCTCGACCTCGGACTCGTGGGCGATGGCGAGCAGGTGGAGGACGGCGTTGGTCGACCCGCCGAGCGCGTTCACGACTGCGATCGCGTTCTCGAAGGCGGGCTTGGTCATGATCTGGCGGGGCCGGATCCCGGCCTCGAGCAGTCCCACGACCGCGCGCCCCGATTCGAACGCGAAGTCGTCGCGGCGCCGGTCCACCGCCGGCGGCGCCGAGCTGCCGGGCAGGCACATGCCGAGCGCCTCGGCCGCCGACGCCATGGTGTTGGCCGTGAACATCCCCGCGCACGAGCCCTCTGTCGGGCACGCCCGCCGCTCGATCTCACCGAGCTCGTTCTCGCTGATCGTGCCGGCCGCACACGCGCCGATGGCCTCGAACACGCTGACGACGTCGAGTGCCTGGTCCTTCCAGTGGCCGGGGAGGATGGCGCCGCCGTAGAGGAACACCGAAGGAAGATTGAGACGCCCGGCGGCCATCAGCATGCCGGGCAGGCTCTTGTCGCAGCCGGCGAACGTGACCATCCCGTCGAAGCGCTCGGCGTGCATCATCGTCTCGATCGAGTCGGCGATGACCTCGCGGCTCACCAGCGAAGCGCGCATGCCCTCGTGGCCCATGGAGATGCCGTCGCTGACCGCGATCGTGACGAACTCGATGGGGAAGCCGTCAGCGGCGCGGACGCCGTCCTTGGCCCGCTTCGCGAGCCGGTCGAGCGGCATGTTGCACGGCGTGACCTCGTTCCAGCTCGACGCCACGCCGATCTGCGGCTTGTCCCAGTCGGCGTCGGTCATGCCGACGGCCCGCAGCATCGCCCGCGCCCCGGCACGTTCCATGCCATCGGTGACTTCGCGGCTGCGTGGCTTGAGGTCCTCACCCATGCGATCAGCGTACCGCCGCCGTTCGCGCCGCTCTCTCGCGTTCAGCCACGGACGTACGATCCTGGCAGCGGCGGCGGCTTTGCCGACCGCCGGTGCAAAGCCGGAGCTTGCGACGGCGACAATGGAGAAACGATGAAGATCGACGGGTCGCTCACCGACAACCTCGGCGAGATCGCAAATCGGGCACGCGAGCTCGAGGCGACCGGGTACGACGGCGCGTTCACCTTCGAAGGCCCGCACGACCCGTTCCTGCCCGTGCTCCTCGCCGCCGAGCACACCGAGCGCCTCGATCTGTCGACGGCCATCGCGGTCGCGTTCGCCCGCAACCCGATGACCTTGGCGCAGACGGCGTACGACCTACAGAGCGTGTCGGAGGGACGCTTCATCCTCGGGCTCGGCTCGCAGATCCGCCCGCACATCGAGAAGCGGTTCTCGATGCCGTGGTCCAAGCCCGCCGCCCGTATGCGCGAGCTCGCGCTCGCGATCCGCGCCATCTGGGCGTGCTGGCACGATGGCGCGCCGCTGCGCTTCGACGGCGACTTCTACCGCCACACGCTCATGACCCCCTTCTTCAACCCGGGACCGAACCCGTACGGGCCGCCGCGCCTGTGGCTCGCCGGCGTCGGCCCGGCGATGACCGAGGTCGCCGGCGAGGTTGCCGACGGGTTCCTCGTCCATCCGTTCAGCACGGAGCGGTTCTTGCGCGAGGTCACGCTTCCGGCGCTCGAGCGCGGGTTCGCCAGTGGGGGCCGGACGCGCGGCGGGTTCGAGATCGCGTTCCCGCTGATGATCGTGACCGGCGATTCCGAAGACGAGATCGCCGCCGCCGAAGGGGGCGTCCGCCGCCAGCTCGCGTTCTACGGCTCGACCCCGGCGTACCGGCGCGTGCTCGAACTGCACGGCTGGGGCGACCTCCAGCCCGAGCTCAACCGGCTTTCCAAGGAAGGGCGCTGGGAGGAGATGGGCGGCCTGATCGGCGACGAGCTCGTCGAGACCTTCACGGTGCGCGGGAGCCCGGAGGAGATCGCGCCTCGGGTACTGGCGCGCTACGGCGGCCTCGTCGACCGGATCAGCTTCAACGCGCCCTACCGTGCCGACCCGGCGCGTTGGGCGGTGGTGCTCGAGGGGTTCAAGGTGGGCGTATGAGGGTGCGTGTCGGGACCGCGGACGGGCTCTTCGCACTCGACGGCTCGCCGGAGCGCGAGGTCGCCGGCCACTCGGTCACCGCGCTGAGCGAGGACTGGGCGATCTTCGACGGCGAAACCGTCGTGTACGGACGAACGGCGGCTGGCGGCAGGCGATGACCGTCCGATCGCCCGAGCGGTCGCTCGGGATCCACGGCGCGCTGCTGGCCCGGTTCGACGACGCGATCGTCGGCTGGGGCTCCTCGCTGATGCGCGTCTTCAAGCAGAAGCGGTTCGAGCCCATTCCGGGGTTCGAGGCGGTCCCGGGCCGCGACGACTGGCACGCGGTCGGGAGCCGCAAGCCCTACGTCCGGTCGCTGACGGCGACCGCAGGAGGGGTGCTGCTCGCCAACGTGCACGTGGGCGGGATCCCCAGGTCGCCCGACGACGGCGCGACGTGGCAGCCCACCATCGACGTCGACGCCGACGTCCACCAGGTACGCGCGCATCCGCAGCGGCCGGAGCTCGTGCTCGCCGCGGCCGCCGTGGGCTGTGCCGGAGCGACGACGCCGGCGAGACGTGGACCGTGCTCACCGACGGCTTGCACGCCTCGTACTGCCGGGCGGTGGCGACGGCCGGCGACGTCTTGTTCGTGAGCGCGTCGACCGGACCGTTCACCGAGCAGGCCGCGGTGTACCGGCGGGCGATCGACGGAGACGGCCCGCTCGAGCGCTGCACGGACGGCTTGCCCGACTGGCAGCCGCACAACATCGACACGGGGTGCCTCGACACCGATGGCGCGCGACGTCGCGTTCGGCGGCGCCGACGGCGTCGTCTACGGCTCCGAGGATGCCGGGGGCACATGGCGGGTGCTCGCCGACGGCTTGCCGCCGGTGTCGGCAGTCGCGATCGACCCCGCCTGAGGAAGGAGACCTGTGGCCAACGAGAACGAGACCCCGATCGAGGTCGTCCGCCGGTTCTGCGCCGTGTGGTCGAACGTCGACCCCGACGACATCGCCGGGTTCTTCACCGACGACGCCGTGTACCACAACATCCCGATGGACCCGATCACCGGCCGCGACGCGATCAAGACGTTCATCGCCGGATTCGCAGGCGGTGCAGAGCAGATCGACTTCCGCGTGCGCAACATCGTCGCCGACGGTGACATCGTGCTCACCGAGCGTGTCGACGTGTTCCAGCTGCCGAACGGCAAGGTCGAGTTGCCGGTGATGGGAACCTTCGAGGTGAAGGACGGCAAGATCGCGGCGTGGCGCGACTACTTCGACATGAAGCAGTTCATGGACCAGATGACGTCTCAGTGATCGCAACAGTCAGCGTTTGCAAGGGGTTTCGTCCTCGCCGGGCCTCCGAATGCAGCAGTCGTGTCACGTCGCAGGGTTTGGTGACCGCGGTGTGACCACGGGTGCCCTTAGCGGAAGGCGGGAGACCACTGAGCACCGGCCTCCCGCCCTCCTTTCCCCCGGGGTGCGAGTGGGCGATCACTGCTACCTCCGAGAGGTGGCGGGAGTCTGCGCCGAATCGAGCCAGGGCTAAACACGGCCAGCCCGGAACTCGCGCACCTTTACTCGGCCTTTAGCGGTGGTAGCGAAGATCCCCGTCTTCGAGGGCATCGCCCCCGAGCGCACGCCCTCGGAAATGGGAAAAGCGGCAGGCTTGCTTGGACCGGGGCCTCCCGCGTTCTCGTGTGCGGCACGCGTTCGACGCGACGACGCCCCCTTGGTCTCCGCCCGGCCCAAGGGGGCGTCTCGTCTGTGCCAGCGGCTTGTGGGAGCGGCCTGTTGGCTCACGCCGCTGGTGCGAATTCTTGAGGGTGCGAGGGTCCCCGGCCGCGCTGTTGGACCGGGTCCCCTCGGCCAGTGGCCCGACTTCCACGTTCGGTAAGACAACGCTCAAGCAGCCCGCCGCGTTACGTCGACCGCAGACCGGTGCCGGAGTGCCGAGAACGCGACGGCGTTCACCCCCGGCGGGCGCCTGTCGGTCAGCCAGCTAGTTCGGGGCTGAACCGATGAGCCTCAGCTACCGCCCCGTGAGATAGATGAGCCAGCCAGCGACCGCGACGAGGACACCGAGTCCCGGCGCCTATGAGGAACCCGACGGAGGTGCTCATCGGACGCCTTGTGCAAGCCGCTAGTGAGTCAGCGTGGCCAGCAGCTTCGCCCGATGCAGGATCTCCGCCGAATAGTCCCGATGCTGGTTCGAGGCGATAATCTCCGCTTCGTCGATCATCGCCACGTCGTCGTCCGCCCATTCCCGAACGGCAGACGCCGCCTCGTCGATACCTCCCACGCGATGCATCTCGGGTGCCAGGAAATCCCCGAGGGATACGAGATCGCGGACCTCGTCGTCATGTCCGCGGTCGCGAGGCGGCGAGATGTCCGAACGCTTCATGGCGCCCCTCCTCTGTACCGCTCCCGCACCAGGCTCCCCGTGGGGACCAACGGCGCGCAAGCGTGCTGGTAGTAGCGGTATGAGCGGGCCTTGCTCGGGAACGCGGGCCCACCCCCGGCGGGCGAGCGCAAGGGCGGGCGCCGCAACCCCAAAGGTTCGGGGGCATCTAAGGCGGAGTCTCTACCGGAATAGGCGGCCGAGTCCGCGCCCGGTGACCCTGCCCGCGGCCTCGCACCAGAACGGGTGCGGTTGCGTTGATCCCCTGAGACCAAGGGCATTACGTGTGCGCCGGGGAGGTGATGACGAGGACCTCGACAGGGCAACATGGCGGGGTGCCGGAGTCGATGCAGAACGCTGAATCGGGCGCGGAACTGAACGTCCGTCAAAGTGGCGGTGTGGCTGAGCAGCAGCTCGATGGCGGGATCGCGAACGCGGGCCAGGTCGTCCGCGTCGGTCCGCATGTCCTTCGCCCCTCGATTCCGCACTCGGGTTCGATTCACGCCTTCCTACGGGCGGTGAGACACGCCGGATTCGAGGGCGCCTCGTCACCAGTCGGCATCGACGAGGACGGACGCGAGCGCCTCGTATTCATCGACGGCGAGGTCCCCGTGGCGCCCTATCCGGACTGGAGCCAGTCCGACACCGCGCTGGCGTCCATTGCCAGGCTGCTGCGCGGGCTGCACGACGCCGCCCGCGGGTTCGACCCTCAGGGTCTCACCTGGAACGACGCGCTGGCTGACCCTGCGGGCGGGACGCTCGTCTGCCACAACGACGTGGAGCCTTCGAACGTCGTCTTCCGTGACGGCATTGCCGTCGCGCTGCTCGACTTCGAGTTCGCTGCCCCGGCCGCCCCGTCTACGACCTCGCCCACCTCGCCCGCCTCTGCGTACCGATCGAAGACGACTTTGACCAGGCCCGGATCGGCTGGCGGCCCGCCGACCGGCCGGCACGGCTACGACTCGTCGCCGACGCCTACGGGCTGGACCGGGACGGTCGGACGGAGCTGCTCACCGCGATGAACGATGCCATCGACCGCATCGAAGCAGCCGTCCGGCGCAGCGTCGACGCGGGTGACCCGAACTCCATCGCCATGGTGAACCGGACCGGGGGCGGCGAGAAGTACGACCGCCGGCGCCGCTGGTGGACCGACCGCCACGACCAGTTCGCCGCCGCCCTCCTCTGACCAGGCATCCCTTGGCCTACACGCACGCCGCTGTGTTGCATCCGTGCGGCCTCGCCTGCTGCGCCGTCGAGCGCGCAGGCGTCTGCGCAGCCCGGTCGGGAGCGCCATATCGAAGGTTTGTGCACGAGACAACCGTCCCCGATTCGATCAACCTTGGCGCGAAGAAACCATCCGGCGCTGATACCGATCTGATCTGTCACCGATCTCGTCCGTTGTTGTCGCTGTCCGTTGCTGCTTGCCCGGGTACGCACTACAAGGAGACGACGCGAAAGGGCGAGGGTGGGAGGTCGCTTTGAACGCTACGGCCAATCAGCGGGCCGCTCAGCAACAGCTTCTGATCCGCCACACGGAACGGGCTACCGACTTCCGGCAGATGCTGGAACCGTCTGAGGTCGTCCATGACACGGACCTCGCTGGCTTAGCCCATATCCCCGTCTCGGCAGCTATACGCGCTCGGCGACGCGGTACACGGAGACGTGCTTGACGCTGTCGCCGGTGAACGGCTCCCGCTCCCAGCCGCCCCAGCGGTGCTCGAGCCGGAGCCCCGCGGCGTCGGCCATGAGGTCGAGCTCGCTCGGGTAGGAGTACCGGATGCGAACAGGCCAGGTACGTATGCTCTCGTTCCCGAGTTGGACGAGCAGCGACTCGACGCGCTGGGCGGCGGCATCGTGACGGCTCACGGATAACAGCACCGAGTCGTCGCCGACGTGCCTGACTTCGACGTGCTGGTCTCGCTCGAACCGACTCGGATCGGGGACGAACGCTTCGACCACGAACCGGCCGCCTGGCGACAGATGATCGGCGACGCGCTCGAAGCAGCGCCGTTGCGCGTCGCGGTCGAGCAGCGCGAACAACGTGTTGTAGACGACGCAGATCAGCGCGAAGCGACCGTCGACGGACACGTCGGCGAAGTCGCCGATGGCGACCGGGATGCGGTCACCACCTGGCTTGGCCCTCAGCTTCGCGACCATCGCCTCGCTGGCGTCGATCCCGGAGACCGCGACGCCGCGGTCGGCGAGCGGCAGGGCGAGCCTCCCGGTCCCGATGGCGAGCTCGAGAACCGGGCCGGTCCCGGCCAGCTCCGCCAGGCACGCCGCCGCCGCCTCGGCGTCAGGCGGGTGCGTGGGGAGCTCGTCGTAGACGTCGGCGATGCGGTCGCCGTAGGCGGCGGCGTCGTAACCTTCCCGGCCGTCCACAGGTCGATTGCATCAGATGCGCCGGCCGCCGGCGGACGTTTTGTCGGACTGCATCGATCTGGGCCTCGCCCTACGCTGGCCTCCATCCGTTCACCCCGAGGGGGAGATTCGTCGATGAGCCGCACTGGAGACCGCAGGCATCGGACTCGCCCAGGCCACCGTCGAACCGCGGTCGTTCGCGGCCTACGGCGCCGACGTCACGCCCCGCATGCGCTGGTTCACCGATGGGCTCCGCCGCCTCATGGTCGAGCAGGGGTACCACGAGCTGCCCGAGCCGGGCCCCGACGTCCAGGTGTGCTCAACCACCTCGACGCCGAGAAGGCCCGCCCGTATCGGCGGAAGTCGGCGCCCACGTTCGTCGTCGGCCTCGCCGACGTGGGCGACCCCCCGGAGGACGTCCTCCGCACCGGCTACCCGCTGCTGGTGCGGGCACTCGCCAACCTCAGCGTGATGGTGAGCGTCGACGACGGCTTGCCCGCTGCGCACTTCGTGACGCTCGAGCAGGGCACGTACTCGGTGCGCCACGACGGGCGACGACGACGAGTTCTTCGCCGAGGTGTTCGAGCGCATCGAGCCGCTGGCGTCGTCGCGGCTCGTGATCGCGAACGAGTTCCGCACCGACCTGCCCGAGGAGCTGTGGCAGGGCGACGACCACACCCGTCAGATCCGCCGGGCCGGCGAGCACCTCGGCGCGCTCGACCTGCTGCCGGCGGCGTTCCCGATCGAGGAGATCCTGTCGGACCGCGACCTGCGCCACGTGAAGCTGCTCTACGGGATCGGCGGGCTCAGCTACGGGAACGTGAGCGCTCGCCGCACCGCCGAGCGGCGACGCTCGGCCCGGAGTACTGGATGAGCGCGAGCGGCGTCGACAAGTCGGCGCTGAGCGAGGTCGGCAAGCACATCCTGCTCGTCCAGGGCTACGACGCCGAGCGCGACACGATGATCCTGAGCGTCCCGCCCGACGTGAAGCCCAACCGGGTCTCGGTCGACGCCATCGAGCACTGGATGATCTACCACGAGCATCCCGAGGTCGGCGCGATCCTCCACGTGCCACGCATGGATGGAAGGCATCGACTCGACGGAGATCAACTACCCGTGCGGCACGGTCGAGCTGGCGGGCGCGGTCGCGGAGCTCGTGCGCGAGGCGCCCGACCCCGCCCACGCCGTCGTCGGCCAGCGCAACCACGGCCTCACCATCACCGGCGAAAGCCTCGACGAGATCTTCGACCGCATCGACGGCAAGCTCGTCCGCAAGGTCCCGATGGACTGACGTAGCGCTACGCAGGCGGTCGTCCAGGAGATGGTTGAGGAGCTGGGGGTTGCCCTGGCCCTTGGTCGCCTTCATCGCCTGGCCCATCAGGAACCCGCGCTTCTTCTTGCGGGACTTGTCGTCGCCGGCGCGGTAGTCGGCGACGACGTCGGGGTGGTCGGCGATGATCTCGTCGACGATCGACGCCAGCTCACCCTCGTCGCTGACCTGCGCGAGTCCCCGCTCCTCGACGACCTGCTTCGGCCGCTTCGGCTCGCGCAGACACTCGGCGAGCACGTCCTTGGCCAGGTTCCGTGACAGCGTGCCGTCGGCGACGAGGCCGACGAGCTCGGCGAGCCCGTCGGGCGCGAGCGGCAGTGCGCCGGGCGCCAAGCCCGTCTCGTGCAGGTACCCGAGCACCTCGCCGATAGCACCAGTTCACGACGTCCTTCGGCGTGCCACCCCGCAAGCGCGACCACCGCCGCCTCGGCGTACTCGTCGAGACCGGGCGTGCCGATGAGCACGCGGGCCTCGTGCTCGCCGATCCCCCACTCCGACACCAGGCGGGCCCGCACGGCCGCCGGCAGCTCCGGCATCCCCGCCCGGACGCGTTCGCGCATCGGACCGTCGGGTGCCACGGGGACGAGGTCGGGCTCGGGGAAGTAGCGGTAGTCGAACGCACCCTCCTTCGTGCGCATCGAGTGGGTGACGCCGGCGTCCTCGTCCCAATGGCGCGTCTCCTGCACGACCCGCTCGCCGGCCTCCAGCAGCACGGTCTGGCGCTCGATCTCGTACTCGAGCGCCCGGCCGAGCGACCGGATCGAGTTCATGTTCTTGACCTCGACCTTGGTGCCGAGCTCGGTCGCCCCGGCCGGGCGGAGCGACACGTTGGCGTCGATGCGGAACGAGCCCTCCTCCATCTTCACGTCGGACACGCCGATCGTCTGGAGGATGCCGCGCAGCTCGTTGGCATAGGCACGCGCCTGCTCGGCGGTGCGGAGGTCGGGCCGGCTCACGATCTCCATGAGCGGGATGCCGGCGCGGTTGTAGTCGACCAGCGAGTGGTCGGCTTCGTGGATGCGCCCGCCGCCTCCGACGTGGATCGTCTTGCCGGTGTCCTCCTCCATGTGCGCGCGCTCGATGCCGACACGGAATCCGTCGACCTCGAGCGATCCGTCGACGCTGATCGGCTCGTCGTACTGGCTCATCTGATAGTCCTTCGGCATGTCGGGATAGAAGTAGTTCTTGCGGTGGAAGAGCGAGTGGTCCGGCACCGTGCAGTTCAGCGCCTCGCCGACGCGCAGCGCGAACTCGACCGCCTTCTCGTCGAGCACCGGCAGCGAGCCCGGCAGCCCCAGGCACACCGGGCAGATGTTCGTGTTCGGCTCGGCGCCGAACTCGTTCTTGCACGCGCAGAACAGCTTCGTCGCGGTGGCCAGCTCGACGTGCACTTCGAGGCCGATCACCGCCTCCCACGTCGCGGCGGTCGTGGTGGTCATGCGAGACTCCCGCCGTGACCGAACGTCCCGATCCGAACGCGTTCACGATCGAGCGCCGCGAGGTGCGCAACGGCGTGTCGCTCGCGTACGTGCACGAGGGCGTCGGCGGCACGCCGATCGTGCTGATTCACGGCTACCCGGAGACCAAGCGCATCTGGTGGCGCAACATCGCGCCGCTCGCCGACGCCGGCTTCGAGGTGATCGCGCCCGGACCTGCGCGGCTTCGGCGACTCCGACCTCGCGCCCGACGGCTTCTACGACGTCACCGCGTACTCGCTCGACCTGTACGCGCTCGTCCACGACGTCCTCGGGCACGAGCGCTGCGCGGTCGTGGGCGGCGACCTCGGCGGCGTCATCCTCTACGACCTCGCGCTCCGCTACCCCGGGTTCGTGGACCGCATCTGCGTGTTCAACACGCTCGTGATCCTGCACGACGACCTCTTCGAGGCGGCCGGCATCCCGCCCGACGACGGCCGCGACACCCGGCCGACGGCCGACTACTTCCGCCGCCAGGGCCAGGAGCCCGAGGCGCTCATCGCCGAGCTCGACACGCCCGCCCGCCGCCGCGCCTGGGTGGCCGACATGTACGGGCACCGCCTGTGGGCCGCGCCCGGGCACTTCACCGCCGACGACGTCGACTTCATGACCGAGCCGTTCGCCGACGCCGAGCGGCTGCGCGCGAGCTGGGGCAGCTACGAGACCGCGTTCGGCAACCGGGCCATGGAGGACGTGCCCAGGCTGTTCGAGCCGTGCCCGCAGCCGGGGCTGGTGCTGTACGGCCCCGACGACAACGTGGTGCCCGCCTCGTTCCCCGACCGGGCCCGCCTCGGCTTCCCGACTGCGTCGGCCCGTTCGTCGTCCCGGATGCCGGCCACTTCCTCCAATGGGAGCAGGCCGACGTGCTCAACCGGGCGCTTGCGCACTTTGCCGCTGACACGAACGCTGCACTCACGGCGCAGCCGCCTCGATCGCGCGCGCAACCCGGAACATGACGGGTTCACCCAGCGCGGGCGCGAGCACCTGCACCCCGATCGGCAGCCCGTCGGCGTCGGCGCCGAACGGCACGCTGGTCGCCGGGTGCCCGGCGAGGTTCGTCGGCACCGTGCACACGTCCGACAGGTACATCGACAGCGGGTCGGAGGTTTTCGCGCCCAGCTCGAACGCGGTCGTGGGCGAGGTGGGCCCGAGCAACGCGTCGAACTGGTCGTAGGCGCGGTCGAAGTCGCGGATGATGAGCGTGCGGACGCGCTGCGCCTGGCCGTAGTAGGCGTCGTAGTAGCCGGCCGACAGCGCGTACGTCCCGAGCATGATCCTGCGCTTCACCTCGGGGCCGAAGCCGGCGTCGCGCGTCGCTCGCGTTCATGGTGGCGGCGTCGGGGCCGTCGACCCGGAGCCCGTAGCGCACGCCGTCGTAGCGGGCGAGGTTGCTCGACGCTTCCGCCGGTGCGATCAGGTAGTACGCCGACAACCCGTACTCCGCGCTCGGCACCGACACCCGCTCGACCGTCGCGCCCTCCTTCTCGAGGGCGAGCGCCGCTTGCTCGACCGCCGCCGCCACCTCGGGTTGGACGCCGTCGGCGTCGGCGAGCTCCTCCACGATCCCGACCCGAAGCCCGTCGACCCCGGCGTCGACGACCTCGCGTAGAAGGGGTACGGGCTCGGCGATCGAGGTCGAGTCGAGCGCGTCGTGCCCGGCGATCACCTCGAGCAGGAGCGCGGCGTCCGCTACAGACTGAGTGAGCGGCCCGATCTGGTCGAGCGAGCTGGCGAACGCGATCAGCCCGTAACGAGACACGAGCCCGTACGTCGGCTTGATCCCGACGACTCCGCTCAATGCAGCGGGCTGGCGGATCGAGCCGCCGGTGTCCGAGCCCAGTCCGACGGCGGCGAACCCGGCGGCGACCGCGGCCGCAGACCCGCCGCTCGAACCGCCGGGGACCCGGTCGGGGCGGCGCGGGTTGCGGGTCGGGCCGAAGGCCGAGTTCTCGGTCGACGAGCCCATGGCGAACTCGTCGAGGTTCGTCTTCCCGATCGGGATCCCGCCGGCGGCCACGACCCGCTCGACGACCGTCGCCGAGTACGGCGGGCGCCATCCCTCGAGGATCTTCGACGAGCACGTGGTGGGGATCCCGCGGGTGCACATGTTGTCCTTGAGCGCGACCGGAACGCCGGCCAGTGGCCCGGGATCGTCGCCGCGCGCGACGACCGCGTCGACGGCATCGGCGGCGACACGCGCCTCGTCCGCGAGCACGTGGTTGAACGCGTGCAACTCCGTCTCGCGCGCCTCGATCCGCGCCAAGTGCTCCTCGAGGACATCGCCCGCCGCACGCTCTCCGGCCCGCACCGCCCACGCAATGTCGACCGCGGTCACGGTTCCTCGCCCAGAATGCGCGGGACACGGAACTGGCCGTCCTCGGCCGCCGGCGCTTCCGCCAATACCTCGTCGCGGTCAAGGCCGGGCTGTGGATCGTCGGGCCGGAAGACGTTGACCAACGGCAGCGGGTGCGCGGTCGGCGGCACGTCGGCGGTGTCGAGCGCCGAGACTTCAGCGGCATAGTCGACGATCGCTCCCAGCTCCCCCGTGAGCTGCTCGATCTCGTCGTCGGTGAGCGCGAGCCGGGCGAGCATGGCGACGTGCTCGACGTCGGCCCGGGTGATGCGCGCGCTCTCGGGTGCCATTTCTCTCCTGTCGCCGTCGCAAGCTCCGGCTTTGCGGTGACGGTCGGCAAAGCCGCCGCCACCGCGCGGAGTCTACGGATCAGCTGCCCGCGCCTCAGCGGCGTTTGGACCGCGGTCCCGACCCGTAGTCGCCGAACGGGTCGTCGCGCTCGCGCACGGCGTCGCGGAACCCGATCTCGCCGGACCGGGCCACGAAGTCGAGGCCCTCCTGCGTGTGCCGCGCGACGCCGTCGAACAGCGTGCCCAGCGTCCGGGTCGAGGCCATCCCCATGCTCTCGGCCGTCTGGTTGCACAACAGCTTCAGCATCTGGAGCTGGTTGAGCGGCAGCCGGGCCATGCGCCGCGCCAAGGCGGCCGCATGTTCCTGGAGCTCCCCGTCGGGAACGGCCTCGAGGATCAAGCCGATGCGAGCCGCCTCGGGCGCGGGGATCTCGTCGCCGGTGAGCAGGTAGCGCTTCGCCTGCTCCAAGCCCATGCGGTACACCCACATCGCCGTGGTGGGCGTGCCCCACACGCGTGCCGGCGGATAGCCGAACACCGCGCTCTCGCCGGCCACGATGAGGTCGGCGCACAGGACCATGTCGGTGCCGCCGGCGATGCACCAGCCCTGCACGGCGGCGATCGTCGGCTTCGACGCGTACCAGAGCTTCATGTACGTGGCGACGAACCGCGACATCATCTGGTAGTCGGCGACCGAGTCCCACACCCGCTCGCGCGCCTCCCCCTCCGCGGCCTGCGCCTGCGTCGACCAGTCCAGCCCGTACCCGGCGCAGAACGCGGGCCCGTCGGCGCGCAGGAGGATCACGCGGACGTCACGGTCTGCGTCGGCGTCGTCGATCGCGGCCGCGAGCTCGTCACGCAGCTCGGGGGTGATCGTGTTGTACTCCTCGGGCCGGCTGAGCACGACCGAGCGCACGCCGGCATCGGTCTCGGTGCGGACGGCGGTCGACACGGCAGACGGCCGGGTCAGGCGTACGGGTCGCCCGGGTTCCCCGGGTGCTTCCACCAGTCGTCGGGAGCGGGCGACCACTCCGGATCGGGGTAGATGCAGTCGACCGGGCAGACGGGGACGCACTTCAGGCAGCCGCTGCACAGCTCCGGGACGATGATCACGTCGATGCCGTGATTGAAGATCGCGCCGAATTGCTCCGGGCAGTGGCGGAGACACGCGTCGCAGTTGATGCACTCGGACATCTCGATGCGCAGCGGCACGTTCTGCCACTTGGGGTTGCGCTCGTGCGCCTCGATGCGCTCGTCACGCGTCTTCGCCGGCACGAAGCCAGCCTAGACCGGGAACTAGACCGCTCGGTCAAGCAGCGTTACGATCCCGCGCCGTTCGGGCGACGCTCTGAGGAGGATCGGTGGCGGAGAAGCATCAGTTCCTGTCGGACGACTGGTTCGCGATCGTCGAGAAGCTGGTCGAGGAGCACGGGGCCGACGCGCCGGCGCAGGCGAACGTGATGGTCAACCTCGTCATCACGGACACGCCGTTCGGCGACGAGCGACAGATGCACATGGGCGCACGTGACGGCAAGGGGCACTGGGGCATCGGCCACGCGTCCGACGCCGACGTCACGCTCACCACCGACTACACGACGGCCAAGCAGGTGTTCGTCTCGGGCGACCCGAACGCGGGGATGCAGGCGTTCATGCAGGGCAAGGTCCGCGTGCAGGGCGACATGGCCAAGCTCATGGCGTCGCAACAGGGCGGCGGAAACCCCGCACTGCAAGAGGCGATCCAGGGCATCACCGAGTAGCGGCCGCGTCACCCCTCGACCGCGAACAAGCGCCACTCGCCGGGGACGCCCTTGAGGGCGTGCTCGCCTCGGTCGGTGAACGTGAGCCCCGCCCCGGCGACGAGGTCGACAACGGTGCGGGACACGAGCACCTCGCTCGCTCCGGCGGCGGCGGCGACCCGGGCCGCGAGGTGGACGGCGATACCGGCGATGTCCCCCTCCCGCATCTCCACCTCCCCCGTGTGGACTCCGGCGCGCACCTCGAGCCCGAGCGCACCCACCGCGTCGCGGATCGCCACTGCGCACCGGATGGCCCGGGCCGGACCGTCGAACGTCGCGAGGAAGCCGTCCCCGGTCGTGTTCACCTCGCGACCCTGGAAGCGCTCGAGCTGCCGCCTGACCTGGGCGTCGTGCCGAGTGAGGAGCTCCTTCCACCGCTCGTCGCCGAGCTCGACCGCCCACTTCGTGGAGTCGACGACGTCGGTGAACAGCACCGTGGCCAGCACGCGCTCGACCGCGGGCAGCGGGCGGACGCCCGTGAGGAACTCCTCGATCTCGTCGACGACCGCGTCGGCGTCGCCGGTGAAGAAGAGGTGGTCGGTGCCGTCGAGCTCGACGAACTTGGCCCCGGGGATGTGGTCGGCGAGGTAGCGACCCATCTCGACGGACACCATGCGGTCGTCCCGTCGGTGGAGCACGAGGGTCGGCACCTGGATCGTCGGCAGCACGTCCCGGATGTCCATCTTCGGATAGAGCACGAAGATGTTGCGAACCATGCCCGGGCTGGCAGCCATGCGTTGCAGCCGCGCCCACCACTGCCGGAACTCGGCGTCGTCGCGCCGGCTCGGCGCCCAAGCACCGAGCCCGATGCCCTCTCCCCAGCCCTTGCCACTGACCTCGATCAGCCTCTCGAGATCCTCGGCCCTGACCCCGATGGGATAGTCGGGGGCTTCGACCAGACGGGCGTACGTCCCGTACAAGAGGAGCGCGTTCACGCGCCCGGGATTGGTAGCGGCGAACAGCGTCGCCATCGTGCCGCCTTCGGAGACGCCCAGGACGTCGGCCCGCTCGGACCCGGCCGCGTCCATGACCGCGCGCACGTCGTCGGTGGACTCCTCGAGCGTCGGCGCGTGCGTCGCCGGGTCGGAGAGGCCGGTCCCCCGCTTGTCGAAGGTGATAACGCGCCGGAACGACGCGAGACGCGACCAGAAGTGCGCGAGCGAGGGCTGCTCCCACCCGACCTCGAGGTGCGAGATGAAGCCGGGCGCGACGACGAGATCGGGCCCGTCGCCGGTGACCGAGTACGCGATGTTGAGATCGCCACTGGTCGCATATCGAATGTCCGGAGCCCTACCCATGGCGCCCATGGTCGCGCCGTTACGCGGCCCGGGCCACGCTGAGCCGTGCCGGCCGGTCGGCCGACTGCACGAACGCGGCGCCGACGATGCCGACGACGGCGACGATCCCCCCGACGAGGTAGGCGACCGTGAACGACCCGGTGCTCGACCCGCCCCCTTGGACCGTGGACAGCACCTGGATGCCGGCGACGACGCCGATCTGGGTGACCATCACCTGGGCCGCGTTCGCGACGCCGAGACTCTCCGTCTCGACCGCGTTCGCCGCCGAGCTGATCAATGACGGTTGCGACGCTCCGAGGCCCAACCCCGACAGGACCAGCGCCCCGAAGACGAGGGCGATCGCCTCCGTCGACGCACCGAGCGCGAAGCACGCCATCGACACGACGATGAGGGCGCAGCCGAGCACGCTGGCCCGCCGCTCGCCCACGCGGACGGCGACGTAGCCCGCCACCGGAGACGACACGCTGAAGCTGAGCGGGCGGCAGATCATCGCCAGCGACGTGGCCGCGACGGTGAAGCCGAAGACCCGCTCCATCAGCAGTGGCGTCACGATGAAGCCGCCCATGTAGCCGAAGTTCGACGTGAACTGGGCGACGAGCGACGCGGTGAAGTTCCGCTCCGTGAAGAAACGCAGCGGTAGGAGCGGATGCTCAGCCCGTCGCTCGACGGCGACGAACAAGGCGAGGGCCACGGGTGCGGTCGCGAACAACCCCAGCACCAACGGCTCGGTCCAACCGACCTGGCTCCCGACGCTGAGCCCCAGCAGCGCGCCGACGGTGGCGGTCGCGAGCGTCACGGCGCCGGCGTAGTCGATCGACTCGCGCTCCATCCGCGGTGTCTCGTGCAGGATCGGGATCGCCACCAGCAGCGCGGCGAGCGCGATCGGCGTCTGCAGCAGGAAGATCGCGCGCCAGCCGATGGCGTCGACGAGCGGACCGCCGGCGACGAGACCGAGCACCGGGGCGCCCGCGCCGACGAGCGACCACCAGCCCATCGCCTTGACCCGGTCCTCCTCGGGGAACGCCCGCATGATCAGCGCCATCGACGCCGGGCCGGTGGCCGCGCCGGGGACGGCGCCGAGCGTGCGGATCGCGATGAGCGACGAGCCGTTCCAGGCCAGGGCGGTCAGGAACGTCGCAACCGTGAAGCCGGCGAGGCCGATGAGGTACACGCGGCGATGGCCGCGCACGTCGC
The DNA here is from genome assembly GCA_963836445.1 of uncultured Actinomycetes bacterium. Taxonomy (GTDB): domain Bacteria; phylum Actinomycetota; class Acidimicrobiia; order IMCC26256; family JACDBD01; genus JALZAA01. The sequence continues at coordinate 51,212 of CAWIJM010000031.1, forward strand.
CGATCTTGCCGAACAGCGGCATCGAGAGCGCGAGGGCGAGGAACGGCCCGGTGACGGTCCAGGTGAGCGCGGTCTCGCTGGCACCGAGGTCGCGGGCGACGTCGCCGAGCGAGACGGCGAGGATCGTGATCGTGAACCCGGTCGCGAACAACCCCGCGAGCGCGGTCCAGAGGACCCACCAGCGGTAACGGTCGCTCTCGCGGACGTGGCGACCGATGCGCTTGCGCAGCAGCATCGGCCACGCGACGGCGGGTACCTCCTCGCCGCCGGGGTACTCGACGACGAGCGGGGACTCAGGGTCGCGGTCCATCGGCCGGGTCGAGGCTAGTTTCCCGCCCCGTCGGGCCGATGGCCCGTCAGTGTTGTGTGTTGTCGAGCTTGTCGGGCTTGTCGAGCCGCGGGTTCGCGGTCGAACCGGTCACGCGTCTTCGAGCACCCAGAGTGTCTCAAGGTGCGCAGCGTCCTCGCGTGCGTCGGTCTCGGCGAACAGCCGCGCCGTCGCGTCTGCCCAGCGAGTCAGGTCCTCGGTCAGCAGCAGACGACCCACCGGCCGGTCCGGGCCGGGTCGGTGAGGCAGCTGGCCGTATCGCCGGCCAGGTCGCTGCGGTCGCGGTCCCGTCGTCGCCCCGTGCGGGAATCGCTTCAACGTCGCTCCCATCGGGTCCAGTGAACTGGTGGCTGAGCTCGATGCTGAACTGGTGGCCGACGGCAGGGTAAGGAGAACGGCCGCGAGCGTAAAGAGGCTGGTGACTAGCGCGCTATGGCTCGTTCGCACCATGACATGGTCATAGCCCTCTCCCACGATTCTGGACGAAGCGGCCCAAATCGGGCGACCGCGACCTCGTGACCTGCGCGCGTTCGGCGGCGGGTCCAAATGCCGCGGGACGCGACAAACGCGGGAGACGGGCATCCATCCGGCGGGGATGTGTAGCTCTAGCGGGCTATGACACGGGTCATTTCTGCGTGCTCAGCGCAAATTTTCGTCCCGCGCCGGGCGGCGCTCCTACTTGTCCGGGGGTTGGAGCTTCAGCGCTTCCTTCTCGAGCTCGTCGACGGTCCAGCGGTCGCCCTTGTCGATCTTCTCCGACAGCTTCCAGGGCTGGAACCGCTGCACGACGCCACCCTGCACGAGGAACGCCTCGCCCGAGAACGGGCAGTCCTCGGTGGCGAGATAGCCCACGAACGGGGACACGTTGGCCGGGTCCCACACGTCGAACTTGCTTTCGTCCTCGGGCGCCTTCACGGCGTCCTGCAGCCCGGGCGTCTGCTCGGTCAAACGGGTACGGGCGGCGGGCGCGATCGCGTTCGATCGGACGCCGTAGCGGCCGAGCTCGAGCGACGCGATGTACGAGAACGTCGCGATGCCCGATTTGGCGGCGCCGTAGTTGGCCTGGCCGGGGTTGCCGAGCAGGCCGGACGTGGACGACGTGTGGACGATCGACGCCTTGACCTCCTTGCCCGCCTTGCTCTGCTCGCGCCAGTAGGCGGCGGCGTGGCGCGTCGGGCAGAAGTGACCCTTCAGGTGCACGTGGATGACCGAATCCCACTCCTCCTCGGTCATGTTCACGATCACCCGGTCCCGCAGGATGCCCGCGTTGTTGACGAGGACGTGCAGGTCACCGAACGTGTCGATCGCCGTGCGGATCAGTCGCTGGGCGCCGTCCCAGTCGGCTGCGCTGTCGAGGTTGGCGACCGCCTCGCCGCCCATCTTCTCGATCTCGTCGACGACCTGCTGCGCCGGCGCCCGGTCGGCACCTTCGCCGTGCATGTCGCCTCCCAGGTCGTTGACGACGACCTTCGCGCCCTGCTCGGCGAAGAGCAGAGCGTGCTCGCGGCCGAGGCCGCGACCCGCACCGGTGATGATGGCAACCCGCCCGTCGAGCGCACCCATGGCGATCCCCCGTCGAAGACGACGCGGCATCGTATGCGCCGACTTGACCGAGCGGTCAAACGATCGCCGGCGCGCCCGTCAGAGAGCGAGGGTGACCTTGGCGCCCCGGTTCACCTGGGTGCCCGCGGGCGGGTTCTGGCTCTTGACCGTCCGGCCGGGTGCGAAGTTCTGCACGTCGGCCACGAGCCCACTCGCCTGCAACGCCTGGCTCGCCTGCTCGACGCTCATGCTGACGACGTTCGGGACGGCGACCGGCTGCGGGCCCTTGCTCACGTGCACGGCGACCTGGGAGTCGCGCGGCGCGGTCTGGCCCGCGGGCGGGTCCGTCCCCACGACGCTGCCGGCCGGCACCGTCTCGCTGAAGTCGTCGACGCGCGTCGCGCTGAACCGCTTGGCCTGGAGGGCGGCGACGGCGGCGTCGTAGCTCTTCCCCGACGTGTCCGGCACCGCCACCGGGCGCGGGCCGTCGCTCACGACCAGCGCGATCGTGGACTCGGGCGCGTGCTTCTCGTTGGCGGCCGGGTCGGTGCGGATCGCGATGCCGGCCAGGACGTTCTCGTCGTAGTCGTGCCGGGGATCGACGGCGAATCCGGCGCCGGCGAGGGTGAGCGTGGCTTGTTCCTCCGGCTGCCCGGCGACGTCGGGGATCACGACCGGGGGCGGCCCGCGCGACACCACGAGGCGGACCGAGCCGCCGTCGTCGAGGAAGGCGCCGGCCGACGGTGCCTGGCTGATCACCCGGCCGGCGGGGTCGTCGACATCGCGCTGCTCCACGTGGACCACGAGCCCGGCCTTGGCCGCTCGCGCCGCCGCTTCCTCCTGCGTGAGACCGACGAGCTGGGGGGCGGCGACGGTGCCGCCGGAGGCCGACCGTGCCAGCAGCAGACCGGCCGCGACCAGCACGGCGATGACGAGCACGGCGACGACCGCAGGCACGGCACGCGGCGCATACCGCCCGGGGCGCGGGGCGGGCGCGGTGTCCGCCCGTGCGGCCGTGTCCGTCCGCGCCCGTGCCGCCGCGACGGTGGCGTCGGCGTCCTGGTCGAAGACCGAGCTCGTGCTGCGCAGCTCGGTCGGGTGCGGGTCGACGTGCGCATCGAGGCCGACGAGTGTGAGCGGACCGGGTGGCGGCAGGTGACGCGAAGCGTCGGTGAGCGCGTCGGCCATCGTGATCGCGTCCGGGTACCGCTCCGACGGTTGCGTCCGTCCGGCGCGCTCCACGACGGGGGCGAGCGCGCCGAGCTCCTCGGGCGCGGCGATCGGGACGCGGGCGCGGACCGCCAGCGTCCCGATGAGCGTGTCAGCCACCTCGGGGACCCGCCCCGTGACGGACTCGACGAGCACGACACCGAGTGCGTAGAGGTCGGCACGCGCGATCGAGCGTCGCGCCGGTCGCCTGCTCCGGCGCGGCGTACCGCGCGGTGCCGACGAGCGCGCCGGTCGGCTCCGTCCAGCTCGCTTCGGCCAGCGCGCGCGCCAGGCCGAAGTCGGCGACGCGTACGGTGCCGTGCTCGTCGAACAGCAGGTTCGCCGGCTTGATGTCACGGTGGACCAACCCGCGGGAGTGCGCGTACGACAGCGCGGTGGCGACGTACCGGCCGGTGTGCGCGGCCTGCGCCGGCGTCAACCGGATGCCCTCGTCGAGCATCCCCCGGAGACTGCCACCCGAGAGGAGCTCGAGAACCATGAACGGGACGGCGTCCTCGCCCCAGTCGAAGACTGTCACCACGTTCGGATGGTGCAGCGAGGCGGCGAGTTGGGCCTCGGCGCGGAAGCGGCGGAGGAACCCGGCGTCGTCGGCCAACGCCCCGTGCAGCACCTTCACCGCGACGCGACGGCGGAGGCGCACGTCGTCGGCGACGTACACGCGTCCACTACCGCCCGAACCGATCGGGGCGAGCAGCCGGTACCGGTCGGCGAGCACGCGGCCGGCAAGGTCGGTCAGGCCGCTCAACGCCATGAGCGTTCACGGTACTGAACGTGCGCGTCGATTCCGCGGCACACCCGACGGTTAGTCTCGGAGCTGGCGACGACGATAGGGAGGGATGCGTGTCCCTGGGTACTCCTTCGAGGTTCGCGGGAGGTGACGCGTCCCGTCGCCGACCGACTGGTGTGCACCCGTGGCGCGTCATCATCGTCGTGGGCGGCATCGCGCTCGTCGTGAGCCTGGCGCTCGTCCTGGGTTACAACTCCGACACGACGGATCAGGGTCGCCAGGAGGTCTCCGCCGACGTGCGGCAGGTCCGGCCCGCGCCGGGCAGCATCGCGACGCCGCAGACGGACGTCGAGGTGCACCTCCGCTCGGGGCTGACGGGTGTGCTCGTGCTCAACGGCGTGCGCCTGCCCGAGGACCAGCTCGTGATCGACAACGCCACCGGCACGATCGCGTTCCGGCCCGCGCCCGGCAAGGAGGTGAGCCGGCTCCCCGCCGGCCGCAACGACCTCGCCGTCCTGTACTGGAGCCAGACCGAGCCGGAGCCGGCCAAACCGCAGAGCTACGGCTGGAGCTTCCAGGTCGGTGCCTGATTTGTCGCCGTCGCAAGCTCCGGCTCCTGCGGCGACGGTCGGCAAAGCCGCCATCGCCGCGGCCTGATTTGTTGCCGCGCGGAATTCAGGCGATCTGGAGAATGGCGGTCCCCTGCACGGAGTCGCCGGCGATGGCGACCAGGGCGTCGTTGGCTGCGTCCAAGGGATACGTCTCGTACTCGGCCCGCACGTTCGCCTCGACCGCGAGCGCCACGAACTCCTCCGCGTCACGCCGGGTCACGTTGGCGACCGACCGCAACGACCGTTCACGCCAGAGCAACGCGTAATCCATGACCGGGAGCGGGCTCATGTGGATTCCGGCGAGCGACACCGTCCCACCCGGGCGTATCGCGCGCAGCGCGACGGGCACGAGCTCGCCTACCGGCGCGAACACCACGGCCCGGTCGCACGTCTCGGGCGGGAGCTCGTCGGCCGCACCGACCCAGTCCGCACCGAGCTCGCGTGCGAGCGCGCGGTGGCCTTCGCCCCGCGTGAGCACGAAGACTTCGCAACCCCAGTAACGCAGCAGCTGCATGACCAGATGGGCGGAGGACCCGAACCCCATCAGCGCGACGCGCTCGCCGGGCTCGATCTCGGCGCGGCGGAGCGCGCGGTAGCCGACCGCACCCGCGCAGAGCAGCGGTGACGCCGCGAGGTCGTCGAGCTCCTCGGGGAGATGGATCGCGAAGTGCTCGGGCACGGTGATCGCCTCGGCGTAGCCGCCGTCCGCGGTCCAGCCGGTGAACGTGCCGTGCTCGCACAGGTTCTCCTGGCCGCGCCGGCAGTACTGGCAGGTCCCGTCGGCCCAGTGCAACCAGCACACGCCGACGCGCTCCCCGACCGCGCAGGCGCGTGCAGCCGTCCCCGAGCGCCTCGACCGTCCCGACGACCTGGTGTCCGGGCACGACGGGCAGCTTGGGAAGGTCGAGCTCACCGGTGACGACGTGCAGATCGGTGCGACAACACGCGCACACGTGAACTCGGAGGCGCACCTCGCCGCCCGCCGGTTCCGGTGTGTCCCGCTCGAGGAGACGGAGCGGCGCGTCGCCGACCGGCGCTGCCCGCTCCAGCACCTGCGCCCTCATGCGCGCGGCCTCACGGCGCGACGAACGTGGCCCAGCCCTTGATCGCGGTGCCGCCGGTCTGGCGCGTGCACACGAGCTCGAGGTCGACCAGGCGCTCCCCACCGTCCTCGTATTGCTTCGTGACGGTTCCTGAGCACGTGAGCGTGTCGCCGGGCCAGACCTGCTCGCGGAATTGGACGCCGAACCGGCGCACGTTGGCCGCGCCGAGCCAGTCGGTCACGTACGTGGCGAGGATCCCGGCTTGGAGCATGCCGACCGAGAAGACGGTCGGGAACCCGGCGCTCTTGGCGTACTCCTCGTCGTGGTGGATCGGGTTGAAGTCGCCCGACGCGCCCTGGTAGCGCACGAAGTCGGTCCGCGTGAGCGGTCCGAAGTCGCGCGGCTCGGCGGCGGTGCCTTCGCTGAGGTCGTCCCACGTCACGTCAGTCGTCACCATCGTCGTCAGCCCTCCGTCGGCGGCTTGCCGGTCTCGATCGCGGTGGACCGCATCTCGGCGACGAGCTCGCCGGCCTCGTCGCGGAACTCCTGCACCGTGACCACGAACGTCATCGTCCCGCCCCGCTTGCCTTCCTTCTCGTAGATGTCCTCGACGCGGGTCTGCGCCGAGAGCTTCGTCCCAGCCGCCGGCGGCGGCCCGTGGAACACGAACTCGCGTCCGCCGTCGAGGACGCGCCGCATGTCGAGCTGGAGATCGCCCCACCTCGCGGCGCCCGGCGGCGCCCAGAACACCGACGACACGAGGAACGTCGGCGGCGACACGGGCGCCGGGTCGTCGAGGTACTCCGGGTTCTGCGACTTCGTCGCCCGGGCGAACTCGCGCACCTTGCCCCGTTCGACGACCAAGTCGTACGCCTCGCCGGTTTGACCGATCGCTCCCTTGTTCACCATCAGTCGGGTCCTTCCTCGAGGAGCTTGCGGAACGCCGCCTCGTCGAGGAGCGTGACGCCGAGCTGCTCGGCCTTCGCCAGCTTCGACCCCGGATTCTCGCCCACGACGACGTAGCTCGTCTTCTTCGACACGCTGTTCGTGACCTTGCCGCCCCGCGCCTCGATCTCGGCCTGCGACTCCTCCCGGCTGAGGTCCTCGAGCCCGCCGGTGAGCACGAACGCGTGACCGGCGAGCGTCTGCTCCACGTCGGGCGCGGCGGCGCGCGACGGGCCCTCGAAGTTCACGCCCGCCTCCCGCAGCCTCTCGACGAGCTGACGCGTCCGGTCGCGGGCGAAGAACTGGTGCACGCTCTGAGCGACGATCGGGCCGATGCCCTCGACCTGGGTGAGCTCCTCGACCGAGGCGTCGACGATGCGGTCGAGGTGACCGAGCTCGCGGGCGAGGTCCTGCGCGGTGGCCCACCCGACGTTCGGAATGCCCAAGCCCGACGAGCAGTCGCGCGAGGTGCTGCGCCTTCGATGCCTGGATGTTGTCGACGAGCTGCTGCGCGGACTTCTCGCCGATGCGGTCGAGCTTCACGAGCCCTTCGACGTTGAGCCCGTAGAGGTCGGCGGCATCGGAGAGCAGGCCGGCGTCGATGAACTGGCGGACACGCTCCTCGCCGAGCCCGTCGATGTCCATCGCGGCCGCGAAGTGGACGATCCGTCCCCACCGCTGCGCCGGGCACTCGACGTTCACGCAGTTGGTGGCGGCCTCGCCCTCGGCGCGCACGAGGGGCTGCCCGCACGCCGGGCAGTCCTTCGGGAACTTCCACCGCCGGAGGCCTTTGCGGCGCTTCGCGACCACCGGGCCGACGACCTCGGGGATCACGTCGCCCGCCTTGCGCACGATCACGGTGTCGCCGATGCGCACGTCCTTGCGGGCGACCTCGTCCTCGTTGTGCAGCGTCGCCTGCTAGACGGTGGAGCCGCCGACGAAGACGGGCTCGAGCAGGGCGAACGGCGTCGCGCGCCCGGTGCGGCCGATGCTCACCATGATGTTGCGCAGCAGCGTCGTCTTCTCCTCGGGCGGGAACTTGTACGCGATCGCCCAGCCGCGGCGCCTTGCTCGTCGCGCCGAGCTCGTCGCGCTGGCCGAGGTCGTCGACCTTGACGACGACGCCGTCGATCTCGTACTCGAGGTCGTGGCGGAGCTCGAGCATCCGTTCGCAGAACGTGTACACGTCGTCGAGCGAGTCGAAGCGGGCGATCCTGGGGTTCACGGGGAAGCCCAGGCCGCGCAGCCAGTCGAGCGTCTCGGTGTGCGTGCGCAACCGCGGGCCGCCCTCCTTCACGCCCGGCTGGTAGCAGAACACGTCGAGCGCACGTTGCGCGGTGATTCTCGGGTCCTTCTGGCGCAGGCTCCCGGCGGCCGCGTTGCGGGGGTTCGCGAACAGGCGGCCCTCGGCTTCCTCCTGGCGGCGGTTGAGCGCCTCGAACGCCTGGATCGGCATGTACACCTCGCCGCGGATCTCGAGGCGGGCCGGGAGGTCCTCGCCTTTCAGCTGCTTCGGCACCGACTCGATCGTGGCGACGTTGGCGTGACGTCCTCCCCGACGTGCCCGTTGCCGCGCGTGGCGGCACGCGCGAAGCGGCCGTCCTCGTAGAGCAGTGAGACCGCGAGACCGTCCATCTTGGGCTCGCACACGAACGTGACCGGGTCGATGATCTGGCGCTCGATGCGCTTCCCCCACGCCAGGAGGTCGTCGAGGTTGAACGCGTTGTCGAGCGACAGCATCGGCAGGAGGTGCTGGACCTCGGTGAACGTCGTCGCCGCCGCGGCCCCGACCTGTTGGGTGGGCGAGTCGGGCGTCACCAGCTCCGGGAACTCATCCTCGAGGCTCTCGAGCTCGCGGTAGAGCTCGTCGAACTCGGCGTCGGAGATCTCGGGCTCGTCGTGCTGGAAGTAGCGCTCGCGGTGGTAGCGGACGAGCCCGCGGAGCTCCTTGACGCGGGCTTCGACCTCGGGCGGAACGGCCAATTTCTCTCCTGTCGCACTCACAGGCTCGTGCTTTGCGACGACGGTCGGCAAAGCCGCCGCCGTCGCGTCGATGCTACCGACGCGCTGTGACGGCCATTTCGGTCAGGTCGAGCTGGTCGGCGGCGAGGTCGTCGGCGGCTCGTGGTGGGCGGCGGGCCGCTCGTCGGCGGCGGACGGCTCGACGTCGCAGGCGGGTTCGTGGGCGGGTTGGTCGGTGCCACCGTCGGCGAGGGCAGTGTGGCGGGAGTCGTGACGGCCGTGCTCGGAACCGACGTGGCCGGCGAGTTGCCGCCGCCGCCTCGCTGCGTGAACGCGAGCGCGATCAGCGCGACGATGGCGATGACGATCACGGCGACGATCCCGGTGACGAGCAATCGCATCCGGCGCGCTTTCTCCTCGTCCTCGGGCGACGGGGAGGTGGCGCCGGCCGGCTCGCCGGCGTCGACCGGTGCGCCCGCGACCGGGAGCCCGGTCGGCGCTCCCGCGGGCATCGCCTGCGTGGCTTCGTACGCGCCGGGGGCGGCGGTGGGGTCGTCGACGACGAAGCCGGTCACGGCCTCGTCGCCCTGGGCGCCGGCGTCTCGACGCGGGTGCCGCACCGGGGGCAGAACGTCGTGCCCGGGCGCGAGGGGCTCGTCGCAGACCCGGCAGCGACCGGGGCCGTTCGACACGTCAGGCGCCAAGCGTCAACCGGGCCGCGATGGCCTGGTCGTGCACGCGGTCGGCGAGCTCTCGCGCGAGGCGCAGCGCGCGCTCCGCCTGGCTCGGCCCGTGGCCGGCGAGCCCGCACGCGGGCGTGACGATGCTCTGGGTGCGGAGCAGGACGGGGTCGCAACCCCGGCGGGTCAGCTCGCACCACACGGCGACGAGCGCCCGCCACAGGGGATCCACGGACTCGCCCAGCGGCCGGTCGGTCGGGACGGCGCCCCACGCGAGCCAACCGTCGGCGTCGAGATGACGGGCGAGGACGTCGGCATCGTCCACGAGGTCGCCGCTGACCTCGACGCCCAGCACCTGCGGGCCGGCTTCGAGCGCGAGACGCCGGTTGCCGGCGCCGCAGACGTGCACACCGGTCGGGCACACCGGTGCGGCGAGCGCGCCCGACAGCACGTCGATGGCGGCTTCGTGGTCGAGCGGCGGGTCAGCGCGCTGCCAGGCGACGAGCGCGGGCTCGTCGAAGAACAGCACGAGCGCCGAGCCGGGAAGGCGCTCCTCGACGAGCTCTTCGGTAGCGATCGCCCACGCCCGCGCGGCCTCACCACCGCGCCGGAAGGCCTGCTCTACGGGCAGCCCGCTGCGGGCCAGCGCGACGCCCAACGTCAACGGTCCCGCGATCTGCACCTTGACGCGCGGCGGCCGTCGATCGCCCGCCGCGGCGTCGAGAAACGCGAGCAGACCGCCGTGTGCGTCGGGGTCGAAGGCCGCGACCGCGGGCTCGTTCGTGACGCCGCCGACGGCGATCGAGCCGTCGCGCTCGATCGTCACCTCTGGGAGCGCGCGTGCCCACTGCGCGACGATGCCCTCGAGCGGGGTGCGCATCGGCAGCTGCGGCGCGGCGGGGAACCTCGGGTGTGCCTCGAGCACGAGCTCGGCTGCAGCCCGCGGATCGGCGTGCGGAAGGCTTCCGATCGCAGTGGCGACCGCCGGAACGAGCGGCGGTGCTTCGAGGGCGGCGGCCATGAGGCCCGTAGTATATGGATCGTTCCCGAAGCCTCCGGAGGCCCGATCGCGCCGATGACGCTGTGGTTGGTGCGGTCGGCGTGGATTTCACTCCCGCTCACTGCGGGTCCCGCCGCGGGTGACGCGCTCGCCGGTTGGTCGACACCGCCGCGCACTCTTGCCGAGGTGCTCTTGTGGACGGCGTGGGCGGCCGCGTTGGTCGCGTTGCTCGCGCCTCATCCGATCGGGCTCACGGCGCTGCGCGTCGTGGCGCCGACGTTCGCCGTGCTGGCGGCGGTCGTGGTCGCCACCGGGAGCGCGGACGCGGCACGGGCCGCGGTCGCGCTGGTCGCGGCCGTCGTCGCCGCGGTGCTGGTGATCGGGCTGCCCGCGGTCTCGTTCGCCTGCGCCAACTCGATCGCGTACGGCGACGAACGCCGGCATCCCTTGCGCACGCCCCCCGTCTTGTGGCTGGGACCGCTGCCGGTGGCGCCCCTGCTCGTCGCGGGCGGCATCGCCGGCGGGCCGCTCCTCCTCGCCGACGGACGCATCGGCGCGGGCATCGTCGCGCTGGTCGTCGGACTGGCTCTCGCCGCCCTCGCCGCGCGGTCGCTCCACAGCTTGTCGCGCCGATGGGCCGTGCTCGTGCCGGCCGGCCTCGTCATCGTCGACCCGATGACGCTGCCCGACCCGGTGCTGTTCGTGCGCGAACGGATCGAATCGTTGCGGGCGCTGCAAAGGCGTGAGCCGGTTCCGGCGTCGGCGCTCGACCTTCGCCTCGGGGCGCGTGGCGGGTCGGCGACGATGACGCTCGATCGACCCACCGAGCTGCTCCAGACGCGTCGTGGTCTGCGCGCCGCCGCCGCCGCGCATCCCACGGTGCTCTGCTTCGCGACCGTCTACAGGTCCGAGCTGCTCGCGACGGCGGCCGCGCGGCGTATCCGCGTGAACGTGTGACAACCTTGGGAGCGAGCGCAAGGGAGGGGTGCTGATGCGCATCGAGTCGTCGGTCACGTCGATCTCGTGGATCCCGTCGGAGGCGGTGACGGGCATGACCAAGCTGCCGTTCGAGGTCGGAGTCACGCATTACGACAACCCGCCCCCCGACGTGATCGTCGACCTCGAGGGCCTGGGCGCCGCCGACGGCTTCCGCTTCGCGAACCGGCTCCCGCGTGGGTAGAAGTCGAGAACGGGAAGATCGTCGACCACGGCTACGCCGGCGGCGCGGTGATGGGCTCCACCACCGTGCGGCTCGGCAAGCAGGCGACGTTCCAGGCGATCGGCTTTCCCGAGCTCCAACGCGACCCCGAGGTCACGCCGACGTCGGTGCGGTTCGTGCAGACGGCGGGAGGCCGCCCGGCGATCCCCGCCCCGCGGCGCGTGCGCCATCCCCCTTTCGTGCAGCTCAAGGGCCCGACGGTGTGGACGACGCTGGGTCTTACGATCGGGGTCGACGGTACGGCGCGCTTCGACTTGGCCGGCGCGAGCCCGTTCCCCCGGCACTGGGTGTACGACGCCGCCGGCAAGCTCGCCCAGAAGGCCGGGCTCACCGACTTCAAGGAGTGGTACCGGCACACGTTCGGGAAGCACACGCCGTGGGGCGACGAAGACTCCAAGGTCCTCGTCACCGCGGTCGAGACCGCGCTCGAGCGCGAGCTGTCGCATGCCGTGATGCGCGGCGGCGGTGAGCCGAAGATCAAGAAGCTGCGTAAGGGCAAGGCCCTGACCAAGCAGGGGGAGCCGGGCAACGAGGTGTTCCTGCTGCTCGACGGCGTGCTGTCGGTGAACGTCGACAACGAGCCGCTGGCCGAGCTCGGGCCGGGTGCGATCCTCGGCGAGCGCGCCGTGCTCGAGGGCGGAGTACGCACGTCAACGCTCCGCGCCGTGACGAAGTGCAAGGTTGCCGCAGTACCGGCCGACCACCTCGATCCCGATGCCCTCACCGAGATCAGCAAGACGCACCGGCGCGAAGAGACTTAGGTCGCGATCCCGCCGCCGAGGAGCGTGTCGCCGGTATAGAACGCGACCACCTGGCCGGGCGCGACGCGGGGCTGGGGGCGCTCGAACCGCACGCACGTCCCGTCCAGCCGGCCCGTCACGGGCGCGCCGTGCGCGCGCACCTGCACGTCGAGCAGATCGGAGGGCCCGGGCGCACCGTCCACGAAGCGGAGATCCCGAAGCTCGGCCGCGTCGCGCAACAAGTCGTCACGAGGGCCGAGCGTGACGGTGGCGGTGGCGGCATCGAGGTCGACCACATACCGGCGCTCACCGGTCGCCAGGCCGACGCCGCGGCGCTGCCCGATCGTGAACCGCGTGACGCCGTCGTGCCGGCCGATGACGGCGCCATCGCCGTCGACCACCTGGCCGGGGCTCGCCCCAGCCCGCGCGGTCACGAACTCCTCGCGACCACCGCGGGTGATGAAGCAGACGTCCATGCTCTCGGCCTTGGCCGCCGTGCGCAGCCCGAGGCTCGAGGCGTGCTCGCGCACGTGCGCCTTCGTGAGCTCGCCGACGGGGAGCAGCGTGCGCCCGAGCTCCGGCTGGCCGAGCATGTAGAGCACGTACGACTGGTCCTTGGCGAGATCGGACCCGCGGAGCAGCTTCCACCGGCCGCCGGTATCGCGACGGACACGTGCGTGATGGCCGGTGGCGACGGCGTCGAATCCGAGCGCGTCGGCGCGCTCGAGCAGGCGGCCGAACTTGATCGAACGGTTGCACTCCACGCACGGGTTGGGGGTACGGCCGTCGGCATAGGCGTCCACGTACGGCCCCACGACGCGGGAATCGAACTCGTCGGCGAAGTTGAACACGTAGTGCGGGATGTCGAGCTGTGCGGCGACGCGGCGGGCGTCCTCGACGTCGGCGGCGCTGCAACATCCGGAGTCGGACTCGCCGCCCCACAGCTTCAGCGTCACGCCCGTCACGTCGTGCCCGGCATCTCGCAGGAGCGCAGCGGCGACCGAGGAGTCGACGCCGCCGCTCATCGCGACGAGCACCCGGGTCGGGCTTGCCGTCATCGTGACGCGCCGACCGCCGGCCGCAGCTGCTCGACGGCCCGCGGGATGAGCTCGAGCGCGGTGTCGACGTCGTCGGCGGTCGACGCGTAGCCCAGGCTCAGCCGGATCGACGCCAGCGCGGCGTCGCGGGGAACGCCCATGGCCTCCAGCACGTGCGAGGGCTCGGTCGCGCCCGACGTGCACGAGGATCCCGCCGCCGCGGACAGGCCCTCGCGGTCCAGCGCCACGAGAAGTGTCTCTGCCTCTGACGCCGGGGAACCCGACGTGGCAGTTGCCGGCGACCTTGCGCTCCGGGTCACCGTTCACGAACGCGCCGGGCACGCGCTCGGTGAGACCACGGGCGAGCCGGTCGCGCAGCGGCCGGATCCGCGCGACCTCCTCGGCCCGGCGAAGCCCCGTCACGCGCAGCGCCTCGGCCATGCCGACCGCGCCGGCCACGTCGGCTGTCCCGGAGCGCAGGCCCCACTCCTGGCCGCCCCCCTCGATCAACGGCTCGATCGGCACATTGCCGCGGCGCACCAGCGCGCCCACACCCTTCGGCCCGCCGAACTTGTGGGCGGACACCGAGACGAGGTCGGCGACTGCGGCCGCGTCGGCGACGTCGAGCCACGGGACCGCCTGCACTGCGTCCGTGTGCAGCACGGCGTGCGGTGCGCGGTCACGCACGATGCGCGCGACATCGGCGAGGGGCTGAATCGTCCCGACCTCGTTGTTGACGAGCATCACCGAGACGACGACCGTTCGCTCGTCGAGGGCGGCGTCCAGTGCGTCGAGGTCGACGATCCCGGCGCCGTCGACGGGCACGCGGGTCACCCGGAAGCCGCCTCGCGCCAGCCGGCGCGCACGGCGCCAGGACACCCTTGTGCTCGAAGGCGGTGGTCACCACGCCGTCGCCGCGGCCGGCATCGTGGGCGGCGCGGGCGGCGCCCTTCACGGCGAGATTGTCGGCTTCGGTCCCGCCGCCGGTGAGAACGATCTCGGACGGCTCGGCGCCGAGCGCGACCGCGATCTGCTCGCGCGCCTCCTCGAGCGCCGTCTTGGCGGCCCGGGCGGCGGCGTGCGCGCCCGACGCGTTCCCGAATATCTCGGACTGGTACGGCCGCATGGCGGCCGCAGCCTCCGGATACATCGGCGTCGTCGCCGCGTAGTCGAGGTAAACCACGCCTCGAGTGTATGCAGCGGGTCTGCGCCTGAATTCGGCGGGAACTCAGGCTTTGAAGCCGTCGTTCTCGGCAGCAAGAAGTCCGCAGAGCGACAGTTTCGCTGCCGAGAACATCACAAGCTCCGGCTGCGGAATAACTGTCATACCCGGAAGCGATACTGCAGACATGGGTACACAGCTTCGACTCGTCAAGGTCGACACACCGGCCACACGGACCCGCGCCCGGCGGGTCGAGCCGGCTCGCCGCGGCCGTCGGGCCGCCCACTGGCCCGACTGGCGGCTGGACGACCGGGCCCGCCACGTCGGACGAGCGGGCGTCGCCCAGGCCCGCGCCGCCCTGGCCCGGGCCCAGAACCCCGACCCCGAGGCTCCGCTGCCCAAGGCCAGCTGACAGGCAGCGTCCGGAACGGAGGCGGCCACAAGGGCACAAGTAGCCTGGCTGCGGCGGCGGCGGCTTTGCCGACCACCGCCGCAGAGCCGGAGCCGGCGACGGCGCCAGGAGGACAAGTGGCTGACGGCGGCGAGTTTCCCCGCAAGTCGCTCGACGAGTGGCGCGCCCTCGCCGAGAAAGAGGCCGGCGGCGACGCCTCCAAGCTGACCTGGCACACCCCCGAGGGGATCGACGTCGAGCCCCTCTACTCCGCCGCCGACCTCGAGGACCTCGAGGCGGTCGACACCCTCCCCGGGTTCGATCCCTTCGTCCGCGGGATCCGGGCGACGATGTACGCGAACCGGCCGTGGACGATCCGGCAGTACGCGGGCTTCTCGACCGCCGAGGAGTCGAACGAGTTCTACCGAAAGAACCTCGCCGCCGGGCAGATGGGGCTCTCGGTGGCGTTCGATCTCGCCACCCACCGGGGCTACGACAGCGATCACCCGCGCGTCGCCGGCGACGTCGGCATGGCGGGCGTCGCCATCGACTCCGTCGAGGACATGAAGCTCCTCTTCGACGGCATCCCGCTCGACAAGATGAGCGTGTCGATGACGATGAACGGCGCCGTGCTGCCGGTGCTCGCCGGCTACGTGGTCGCGGCCGAGGAGCAGGGCGTCGGCCAGGACCGGCTCTCGGGGACGATCCAGAACGACATCCTCAAGGAGTTCATGGTCCGCAACACCTACATCTACCCGCCTGAGCCGAGCATGCGGATCGTGGCCGACATCATCGAGTACACGGCCGAGCACATGCCGCGGTTCAACTCGATCTCGATCTCCGGCTACCACATGCAGGAGGCCGGAGCGACGGCCGTGCAGGAGCTGGCGTTCACGATCGCCGACGGCGTCGAGTACGTGCGGACCGCGACCGGCCGGGGTCTCGACATCGACGCCTTCGCCGGGCGCCTCTCCTTCTTCTTCGCGATCGGCATGAACTTCTTCATGGAGGTCGCGAAGCTGCGGGCGGCGCGGCTGCTGTGGGCGCAGCTGATCCGGCAGTTCGGGCCGACGAAGCCGGGCTCGATGATGCTGCGGACGCACTGCCAGACGTCGGGCGTCTCGCTCACCGAGCACGACCCGTACAACAACATCGTGCGCACTGCGTACGAGGCGATGGCGGCCGCGCTCGGGGGCACGCAGAGCCTGCACACGAACTCGTTCGACGAGGCGCTCGCGCTGCCGTCGGAGTTCTCGGCCCGGATCGCCCGCAACACCCAGCTGATCCTGGCCGAGGAGACCGGCATCACCCACGTGGTCGACCCGCTCGGCGGCAGCTACTACGTCGAGGCGCTGACGCATTCGCTCGCGCACGAGGCGTCGAAGCTCATCGACGAGGTCGAAGAGCTCGGCGGGATGACCAAGGCGGTCGAGTCCGGGATGCCGAAGTTGCGCATCGAGGAGTCGGCCGCCCGCCGGCAGGCCCGTGTCGACCGGGGTGAAGAGGTGGTCGTCGGCGTCAACAAGTACCAGCCGGCAGGCAACGACGACGTCGAGATCCGCGCCGTCGACAACACCGCGGTGCGGGAGCAGCAGATCGCGCGGCTCCGGAAGCTGCGCGAGACGCGCGACGACGCCCGCGTCCAAGCGGCGCTGCAGCGGCTGACCGAGGGCGCCGCCGAGTGACGCCAATCTGCTCGAGCTGTCGATCGACGCCGTGCGCGCCCGAGCGACGGTCGGCGAGGTGTCGGACGCGCTGGAGAAGGTGTTCTCCCGGCACCGGGCGACGATCCGTAGCATCAGCGGCGTGTACGGGTCCGCGTACGAAGGGGACGAGGGGTACGAGCGCATCAGGCGCGAGATCGACGAGTTCGCCAAGTCGGAAGGGCGCCGGCCCCGGATGCTCGTCGTGAAGATGGGCCAGGACGGTCACGACCGCGGTGCGAAGGTCATCGCCACCGCGTTCGCCGACATCGGCTTCGACGTCGACGTCGGCCCGCTGTTCCAGACGCCGGAGGAGGCGGCCCGCGACGCGATCGAGAACGACGTGCACGTCGTCGGCGTCTCGAGCCAGGCCGCCGGGCACAAGACGCTCGTCCCCGAGCTGATCCAGGAGCTGCGCAAGCAGGGCGGCGACGACATCCTCGTCGTCTGCGGCGGCGTGATCCCACCCGGCGACTACGACTTCCTGCTCGACGCCGGCGTCGCCGCCATCTACGGCCCCGGGACGAACATCCCCCACGCGGCCGCAGAGATCCTCGAGCTCCTCCGCCGGCGCCACACGGAGTGAGCGAGCTCGCACAGCAGATCGTCGAAGGGGACCGGCGCGCGCTGGCGCGTGCGATCACGATGGTCGAGTCGACCCGGCCCGACCACCGCGACGAAGCCGCGGCGCTGCTCACCGAGGTGCTCAGGCACACCGGCGGCGCGATCCGGATCGGCATCTCGGGCGCGCCGGGCTCGGGCAAGTCGACGTTCATCGAGGCGTTCGGCCTCCATCTCGTCGAGCACGGTCACCGTGTGGCGGTCCTCGCGGTCGACCCGTCGAGCACCCGCACGGGCGGGTCGATCCTCGGTGACAAGACGCGCATGGGCGAGCTCACGCGTTCCGACTCGGCTTTCGTCCGCCCGTCGCCCACGGCCGGCACGCTCGGCGGCGTCGCCCGGCGTACGCGGGAGGCGATGTTGTTGTGCGAAGCGGCCGGCTTCGACGTCGTGATGGTCGAGACCGTCGGCGTCGGCCAGTCCGAGGTCGCGGTCGCCGGCATGGTCGACCTGTTCGCCGTGCTGGTCGCACCCGGTGCCGGGGACGAGCTCCAGGGCATCAAGCGGGGGATCATCGAGCTCGCCGACGTCGTCGTCGTCAACAAGAACGACGGCGAGCTCGCACCCGCGGCCAAGACCACCGCCACCGACTACAGCAGCGCGCTCCGGCTCGTCCGCTCGAAGACCCAGGCCTGGACACCGCGCGTCGTGCTCGTGTCCGCGCTGGAGGGCACCGGCGTCGACGAGCTCTGGTCGACGGTCGAGGAGTTCCGGTCCACGCTCGACGCCACCGGCGAGCTCGACCGCCGCCGGGCCGAGCAGGCCCGGGAGTGGATGTGGTCCGAGGTCTCCGAGAGCCTCATGGACGCGCTCCGGAACGACGAACGCGTGTCGGACCTCGCAGACCGACTCGAATCCGCCGTCACCGCCGGCGAGCTGGCTCCGGCGGCGGCGGCTCGCCAGATCCTCGATGCGTTCCTGCGGGTCGAGAAGTAGTCGTGGGCGCTGCGGTCCCCCGGGGAGCGGCACCGCGGGTCGACCGAGAGGCGTACGCTTCCGTACAGACAGCAGGCGGTGAGGGCCCCGGGAGTTTCGGCTCCCGGGGCACTCTTGTGCTCGGGTATTCTCGCCGCCTGGGCAGCAGCTCTCGCGGTCGTGCTTACCCTGCCCGAGTGCGGCTGGGGGCTGCTGCCCCGACTTCTCTCTCGCTGTCGCTCCGCCCACGGTGTTTGTGCGCGTGCGCTCCCTGAAACTGTCCAACCGCCTGTCGTGCCGTTGACCGGCGAGACACAAGTCTTTACACTCTGAGGCACCTTCACTTCCCCGGCCGCTCGACTGCCTCGCCGGGAGGAACCCGATGCCCGCCACCCTCACGATCACGCCCTGGCCCGACCCGTTGCTCGACACGCTGGGCCACGATCCGCGCTCGCTGTACGTCGAGACGTTCTGGCTGCCGACGCTCGGCCCGACGGCCGTGCTGCTGCTCCGCCATCTGGCGACCAGGTTCGACGAATCGCCCACCGGCGTGGAGCTGCCCGTCGCCGACACGTCGCAGGCCCTCGGCCTCGGCCAGCGCGACGGCAACAGCTCGCCGATCGTCCGGACGCTCACACGGCTGTCGCAGTTCGACCTCGCGTGCGACGACGGACGGGGCACGGTCGCCGTCCGTCGCAACCTGCCTCCCATCAACCGCCGCCACGTGCGCCGGCTGCCGGCGAGCCTGCAGGTCGCGCACGCCGAGTGGGCGGAGGCGAAGCTCGCCGAACCGCCGCTCGCGACCGCCCGCCGCCGCGCCCGGCAGGTCGCGTTCACGCTCCTCGAGCAGGGCGACGACTCCGATCACGTCGAGCGGGTCCTGTTCGCGACCGGCTTCCACCCGTCGGTGTGCCACGACGCGGCGCGGTGGGCATACCAGCGCCACCGCGAGGCGATGGACGGCCGCGGCCGAGCCGCCACACCGGAGACGGCGGCATAGCCTTGACCGGATGGCCGTCGGCACCGATCTCGAGAACGTCGCGAGCTGGATCCGCGACGCGTGCCTGATCGTCGTGCTGACCGGGGCGGGGATCTCGACCGAGTCCGGGATCCCCGACTTCCGCGGGCCGCAGGGTGTCTGGACGAAGGACCCCGACGCCGAGAAGACGGCGACGCTGCAGTACTACGTGTCAGACCCGGAGATCCGGAAGCGGGCGTGGCAGAACCGGGTCAAGAGCGAGATGTGGCAGGCGGAGCCGAACGCCGGCCATCAGGCGCTCGCCGACCTCGAGCGCAAAGCGGCGTTGCACACACTCGTGACGCAGAACGTCGACGGCTTGCACCAGGCGGCGGGCACGAGTCCCGAGCGGGTCATCGAAATCCACGGGAACGTGCACGAGGTGAAGTGCCTGTCGTGCACATGGCGCGGGCCGATGCCCGAAACCCTCGATCGTGTGCGCGCCGGTGAGGACGACCCGCGCTGCCTCGGCTGCGGCGGGATCCTCAAGTCGGCGACGATCTCGTTCGGGGAGAACCTCGTCCCCGCCGACCTCCAACGCGCGCAGCTCGCCGCCCAGGACTGCGATCTGTTCCTCGCCGTCGGCAGCTCGCTGACCGTGTATCCCGCCGCCGGGCTCCCCGAGGTTGCTCTGAACGCGGGCGCGCGCCTCGTGATCATGAACGCGCAGGAAACCCCGTTCGACCGCGTCGCCGCCGCGGTCATCCCCGAGCAGCTCGGAGAAGTCCTCCCCGCGCTCGATCGAGCGCCGTCTGAGCCCGGACCGTTACCCGATGAACGCGGGTTCGGCCGTGACCGCCTCCGCCGCGGACGGGCCCGCCGCACGGCTCGCCGTTGTCACCGAGCACGCAATACAGCGCCGCCCAGGCAACCCTCGGCTCTTGGTTGATGAGGGGAGCAACAGGGCCTGGCCGACCGCGTCCGGTCCGGCGGAGGGATCGACGTTCTGGAGCGCCTGCGCCACCTCGTCCGGATTGATCTCGTCGAGCGTCTTCAGCCTCAGGCACACCGCGGCCACCGCGTAGGTCGCGGGCCGGGGATGGTCGTTGGGTGTGTCGATCGTGCCCTTGCCCGTCGCCGGGTCCCAGAAGGACGTGGCCTGCTGGCCCGTCGTCTCGTCCGTCACCGGCTGCTGGGTCGCGACGTCGGCGAAGGCGAGCGCGAACAGGATCGTGAAGTTCAGGTCCTCCGGCGTGAGACTGGGCGCTGCTCTGCACGCTTCTCAGCAGGTTCGGGATGGTGCTCGACGGGTCCTGGCCGCCGATCAGCTGGCCCGCGAGCGTCTGGACCTGCGCGACGAACTCGTTCCCGCTGAGGCACTCCTGCTTGTAGTCCTGGGGGGACGGTGGCATCGATCGGCGTGCCGACCTTCCCCTCCTTGGGGTCGATCTGGAGCGTGAGTCTCGCCTCCGGTTGCGACGAGGCCGGCCCGGCGAGGGCAACGACCCCGATCATGGCCCCGGTCAGCACGACGCCAATCCGCTTGAACATTTGTCCCCCTTTAATCACGGCCCCAAACCGGTTGGCGGAGAACTTAGCAAAAAGGGCAAACGGGGCATCAACCCCGCGGCACCCTACTCCTCCTCGTACTCGGCGGCGGCGGCGGCGCCGATGATGCCGGCCTCGTTCCGGAGCTAGGCCGCAACCAGCTCGGCCCGCGTGTTCAGGTAGCCGAAGAACTTCTCCGGCTTCTTGCTGATCCCGCCACCGATGATGATCAGCTCGGGGTTGAGGAGCGCCTCGAGCTTCTGCAGGTACGCGTTCACGCGGCCGCCCCACTTCTTCCAGGAGAGGGCCTTGCTTTCGCGGGCCTTTCCAGGCGCGTGTCTCGGCGTCGCGTGCCGCCGACCTCGATGTGGCCGAGCTCGGTGTTCGGGAACCAGCTTGCCGTCGACGAACACTGCCGTCCCGATTCCGGTCCCGAGCGTGACCATGACGACGACGCCCATGCGGTGCTTGCCGGCACCGAACTCCATCTCGGCCACGCCGGCGGCGTCGGCGTCGTTGATCACCGTGAAGGGCCGTGAGGTGGCCTGCTCGAGCGTCGCCCGCACATCGGTTCCGATCCAGCGCTTGTCGACATTGGCGGCCGTCAGCGCGACGCCGTCGCTGGATAACGGCCGGGAACGTGCCTCCCACGCGGCCGTCGAGCTGGAAATGGCCGACGACCTCGCCCACGGTCTTGGCGACGGCCTCGGGCGTGGCGGGCTGCGGCGTGAGCAGGCGATAGCGGTCGGCGGCCAACGTTCCCCGTTCGATATCGACGGGCGCTCCCTTGATCCCCGTGCCGCCGATGTCGATCCCGAGCAGCTGCTGCGCCAAGACACTCTCCTACCCTCGCGAGCTCCCGAGGCTATTCGTCGGGTACGCGCGGAGGCGGACGACCGCCCAGCCGCCGGGGCGCTTTGGAATACCCGACCCCCGGGGTAGCATTTGATGGAGTAGAGGCTATCATAAATACGACAGGCCTCCGGCCGAGCCCGAAGTCGAGAGGACTCACCATGCCCGGCTACCGCGACCTGCTTGCCCAGGCCAAGCGGAACATCCAGGAGATCGACCCCGCCGACGCCGAGGGGCGGCCTGGGCGACGCCACCTTCCTCGACGTCCGCGAGCTCGACGAGTACGAGCAGGGAACGGTGCCGGACTCGGTGTTCATCCCCCGCGGCCACCTCGAGAGCCAGGTCGAGAACAAGGTCTCGAAGGACAAGCCGGTTGTCGTGTACTGCGCCGCCGGCAACCGCTCGGCCTTCGCGGCCGAGACACTGCGGGAGCTGGGCTACAAGGACGTCGCCTCGTTGAAGGGCGGGTTCGGGCGGTGGAAGGACGAGGGCCGGCCCTGGATCACGCCGCAGACCCTGACGCCAGAGCAGCGCAACCGGTACCACCGCCACGTGCTCCTGCCCGAGATCGGCGAGGCCGGCCAGCAGAAGCTCCTCGAGAGCAAGGTGCTGCTGCTCGGCGCGGGCGGCCTCGGCTCGCCCGCTGCCATGTACCTCGCCGCCGCCGGTGTGGGAACGCTCGGCATCGTCGACATGGACGTCGTCGACTCGTCGAACCTGCAGCGCCAGATCCTCCACAACGTCGACCGCATCGGCGAGCGCAAGGTCGACTCGGCCAAGAAGACGCTCACGCAGCTCAATCCCGATGTCGACGTCGTCACATACGACGTGCGCCTCGGCGCCGACAACGTCCTCGAGATCATCGACGGCTACGACGTCATCGTCGACGGGACCGACAACTTCCCGACCCGGTACCTGCTGAACGACGCGTCGCTGCTGAAGCGCATCCCCGTCGTCCATGGATCGATCTTCCGGTTCGAGGGACAGGTCACGGTGTTCAAGCCCTACGAGGGCCCGTGCTACCGGTGCCTGCTGCCCGAGCCGCCGCCGGCCGAGCTGGCGCCGAGCTGCGCCGAGGCCGGCGTGCTCGGCGTGCTTCCCGGGATCATCGGGTCGATCCAGGGCCTCGAGGCGATCAAGGTTGCGCTCGACCTCGGTGACCCGCTGATCGGACGGCTGCTCGCGTACGACGCCCTCGAAGAGTCGTTCCGCACGTTCAACGTGCGCCGCGACCCCGTGTGCCCGGCGTGCGGCGAGAACGCGGGCGAGATCGTCATCGCCGAGTACGACGACCTCTGCCTACCCCACGCCACGCTGGCGGACGGGTCGACCACCGATCACTGAGCGGGCGCTGGGCGCGCCTGGCACTCAAGGTTCGATCGGCTCGGCGCGCACGGCGTCGAAGAGAGCTTCGGCTTCCCGGCCCGTCGTCTCCCGCAACGGTCGCCAGAGCAGCGCCACCATGGCGATCAGCGCGGCGATCGATCCGGTGAAGTACGCGAGCTCGGCGTGGAGGAGCACATCGCTCCCACCGACGAGCACCGCAACCAGAAAGGCGATCACGCCGACCACCCATCCGAACGTGTACCGACCGTGGTGCTCCAGCGCGATGAGGGCCTGTCCCAGGGTCAACGCGAGCATGTAGAGGGCCGATCCGAACCCGAGCAGCGCCATGTCACGGGCTTCGAGTTGGAAGTCGCTGCCGAAGAACGTGCGCACGGCCCACGGCCCGAGCAGCGTCGAGCCGATCGTGGACGCGGCGCCGATCACGATCACCGCGAGCGTGAGCTTGCGGAGACCGGCGCGAAACGCCTCCCGCTCACCCGCGCCGCGCTGCTCGGACAGCTCCGGCACCAACGTCGCCTGGATCGCCTGGAAAAAGTAGAGAGGGACGCGAGACAGGAGCATGCCGGCGAAGATCCAGCTGGTCTGCTCCGACTCGGAGCTGCTCGACAGCAGCTGCACGACGACGGCCGCCGCGTTGAGCAGGGCCAGCGCGAGCGCAGACCCGGCGACGAGAAAGCCGATGTTGGCCGAGATCTCCGCCCAGGCCGCGGGCGGGCCCGGCTCCACCAGTCCTTTCTGGCCGCGGAGCGCGATCGCCACGGCTACGAACGGGGCAATCGCGACCAGCAGGCCGTACGGACCGGCGGTCTCGACGCCGATCACCGCCAGCACGACGCACGCCGCGAGGCGCAGCAAGCCTTCACTCCCGACGAGCAGGCCGTAGGGGCCGAACCGGTCGTTCCCGGCCAGCACGCCCCGACTCATGTGCTCGGCGAAGTAGCCGACGAGCATGATCACCAGCGCGCCGACCAGCAGCGTCTGGCCCTTGAACAACGAGTCGACGAGCGGAGTGACGAGCGCGGCGACGACGATCACGATCACGAGCCCGGCCGCGATCACGCCGCCGGTGAGCGCACCGCGCTGTATGACCGGGGCGCTCCCCGTGTGGCGGGCGCGCCGGGCGGCGATCGCGCGCGGCCATCTCCTGTTCGAGCGGTTGGAAGAAGCCCGGCGCGGCGGTGAACGCGATGACCCACAGCACCGCCAGCGCGCTGTACTTCTCGCTGCCGAGAACCTGCCCCGACACGGCCAGGAACAGGTAGGCGGTCACGCCGGCGACGATCAGCCAGAGGCCGATCGTGGCGCTCCCCTCCGGGAACGGGTTGCGCTCGCGCAACCGCTCGCGGAGCGCGTGTACGCGCGAACCCGCCATCGCGCTCAGTGAGCCGTTCGGCTCCGCGCCGGCTTCTTGAACCGGTCGACGAGCTCGACGAGCGTGCGGACGGCGAACCCCGTCCCACCCTTGACGAGATAGCCGTCATCGCCGCCGGCGCGAGCCGGCCCGGCGATGTCGAGATGCACCCACGGAACGCCGTCGACGAACTCCGAGAAGAACAGGGCGGCCGTGAGCGCGCCGCCGTAGCTCCCGGTGCTGATGTTGCGCAGGTCGGCCACCTCGGACTCGAGGAGCTTGCGGTACTCCGTTCGGCATCGGGAGCGGCCACACCGGCTCGCCGACCGCGTCGGCGGCCGCCTGGACCTGCTCGTTCCACGTGTCGCGGTTCCCCATGAGGCCGGCGATCTTGTCGCCCAGCGCGACCATGCACGCGCCGGTGAGCGTGGCGACGTCGACGACTGCGTCCGGCTTGTCCTCGGCAGCGAGCGCGAGCGCGTCGGCGAGGATGAGCCGGCCCTCGGCGTCGGTGTTCAGCACTTCGACCGTCTTGCCGTTCCGGATCTTGAGGACGTCGCCGGGACGGATCGCCGTCCCGCTGGGCATGTTCTCAACCATCGGCACGTACGCGGTCACCTTGGCCTTGACGCCGAGGTCCTTCAGCACCGACATCGCCGCCAGCACCGCCGCCGCGCCCGACATGTCGATCTTCATCGTCTCCATGCCACTCGAGGTCTTGAGCGACAGGCCGCCGGAGTCGAAGACCACTCCCTTGCCGACGAACGCGACCGAGCCCTGCTTGCCCTGCGGCGAGTACGTCGCCTTGACGAGCCGGGGCGGGTTGCCGGAGCCCTGACCGACGCCCACCACGCCGCCGAGCCCTTCGGCCTTGAGCTCCGCCTCGGTCATCACCTTCACGGTGACGCCCTTGCCGCGCAGGAGCTTCTTCGCCGCGTCGGCGAACGCCGCCGGCGACTTGGCGCCCGACGGCTCGTTCACCATGTCGCGCGCCCATGTGACGGCGGCCGCCACGGTCGCGCCCCGGTCGAGCGCGGCTTCGACGCGCGCGTTCGCCCGGCCGACGACGACCACCTTCGACAGCCGGGTCGCGTCGTCGTTGCCCTTGTACTTGAGGAACTGGTACGAGCCGAGGACGAAACCCTCGGCGAGCAGCCTGCGCGGCGTCGGGACGTTCGATCCCGGCCGCGTCGGCAAGGTCGACGAGCGTCGTCGCCACCGACGCCGCCTTCGTCGCCTTGCGGGCGACGGCCGCGGCGGCGCGGCGTAGGCCGTCGGCAGTGATCTCGTCGAACGCGCCCACGCCGACGAGCATCGCGGCGGCGGCGCGGAGGCGACCCCGGGTCGGCACGGCCAGCGTCTGGCCCGGCTTGCCGTCGAAGTCGGCCTCGGCCATGAACGCGGCGAGGTCGCCGTCGAGCGCGGCGTCGACGGCCGCCGCTCCCGGCCCGAGCGCGCGGCCGGCGCCGACGGGCACGGCGAGCAGCTCGGCCTGGACGCGATCGACGGGCGAAGCGGAGAGGGTGAACGTGAGCGACACGGGTGCCTCCTGGTCGGTTGCTCAGTTCCGGTCGTCGGTGCGGACGGGGCGAAAGCCGTGCTCCTGCCAGCGTGCCAGCGTGTAGACGAGGTCGGCGAGTCGATTCAGGTACGGGACGACCTGGCTGTCGTCGAGCCAGCCGGCGTCGCGGGCGGCGACCGCCTGGCGCTCGGCGCGACGGACGACGGTGCGGGCGAGGTCGAGCGCGGCGGCGAGCTGGTTCTCACCCGGCACCACGAACTCCTGGGGAGGATCGAAGCGGGTCGTGACGTCGTCGATGACCGGCTCGAGGGCGGCGACCATCTCGGGCGTCACCCGCGAGACGCCGGGCTCGAGCCGGTCGCGCTTGGCGGGGTCGGTCGCCAGCTCCGCGCCGGCGACGAACAGCTCGCGCTGCAGGCGGAGCAGCAGACCGTGGAGCTCCGTCCCCGGTTCCGTCAGGGCCCGGGCGAGACCGAGCGCGGAGACGGCCTCGTCGACGTCGCCGTACGCCGCCGGACCGGGCGCGTCCTTCTCGACTCGCCCGCCGTGGAACAGCCCGGTGGTTCCGTCGTCGCCGGTGCGCGTGTACACCTTCCGAGGCGCGGCACTCATCCGCCGAAGCGTAGAGGACGCATACAAGTACGCTGTCGGGCGATGTCCGTCGCCTCCGAGCGGCCGGCACCGACGCCCGGAGCCGAGGCGCCGGAGACCGGGCGCCGGCCTTCAATCGTCCGCAGCTTCCTGCGCGAGGCGCGGCCGAAGCAGTGGGTGAAGAACGTGCTGGTGTTCGCGGCGCCCGGCGCGGCGGGGGTGCTCACCGAGCCCGACCAGCTCGGGCGGACGATGATCGCGTTCGTCGCGTTCTGCCTCGCTGCGAGCGGCACGTACTTCCTGAACGACGCGATGGACGCGGAGGCGGATCGCCAGCACCCGACGAAGCGGAACCGCCCCATCGCGGCGGGGCTCATCACGACCGCCCAGGCCAAGGTCACGGCGGTCGTCCTGATCGTGCTCGCGCTGGCCGTCTCGGCGCCGCTGAACAACGGCCGCCTGCTCGCCGTGGTCGCCGCGTACGTCGTCGTCACCGTGTCGTACACGCTCTGGCTCAAGCACGAGCCCGTCCTCGACCTCGGGTGCGTCGCGGCCGGCTTCGGCCTGCGGGCGATCGCGGGCGGCTACGCCACCGACGTCCAGCTGTCGAACTTCTTCCTCATCGTGGTCGGCGCCGGCTCGCTGTTCATCGTCGCCGGCAAGCGTCACGCCGAGCTGGCCGAGCTCGGCGAGTCGTCGGCCGGGCATCGACAGACACTCGGCGAGTACTCGGACTCCTTCCTCAACTACGTGCGCGCGGTCACGTCGGGCGTCGCGATCACCGGGTACGCGCTGTGGGCGTTCGAGCGCGCCGCCGAGGTGGGCAACACGTTCTGGTTCCGCCTCTCGATCGTCCCGTTCGTGCTCGCCATCCTCCGGTACGCGCTCACCGTCGAGCAGGGAGGCGGCGGCGCGCCCGAGGAGGTCGTGCTGCGCGACCGCATGCTCCAGGTACTCGGCTTGGTCTGGCTGGCGACCTTCGCCATCGGAGTCCATGCCGGCTGAACCCGCGACGCCCGAGCCCCGAAGGCTGCTGACGGGATGGGGGCGGACCGCGCCCACCGCCGCCGGCGTCGTCGCGCCCGAGACGGTCGACGACGTCGACGACGTCCTCGAGCACCCGGGCCGGCGCGGCGCGATCGCCCGCGGGCTCGGACGCAGCTACGGCGACGCGGCGCAGAACGCGGGCGGGTCGGTGATCGACGCCACCTCGCTCGACCGGGTGCTCGACCTCGACCTCGACCGGGGCGTGATCCGGGTCGAGGCGGGCGCGAGCCTCGACGCGCTGCTGCGCCTGCTCATGCCCCGCGGCTGGTTCGTGCCCGTGACGCCCGGCACCCGCTACGTCACCGTCGGCGGGGCGCTGGCCGCCGACATCCACGGCAAGAACCACCACGTGGACGGCAGCTTCGCCAACCACGTGGAGCGCATCACGCTGCGCACGCCGAAGGGCGTGCACGAGGTCGGGCCCGACGACGATCCCGAGCTGTTCTGGGCCACGGCCGGCGGGATGGGCCTCACCGGCGTCGTCACCGAGGCGACCTTCCGGCTGATCCCGATCGAGACCGCGTTCGTCACCGTCGACACCGAGCGGGCGTCCGACCTCGACGACGCCATGGCCCGGTTCCGGAGCGGCGACGACGCGTACCGGTACTCGGTCGCGTGGATCGACTGCCTGTCCGGCGGCGCCGCGCTCGGGCGGTCGGTGCTGCTGCGCGGCGACCACGCGCCGCTCGACGAGCTGCCGCCGAAGCGGCGCAGCACGGCCCGGCAGTACGAGCCGCACACGCGCCTCGCCGCGCCGGCGTGGGTGCCGAACGGCCTGGTGAACCGGCTCACGATGCGCGCGTTCAACGAGGTCTGGTTCCGGCACTACCCGCACGAGAAGCGCGGCCACGTCGAATCGATCCGGTCGTTCTTCCACCCGCTCGACGGCGTGCGCGACTGGAACCGCATGTACGGCAGCCGCGGGTTCGTGCAGTACCAGTACGTCGTCCCCGACCACGAGCACGAGACCGTCCGCCGCACGCTCGAGAAGCTGAGCGGCGCGCAGTGCGCGTCGTTCCTCGCCGTGCTCAAGCGGTTCGGGCCCGGCAACCCCGGCCCGTCTGTCGTTCCCGACACCGGGCTGGACGCTCGCGCTCGACATCCCGGCCGGCCCGCGGGGCCTGGCCCCGCTCCTCGACGAGCTCGACCGCCTCGTCGCCGACGCCGGCGGGCGCGTCTACTTCGCCAAGGACTCGCGGCTGCGCCCCGAGCTCGTGCCGGCGATGTACCCGGAGCTGGACCGGCTGCGGGAGGTGCGGGCGCGCGTCGACCCGTCGGACGTCCTCCAGTCCGACCTCGCCCGCCGCATCGGGCTGCTGTGACGCGGCCGTGAAGGACTCGCTCGGCTCGGTCCAGTCCGTGCTCGTCCTCGGGGGCGGCTCGGAGATCGCGCTCGCCACGGTGCGCGAGCTCGTGGCGCGGCGGGCGACGACGGTCGTGCTCGCGGCGCGGCGGCCCGACGCCCTCGACGCCGAGGTGAAGGAGCTCCGCGAGCTCGCCGCCGGGCGCCCGAACGTGACGATCGAGGCGGTGCCGTTCGACGCCGATGCCCTCGACACGCACGACGCGTTCGTCGACGGCGTGTTCGACCGGTTCGGCGACTTCGACCTCGTGCTGGTCGCGTTCGGCGTGCTCGGCGAGCAGAGCCGAGCCGAGCGCGACGGCGCCGCCGCCGTCGAGATCGCCCGCGTGAACTACCTCGATCCGGTCGGCGTCGCGGTCCCGGTGGCGAACCGGCTCCGGGCCCAGGGGCACGGGACCATCGTCGTGCTCTCGTCCGTCGCCGGTGAGCGCGCCCGCCGGTCGAACTTCGTGTACGGGTCGACGAAGGCGGGCCTCGACGCGTTCTTCCAGGGCCTCGGCGACGCGCTCGTGGGCACGGGCGCGTCGGTGATGATCGTGCGGCCGGGCTTCGTGCACACGAAGATGACCGAAGGTCTCGATCCCGCGCCGCTGGCGACGACGCCGGAGGCGGTCGCCGATGCGATCGTGCGGGGCATGGAGCGCGGGTCCGAGATCATGTGGGTGCCGCCGGCGCTGCGCTGGGTGATGACCGTTCTGCGCCACGTGCCGCGCCCGCTGTTCCGCAAGCTCCCGCTCTGACGATGCACGAGGCGCCACGGCGGTGAGCACGTCGTCGCGGCGTTCGACTTCGACAAGACCCTCTCGACGCGCGACAACGTGGTGCCGTTCCTCCGTGCCGTGGTCGGGCGCACGCGGCTCACCCGGGCGTTGCTCGCGATCAGCCCGCGGCTCGTCCGGGCGGCGCTGGACGACGAGCGGCGGGACGCGGCGAAGGTCGCGCTCGTGCACCACACGCTCACCGGCTACGACGCCGGCCGGATCGCCGCCGTGGCCGCCGAGTTCGCCGACGACGTCGTGGCCCGGCATCTGCGGGCCGACGTCGTCGAGCGGGTCGCGTGGCACCGGAACCAGGGGCACGAGCTCGTGATCGTGTCCGCCTCGTTCACGAGCTACCTCGACCCGATCGCCGCGCGGCTCGGGTTCGCCGCCGTGCTCGCCACCGAGCTCGCCGTCGGCGACGACGGGAGGCTGACGGGCGAACTCGTCCGACCCAACGTGCGCGGCGCCGAGAAGGTGCGGCGGCTCGACGAGTGGCTCGGGGCGACTGCCTCCGACGCCGGGCCGGCGTTCCTGTGGGCCTACGGCGACAGCTCCGGCGATCGCGAACTCCTGCACGCGCCGACCAGGGAGTCCGGGTCGGCGGACGCCGCTGGATCGGACCGGCCGCGCTACCAGTAGAGCTTCACGTAGTGGCGCGTGTACGGCAGGTAGTCGTACAACGCGTGGCCCGGACACTCCGTCGAGGACGTGTCGCGGTGCCCGAGGATGTCGGCCGCCGGATCGTCGAACGGGTCGACGCCGTGGATCTTGAGCTTCCAGCGGATGAGGTTCTCCAGCGTGCCGAGCGCTCCGTTCGACGGTGGTGACCGAGCTGAACGTCCCGAGTATCGCGATCCCGGTCGTGCCGGTGTTCGCGCCGATCGCGTGGGCGCCGATGACCGGTTGGTCGATGCCACCCAGCCGGCCTTCGAACGGGACGCCGTAGTTGTCGATGATGAAGTTGTACGCGATGTCGCAGTACCCGAGCGACTGGACGTGGTACGCCCAGATCCCGCGCATGATCCCGACGCTGTCGCCGGGCCCGTAGACGTTGCTGTTCACCGTGTGGTGCACGATCGCGGTGCCGACGTACGTGTACTCGGGCCCGCCCGGGCACGCGTCCCAGTTCCACGGGAGGTCGGGCGCCCAGCTCGACCGGGGCACGATCTCATCCGGAGCCCCCGCGCCGGCGGACCATCCTTCGTCGGCGCGCAGGCGACCCCGACCGCGACCACGGCGACGACGAGCACCGCGAGCAGGCGGCGACGGCGCACGATGAACGCCACCGCCAGGCGTCGCGAGCGCGCCGCAGCCAGCCCCTGCCCGAGGCCCAGCGCCTGTCCGCGGGCTGGGACGTGGTGGTCGTCGTCGTCGACGGGGGGGGGCTGCCCGGGCCACCGGCCGGCACCGACGGCGTCGGCGCGCTCGGGACCGGCGGGCGGTGGACGGCGGCGATCCGGGATTGTGCACTCGACGCTCGTCTCCGGCTTCTTGCCGGTGGTCGAGTCGACGACGTGGAGCTTGACGTCCTGCGCCGTGCCGTCGTCGAGCCGGACCCGGACGCCGGTGACGTGCTTGCCCACCCACACCGGCTCGGTGATGTTCTTCGGGAGCGACCTTGGCGACGGCGGCAGCTTCCTTCGAGCCGGGGTCCGGGCCGTTGTCGACGGCTTCGATGTCGGACACCTTCCGCCAGCTTCCGTGCTGGTCCCGGACCTCGACCGTGAACTGGGCGCCGGGGTCGCCGTCCCACTGAACGCCGACGAGATTGGCGTCGGTGCCGACCTGGCCTTCCCATCCGGCGTCGACCGGCGCCGGGCCCGCGGTGAGGTCGACCTTGTCCACCTTGGGCTCCGGCTTCGGCGACGGCCCCTGCCCCTGCTGGCCGAACGCGGCTGCGGCCAGCACGCTCACCGACGCGGCTGCGAGCGCGGCGCCGGCGACGAGCTTCGTGCGGCGGGACCGGAAGCGGATGCGCCGCAGCCGTCGAGTCTTGCGGTCCATCAGTCGACTCCGGGGAAAGAGACGTTAGAGATGTGGACGTTGAGGGCAGAGGGGACAGTGTGACAGGTGTGCCCAACTGCGCGAAAAATCGTCACACTGAGGCCCGGACTGAAGCCGGATTTCCCGAACGGACGGCCATCCTGCCGTTTGCGTAGCCTCTGCCAGCGTGGACAAGCGGCGGCGCCTGAGCGCCTGGCTCCGGGGTGACGGCATCGAGATCGGCGCCCTCAACGTGCCGCTGGGGCTTCACCGGCGAGGCTCGTGTCCGCTACGTCGACCGGCTGACGGTCGAGGAGCAACGCCGGCAGTACCCGGAGCTGGCCGACAAGGACCTGGCTCCGGTCGACGTCATCGGAAGCGCCGAGGACCTGACACGCGTTCGACGACTCGTCGCTCGACTTCGTGATCGCCAACCACCTGCTCGAGCACCTCGAGGACCCGATCGCGGGGTTACTGGAGTTCGAACGGGTCCTCAAGCCCGGCGGGGTGGTATACCTGGGACTCCCGGACCAGCGCCGCACATTCGACAGCGACCGCGAGCTGACGAGCGTCGATCACCTCCTACGCGACCACGAGGAGGGCGCCGTGACCAGCGGCGCGACCACTACGTCAATTGGGCGCATAATGTCGACCATGTCCAACCGGGCGAGCTAGAGGGCTACGTCGAGAGCTACATGTCCGACGGGTACAGCATCCATTTCCACTGCTGGCAACCGGACACGTTCCTCGAGTTCTTCGTCGCCGTGCGCGAGAAGTTCGGCCTCGACTTCGAGCTCCTCGCCTTCGCGCCGCCCGAGAACGAGGACGACGTCGAGTTCATCGTCGTCCTCGCCAAGGGGCGAACAACGGTGTCCGGCTGCCGCCGGGCCCGCCGCCTCCGGCTCCGGGACGCGGTGTTGCACAGCCGGCTCGGTCCTCCGCTCCGGGCGCTCCGACGCGCAACGAAGATCACGCGAAAGTGACAGGCCGGGCGGCACCGGAGGCGCTCCGCGATAGCCTGTCCCCGAGCGGCGCTCGCCAACCCGATGTCCATTTCCTCGCCGCCGTCCGTGATCGCGTCCTGATCTTCGACGGCGCGTTCGGGACGTGGGTGCAGGACCAGGACCTCGGACCCGACGACTTCGGCGGTCCGGAGCTCGAGGGGTGCAACGAGCACGTGGTGCTCAGCCGGCCCGACCTCATCGCCGAGATGCACCGGGAGTTCTTCGAGGTCGGTGTCGACGCGGTGGAGACGGCCACGTTCGGGTCGTTCCCTGTGGTGCTAGCCGAGTACGGAATCCCCGAGAAGACGTACGAGCTCAACGAGGCCGCCGCCGGCATCGCCAAGGAGGTCGCCTACCGGCTACGCGACGCCGGATCGTCCCCGGTGGGTGGTGGGCTCCATCGGCCCGGGCACCAAGCTCCCCTCGCGGGGGGCGATCGGCTTCGCCGAACTGCGCGACGGCTACCGGACCCAAGTCGAGGGACTGCTCGCCGGCGGGGTGGACGTGCTGCTCATCGAGACCGTGTACGACCTGCTCCAGGGCAAGGCCGCGATCGTCGCCGCCCGCCACGCGATGGCCGCGGCCCGGGCGGTGAGGTTTCGCTCATGGTGCAGGTCACGGTGGAGCTGACGGGGCGCATGCTGGTCGGCACCGAGATCGGAGCCGCGTTGACGACGCTCGAGGCGCTACGGCCCGACGTGATCGGCCTGAACTGCGCGACGGGCCCGGGCGAGATGACCGAGCACCTCCGGCACCTGTCACAACACGTGTGGACGTTCCTGTCGGCCCTGCCGAACGCGGGCCTGCCGTCGGTGGTCGACGGAAAGACGCATTACGACCTCACGCCGGACGAGCTGGCCGAGGCGCACGATCGGTTCACGAGCGAGCTCGGCGTCAACATCGTCGGCGGCTGTTGCGGCACGACGCCCGAACACCTGCGGCGCGTCGTCGAGACGACGAGAGACCGTGCCCTGCTGTGCGAGTGGCATCCAGTCCACGAGCCCGGCTGCGCGTCGATCTACAGCCACGTCCCCTTCCACCAGGAGACGTCTTTCCTCGTCGTCGGAGAACGCACGAACACGAACG